>JAIQFS010000001.1 GCA_020073145.1 Terriglobia bacterium
TGCCCCGGCGCTTCAGCCTGCTCGCTGGCATAGAACAACTCTTCCTGCTTCTGTCTGGCTCGCTTCGTTCCCATCGCCATGCCTGATTCTACGGCGAAACATTCCACCAAGGAAGTGTTTTTAGACACGGGCTGTTAGACCACCGCTTCGCCTCATGCCGCAGGATCATGCTCTCAATCACGGAGCGGATGATTTTCTTCTCCTCCGGATCGAGGCGCGAGACCGCCTCGAACTGCAGCTTTAGCTCTTCGTCCGGCCCCGTCTCGTCTTTTTCGAACAGCAGCATATCTGCGCTCACCGTGAGCGCCATCGCGAGCTTGCGGATGGCGTCGAGCGTGGGCTGCGACTGCCCCGCTTCGTAGCGGCGGATCTGCGAGATGTGCATGCCCACCATCTCGGCGAGAGCCTGCTGCGTGAGGCTGCGTCACGGCTCTCCGCTCAGCGGGCATTCCACATACCATAAAACGGGCCATCCACTGCCCCATGCTCCTTGGTCCGGTTCGGTTTTGCACGGCCTGATAGTAGCATCTCTGACAGCGGAGGGCAGCGTTCTCTCAGCGAAGGAGCCAAGTGACTTGCGGCATGCGGCGCGTTTCTCTCGCCGTAAACCATTGGGGAGGAGAAGTTCGTCAACTTCCACGTGGCTCGCCAGGCGTTTTTCGAAAAGCCACCTGCTGCTTAACAGGACGGCTAACAAGCAGTTCGGGAAACTGTGCCGGATGTGCGAGACAGGGACGGCAGCCGGAACGTTCTGTTACTATATCTCGGGGCGCTCGAAACTCAGCGGCAGTTCCAGATGCTGTCTTGTAAGGCCGCGCAGGGCAAGGATTTGCCTGAAGTGCAGCACTCACGGAGGTCTAACGATGCGAAGACATTCTCTCTTGTTCCTTTCGTTGCTGGTCCCAGCCTTTTTGGTCCTCGGCGGGTATGCCGTCCTTACGGCTCAGCAAAGAACTTCTTCGACGGCCCGCGGGAAGCGCTGGTCCGATGCAGCCACCTGGCCGGACAAGAAGGTGCCCGGCAAAGACGCCGTTGTCACCATTGCGAAGGACATGGACGTGGTCCTCGATGTCAGTCCGGCGCCGCTGCACGGTTTAACGATCAACGGGAAACTGAGCTTCGCAGATAAGAAAGATCTGGAACTGACCACCGAGTGGATCATGGTGCACGGGGAGTTGGAGATTGGTACGGAAGCCAAGCCCCACACGCGCAATGCGACCATTACCCTGACCAATAACGTCCCGGGTGAAGACATTGAAACCATGGGTGACCGCGGGATCATGATGATGGGCGGAACTCTGAGCCTGCACGGTACGGAGAAAAATTCCTGGACCCGGCTGACCAAAACAGCTGCCGCGGGTAGCAGCACCATCGAAGTCGCGAATCCCGGTGACTGGAAAAAAGGCGAGCAGATTGTGGTCGCGTCCACGGATTTCGATCCCCACCAGGCAGAGGAACGAACCATCGCCGGCATCTCTGGAAAAGTGATTACGCTCGATCAGAAACTTCAGTACATGCACTACGGCGAAGTCACCTTCGGCGTGGATGAGCGTGGGGAAGTCGGCATGCTGACACGCAATATCCGGATCCAGGCTTCAGCCGACGCAGAGAAGTCGTTCAGTGGCGGGCATGTGATGGCGATGGCCGGGTCAACCATGAAAGTCTCCGGTGTCGAGTTCTTCCGAATGGGTCAGCACGAGAACCTGGCGCGGTATCCGATCCATTGGCATCTGGTGGGCGATACGCAGGGGCAATACATTGAGAACTCTGCGATTCACGACACCTACAGCCGCTGTGTGACGGTGCATGGCACGAACAATGTGCGGGTTGAGAACAATGTGGCGTACAACAACGTGGGTCACTGCTACTTCCTCGAAGATGGCGTGGAACACGGGAACCAGTACCTTGGAAACCTGGGGATGCTGACCCGGTGCAATCCCACCAGGCCGTGTAATTCGACCAACGCCCTGAACGGCTCAGGGGCCGGTCAAAATGCCACCGACCAGTTGATTCCTTCCGACAACACGGCGTCCACCTTCTGGATCACCAACCCCGACAATACGTACCGGGGGAATGTGTCCGCGGGTTCTGAGGCAACCGGCTTCTGGATGGCTTTCCCAGAACATCCAACGGGTAAGTTTGAAGGCACGGAGATCAGTGCGAAGACCTGGCCGCGTCGTATGCAACTGAAGGAGTTTTCCGGCAACGTCGCCCACTCCGACGTCGACGGCCTGCTGTTTGATCGCGGAACCAATGCACAGGGTAAATTCAACCTGGGCGGGAACACGCATCTGCCCTATACGGATCCCAGCGACACCAACAGCGCGAGGCTGGAAAGCGTGATCCAAGACTTTACCAGCTACAAGAACGCTGGTGCGGCCATCTGGGCCCGTGGCGAGAATCATGTGTTTAAGGGCCTGAAACTGGCCGACAGCGGGATCGGCTACACACACGCGTACCCTGGTGTGGCCCCGTACCACGGCGACTTTACCTCGAAAGTCGAGGACTCCCTGTTCGTGGGCGAAACCGCCAATAAAGGCACGCCCAAAACCGAAGCGGAAATCGCGTATGGTCGAACCATGCCGCGCACGGACGCGGATTACCCGATCCGTGGCTACGAATACTACGACTTCACGCACCATGTGAGCAATACCAAGTTCGTCAATTTTGCGGACAATGCCACTCGCAAAGCCGGAGCCCTCTCTTACCTGCTGTACACCAGCTTTCCCATCAGCACCAACAACGATGTCGAAGGCCTGACATTCGAAAATGCCAAGCCGGTGTATTTCCCGCCGCAGCAGGATCAGCGCTGGTCCTTCTCCGGTGAATTCGGAAGGTTTTCCGGCTGGAATGGCGCGGTGTTCCACGATATCGACGGGTCGGTCGGCGGCGTCCGCGATTCCTACATTGTGATTGACAACGGGATCGCGGACGATCCGCAACACTGTCAAATCAAGCCGGACTGGAACGCTGCCGTGTGCAAGGGGGATATGGGGCGCCTGCAGATTGGCGCCGCCGGCGCCGGAGGCTTCGGTGGCGGAGGTTTCGGCGGTCGCGGCGCAGGCCCCGCCAGAGGCGGAGCTGCCGGCCCTGGCGCGGCTGCCGGTCCTGGCACGCCTGCCGCCGCTCCCGGCGCGGCTGGCGGCCCTGGTGCGGTGGGAGGTCGTGGCGGAGCTAGGGGTAGAGGAGGTTTCGGTGGAGGCGCTCCACCGGTCGTTCTCAGCCGCAATGGCCGGAAACTGAGCGTCAACGGGGACACCACGGTACTCGCCGGTACCGAGATCCGGGCGGAAAGCGAAGCGCCATCCCTGACCATTGGCCTAAGGGAGCTGGACAGCGGCTCCTGGGTTCTCATCGAATTACCGGGATACACCAGCGCAGCCGCGGGCCCGGCGCAAACCAGCCTGGATGCGCTGCGCAGCGCCAAGGACACCTCGTACTACAAGGGCGATGGTTCACTTTGGGTCAAGCTGGTCTCGAACGGTGGCGGCATGCGTCCCGGCCGTGGCGGCGGAACTGGAAGCAGTATCCAAGTCAGCAGGTAAGCTGACCCCTGCTGTATCAGGAAGAGCCCCCGGCGCAGGTGGCGTCGGGAAGACCAGTGGTAACCACATTGAAGCATGGAGACAGTATGCATGTGGAGGTGGTGTATGCAATCCTCAATAACGCCGAATCGAGTTCCGATGCAAGTCGCCAGATTCTTCCGGCAGTTTCTCATTACCGCAGTTGCGTGCAGCGCCCTATCGGCTCAACAGGTAACCATTAGAGTCGACCAGCGAAGCCGCCCCATTTCCGAAGCGCTCATGCAACTTCAGAAACTCACCGACGTTCCGATACACTACGAGGATCTGCAGGACTACTCTGCGGCTGATCTTCAAGCTCCGCTCCCCGCCGCCACGGCCGTCGTGCCCAAGGGCGGGTCGTTCTCGGTGAACGTGCCCACTGACCCAACTGGGAAGCTGCCTGACGACCTCAGCGTGGCGACTGCCTTGAACGCAGTAATTGCTGCTGCGCAGAGCGCTGGCGCGGTCCCGGGAACATTTAGGGTGGACTCTTCTCACGGCGGCGTTTTCTTTGTCGAGCCGGCAAGCCACCACTCGAGCACCGGGGCCGCCGTTCCAACGCAGCCGGTTCTCGATACACCGGTAAACGTCTCCCTCCAGGAGGTCCCTGGTATTAAGGCGCTCGACGCAATCCTCCAGCAGGTCTCCCAAAAAACAGGTGCAGGGCTCGACGACGGTATGGGGACGTTTTTTTCCGGGCCGAAAGTGAGCATAACCGCTACCAATGAGCCTGCTAAGTATGTCCTGGCGCGGCTGCTCGCGGATGTCGCGCCCTCAGGTACGCTCTCGTATGCTATGCTCTGTGGGCCGAACCAACGCTACTACGCGTTCAATATCAGAAACCCCTCGGTTTTCCAACCGCCGCCGCGCAGTCAGCCCTATTCGCCTCCACCGCTGGTTCCGAGCGGAAACCGCCTGGGCGCCAGCAAGAAGAATAACTGAGGCGTTGCTGAGCAACCGCTTGTTGGAACAAGCCCGGCGGAGGAATTCAAAGCCAGGATGGACAGTTCGGACGAATTCATCCGCCGGGATCTTCAAGGCCTCCGCCCCTCGGCCGCTACCACAGAACCTCCCCAATCATCCCGCTCGCCGGCCCATAGCCTTATGGATTGTATAGGTATGACCTCCTGGGCCTGCGGCATACTCCCGCATCGCCGAGCAAGCATAGATAGGTGCGGCGGTCAAAGTCGGATTCGAAGCGGTCCACGCCGCGTTGGGTGACGTGGTGAGGAAGCCCGGCGACCACGACGCGGGGTCTGCGTGGCATCATCGGGGTTCTGGTGAGACAGTGGCCTGGAGCCGGGGGAGTTCGCAGAAAAATGGCGCAGATCAGGCTGTTTTCCTTATCATCGGCTGCGGTTCTTTGCTCCGGGAACCGATTGCGCAGCATTGCAGTACGAATAAACATAGGTAGGCGGTCGCCCGCTTTCCCTGTCACACCACCGTACGTACGGGTCCGTATACGGCGGTTCGGTGGGTTGAGCTATCGGCCGCCAGTCAATCTTGGAATCCCGAGCGAGTCGAATTTACAACCAGTGCCCTTGATGGATATGGGCTTCGCAGTCCTTTGCCCGCTCGCCCGGCACCGTATGCCTCAGATCCGGTTTTTGTACATCGGCTCGTGCGTTTGCTTCACGCTTCTTTCAGACCCTCCGTCGCCGGAACGCCCTTGCGCTTCGCTACTACTTCACCTCCATCAGGTTGTAGAGGGGACTTACACCCCAGAGCTGTCGAACATGCTCGGCACACAAAAAAAGCCCCCGGCCTGCGCCGGGGGCTCTTGCTCGTGCAGCAGGGTTCTGCTTACCGGCTGGCCAGGAGGGTGGCTCCGCCACTTGGGCCGCTGCCAGGGCCGCTGCCCAGGACGTCACCGCTGGAGACCAGCTTGACCCACAGCGAACCGTTGCCTTTGTAGTACGAGGTGGCACTGGCCTGGCGCAGTGCATCCAGGCTGCTCTGCTCCGTACCGGACGCTGCCGTGGTGAATCCCGGCAGCTCGAACATCACCCACGAGCCGCGATCCAGTTCCTTCACGCTGAGGGACAAGGACGGCCTTTCGGTGGTCACCTTGATCTCGGTACCCGCTCGTACGTTGGTTTCTCCGGTGACGGGAAACTCCTTGCCGTTGCGGCTGAGAACGATGGGCGGCCCCGCAGGTGCAGGAGCGCCCAGGACCCCGTTTCTGCGGCCAACGACAACACCGGCACCACCCCTGCCAGCGCCAGGAGCGCCAGCTCCCGCAGCCCCGCCTCTACCGCCGGGACCGGCCACCGCGGGAGCGCCGCCTCTGCCACCACCGGCGCCACGACCGCCACGACCGCCACCGCCGGCGGGGGCGCCAACCGTCATGCGCCCGACGTCGCCCTTGCACACGGCCGCGTTCCAGGCGGGCTTGACCTCACAGGCGTCGTCGATGGCGATTGCGTCGTTTTTGTCGTTGATGAGAATGAAGGAATTGGGGACACCGTCGACCGAGCCGTCCAGGTCGTGGAACACCGAGGTCTGATAGCTCCCGTTGCCGTAATCATCGTTGCTCCACTTATACTCCATCGGCGGGAAATACACCGGCTTGGCGTTGATGAATTTCGCGCGCTGTACGGTGTTGTTGGAGCTCATTCCGAAGCTGGTATACAGCAGGTAAGAGATCGCGCCCGTCTTGCGGGTGGCGTTGTCCTGGAAATTCACGAAGGTGTCATTGTCCAGTTCATGATGGTAGTCGTAGAACTCGTAGCCGCGGATCGGGAAATCCGGGAGTTCGGGCTCCGGCAAGCTGCGGCCGTACGCCATTTCCGCCGGCGTCCTGGGGTTGCCGAGGTTCTCGGTTTCGCCCACGAACCGCGAGTCCACCACCCGTGACGTAAAGGCGGATTGACCGAAGCTGCCGGACGCATGCGTGTAGCCAATCGCGTTGTCGGCCATCTTCAGGTTCTTGAAGGTGTGCATCTCACCGCGGGCCCAGATGCCGCTATTGCGGTTCTTGTAGCTGGTGAAATCCTCGATGACCGACTCCACTTGAGGGCCGTTCGCGTCAGCGGGATTGGCAAGGGAAATATGCCCGCCGACGGCGAAATGGCCATCGGCCCTGGGGCCGCGGTCGAACAGGAAACTGTCAAAGTTCGAATGGGCGGTGTTGCCCTTGAACTCCCGCACCCGGGTTCGACGCGGCCAGGTTGTCTTGCTGATCTCCGTGCCTTCGAACTTGCCCGTCGGATGCTCCGGCAAGGCGAACCAGAAACCGGTCGAGTCGGAGCCCGCGGCCACGTTGTCCCGGTAAATATTGTCCGGATTGGTGATCCAGAAAGTCGACGCCGTGTTGTCGGAAGGGATCAGGATATCCTTGGCGTCCTGGCCGGCCGGATCAAAGTTCTTGCCGCCCTCCGATACGAACGGGCCGAGGTTGGTCGGGCGGCACGGCGCGTCCGGATGGCACTTGGTCAGGATCCCCAGGTTGTGGACGAACTGGTTGTCGTGCTCCACGGCGTCTTCGAGGAAGAAGCAGTGACCAATGTTGTTGTAGGTCACGTTGTTTTCAATGTCCAGGTAATTGGTGCCATGCACGGTCACGCAGCGGCTGAAGGTGTTGTGAATGGCGGAGTTCTTGATGTACTGCCCCTGCGCATCGCCGATCAGATGCCAATGGATCGGATACCGGGCCAGATGCATGTTCTGCCCCATGCGATTGAGCTCGACACCATCGACAAACATCTTGCTCCCGATCATGGCCATGATGTGGCCGCCAAAGAGCGTCTTGTCCGCGTCCTCGGAAGCCTGGATCACGATATTGCGCGAGAGCATGCCGACTTCGCCGCGTTCATCCACGTCGAAGGTGATCTTGCCGAAGTGCATGTAGTCCAGTTTCTTGTCGAGCGTGATGGTATTGCCACGGATGGCGGCAATGGTACGCTCCTCTGCCTGGTGGGGATCGAAATCCGTGGACGCGAGGACAATCGTCTGGCCTTTCTTCCAGTCACCAGGATTCAAGACTTCGATGGTGCTGCTGCCCGCGGCGGCCGTCTGTGCCAGCTTGGTCCAGGAGTTCTTCTCCGTACCGTGCAGGTTCAGGGTTCCTCCCATGAGCATAATCCCGCGGTCACTGCGGTCATTTCCACCCAGTCCACCAAAATCTTCGTCTTTGACGTTGTCAGTGAGGGTAATGGTCGCCTGATGCGTGTGGGGTTTGGCTTCCGTGCCAATCTCCAACTCCCCGTGGACCATGATCCACTCGGTGGTCAGTTCGAGATCTTTGTTGTCCGCGAAGCTCAGTTTGCCATTGATCGTTAAACCGTGCAGCGCCGGCGGAGTGACATCGAGGACGACGTTCATGCCCCTCTCAATGGTGACCACGGCGTCTTTGCCTGGCACCTTCTTGTCCGGCCAGGTGGCGGCATCCGACCAGCGCTTCGCGCGGGCCGTCGAAGAAGTTCTTGGCTGAGCCTTAAGGACGGCATATCCGCCGAGGACCAAAAAGGCTGGGAGCAGCAACGAAAGGACCAAGCGATAATGTTTTCGCATCGTTAAACCCTCGGTACCATGCATCAACTGAAAGACTTGACGACGGGACCTTTATATTATGTTACTTTCTCCTGCCAGATTCCGGGGGCATCGGGGGCTGAAGGGATCCGGACACAGCGGTTCCGACGCCAGAGCATCCAACGCGCCGGGGGCTTATTCCTTCCAGCCTTCCGGCGGGTTACTGCCGCTCGCGATCTGGCGGGTCTTGTAGAGCCACTGGCCATTCACCTTGACCCACGTGGCGTACTCCTTGCCCTGGGTCGTAAACTTCATCGGATCGCCCACCTTCTCCTGCCGGTACTCGGTGAAAATGACCTGCGAGGTGGCCGTGTCGCCGTGCACGACGATCAGCGGATTCTCGATCGCCACGTTGAAAGCGGTCCTCTCGCGGGGGGGCGCCGCGGCGACAGCGGGCGCCGCTCCAGCCGCAGGGGCCGCGCCGGATGGAGGCGCCGCGGGGGCACGGTTGTATGCCTGCTTGATGCCTTCCTTGCCCTTGTAGTGCCTCGTGCCGAGAATCAACTCGCCGTCCTCGGCATAAAAGCTCTCTTCGCTCTGCCGGTCCGCTTTGCCGAAGTTGTAGTAGTAACGCGTGATCTGATCCAGGATCAGCTGGCGGTCAATCAATGACTGCGCAGTCATCTTGTCTTCCGCACGCGCAGCCGGTGCGCTTGCCAGTACGACGCCGCACATCCCCAACACGGCCGCCCGGACGGCCGCTTGACGAATGGAATTCAGTTTCATGACATCCCCCTGTTGAGTTGACTGGTGCTCTCTGAATCGGAAATCGTCTTCATCGGTCCACTGATTCCTGCCCTATAGACCGTGCTGCACTTTAGGCAAATCCTTGTCCTGCGCGGCCTTTCAAGACAGCATCCGGAACTGCCGCGGAGTTTTGACCGTTCCGAGATATAGTATCAAAACGTTCCGGAGGCATGGGTTTCGGCGACCGAGAACGGCAATCCGATAGCTACGGGCAAGTACCGCCACCAGGAAATGGTGAGTTCGGCCACGCCGAATGGCCTCGCCGTGCCAAGGTCGAGATTCACCACGAGGAGGCCAGCTTCGGGGCGCGCGTTGGTGTAGGATGTCATCAGGTCGTCCAACCGGAGGAATCGCATGAATATCCGTCACCTCGTGCCGTCCGTGAGCCGCCGGCTCCTGTCTATGGGATCCCTCATGTTGGCTGCCGGCCTGCTGCTGACGGTTCCCGCATCAGGCGCAGACCTCTCGAAGTTCAGGCGCATCGAGCCGCAGTTTATCGCGGCGCTGGGAGACCCCGGGGCCACCTCCGGCAACGGGGCGCAATCATGGGGCTTCTGGAACCAGGACCCGGGCCCGCGCGCTTGCAAGCTGGACCACTATCCTCAATTGAAGGCGGCCGGCGGCGTGGCGCCGGCACAGTGGAAATTCGACGCTAAAGACTGGTGGCTGGAGGAACACGGCTTGATCATGGAGAAGCCTACCTTTCCGCTGGCTCCTGGGAAATACCTCGTCACGGGCGACCGCAACGTGACGACCGTGCTGACCATTCTGCCCAAGGACAAGGACGGCAATCAGCGCTGGGAACTCGCCGACGGGGCGACCCTCTACGATGTCACCCATCTCGGATGCCGCTCCGCACGCTACACGCCATCGACGGCTAACAAACCGTGCTCGCCCGAGAACGTGAAGACCACGGGTTTTCCGGTGAATCCAGGGGCGGACATGCCCCCTGTGAACGGTTGCAACAAGCAGGACTACACGGTTCTCATCGTCGTCGGGCTACCCGCCACTCACTGAGTGGCCGCACGCAAGTCGCGACCGCTCGCCACGTGACCGAGCGGCCGGAGCGCCTCTAGGACAGATTCATCGCGGAAGGATCAGACCATTGCTCCAACTGCGTGGTGAATGAGGAACTATCACGCAGTTCTGTGTGAGATGGTGTGCCGGTCGCATCGTCCGACGGGAGCCCGAAGCCGGGTAACCGGAAAGCACCTTTGAGCCGGCACCGGAGGGACACAGATTGAGCGCGCTGCCGGGCCCGGTGGCGTCTGAATGCACCCGGGGTTCACTGGCCAGGCCAGCTTCTAGCGCACGAAGGGCAGGTAGGCGGGCACGGTTTCCCGGTAATGCGCGAATTGGTCTCCGAAGCGGGAGGCGAGCAGGCGGTCTTCGCTGCGGACGCGGATTTCGGTGCCGATCACAAACAGCGTCAGCGAGGCGAGGGCCCACGGCCACGGGGTCAAGAGCAGGAGGGTGGCCAGCAGAATCGCCAGCAACGACGAATAGATGGGGTGCCGGAGTGAGGCGTAGGGGCCGGTACGCACCAGCTCATGATCGATGTACAGGCCGGCGTGAATGCGGAACTGGCGGCCCAGGTGTGTTACCGAACTCCAGGCAAGACCAGCGGCAACGATTCCGCAAGCCAGCGCGGCGATTAGAAACGCGGGGCTCGTGCGCGGCGCTCGCGGCGCGCGGACGAACGCCAGGCCGATAGCGGAGACTTCGAGCAGCAGGCCCAGGCGGGTGGGGCCGGCCACCGTCAGAGACTCGCGTTTTTGCGAGTGAGGCGCGCGGAAGAGAAATGGGTACGCCCAGGCGATCCAACAGGCGAGCAACTCGATCCACGCCAGGGTGCGGGGCATCACATCCCTATTGTCGCTCGGTTGCCGGAGGCCGCCGCTAGGCCGGCTCGGGGTTCTCGACAACGATCTCGGGATGGTCCTGGAAGGCGCGGGGGCCCTGGATCACTTCCACGGTGTAGGGGTATCGGCCCGGCGGCACGGTCTCGCGGACGTGAGACGTGACGAACCATTCGTGAGACTGCAGCATGGTCTCTTGATGCGCGGGCAGCGCGGCCTCCCGAAACGGCGACGGCCCGGTGAACTGAAGGGTAAACCGGTCCGAGCAAGTGAAGGTGATGGCATCCCCGTGATGGAGAATGGTGCGACGGGCATCCTGGCCCCGGCTGCGGTACTGGAACTGGGCTTCTGGAGTCAATTCGATATCCAGGTGCACGTGGCGCGCGGGCGCGATGGTCTGGTTCATGGCGAACCTCCATTCGAGAGTGATCAATCCGAATCTCTCAAATGAAGTGTAGCTCGACACACGCTTGCGGTACAAGCCCGATCAGGCGGCGCGGTTGTTGCGGCCGGCCCAACGGATCCAGAGGAAGAACACGAGGGAGAGGGCCAGGGCGATGCCGGCGAGGGTCCAGGCATTGCGGACCAGGAAGGCCTGCGCGCCGGAGCCGAGGTGGATTCCCAGCCAGGTATCGCCGAAATAGCGCAGCAGGCGGGCCACCAGAATGACGGCGACGAATTTGCCGATGGGCGTGTGCAGCACACCGGCCGAAATGACGAAGACTTTGAGCGGCAGGGGCAGCAAGGGGACCACGGCGGGCACGAAGACGGTCACCAGGCCGTAGCGCCGGAACCATTCCTGGAAACGGCGCGGCTTGCCCGGGTCTTCGACGGTCTTCACCAGGCGCCGGACACCGTGCCGGGCTCCCAGAAAGAGAGCGATATTTCCCCCTACCGAGCCCAATACGGCCATGAGGGCCGCGAAGTAGGCCCGCTCGGGAGCTTTCAGCGCGATGCCCAGCAGGAAAAAATCCATGGCGGGCAGGGGAATGCCCAGAGAGTCGATGAAACCGACCAGGAGCAGGCCCCACGGCCCGTAGGCCACCAACGCGAATGTGATTTTGGCGAGCAAGGGTTTAGATGACGTCTGGAAACGATTTTCGCAGCTTGTAGAACCAGGCGTGGCCGAGGACACAGACGGCCGCCGCCAGCAGCCAGAGTTTCCACAAGGGTCCGAAGTCCGGGGGATGATTTTCGAGCAGAACGGCGCGATAGCCGCGCACCAGGACGTAGATGGGGTTCTTGGCGAACAGAGGCAGGAAACCCGGAGGGAGGGACGAATCGGGATAGCAGATGGGAGTCACGAAGAACCAGAGCGTGAGCAGAAAGCCAATCACCTGGCCGAGGTCGCGCACGAATACGCCCAAGGCCGCGAGGAACCAACTGACGCCGGCGGTGAACAGGACCTGCGGGACGACCAACAAGGGCAGCCACAGGATGGAGGCGGGCAGGCCGCCGCGGACAGCCAGCAGGAAGACGCAGAACAGGATGACGGCGAAGAACTCGCTCACCAGACCGGAGACGACCAGGTTGACGGGCAGAGTTTCGACGGCGAAGACCAGTTTCTTCACGAAATTGCGGTGTTCGAGCATGACGCCGGCGGCGCGGCCGGCGGCCTCGCTGAAGGCCAGCCAGGGGAGCATGCCGGCCAGGAAGTAGAGGGCGAAGCCGGAGCGGCTCTGATCGGCGCCGAAGCGGGTGCGCAACACCACGCCGAAGACGAAGAAATAGGTGAGCATCAATAGGAGCGGGTTGATGACGGTCCAGAACACGCCGCCGAAGGAGCCGCGATAGCGCCCCAGTATGTCGCGACGGACCATGGCGCGGATGAGGCCGCGATTGCGCCAGACGGTGAGCAGCGGGTAGACGACGGCGCGGCCGATGGCGCGCCGTACCTGGGCGCGGCGCAAGACGCTCTGCGTGGCGACGCGCATATGCACGCCCCGGACGACGCCGTCGGCGGTTTCACCCTCGACGAGGAGGAACGGCCAGCCGCGGTCGTAATACCAGCAGACGTTTTCGCGCATGGGCGAGAGGAGCACGCGATAGCGGCCGTTCTCGGGAGGCCAGTCGAAGTCGAGGCGGAGACGCGCGGATTCGCCGGGGGCGACATCGCGCTCCGACGCCACGCGCGCGCCATCGACGATCAGGGTGCCGGTGTCGGCGTCGAAGACGTGACAGCCGACGGCGAATCCGTCAGAGGCCCGCCAGGTCTCGGGTGTGTCATTGCGGATGGCGAATTCGGCGTGCGCCCGGCGGCTGCCGGGATCGAGCCGGATGGTGGGCTCCAGGTAGGCGGCGCTCATGAATACAGCCAGGCGGGGTAACGCTCGCGGACCGGGCCGGTTTTGCGGCCGACGGCGTAGATGCCGTCGCCTCGCAATTCGGTATCCAGCCAATAGCGTTTCAGCAGATGCGAGACCCAGGCGAGCTCGGGATGGGGCGCGTCGCGAAACTCGCCGGTTTCGAGGAGCGTGACTTCGAAGCCCGAATTCTCGAGCAACTGGCGGATTTCCCGCGGCGTATATTCGCGATTGTGGCGCGCGTCGCCTTCCGCGGTAGCGGACGGGGAAAGATAAGCCGGGAAGAATCCGGGGTGATATCCCTTCAGAATGGCCGCGATGCCGCGCAGTCCGGCCATGTTGGGAGTGGTCAGCACCAGGTGCCCGCCGGTCTGGAGAATGCGGTTGACTTCGCTCATGAGGTGCATGGGGTCCGCGAGCAGGTGCTCGATCAGCTCGCCGCAGAGCACGGTGGAATAGTGCCCATCGGGGTAAGGGTAGCGATCCTTTTCGGCGTCGAAGTGATCGATCGAGCACGCGAAGGATTCGCCGTCCCGCGAGGTGACCGCGCGCTGATCCACCCGGCCCAGTTTGCCATAGTAGCACCCCCGCACCTCGCCGTACCCCAACCGGTTGCGGAGGGCGGGCGTGATTTGCAGGTACGCGCCCATTTCGAGGACGCGATCGCAGGGGCCGCCCCGCGGGGTAATTTCGAGGGTCTTCCGCAGGCGGCTCTGGTGGATGGCGAGATAGTCCTGCGCCTCGCCGCCGCCGGCCCAGCCTTGCAAGTACTCGAAGAGAGCGGGATCGGGAGGAGCGGGCGTCTCTGGCGAGGAACGCGGCGCGGGGGGGGACAGCGGCTCGCCGGCCGCGGCGGGCTCCTCGGGAAACCCGGCGCCGGTAGTCATGGCTTCGAGAAACGCCACGTACTGCCGGGCCACCACCGGCCAGCTGCATTCGCGGTCGACGTACTGCCGGGCGCGGGCGCCCAACTCCCGCGCCACTTCGGGGCGTGACATCAGGAGGTTGAGGTACTCGAAGATGAGGTCTTCCTCGGCGGCGCCGACCGGCACCTTGAGGCAGACATCCTCCGGGAATTCGTTGAAGGATCCGAGGGCGGAGACCAACACGGCCTTGCCGAGCCCCAGGGCGCGCAGCAGGGTGCCCGAGCTTTCGCCGACGGTGGGATAGCGGAGGTTCAAGACGATATCGCAGGCGCTCAGGTATCCCACGAAGTCGTCCATCGAAGTGAAGCCCAGGACGCGCACGTGGGCGGAGAGGCCCAGCGAGTGGATCATCGGTTCGAGGGGAGTCTCGGGATGGGGTTCGCCTACCAGGATCAGGCGGGCATTGGGAATCACACGGATCAGGCGGCGGAAGGCGCGGAGAGACTCGGCGATTCGCTTGTAGGGCTTGAGGAAGCCGAAGACTCCGGTGAGCGGGGTGGTTTCATCGAGTCCCAATTTTTCGCGAAAGCCATTGCGATCGCCGGGCGGAACCCAAGCGCCGTGCGGGATGACGGCGACGGGGCGGCGGAAGCCGGCGGCGCGCATCTGTTCCCGCATGAAGCGGCTGTGGACCACGACCGCGCGGGCCGATTCCAGGAGGCGGCGGGTGAGGGGCAGGCCGTCGTAGTCGGGGCCGGTTTCGAGGCGGCGCACGCGCTCGGCGAAGGCCCGCGCCGGGGCGCCGCCGTTGAACTCACATTCGCGCACGTAGGCGTCCCAATCGCCCCGCTTGATGGTGAGATCGGCGATCAGGTGGTGCAGGTTGGATTCGTGCAAGACCACGACGCCGGGATGCCGCAGCGCGGTCTCGTAGACGAAATCGTGCCAGGCATTGTTGCCTACCTGATAGAGGATAGAGTCAAAGCGTGCGGGGTCGAAGGAGGGATCGGCGTGGGAGAAGACTTCGACCTCGGCCAGGGGCCGAAGCGAAGCCAGCAGGGCTTCGGAATAATCGGCGATTCCGCTGCGCGCCGGCGGCAGAGGCGAGAAGAAAGCGACGCGCCGGGCCGAACCCAGTCCGGACATGCGCGTATCTTACCGCACCAAGTCCAGGGAAAGGGTTCCCAAACTGGTTGGGACGCGGATGGAAAGCGGTGTGCGCGCGGCGTCGCGCGCGAAGAACATCTGGAAGTGGACGTCCGAGGCTGGGCCCTTGAGATACACCACCACGCAATCGGTGAGGGTAGCGGCTTCGCCCACCTGGATGGTCTGGGCGCCGGTGTAGTCGAGGCGGACGGAGTAGGCGGATCCGAAGAACAGCTGCTGCGGCGGCGGAACGCGGCCTTGTCCCAATTCGCGGCGCGCGTAATAGACGAAAGCGAGGGCATCGTGGGCGCAGGAGGAAATCGGCAGATCGCTGGCGCCGCCCGCCCCGAGCGTGACCCGATGGGCGAGTCCGTTGGGGTAATCGAAGGTGGTCTTTTCGTCGGCTTTTTTGACGGCGTGGCTGGTGTTCCGGTCGAACTCCAGGGAGCACCCGCCGGCATTGATGGCGGAGTGGTAATGGTCGGCGATGGCGAAGCCTGGGATTCCGGCGTCTAGAGTCAGATCGAGATCCCAGCCGCTACTGGAGCGCTGGGCGGTCAAGCCGGCATCCCCCAGACTCAAGCCGCTGGGCCAGTTCAGGGTGTACCGCAAGGTTTCATTCTGGAACGGAAATCCGGTTTGAGCGCCGGCGGTCGCGACGCACACGAAGGCGGCCGCTGCCAGCAGCGGAGATCGAACGAACGGGTTCATTAATGAATTACCGTGGTGAGGGCGACTCTCTGCGTGACCGTGCGAGGCGCCTCGGCCACGGCTTGGTAGACATCGAGGGTCTTTTGCGCCGCGGACCGCCAGCTGAAGTGCGCCGCACGCTGCAACCCGAGCCGGCCCATGCGGGCTCTCAGTTCGGAATCGAGAAGAAGGTCGGCAATGGCTCGCACCATCTCGCCTACCGAATAGGGATCGCACAACAGGGCCGCGCCATCGACCACTTCCGGCAGAGCGGAGGTATTCGAGGAGACGACCGCACGCCCGCAGGCCATGGCTTCCAGGGCCGGCAGACCGAAGCCCTCGTAATAGGACGGGAAGACGAACACGTCGCAGGCATTATAGAGTTGCAGGAGCTCCCGGTCGGAGACGAAGCCGACAAACCGGATGCGGTCCGCGACTCCCGATTCGCGGGCGGCCTCATGCACACGCGGGGCAAACCAGGTTTCCTTGCCGGCCAGCACCAGGGAATGGGGGAACTGCGGATAGGCGCGGATCAGCCGGGCGAAGGCGCGAATCAAGCCAATCTGATTTTTGCGCGGCTGCAGGTCTCCGACGCCGAGGAGAAACGGCCCGGGGATCGAAAACCGGTCGCACACGGCGGAGGCGGCAGCTTCGCGGGAGATCACACGAAATTCCGACGGCGCGGCATTGGGGACGACGACCACCTGGTCTTCCTCGAGGTCGCCGTAGGCCTTCAAAATGGCGGTTCGAGAAAACTCGCTCCCTGTCAAAATTTTGGCGGCATGGCGGACCGTGTGGCCGACGGTGCACCGCAGTTGCCAGGCCCGCTCCGGAGTGAAGTATTCGGGATGTTCCAGAAAGCTGACGTCGTGGACGCTGACCACCACGGGAACCGGGCAACCGAGGGGCGCCGTGTATTGGACATGCAGGAGATCGGGCTGATCCTGCAACACCTTAGCGGGAAGATCGAAGCCGAGGCGCCGAAAGGGATTGGTGGAGACGCGGCGGGTCCGAATTTTAGAGGAGAGGGCGCGGCGGGCCTCGTCGGATGAGACGTAGGCGAGCAGATCTGCGTCCGGATCTTGTGCCGCCAGAGAATTCAGAAGGCTCCGAATGTAGACTTCGTTGCCGGTCAGGTGGCGGCCGATAGCGTGGGCATCAACGGCGAAACGCATTAATATCACCAGTATAGCGAAGCGAGAGCTTCTCCAGCCGTACAAAGCTCCTCATAAATCCAAATTCTTCCAGGCGGCTTCCCAGGTAAATTGCCTCTCGACTAATTGTCGCCCAGCACGGCCTAGTTTCTCGCGCAGTTGCGGGGAATCGAGCAATTTTGTGACCGCGGCGGCGAACTCCGAGCCGCTGTCGGCCAAAAGTAAATGGCGACCATCCTCGACGGGCAGTCCCTCCGCACCCAAGCGGGTCGAGACCACGGGCAATGCGGCGGCCCAAGCCTCTAAGATCTTCAATCGGGTGCCGCTGCCGGCGAGAATAGGGGCAACTGCAATTTGCGCGTGAGATAGCTCTTGGACGGCGTCGTCGACCGGCCCACGCACCTCAATCCGCTCGTCACCCGAAGTCCACTGCCGGACGGCCTCCGGGTTCTTGCCCACCAGGCGCCACACCAGGGCGGGCCAACGATCGCGCAGGAGGGGCCAAACCTGCTGGCGGAAGAACCGCACGGCGGAGATGTTGGGGTGGTACCCCAGATTACCGGAAAATATTACCGCCTGCTGGCGAGTAGCGGAGGGCAGCGGGGGAAGCGGGATGGCATTGGGATACACGGTGACGGAGGCTTGTGGGGCGCGCGCACGGGCGAGGGCGGCGTCCGGCTCGGACGCGGTCAGAATCCGGGAAAATCGAGGCAGCCACAGCTGTTCCAAAGCCAGCGCCGCCTTTTCGAATCGCCGGTGGGCGAAACTCACGAAGCCGGTTTCGACGGCGGCGCAGCGGGCGTGCAAAACCGATTCGACATTGTGCAAGTCCATGACCGTACAGCCACAGACGGGCGCTACTTGCTGCCAATACGGCGCGCACCAGAAATGCTCGATCACAGCTACTGCATACGATTGGCCGTGGATTGCGGTTTCGAGGAAGGTGTCAAATCCCGAGAAGCGGTCGAGCAGCGGGGGAACGCGGCGTACCAGCCGGATGGCATTGCGCAGGCCCCGGGGGACGACGCCGCGGCGGTGGGCGGGCAGGGGGATGACCGAAACCCGGCGGACCAGTCCTGCTGGAAATTGCAACGCCGGATCGGGAGCCCCAGGCTGGCGAAACACGATGACATCGACGTCATAGCGCGCGGCCAGGTAGTAAAGCAAGGAAGCGCTGCGGAGCGCGCCGCCGCCGGCGAGCGGGAACGGAGATTCCGGCGTCAGGAAGAGGGCACGCGGCCGAGGTTCAGTGGGCAAAACGACGCCGCGCCTCCTCATAGACCTGGTAGGTTAAACCGGCCGTCCGGTCCCAGGAAAACTCCCGCGCGCGAGCGAGAGAAGCGGCGCGGCGCGCGGCGAGCCATTCCGGATCGTCGGCGGCCTGCCGCATGGCCCGGACCAGTTGAGCGGGACCCTCGGCGTAGACCGCAGCGTCGCCGCCGGCTTCCCAGAGAGCGCGGGAGGCGATCACGCACGCGCCGCACTGCATGGCCTCGAGCGCGGGCAGTCCGAAGCCTTCATAGAAGGAGGGGTTGACGACCGCGAGAGCGCCGGAATAGAGGCCGGCCAATTGCTGGTCGGGGACCTCACCCGCCAGGATCAGCCCGGGCTCTTCCGGGAGTGGGGGAGCGTCGGCGCGGCGGCGGCCGGCCAGCACCAGATCGATGTCGTGAGTGCGGCGAACCTCACGCCAGGCCTCCACTAACGCCGGAAGGTTTTTGCGCGGTTCGAGCGTGCCGACGGACAGAAAGTAAGGCCGGCTGGGGGCGGTCCGGACGGGCTGCAGCCACGACGGCGCGGCCGGCGGGATGGCGACGATCCGCGCGGGGCTGAGGCGAAATCGTTCGATGGCCTGTTTGCGCACGGTTTCGCTGTGGGTGACGACCATGGTGGCGATGCCCAGACCCAATAACACGGGAGTCCGCCAACGGACTCGCTGGGCGGCGTGGTGCCAGCGCGGGTCCATCCAGGGAGAGAGGTCGTGCAAGCTGAGGACACTGGGGCTGGAACGCAGGTAAGGCACGGCGAAATCGGGTCCGTGGATCAGGTCCGCGCGCAAGCGGCGGGCTTCGCGATTCAAGCCCCAGAGCCACCAGCGGCGTTCGGCGGCGTTGCGCGGGCCGCCGCCGCGCTGCAGGTTCGGCGGACATTCGAGAGGCAGAGCGAACGGCTGATCGGAAGCCAGAAAGAAGGCGTCGTCCGGAAAGCAGCGCGCCAAGGCCAAGCTCAACTCGGCGGTATAACGGGCCAGGCCACCGCTGGACAGGCTTAGAGACGCGGCTTCCAACAGCACCCGCATGCCGACCCTGCTTTCATTGGTTTCCATGGTAGCATCCGAGCCGCGCGGAATCGGGCTAGAATAGCTCCCGATGAAACTCTACAACTGGGAAGCGGTAGAGAGCGAACGGCTGAATCCGCACCTGAGCCGCAAAGTCATCCATAGCGAGAGCATGACCATCGCGCGGATGGAACTGCGAAAGGGCGCGACGGTTCCCGAGCACAGCCACGTCAACGAGCAGGTCTCGATGGTGGAGGCCGGCGCCCTGTTATTCCTGATCGGAGGACGCGAACAGGTGGTGCGGGCGGGGGAATCGCTGGTGATTCCGCCCCATGTGCCGCATCGAGTGGACGCGCTGGAAGACAGCGCGGTGATCGACCTGTTCTCGCCCGCGCGCGCGGATTGGATTCGCGGCGACGACGCGTATTTGCGGCAGTGAAGGCGGGTTCGGAACGGAGTACGAGGAACGGGCACAGACCGATCGAGGCTGGTGACCAAACTGAGGTGATGCTGGTTGGCGCCAGTGTGCTGGAAGTTCCCACTGGCGAACGGTCGCCGGGGCCCGGCTTTTGAGGGAACCGGCGGGAGCGGCGAGGCATCCAAAAACGGGAAGGCGGAATGCCGTGACCACGGGTTGCTCCAGAGTTCGGTGGTGGGTTCCGCTGTGTGCGGCCGGAATTCTGTGGCAGGCACCGCTGGGGTCCGGGCAGATCGGGCCCACGGTCCCGCCGCCAGCACCAGCCGGCGCGAACGCGGCGTTGACTCGCGCGGTCGAACTCTATCACAAGAAGGAATATGGCTCGGCGCTGCCGGTGTTCCGTCAGGTCGCGGCCACGGGCAATCTGGAGGCGATC
Source organism: Terriglobia bacterium (assembly GCA_020073145.1). Classification (GTDB taxonomy): domain Bacteria; phylum Acidobacteriota; class Terriglobia; order Bryobacterales; family Bryobacteraceae; genus PSRJ01. The sequence goes on from JAIQFS010000001.1 coordinate 19,991, forward strand.
CTGTACCTTGGTGTGATGTATGGCAACGGCCAAGGGGTCACCAGGGATTACCGCGAGGCGTTGCAGTGGTTCCGGAAGGCGGCGGAGGCCGGCGACGGCCAGGCCCTGTGCAACATTGGCGCTCTGTATTTCCAGGGCCTGGGGGTCCATCAGGATTACGCCGAGGCCATGCGGTGGTTTCGGAGAGGGGCGGCGGCGGGCAGCAGCCAGGCGGCCTTCAACCTGGGCGTCTTCTATCGGGATGGGTTGGGGGTGGCGGTGGACGATGAGGAGGCCCTGACCTGGTTCAAGAAAGCCGCGGATCAAGGCAATGACCTGGCGATGAACAGCCTGGGCGTCCTCTATCAGAAGGGGCTGGGAGTTTCGGTGGACGATGGCGAAGCGCTGCGGTGGTTTCGGGCGGCGGCCGAGGCCGGCAATGACGCCGCCATGTACAACCTCGGCCTGGCCTACGAAGACGGCACCGGTGTTTTCTTGAGCCGGGAGGAAGCGGTGGCGTGGTATCGCAGGGCAGCGGCCGCGGGCAACGCGGAGGCCAAGGCCGGTCTGTGGCGCCTCGGCGTCGAGAAGTAGGCGCGATCGGTGAGGGCGGGGATGCGCCGTTGGGGAAGTCACGCGGCGGAGTTCGCCATGAACCGATGGGCGATGGCGGCCGCCGGCGTCGCGATGATCGCGGCGCTGGCCGTCGGCGGGTATCGCAACGGCCAGACTCCGCTGGGGCCGGGGGCGCGGTTCACAGTGGCGGACCGGGACCGCGCGATGCGGCGCGGCCTGACCTTTCTCTATTCCATCGCACGTCAGCCGGAGACGTTTGGCGATTGGGGGCATGATCTGCTTTCGGCGTTCGCCAACCTCGCGAGCACCTGCGGGAACCGGGAAATCAGCGACCGGGCGTGGCGGATGGGGCACGAGCGCGCGCTGGAGTGGCGGCGCGAGCATCCGCGGGTACCCGCCGCTGCCGATGCCGACGACGTGGCGAACCTGGTCTACGGAAGCGACGCGGCGGAACTGCTGGGCGTGCCCGATCGCCAGATGCACGAGGCGCTTCGGCAAGCCGCCGCGCGTTTTTCCCCGGTAGCCTTCCTGGGCTTCGACCCGGCCCGGGAGCCACCGCCCGAGCGCGACCGCTACTCGGTCTACCAGGATGCGCTGATCGTGACCTACACCGGGGATCATTATGGCGTCCGGCTGGGAGGCCATTTCGCGGAGGTGTTGCGCTGGCTGCCCACGATGCGCCCGTATCCGGCCCGCCCGGACGGCACCGCGGCCTACTACCACGGCATCTACACGGTCACGCATGTGGTCTACACGGTGGACGGCTACAACGCCAACCGGATCTCTCCGCGCTGTTTTCCGGAGGAGTTCGCTTACCTGAGAGACAATCTGCCCCAAGCGATTGACGATCACGATCCCGAAACGCTCGGCGAGTATCTGGACACGCTGCAGGATTTCGGTTTGACGCTGGCGGATCCGCTGATCCGGCGCGGCGTGGAGTCTCTGCTGGCGGCGCAAAACCCCGACGGAAGCTGGGGCAATCCGCGGGAGACCGACGCGTACGTGCGCTATCACTCGACCTGGACGGCGCTCAACGGGATCCAGAGTTTCCGCTGGAACCGCGTGCTGCCGTGCCCGGCGCGGTAGGCATTGGGGGTACAATCGTTCCACAGTTGCAGTAAGGAGGGGAACCCGTGAAACGTTGGGGATTCATTCTGGTGACAGCCGCCGTAAGCCTGCCGGTGTGGGGCGCGGATCAGCCTCTAGTGCTGGCGTCCCAGGGCAGTTTTTTTGTCGGCGGAGAGACCAAGACATCGCCCACGCTCGGTGGGCCGGGCGCGGCCGGGGCTCCGGCGGCTCCGCAGGACGTGACCATCAACCAGATGTACGTGCAGTATCAGAAACCGGTCAATGCGGACCGGCACGTTCCGGTGGTGATGGTGCATGGGTGCTGCCTGAGCAGTAAAACGTGGGAGACCACGCCGGACGGGCGGATGGGATGGAACGAATATTTCGTGCGGAAGGGGCGGTCGGTCTATCTGGCGGACCAGTCGTCGCGGGCGCGCTCGGGCTTTGACGCCACCGTCATCAACGCGGTCAAGTCGGGCGCGGCGCCGCCCAGCCAGCTCCCCAATATCTTCGCGGCCAGCCATCAAACGTCGTGGACGTTGTTCCGTTTCGGCCCCGAGTTCAACAAGGCGTTTCCGGACGAGCAGTTTCCGGTGCAGGCGGCGGATGAACTCTACAAGCAGATGATCCCCGATCTCAACGGCACCCTCCCCACGCCCAATCCCACGCTGAAGAACATGGCGGCGCTGGCGGTGCAACTGAAGGGCGCGGTCCTGATCGGGCATTCCGAATCCGGATTTTTTCCCGAGGAGGCGGCGCTGGAGGACCCATCCGGCGTCAGAGGCATCATCTCGATCGAGATGGGCTGCCCCGAGAAGAAGCCGGATGAGCTCGCCAAGCTGGCGAAGATCCCGATCTTGATCATGTTCGGCGACCATCTGGGCGATGTTCCGGGGCGTTTTGCCAACACCTGGACCACGAATTTTGACACCTGTCAAAAATTTGTCGGCCAGGTGAAGCAGGCGGGCGGCGATGCGGAGATGATGTCGTTGCCGGCGATGGGCATCAAGGGCAACAGCCACATGCTGATGCAGGACAAGAACAACCTGCAGCTGGCGGACCTGATCCTGGGTTGGATCGACCAGCACGTGGAAAGGACCAAATCCGCGCGGCGGTGAACGATGAGGGGGATGGGCGCACTGTTGGTCGTGCTAGCGGTGGGCGCAGCGCAGGCCGAGGTGGCGGATTCGTCGGCCAGCGGGTTTACGGTCAAGGTGACCCTGGATATCCACGCCGCTCCCAGCGCCGTGTATCAGAAGCTGATGCGGGACGTGGGCGCGTGGTGGAGCCCGGATCACACGTTCTCGCACAACTCCCACAACCTGAGTATCGAAGAACAAGCCCAGGGATGCTTCTGCGAGAAGCTCCCCGACGGGGGCGGCGTACGCCACATGGAAGTTGTGTACGTGGCGCCGGGCAAAGCGCTGGTGATGACGGGCGCGCTTGGCCCGCTGCAATCGCTGGCCGCCACGGGCAGCATGACGATCGCGCTGACGCCGGCCAGCGGAGGCACCAAACTGGATGTCAGCTATGCGGTGGCCGGTTATGTTGCCGCGGGGATGAACACCTGGGCGGCGCCCGTGAATACGGTCGTGACCGAACAATTCACGCGGCTCAAGAACTACGTCGAACGCGGCGATCCCGCCGCCAAATAAGGTGACGGCGAACCCCGGTCAGACGTGGGTGCGACGCCGGCCGCGCCCTGCGAACTGGCGGCACACGGTCAACACAGCCAGAAAGAGAAAAAAGCAAGCGACGGCGACGCCCGCGATCGGGTAGGCAATGGAGTGGTTCATGCTTGGACTCGCTGGACGGCAAACCTGCTCCTGCCAAGAGTAATCAAGTCAAACCGGGAGTTCAATGCTGCCGAAAGCAAGCACGCGGGTGTGATCCTTGGGCGACACACGCGGTGGCGTCAATCGGAGATCAGGCGAATGGAGCCGACGCCTCCCTGGACATCCAGGTGGATGGTGACTTTGGAGTCGCCGTAGGCGTCGTTGTAATAACGGTTGCCATCCCGGCGCATCCCCGACGCTTTGATCTCGCCGATGCCGCCGTGGGCCTCGGCCTCGACGCCGATGTTGGACGGGACGCGGACGGTGGCTTCGCCCACGCCGCCGCGAATGCGGACGTCGTAACTTTCCTTCGGCTGGCCGTGCAGATCAAGATCGAGATGGCCCACCCCCATGTCCACCTCGACGGTGCGCAAGATCAGGCCGCCCAGATCCAGGTGGGCCTCGCCGGCGCCAAAGCGAGCCGTGAACTCGATGGGAACTTCGCGGTTGAGGCGGAGGTCCCATTCGTAGTCGGTTCTTCCGAAGTGGGTGTGGCCGCGCTCGGGCTGAGCGATGGAAAGAGTGCCGCGCCCGGCCGCGTTGGAATAGCGCATCTCGGGTTTCCAGGAAGCGACGTTATAGGTGAAGTCGGCGGCGACGAGTTTGTCGGTCCCACTATCGACGCGCAGGTTGCCCGCCCCCATATTGAGGTCCACACGGACCAACTCGGCCTTATCGCGGTCGATCGTGCGGTACTCATGCTGGGCAGGGCCGGCAGTCTCGACCACGCACCCGGCCAAACACAACAAACCCGCGAGCGGAAGAACCGATCTGCCGTTCATGCAAGCTCCTTTAAACAAACCATACGCGGGGACCGGGGCGGTTGTTCCCGGAAAACACGGGATTAGCGCAACCGGTCGTAGACGACTTTGCCGTCCACTACGGTCAGCACCGACTGCAACCGCTTGATGGCCTCATCGGGGACTTTCTGGGGGTCGAAGAAGTCGTCACTGAGCACGACGACGTCGCCCAGTTTGCCGGGCTCGATCGAGCCCAGTTTGTCTTCTTCGCGGAAAAACCAGCCGTTTTCAGCGGTATAGAGCCGCAAGGCCTCCTGACGGGTGACTTGCTGCTTATCGTTGATCAGGGTACCGGCGGCGTTCTTGCCGGTCACCATGTAATAGAGGATGAGCCACGGGTCCAGGGTGGAGATCTGGGCGGAGTCGGAACCGGCGCCGGCGTGAATGCCGCTATCGAGGATGGTGCGCAAGGGAGGGCCGCTACCGGGGCCGCCGGCCAGGTATTCGAAGGGATGGACCGCGATGCCGGCGCCAATGGCCTTAAAGCGATTCAGAGTGGCGAGGTCGATGCGCGGAGCGTGGGCAATGGACCAGCGCAGGCCAGCGATAGGAGTGCTGGCGTTGACGGCTTCGAAGGTCTGGATGGTGAGTTGATCCTCGGGGGGCGAGAGGCTGTGCTGCTGAAAGGCCCAGCCGTGCTTGGCCACCAACTGCAAGGCCTCCAGATAATTCGGCGGCGGCGTGGCGGGCCCAAACAGCGGCCACTGCGTAGCGAACTCGCCGATCCCGGAGATCCGCAGGACGTCGTCGCCCAAACCGGAGAAGGTGTTGAGCAGGCGCTCCTTGAGCAACGGGACGCCGGGTTGGGTGTCCATGCTCAGCAGGAAGAGGCGCAGGCGCGTGGTCATCTGGTGGCCGCGGTGGAGCGCGAGCACGGCGTCGTACATGTGGAAAGGGTCGGCGCTGGCGAGGCCATCGAAGAGGAAGGCATCCTGGACGTCCGGCGTGCCGGGAATGACGAACGCGCCCATATCGACGCTGGTGGTGACGCCCATGCGCGCGGCGTAGGCCATGGCGTCCAGAGTGCCGCGCTTTTTATCCTCGAAAGTTTGCGCGGCACGGAGCGCGTTCAAGGCGGCGAGCGAGGGCGCGTTGGCGGCGATGGCGCCGGTGTCGCTGACGGCGACGCCTTTGGCGGTGAAGAATGCTTTGCCGAGCGTGTTGGTAGCCGCCGGGCCGGTGAAGGCCTGGAAGAGGAAAACGGGGTGATTGGGCGCCGCAGCGTCGAGTTCCGCCAAGGTGGGGAAGCGCTTCTCCGCGAACTGCGCGATGTTCCAGCCGCCCATGGCGGTGAGGAACGCGCCGGGGGGCAAGGTCTTGGCGCGGGCCTGGAGCAGCGCCTGCACGTCGGCGATGGTGGCGGCGGTTTCGAGGCGTGTGTCGTAGCCGGGACGGATGCCGAGCAGGACGATGTGGTTGTGGTTATCGATCAGGCCCGGAACTGCGGTGCGGCCGTGCAGGTCGATGGTCTGGGTGCACGCGCTGAGTTTCTGCGCGCCGGCAGCGAATCGGCCGTCCTGGATGATCACGGAGGACACGACGGCGTTGCGCGCGTTCATGGTGTGGATCTTGCCGTTGACCAGGCGCAGGTCGTGGGCATCGGCGCAGGGGCCGGCGGCGTAAGCCGAGGCGGCGCACGTCGCCACTGCGAGGAGGAGAGAAAGAGGCCGTGTCATGAGTTTCCTAGGTATATCACGCCGCGATGCGCGGGAGTGGCGAGCCTGCCTGACGGTCGCACGAACCGTCTATACTGTCTGCTATGACCAGCCACCTTCTCCGCTATGCCGCCGTGCTGCTGATTGCCGCCGCGGGTCTGTCCGGGGCTGCCAGCATCTATGACTTCACGTTGAACGCCATCGACGGCGCGGCCGCTCCGCTGTCGGCCTATCGCGGCAAGGTGCTGCTGCTGGTGAACGTGGCCAGTTATTGCGGATACACGCCGCAATACAAGGGCCTCGAAGCGCTGTACGAGAAATACAAAGATCGCGGGCTGGTGGTGATCGGTTTTCCGGCGAATAATTTCGGCGAGCAGGAGCCGGGCACGAACGGCGAGATCAAGGAATTCTGCGAGCGCACCTACCACGTGAAGTTTCCGATGTACGCGAAGATCTCAGTGAGCGGCGGGGACCAAGCGCCGTTGTATCAGTACCTCACCGGGGCCATGGGCGGCGAAATCCAGTGGAACTTCACCAAGTTCCTGGTGGGGCGCGACGGGAAGTTGATCACGCGCTTCGAACCCGCGATTACGCCGGAATCGGCGGGAGTGACGGCCGCGATCGAGAAGGCGCTGGGGAAATAGTTACGGCGTCACCGCATCTGGTTGTAGACGACTTGGCCGCCCACCACGGTCAGCACCGACTTCAGCTTCTTAAGGTCTTCGTCCGGGACTTTCTGCGAATCGAAGTAATCGGCGCTCAGCGTTACCAGGTCGCCGAATTTGCCGGGCTCGATGGTGCCCAGCTGATCCTCTTCATGCGTGTACCAGCCGTTGGCGGACGTATAGAGGCGAAGGGCCTCCAGGCGCGTGATCTGCTGGCCGGAGTTGATCAACTCGCCGGCGGAGTTCTTGCCGGTCACCATGTAATAGACGATCAGCCAGGGATCGAACACGGAGACGGCGGCCGCATCGGAGCCCGCCCCGGCGTGAACGCCGCTATCGAGGATGGTGCGGTAGGGCGGTCCGCCGTTGCCGGGAGCGCCGCCTAAGTAGAGCCAGCCATGCAGGGCGACGCCGGCGCCGATGGCCTTCAATCGGTCGAGCGTCGGGCGGTCGATCTTGGCACGTGCGCGATGGACCAGTGCAGATTGGCGATCGGGGTGGTGGCATTCACCTTTTCGAAGGTGGCGGCGGTGAACTGATCTTCGCGGAGCGATAGCGTGTGCTGCTGAAAGGCCCAGCCCTGCTTGGCGACGAGTTGCAAAGCGGTTTCGTAATTGGTGGGGGTCGCACCGCCCTGGAAACGCCAGGCCGCCGCGAACTCGCCGATGCCGGAAGCTTGTAGCATGTCGTCGCCGAAGTCGGGGAAGGCGTTCAGCACGCGCTGCTTCAGCAGGGGAACATCGGGGCGCGTGTCCTGCGTGAGGAAGAAGAGGCGCAGCCGGTGCGTCATCTTGCCCTCGTGGTGCAGAGCCAGGAAAGCGTCGTACATGGTCCACGGGTTCAGGCTTTCGACGGTATCGGCGACGGCGGCGTCCCGCATGTCGGGCGAACCAGGCAGGGCGAATGCGCCCATATCGACGCTGGTGGTGAGGCCCAGGCTGTCCAGGTAGGCCATGGCGTCGAGCGTGCCCTGCTTTTCGTCGTCGAAAGTCTGAAGGGCGCGCAGCGCGTTGAGCGCAGCGAGAAATGCCGGCCCCGCGATGACGCCTGCCGGGCTGACAGCGATGCCTTTGCTCTCGAAGAATTTCTTGCCGAGGCTGTTCGTGACGGTGCCGCCGCCGTTCATCAAATACGGATTGGCGGGGAGGGCGGCTTCCAGCTCGGCCAGCGTGGGCAGGCGTTTTTCGGAGAACTGCTTGATGTTCCAGTCTCCTAGCGTGGTGATCCAGGCGCCGGCGGGAACGGTTTTGGCGCGGGTTTGGAGCAGCGCCTGCACGTCGGCGATCGACGCCGCGGTTTCGACGCGAATGTCGTGGCCGGGGCGCATGCCGAGCAGCACGATGTGATTGTGATTGTCGATCAGCCCCGGCACCACGGTGCGGCCGCGCAGGTCGATGGTCTTCGTGCAGGGGTCCAGCTTCTGACCGGCGGCGGCGAAGCGGCCGTCCTGGATGACCACCGAAGACACGATGGAGTTGCGCGCGTCCAGGGTGTGGATCTTGCCGTTGACCAGACGCAGGTCGCGGGCATCCGCGCAGAGGTCCGCGGAGGCAGCAAGCGCGGTCCCGGCCAGCAAGGCCGCCGCCATCAGGACTTTGGGTAGCATCCGTCTAGATATATCACGCGTCCGGCAGGCCGAACAGACGGAAATATTTCGCGGGGAGGCGCGTGCGGCGGAATTCGCGGTCGACGAACAGGTGACGGGTGTGACCGGATGCGAGCTTGCGGCCGTCCTCGGCGAGCGACATCTCATACGCGAAGGTCACGGTGCGGGGATTGGCGCTCTCAATCCAGGTCTTGATCACGACTTCGTCATCGAAGCGGGCCGCCGCGGCATAGCGGCAATTGGCTTCGGCCACGGCCATCAGGACGCCGTCTTCCCGTTCCATGTCGCGATAGTTGAAGCCGCAGGCTTTGCAGAGCTCCACGCGGCCGACTTCCATCCACACCAGGTAGTTGGCATAGTACACCACGCCCATCTGATCGGTTTCGGCGTAGCGGACGCGGATGCGGGTTTCGGCGGTGGGGGGCATTACTTGCGCTTCAACATCTCCTGCCAGTTGACCACCACGGTCATCGGCACGGTGCCAGCCTGATCGATGGGCGTGGGGATCAGGAACCGGCCATCCTTGTCCTTGGCGTGGTGGACTTCGCCCATACCGCCCTTACCGATGGGGCCGACGATCTCGTTGGGACCGAGCTTGTCGCCGGTTTTCATTTCCTTAACCCCGCCTGCCAGTTGAGCACCACGTTGATGGGCCGGGAAGCGATCTCCGCGCCGTCGATATCGGAGTCGATCAGGAAGCGCTGGCCATCGGCGGTCACGTCGTACCGGAAGACGTTGGTGAATCCGCCGCTGCCGCGCAACTGCGTTTGGAACAGCTCCTGGGGAACTCCGGCTTCAAACTTCGGCGTGGTATTCACGGTGACGGCCATCAATTTCCGGTCCAGCGAGACATAAAACAACTCCTTCCCATCGCGCCGCCATCGGGGCTGTACGCCGCCGCCGGTGGAGACCTGAAACTTGCCGGCGCCCACGGGGAACGATTGGACATAGATCTGGCTCTGGCCGGATTCGTTCGAGGTATAGGCGACCCAGCGCGGTCCGGCGACGCCGGGCGAGAACTGTCCCTGGCTTTGGGCGTAGGCGGACTGCAGATACGGAACCGGTTTGCGGTCCTCTCCCGCGCCGACAGGCAACACCCAGAGGCCGTTGTTCTGCATGAACAGGATAAGTTTCCCGTCGGGAGACCAATCCTTGGGGCGCTGGCTTAAGTCGGACTTCGACACCAGTTCCTCGTTAGCGGCGCCGGTGGCGTCCTTCCAATACAAGTGGTCCACGCCGCCGGGTGGGCCACGGCGGGAGGCGAAGGCCAGGCGGCTGCCGTCCGGCGACCAGACTGGGTCCCAATCGAGTGCGGGATCGAAAGTGAACCTCGATGGGACGTTGCGCGCCACATCCAGAATCCATATGTCGAGTTCCGCGCCGTCGCTACGCGTCACGGCAACCCGCTTTCCGTCGGGCGATAGCGCCACGTCATTGTAAGTGCCGGGCGGGCCGAGCGTTCCTGTCGGCCTGCCGGCGCGATCGAACCAGCGAAGCTGCGCGCTGGTTCCCCCGGCTCCTGTTCGGTAGGCGAGCGCGCCGTTGGCGGAAGCCGAGAACCACACTTGGGGGATCGGCCCGCCGATCTGTTCTGCTACGGGAACCGCTTCACCCACCGGATCGAACGACGCGGCATCCAGCGGCTGGGCCATGAGCGTGCCATCGCGGACAAAGAGCAGGTGTCCCGGGACGCCGGACGCGGCCGGTGGAGCGTAGATGGCGCGAGAACTGGCATTCAACAGGCGCTTCGCGCCACTGCCATCGACTGCCGACACGAAAACCCCGCTGTCATCGGAGCTCGGAGTCGGAACCAGGTAGAGGATGTGCTTGCCGTCCGGCAGAAGCGAGGGGTAGCGGCCTGCAGCATTCGGATTCTGATGCAGCAGCCGCGTCGGTGTGCCGCCGGCTTGCGAGACAAGGACAAGACCTTCGAATTGTCCGCCGCTAAAGATGATGGTTCCGTCACGGTTCCAGACAGCGCCCCCGAACCCGGCCGTGCTGCAGATCGTCTGGGGAGGACCGCCGGTGGCCTCGACCTTCTTGAGCTTTCCATCCGACCAAAACCCGACGAAACGGCTATCCGGCGACCAGAAAAGATCATTGTTGGCCGCCCGGGTGCCTGCCAGGGCGCGAGCCTCGAGGGAATCGAGAGAGCGGATCCAGATTTGCCCCTGCTTGTCGTTGGTGCTGCCCACGAAGGCAATACGGCGGCCGTCCGGCGAGAGAAACGGGGCCCCGTCGATGGCGGGCAATGGGATCTGGAAGCGAACGGCCGCAGACTGCGGCGGGGTTTCCCGGAAATGAACCAGCGCCACTGCCAGCGCAACCACCGAAGAAAAAGCGGTCGCTGCAATCCACAACCAGCTCCGCCCACCTTCTCGAGGCGGCGCGGCACTCGAAGGCGTATCCTCGGCGACCAGCCGTTGGGCATCGCCGATGTCACGCAGTCGCTGCCGGGGGTCCTTCTCCAGGCAAGCTTGGATCAGCCGCTTGGCCGGCGCCGGCACGCGGTCCAAGTCCGGCTGTTTCGTCAAGACCTGCGCCAGGGTTTCTGAGACGTCCTCCCCTGCGAACAACCGCGCGCCAGTGAGCAGTTCGTACAACACCACGCCGAACGACCAGATATCGGCCCGCTTGTCGACGGTCTTGCCCTTGGCCTGTTCGGGACTCATGTAGGCCGCCGTGCCCAGGATCATCCCCAACTGCGTCGCGCCCATCGTCAAAGTCGGCGAATTGGCCGGATCGCCGGTGCTCTGGCCAGAACCCAGGGCCACGGCTGCCAATCCGAAATCGAGCACCTTGATCACTCCTTGCGGCGTGACTTTGATGTTGGCGGGCTTCAGGTCGCGATGCACGATGCCTTTGTCGTGCGCGGCTTCGAGGGCGCTCGCGATCTGGCGGGCATAATCCAGAGCGGTCTCGAGCTTCAGCGGTCCGGCGAGCGTTTCCCCCTCGACCAGCTCCATGACGATGGAGAGGTCTTCCACGCCGTAGATCTGCGCGATGTTGGGGTGGTTCAGCGAGGCCAGCACTTTGGCCTCGCGCTCAAGGCGAGCCAGGCGCTCGGCGCTCTGCGCGACCGAATCGGGCAAAACCTTGATGGCGACGTCGCGGTCGAGCTTGGTGTCGCGGGCGCGGTAGACTTCGCCCATACCGCCGGCACCCAGCGGCGCGAGAATCTGGTAGGGGCCCAGGCGGTCCCCGACGGCCATTGCCATAGGGTTTCAGTTATTGTATCCAACGCAACGGCGAACCGCCCGCAAGCGTCTGTTAGACTGAAGGTTATCGCTCCAACCATGCGCGCGCGAGTGTTGTTTTTCGGGATGCTGAAAGACTTGGTCGGCCGGCCGGCGGAGGAGATCGACCTGCCGGAGGGCGCCGATCTGGCGAGCGTCTTCGAGCGCTACGCCGCCCGTTTTCCGCGGCTTCGGGAACTGGCGCCGAGCATTGTGGCCGCCCGCAACCAGGAGTTCGCTACCCTGGCGACACGGCTGGCCGATGGCGACGAGGTCGCCTTCCTGCCGCCGGTGAGCGGGGGCTCGGATCCGGATCCGATGGAAATCGAATCGGCCGGCCACTATTTCGCCTTGACCCGGTGCCCGATCGATACGCGGGCCGTGACGGCGCGTCTGCTGAACGGCGCGGACGGCGCGGTGGTGACTTTCGAAGGCGTGGTGCGCAACAACACCAAGGGGCGGCCGACGCTGTACCTCGATTACGAGTGTTACGAGGCCATGGCGCTCAAAATGTTGGCCCAGATTGGCTGCGAAATCGCCGGGGCGTATGCGGTAACGCGGGTGGCCCTGGTGCACCGTCTGGGCCGCATGCTGATTGGGGAAACCAGCGTAGCGGTCATCGTCACCGCCCCCCACCGCAAGGCGGCGTTCGACGCCGCGCTCGAAGGAATCAACCGGCTGAAGAAAGTGGTGCCCATCTGGAAGAAGGAGCGCTTCGTCGACGGCGAAGTGTGGGTGGAAGGAGAGTGGGACCGCAATGCACCGGTGGTGGGTTAGGCCGGCAGTCTGCCTGGCGGCGCTGCTCCCGCTGTTCGCCGCCTCGGCCCAGCAGCAGCCGGTGATCCGCGTGGACGTCAACCTAGTCCGGATCGTGGCCACGGTCAAAACGCAGTCGGGCGAACTGGTCAAGGCTCTGCAGAAAGAGGATTTTCAGGTAACCGACAACGGCGCGGCGCAGCAGGTTGCGGTTTTTGAGAGGCAGACCGACCAGCCGCTCTCGGTGGCTCTCATGGTGGACACCAGCGGATCGACGGCCAAGGAGCTGAAGTACGAGAGCGATTCGGCTTCGCGGTTTCTCCGGGCGCTGCTTTCCGAAGGCAACCCGCAGGACACGGTGGCGCTGTACACCTTCAACTGGCAGATCATCCGGCAAAACTATTTCACGCACAACCACGCTTCCCTGGACAGTTCGCTGAAGAAAATGTATGGCGAGGCGGGAACTTCGCTGTACGACGCGATTTACCTGGCGGCGCACGACCTGGAAGACCGCCAGGGGCGCAAAGTGATGATCATTGTGACCGACGGCGGCGACACCACCAGTGCCAAGAACCTCAAGCAGGCGCTGGCGGCGGCGCAACTGGCCGATGCCGTGATCTATCCGGTGGTGGTGATGCCCATCACCAATGACGCCGGCCGCAATATCGGCGGGGAAAACGCGCTCACCTTCATGGCCGAAGGCACGGGAGGCCGCACGTTCTTGCCCACCGTGGGAGCGGAACTCGATCGCGCGTTCACCGAGATCATCGACGAACTCCGCACTCAGTATTTGCTGGGCTTCTATCCCAAGAACGTGCCGCTGACCAACGACCGGTTTCACCGCCTGGAGGTCAAAGTCGGCCGGCCGGATTTGCGGGTTTCGGCGCGTAACGGCTATTATGGGGAAGCGGAAGGCGCCGCCGGCACGCCAGGCGCCCGGATCTCGGTTACTCCGCAGGTCCGGAAAAAGCGGCAGGAGAAGTGAGTACGCCACAACCAAGTGCAAAATCGGCGCGTCCGGCGGAACAAACGTTTGAAGAGGCCAAGTATCTCAAACAGCTCATCGAGCACTCGACCCCCGTGCGCGTGAAGATGGTGGACGGAGAAGAGGTGGTGGGGGTCATCGAATACTATGACCATTCCTTCATCCGCCTGACCCGCGACGGCGAGCCCAACCTATTCATCTTCAAGCACGACATCAAGTACCTGCAGGAAGAGAAGTAACCTTCCTCCGGAGCCGGTCCCTTCCGCACCATGCACTACCTGGAAACCGCCGTGGAGATTGCCCGGGAAGCCGGCGCGCTCCTGGCGCATTTTTTCGAGCGGCGCGTTCCCTTTGAGCTGAAGGGCGAATTCGACCTGGTGACCGAAGCCGACCGCGCTTCGGAGAAGCTGGTGGTGGAGAAGCTGCGGTCGTATTTTCCGTCGCACGGGATCGTGGCGGAGGAAGGCGGCGGCTGCCAGGGCACGTCGGAGTATCGCTGGTACGTGGACCCGCTCGACGGCACCACCAACTTCGCGCACAGTTTCCCCATGTTCAACGTGACGCTGGGGCTGGAGCGCGCCGGAGAGATGATTGCCGGAGTGATTTACGATCCGGTCCGGCAGGAGATGTTCACGGCCGAGCGCGGGGCCGGGGCTTATCTAAACCACAGGCGGATTCGCGTATCGAGCACGCAGAAGTTGTCCGACAGCCTGGCCTGCACCGGATTTCCCAGCCGCAAGCGTCACCACAACATCAACATTCACTTTTATTACCAGCTCGCGATGGCATCGCACGGCGTGCGGAGAACGGGATCGGCGGCGCTGGATCTGGCTTATGTGGCGAGCGGGCGTCTGGATTTCTTCTGGGAGTTCGGATTGAAGCCCTGGGACCAGGCGGCGGGCGCGCTGCTGGTAACCGAAGCCGGCGGAATGACTACTGACATGCGCGGCCAAGCCCTCAGCATCACGGCCTCGGACCACCTGCTGGCGGACAACGGGGCATTGCACGAGGAAGTGTTGCGGACCTTCCGCGAAATCTTCGAAGGCCGCCCGCCGGTGCCGCTGCCGGAGTTGGGGTAAGCGAGGAGCCGCGGGATCCGCGGTTCGCGCCGCCGGCCCGGCGCATCGGGAAGGCTGGCATCCGGAGCACCGCCGTCCAAACAATGCTAGCCTGAACGCATGCGTTTTTTAATAATGCTTTTACCCGTTGTTTTGATGGCGCAAGCGCCCGCGCCGAAGGCCCCAGCCTCCGCCCCGAAAGCCACGGTCACCGGACCAGCGTCCGGCGCGGCTCTGGCTACGGACGAGCAAAAAGAAATCTATGCGCTCGGCCTGTCGATCTTCCGGTCGTTGGGACAATTCGATCTGTCAGGGTCCGAGATGGAGATTGTGAAGCGCGCCCTGTCGGACGCGGCGGCGGGAAAGCCCGCCATCGATGTCAACGAGTGGGGGCCGAAGATTGAGCAACTGGCGCAGGCGCGCGGGACCCGCGTGGCGGAGCGGGAAAAAGGCGCCTCGACGGCCTTTCTGGCCAAGGCCGCGGGCGAATCGGGCGCGGTTAAGACCGATTCCGGCCTGGTGTATCGAGAGCTCACGGCGGGTACGGGAGCATCGCCTGTCGCGACCGATCGCGTGAAGGTGAACTACCGCGGCACGCTGGTGAACGGCACCGAGTTCGACAGCTCGTATCGCCGCAACGAGCCTGCCGAGTTCGCGCTCAATCAGGTGATTCCGTGCTGGACCGAGGGCGTTCAGAAAATGAAAGTGGGCGGGAAGGCCCGGCTGGTTTGTCCCTCGAAACTGGCTTATGGAGACCAGGGGCGGCCGTCGATTCCGGGCGGCGCCGCGCTCATCTTCGAGATCGAGCTGCTGGATGTCGTGAAGGCTCCGTAGCGCCCGGTCGCGCGCCGCCACCACCCCGCGTGATCTGTTATGATGGGCGCCGAAAATCGAGGTGCACTCCAATGACGCTGGCAGGGCGGAAATTCGTGACGATGGTGGTGCTGGGGACGGCGGCGACCGTGGCGGGAGCGCAGTCGCTCGACTTTGAGACTTTCAGAATGCGCGTCGAACCCATCTTTCTGCAGAAGCGCGCCGGCCATGCCCGCTGCGTGGTGTGCCACTCGGCCAGCAACAGCGCCTTCCGCCTGCAGCCGATCGACAAAGGGGCGACGGCCTGGACCGAGGAGCAATCGCGGCGCAATTTTGAGAGCGTGTCGCGGCTGGTCAAGCCAGGCGACCCGGACGCGAGCCGTTTTCTGATTCACCCGCTCTCGCCGGAGGCCGGCGGCGACAAGTTCCATGGCGGCGGTCGCCAGTTCGCGTCGAAGGACGATCCCGACTGGCAGATCCTGGCGGCGTGGGTCCGCGGAAAATAACCCGCTCGGTGTGTTCCGTCACGCCCGTGAGGGCGGGGGCCTACGGAACGACGACGGTCCCGTTGCGCTTCGGCACTTCACCGACGGGGATGCGCGCGACTTCCTTGCGCGACGCGGTGTCGATGGCCGATACCGAATTGGCGCCGGAGTTGGCCACGTAGATGGTCTTGCCATCCGGTGTAAACGTGATCCAGTCGGGCACGTCACCGGTCTTGACCAGCGCCTGCATCTTGAGATCGGGCAGCGAATAGACGAAGACGCCTTCGGCGATGGAACTGTTGACCCACAGGGATTTGTTATCGGGGGTGACGCCGATGCCATGCGAGGGCGCGCCGCCCTCGGCGTGACCGCCTTTATATTCCTCGGGGAGCTTGATGCGGGCCACTTCCTCGTGGGTTTTGAAATCCACGACCGCAAAGCCGTTGAAGGCAGAGAGCTGCACGAACATGCGGCTGGTGGAGCCGTCGGCGGCCTTTTCGAACGCGATGGGCCGCACCCCCAGATCGAAGGCATGTTCCCAGACCGGCTGCAGCGTGTCTTCATCGATGACGGTGAGCATCTTGTTGGCTACCGAGCCGGCGACCACGAATTTGCCATCGGGAGTGACGTAGGTGTTGTGGACCGCCCCCTTCACCGGAATGCTTTTGATGTTCTTCATGGTGGCGGTGTCAATGACGTCGACCGCTCCGGGAGCGACCGCGATGCCGACGAAGACCCGCTTTCCATCTTTCGAGATGGAGATATTGTTGGGGTGGCCGCTAAGCGGCGCCTTAGCGATGAGCTTACCGGTCTTGGTATCGGTGGCCCACAGGGTGCTCTCGGCCTCGCAACTGATATAGGCGCGAGAACCGTTGGGGGCGAACGTCACGCCGTGCGGCACCTCAATGCCCGTGACCTTCATGACCACTTTATTGGTGGCGGGGTCGATGACGGTGACGTCGTCGCCGGCGCTATTGGTCTGGTAGACGCGGACCGAACTCGCCGCCAAGGGCAGGGCCAGTAGAAGCGACAAACCCGCGCGACGAAGATACCGGGTGGTGGGTGAGCTCATTGCAATCTCCTCAAACGACCGCGGCCAGTGTACCCGGGGGAGGCTGCCAAAGTCAAGGCAGGGCGGGCCTTGGCTACCACACCGTGCGCATGCGCTCCACCAGCTCGGAAGGGTGATAGGGCTTGCGCAAAAAACCAGCGGGCTTGTGGCCGCCCAGCTTGGTGTGGACATCCTGCTCGTTGTAGCCGCTGCAGAGCACGACGCGGATGTCCGGCACCAGTTC
Source organism: Terriglobia bacterium (assembly GCA_020073145.1). Taxonomy (GTDB): domain Bacteria; phylum Acidobacteriota; class Terriglobia; order Bryobacterales; family Bryobacteraceae; genus PSRJ01. The sequence continues at coordinate 36,803 of JAIQFS010000001.1, forward strand.
CGTCAGGTGGCGGAAGACTTCCCCGCCGTCCATGCCGGGCATGCTCAGGTCGAGCAGCACCGCGTGGATTTCGCGGGAGTGCTCGGTGAACACGGTCACCGCTTCATGTCCGTCGCCGGCGGTCAGAACGCGAAGGCCAGCCATCTCCAACACCGTGCGCGCGAGGTTGCGAACGGCGGGTTGATCGTCCACCACCAGGACCAAGCCGTCGCTGCGCCAGGCGACCTCTTCCCCAATCTGTTCGAGCTCGAACGAAGCCGCTCCTTCCGCGGCTGGAAACATGACCCGAAAGGTAGTGCCCGCGCCGGGCTCGCTGTTGACGCGAATGCTGCCGTGGTGGCTGCGAATGATCCCCAGCACGGCGGCCAGGCCGAGGCCGCGCCCGGTGAACTTGGTGGTGAAGAAAGGATCGAAGATCTTGCTCAAGGTTTCCTGGTCCATGCCGCAGCCGGTATCGGCCACCTCCAGGAAGACATAACGCCCTTCCGGCAAAATGCGCGCCGGGTCGAGCGCGGGCAGTTCACCAGCTTCGGCCCACTGCAAACCGGTCGTGACCTGGACCAGGCCCCGGTTCTCGGCGAGCGATTCGGAGGCGTTGGTGATCAGGTTCATCACCACCTGCCGGATCTGGCTGGCATCGCCCTGGATGGGGGGCAGGTCGGCGGCCAGATTCAGCCGCAGCGCCGCTTTCTTGGACAGCGTGGTTTCGAGCAGCCGGACCACGCCCTCAATGAGCTGGGTGACGTTCAGCAGGTCCACCACAAACGTGCCGCGCCCGGAATACGCCAGCATCTGCTGGGTCAGATCGGCGGCGCTTCGGGCGGCGATCAGCACTTGGTCCAGGCTCTTGCGCGCACGCGAATCATCAGGCAGGTCCATGGCCGCCAGGCTGGCGTATCCCATGATGCTGGCCAGCAGGTTGTTGAAGTCGTGGGCGATGCCGCCGGCCAGAATGCCCAGGCTCTCCAGGCGCTGCGCATGCTGCACCTGCGCTTCCAGCTTGCGGTGTTCTTCCTCGCGCTTGGCCCGCTCTTCCATTTCGCGCCGGAGGGACTGGTTGGCCTGTTCCAGCTCCTGCGTGCGTTCGTGAATCCGGATCTCGAGGCCTTCCTGAATCTTGCGCAAGGCCTCTTCGGCCTGCTGGCGCAACGTGATGTCCAGCAGGAACGAGCGCAATCCAGTCACCCGTGCGCCATCGCGGAGATGGTGCGAGTAGATCTCCACGTGGATTGGCGAGCCGTCCCCACGGAGCAGGCCTCGCTCGCGGGGAACGGGAGGGGGCGCGCCGGCCAGTACGCGCATCAAGGCCTCCCGGCTGTCGTCCCGCTCTTCGGCCCTCACAAAATCCCATGCCTTGCGGCCCAGGATTTGATCTTCCGGAAGTGCGAGCAGGCGGCACACCGCCTGGTTGACGCGCACCAGCGTCCCCTGCAAATCGAGTTCGTGGCAAGCGATGGGGGCATCGGCGAGAAATTCCAAACCGTACTGCCAGCCGGCTTGAGGTCGCGCTCCCATGCGGGGTTCCTTCCATTATGTGCCAGAAGTCAAATCCGATTCGCAGCATCTACAATCAATTTATGGCGTTCGCGGGGAGGGCGGTTCTGGCTTTGGAGAGCCGGCGGGCGGTAGAAATGGCGGAGCTGATCCGGAAGCGGGGGGGAATCCCGTTCGTGGCGCCGTCCATGCGGGAGATTCCTGTGGAGGCGAACGCCGCGGCCTTCGCGTTCGCGGACCGCCTGTTTGCCGGCGGGTTCGACATGGTGATTCTGCTGACCGGCGTGGGAACCCGCCAGTTGAGCCGCCTGCTTGCCCCGCGGCATGGGAACCATGGTTTCGCAGACGCATTGCGCGGCTTGACGTCGGTGGCGCGCGGCCCCAAGCCCGCCGCCGCGTTGCGTGAAATGGGGGTGACGCCGACGCTGATTGCAGGCGAGCCGAATACCTGGCGGGAGGTCTTAGCCGTGACGGCCGGCCGGCCGGAGCGCCGTATCGCCGTTCAGGAGTACGGGCGGCCGAGTCCCGAGTTGGTGGAGGGCCTGCGCGGCCGGGGCGCCGAGGTCACCACGGTACGCGTGTACCAGTGGGACTTGCCCGAAGACACCGGCCCGCTGGGCGAGGCCGCGCGGAAACTGGCTGCGGGGGAATTTGACGTGGTGCTCTTCACCACCGCGATGCAGATCGCCCACCTGGCCCGGGTGGCTGCGCAGCAGGGCATCGAGGCGGCGGTCCTGGAGGGGTTGCGGAAGGCGCGGGTGGTCTCCATCGGTCCCACCACCACGGAGGCGCTCGAGGAATTCGGCGTGACGCCCGATTTCGAGCCGTCCCACCCGAAAATGGGATTCCTGGTCAAAGAGGCGGCCGAACGGACCGATTAGCAGTCAGGACCTCACCCGATCCGGGTTGCCAGGGTTTTGGCGGCTGCGGCCACCAGCTGTTCCGGCGAGAAGGGTTTCAGCAGGAACGGCGTCTGCCCGCGAGCCAAGCCGTCCACGGCCTCGGTGGCGTAGCCCGTCAACAGGAGTACGGGGATGTGCGGATGGCTGACGCGGAGGTGCGCCGCCAGTTCCGTGCCGCGCATTCGGGGCATCATCAGATCCGACACCAGCAGATCGATGCGCCCGTCGAAATCCCGGCAGATCTGGAGTGCTTCGACCCCATCCGCGGCTTCCAGGACCGTACATCCCTCGGAACGGAGGATGCCGGCGGTCAGAGTTCGCACGCTCGGATCGTCTTCCGCCAGAAGAACCGTGGCGGCGAGGAGAGCGGTTTCGGGCGCTTCCCCCGGCTGCTTCGGAGCGGAAGGCTGGGCGAGGGCTGCGGGAAAGTAGATCCGAAACGTGGTTCCCTGGCCGACCTGGCTCTCCGCCGTGATCGATCCCCCTTGCTGCTTCACAATCCCGTACACCGTAGCCAGCCCGAGGCCGGTGCCCCGGCCGACCTCCTTGGTGGTGAAGAAGGGCTCAAAAATACGGTCGAGGAGTCCGGCCGGAATCCCTTGGCCGGTGTCCTCCACGGTCAGGCACACGCCCGCCGTGGCCGGCTCGGAGCCGGCGGACTGCGAATCCGCGCCTTCCGCGTCGCGGGTCCGAATCCGAAGCGTCCCCCCGCGCGGCATGGCGTCGCGCGCGTTTGCGGCCAGGTTGATCAGCACCTGCTGCAGGCTTCCGACCGTGGCCGTCACTGGATCGAGGCCCGGCGCCAGATCCAGCTCCAAGGCGATCTGGTCGCCGATCACTTTTTCCAGCATCCGGGCCGAACCCAGGACGACCGCGTTCAAATCCAGAACTTCCGGCTTCAGCATGCGCTTCTGGCTGAACGCCAGCAGTTGCTCGGTCAGGCTGGCGGCGCTAAGGCTGGCGGCCTGAATCTCACGCACCGGTTTCTGCAGATCGGGCTGGCTCGAGAGATTCTTCAGCAGTTGGCTGCTGTACCCATTGATCACGGTGAGCAGGTTATTGAAATCGTGGGCCACTCCGCCCGCGAGGCGGCCCAGGCTTTCCAGCCGGCTGGCGCCTTGGCGCTCCTCCAGCAGCCGCCGCCGTTCTGCTTCCGCGGCGCGAGCCGAAGTGACGTCCCGGAGGATTCCGATCACCTGGTCCGCAGGGCCGCCGGCAACGCCGACGGGAATGAGCCGGAACTCGAGAATCCTCCCATCCGGCGTCTTCTCCTCACCTTGCGCGGGTTGACCCCGCTGGCACGCGGTCGCCGCGGATTGCCGGTGGCTGGCGGACGCTTCCAGAAACCGCAGATCCGTCATCCCGGCGCCGGGGACAGAGCCAGCGGTCCGGGGCAGGATCCGGCCTTGCGGGTCGGCGCGGTAAATCGTATCCGGGAGCAGTTCCACCAACGATCTGTAGTAGCCCTCGCTTTCGCGGAGGGCGACCTGGGTATCCCGGACGGTGTTCCGCTCCCGGCGCAATCGAATGGCGAGAAACCCAATGAAAAGCACCGCTGCGCCCAGGCCGGCCACGCCGCCTTCCAAGATACGGCTCGCCCGCCGGGCCGCGGAGAGGTTGCCGATAATGTCCAGACTCACGGTTTCGAAGAATCCCCAGCGTTGGGTGAGACGCGTGATCGTTCCATCCTCGGCCATCGCCCTCATTTCGTCGCGGATCTCGCGGGCCGCGTCTTGAGCGTCAAAGGAGGACGCAAGTCCCAGCTGGCTAATGGCGTTGGGAGCCGACACCAGATCCAGATTCCCCTGATCGCCTCCCGCCAGGAGCAGCGCGGCCACCACGTTCTTGTTCAGCAGGCCGGCATCCGCGCGGTTGTCTTTCAAGGCGGCAACCAGGTCGCCGAGGTTGTCGTAGGGGATGGAAATCAGGGTGGCATTCGGGAAGGACTGCTTCAAATACAGTTCGTCGGCGTTGGGATAGTCCGCCTCCGAACCGGGGGGCGGGGCGGTTTTGCTCCACGAAGTCCGAAAGGCGAGGCGGCTCCGGGCCAGATCCTGTAGAGACCGGATCCTCCCACCTTTCAAAACGAGGAAGGACCGTTCCGTCGTCAGATAGGGTTCCGTGATGTAGATTTGTTTCCGACGTTCCGGCAAGTCGGTGAGGAGGACCCAGAGGTCGGTCTCGCCACTGAGGATGGCCCCGATCCCGGCGTGGATGGGTTCCGTCCATTGCAACCGGATTTGGCGCCGCCGGGCGGCTTCCCGGACGATCTCCACGGCGATGCCGGTGGGGGCTCCGGCGGCCGTCTTGAACTGGAAGGGAACGTCGTTTCCGAATCCGATTCGGTAGATGCGATCATGGTGCTCCCCAGCGAGATAACGGCGCACTCCGAGGAACCCGAGGGCTCCCAGCACCGTGACCCCGATCAGCGCGGTGTAGACGCGCCGTTGGTTCCCCAATAGAGGCACAATAACAATAATTGTACAATTCTAATCAAAGAAATTACGGATTCATGCCGGAACTATTTCCCGATCATGCCGCTTGGGAATCTGATATATTGTCCCGCATGAGCCGGACACTACTGTTGCGCGTCTCCGCGGGGATCCTGTTTCTGGTGGGCGGATGGATCGCCTACACGCAGAATCGGGGCGGCGCGGCGCCGCAATTGACCGTAAACAAGGTCAAGGACGATCTGTATGAGATCGAGGGCGACGGCGGCAACGTGGCGGTGTACATCACCAACGAAGGCCTCATCCTGGTCGACGACAAGTACGAGCGCGACCACGAGGCCATTATGGAGAAACTCAAGGGCATCTCCAATCAGCCGGTCAAATACATTCTCAGCACGCACTATCACGAAGACCATAGCGGCGGGAACGCCAAGTTCCTGTCCACAGCCGAAATTATTTCGACGGCCAATGCGCGCAAGAATATCGTGAACCGCGTGCAATCGAACGCCGGCATTGTTCCGTCGCCCGCGCGGGTGACCTTCACGCAAGAGTCGGATCTCTTCCTGGGCGGCAAGGAAGTGCGGGCGCGGTTCTTCGGCCGCGGCCACACCAATGGCGATGCGGTCATCTACTTCCCGGCGTTACGCACCATTCACACGGGCGATCTGATGGCCGGCAACACTCCGCTGATCGACTATCCTGGCGGCGGCAGCCTGGTGGACTGGACCGCGACCTTGGATGAAGTGATGCACGATCTCGATTTCGACGTGGTGATTCCCGGCCATGGCGCGGTGACCACGAAGCCCGGTCTGCTGGCCTACCGGAATGGGGTGGAGCGGCTGCAAAACCGCGTCCGAGGCTTGATTCGCGAGGGCAAGAGCGCCGACGACGTAGGCAAGGTCATGATCGCGGAATACGGCTGGGTGGACAAGGATCTGCACTTCCAGTGGAGTCTGCCCGGCATGATGACGGAACTGAGATAGGCGCCCATCGCGCCGTCGATACCACTCATCGGCGGTCCAGAGGCGCCGGCGGGCGCACTACACTGGTAGCGTGGCCGACTCCAAGAAGCCTATCGGACGCCAGGTAGCGGATTACACTGCTTTGGCGTTGCTGCTGCCCGCATCGACGTTTGTCGGTTATATCCTCGGGCACTGGCTGGATAAGGTTTTCGGCACCCACTTCCTGTACATTGTTTTTCTCCTTCTCGGGATCGTGGCCGGCTTTGTCAAACTCATCCAGCAAATCGTGCGAGACCCCGGAAATGAATCCTGAGGAAGACGTCTACCGGCACGCGGTCCGGCGCATCGACAAAATTGCGGTAGCGCTCACAATTGCCGGCCTGGTGGCAGCGTTCGTCGCCGGAGGCTGGAAATGGGCGGCCGGGTTCGCGGTGGGCGCCGCGGCCTCGTGGCTGAATTTCCGCTGGTTGAAGCAGTTGGTGGGGGCGCTCGGCTCCGAGAGGCGGGGCTCCGGTCTGGCCGTGTTTGTGCCGCTGCGCTATCTTCTGTTGGGCGGCGCAGGCTATGTTATAGTAAAATATTCGCTAATCAATGTCCGCGCGGCGCTCGCGGGGTTCCTGGTCCTGACCGCCGCAGTCATGATCGAAGCTCTGATCGAAATCATTTATGCCAGAAACTGAAATCTGGATCACCCGGTTGTTCAACGATCACTTCGCCGCTCTGGGGAATTGGTTCCTGGGTTTGGCCGGCCTGGCCCACCAGCCGCGGCCTTGGGCAACCTTCATCACCATGCAAATCCTGGTGGCGCTCCTGATCGTCGTGGTGTTTGCCTTGCTGCGCGTGCGGCTCTCGTTTGACCGGCCCGGCAAATTCCAGCATGTCTTCGAGTTGGTCTATGAGTTTCTTCACGATCAGACCCATGCGCAGATCGGACATGAAGGGCAGAAGTATCTCCACTATTTCGGAACCATCTTTCTGTTTATTCTGCTTTCCAACCTGGTCAGCCTGATCCCGGGCTTGGAGGCGCCCACCATGTATCCGGGAGTCACCCTCGGGTGCGCCATGGCGACGTTCTTGTACTATCACATGGTCGGCATTCGGGCCAACGGAATTCTCAAGTACCTGGCGCACTTCGCCGGCCCCTTGTGGTGGCTGGCCTGGCTCATGATTCCGGTCGAGATTGTCAGCCACCTGGCGCGCCCGCTCTCGCTCACCATCCGTCTGTTCGGAAACATGTATGCGGGCGAGCAGGTGACCACGGTGTTTCTGAAAGTCACCAAATTCGGCGTGCCCGCAATCTTCATGGGGCTTCATTTGTTCGTGGCCGTCGTGCAGGCCTATATTTTTATGCTCCTCACCATGATGTACGTCGGATCGGCCGTCGCTCACGAGGAGCACTAATTCCGGCTTTATGCAGCCCTTCCAGCGTGAGACCCGCGTCCTCCCCAGGACCCGGGGAACCACCTCCTGGGGGGCGAATTCTAAGGAGAGTCGTATGACGAAGAAGTTGATCTGGCTGACCATCCTGTTTTTGCTGGCCAGTCCCTTGATTTTCGCGCAGACCCCCGCGGCAGCGAACGCCCCGTCAGAGTCTCATCTGCAATGGGTGGTGATCAGCGCTGGTTTTTCGATGGCAATTGGCTCGGGACTGTGCGGGCTGGGGCAGGGCAAGGCCGTGGCCGCGGCCGCTGAAGCGATTGCGCGCAATCCCGGCGCCGCCGCGAAGATCCAGTTGGCGATGCTGATCGGGTTGGCCTTCATCGAGTCGCTGGCCATCTATGTACTGTTAATCGTCTTCCTCAAAGTTGCGTAGGACGGTCGAGTCAGAGTGGGGTCGTCTCGCGCTGGGCGGCCCCCCAACCAAGCGTTCCGTACTACTACAACTTCAATGCTAGTACGTCAGTCTAGTGCCGCTTTCTTTTAGGTCTATTGACCTTACTGATGCAGTACTCGTAGGATTAATGAACAAATTAAATGGAACAGCGAAGAACGCGGCGGTTCAAGTTGCAGCTTCCCCTGGCGATCACGCGAGCTGGTGCAGAGCGCATGACCGTTTCCGGCTTCACCCAGAACATTAGCTCCAGCGGGGTGTTGTTCACCACGGAGCGGGAGCCGGACCTTGGCACTCCGATCGAATACATCATCACGTTGAACCACGAGGGACCGCAGGCCGTCAATCTGCGGTGCGTCGGCAAGGTTCTGCGTTCGGCATTAGTCAAGGAAGCCCTCGAAGAGCGCCCTCCGGCCTACCAGATTGCGGCCACGCTCGAGCGCTACGAGTTCGTGCGCGATCACTGAACGGTCAGCCAGCCTCATTTAGTCCTTGTCCCCAGCAGAGCTTTCGTTATAAGGTAATAGCAAAGAAAAGGCGAAAGCACGCATGAACCCGTTTTCCGAATTCTCGGAATCCTCCCTGCAACTGCATTACTCGCGAAAGCCGGCGGTGGACGCAGTGGTTTCCCGCTTCCAATCCGCGCACCGGGATCCCGAATCGCCGGTTCGGGCTATTCATCATCAGCCGGCCGTGGACGGAAGCTTCGCGGACATTCCCTCGAGCGTGGACGACCGCATGAAGCAGGCTCTGGCCCAGCGCGGCATCGCGCGCCTGTACTCGCACCAGGCGGACGCCTTCTCCGCGGTTCAACTCGGCCGGAACATTGTGGTGGTCACTCCCACCGCCAGCGGCAAAACGCTGTGTTATAACCTGCCGGTGCTAAACCGGCTGCTTGCCGATCCGGGCGCTCGCGCGATGTACCTGTTTCCGACCAAGGCGCTGGCCGAAGACCAATTGCACGAGTTGCAGGGCGCGATCGAGGAAATGGGCTCGGAGATGCGCGCGTTCACCTATGACGGCGACACCCCGCAGGACGCGCGCAAAGCCGTCCGGCAGAGGGCCAACGTGGTTCTCACGAATCCCGACATGCTGCACAGCGGCATCCTGCCGCACCATACGCGCTGGGCCCGCTATTTCGAGAACCTCCGCTACGTAGTCATCGACGAGCTGCATTCCTACCGCGGCGTGTACGGGAGCCACCTGGCCAACCTGCTGCGGCGGCTGAAGCGTATCTGCGACTTTTACGGATCGACCCCGCAGTTCATCTGCTGCTCGGCCACCATCGCGAACCCGCGCGAGCTGGCCGAGGCGCTGACGGGCGTGCCGTTCGAGTTGATCGAACGCAACGGAGCGCCGCGCGGCGAAAAGTTTTTTATCTTTTACAACCCGCCGGTGGTCAACCGGCAGCTGGGGATCCGGCGCAGCTATATTCAGGAAACGCGGCGGGTGGCGCTGGAATTCATCGAGCGGGACCTGCAGACGCTGGTGTTCGCCAACAGCCGGCTGGCCACCGAGGTGCTGGTCACGTATCTCAAGGACGCCTGCGACCGCGGACCGGTGCCGAGCGAGACCGTGCGCGGCTACCGCGGCGGCTATCTGCCGCGAGAGCGGCGGGAGATCGAGCGGCGTCTGCGGGATGGCGAAATCCGCGCGATTGCGGCCACCAACGCGTTGGAATTGGGGATCGACATCGGCTCGCTCGACGCCGTGGTGATGGCGGGATATCCGGGCACCATCGCCTCCACCTGGCAGCGCGCCGGCCGGGCGGGGCGGAGGCAGGGCACGTCGGCGGCGGTCCTGGTGGCCTCGAGCGCGCCGCTGGATCAATTCGTGATCGAGCATCCGGACTACTTCTTTGGCGGCTCGCCCGAGCACGCGCACATTAATCCCGAGAACCTGGAAATCCTGCTGGCGCATTTGAAGTGCGCAGCGTTTGAGCTGCCGCTCCGCGATGGCGAAAAACTCGGTCCGCACGACATCGAAGCGCCCTGCCAGTTTCTGGAGGAGCGCGGATTCCTACATCACTCGGCGGGCGCCTGGCACTGGACCTCGGACACCTATCCGGCCGATGCCACCAGTTTGCGCGCCGTCACCAGCGACAATTTCGTGGTGGTGGACATCACCGGCGAGCCGGCGGTGATCGCGGAAGTTTCGTTTTCGAGCGCGCTCACCACGCTGCACGAGAAGGCCATCTATCTGCACGAAGCCCGCCAGTATCATGTGGAGCGCTTCGATTACGAGGAGCGCAAGGCGTACGTGCGGCGCGTGGACTGCGATTACTACACCGACGCCATCGACTACACCCAGGTCAAGACTCTAGAGGAAGCGGAAGGCGAGGCGCTGGCCGGCGCGCGCCGCGCCCATGGCGACGTGCGCGTGAACACGCAGATTGTGGGTTTCAAGAAGATCAAGTTCTACACCAATGAAAACGTGGGGGCGGGGAAGCTCTCAATGCCCGAGCAGGAGATGCACACCACGGCCTTCTGGCTGCACTTTCCAACCGAGTTCCTGGCGCGCTTCGGCGAATTCACCCCCACGGAAAAGCAAAGCGGCATCTCCGGCCTGGGCAATGCCCTCCGCACGGTGGCGGCGCTGCTGCTGATGTGCGACCCGCGCGATCTGGGCGTGGCGCTCAGCGAGGAAGTGACGGCTACCTTCGAGCCTAACCTGTATCTGTACGACACGTACCCCGGCGGCATCGGGCAGAGCGCCCCGCTCTACCGGCTGGCGCCGCAACTACTGCGGCAGACGGCCGAGCTGCTGGCCGGCTGCGGCTGCGAGGCGGGGTGCCCCTCCTGCGTCGGCCCCCCCGGCGAGATCGGCGAGCGCGGCAAGGAAGTGGCAGCGCGGATGCTGGCGGAGCTGAACGCGGCGGGAGGGAAATAGCAATCGCGAGCTACGTGGAAGCATCCATGGTTCGCAGGTCGTAGTCCTGGATGGCTGGATCGACGGTGACGAGGGTCAGCCCTTCACACTGCGCTTGCGCCACGAGCATGCGGTCGAACGGGTCGGCATGAAATCGCGGCAACTGGCCGGCGGTTATGGCGTGCTCGAAAGTAACAGCGAGGGGCCGCACGCCCCAATCCTGGATGAGCCGCGGCACCCACTCATCCATGGGGTCTCTCATATCGAGGCGGCTGGATGCGGCCTTGATCGCAATTTCCCAAATGGAGACCGCGCTCACCAGGGGCCGCGCTGTTGGATCGAGCAGAATTTTCTTGGTGCGTGGTCCGAGCCGAGGACTTTTCTCGAGCCACCAGATCAGGACGTGCGTGTCCAGCAGCAGGTTTGTCACTCGATGCCAAAGTCCTTGAGGATCTCAGGGGGCAGAGGCGCATCAAAATCGTCGGAAGCGTGAATGCGGCCCTTGAGGATTCCGAAGGATTTCCGGAAGTCCGGTTTTTCGAGGGCCACCAGGCGTGCCACCGGCTTGCCGGCTTTGGCGAGGATGATCTCCTCGCCGGCGGCGGCTTCCTCCACCAGGCTGGAGAGGTGGGTTTTGGCTGCGTGGATATTCACCGTTTTCATAAACTAGACTAAGTTTAGTTTATCAGGTTTGGGATCCGCCGACGCCGCGTTCTGGCGGACCACCACAAAATTAGGTTACGCTCGGTTCATTCACTGCATCTGGACGTTCTTCAAACAGCTCTTGCGTGGATCGCTGCGAATACGGCGTAGGGCGTTGCGTATCCGGTGCCTCACGGGCGGACTTCAATGCGATGATTACACCACGGCGATCCGGCGGATCGGATCATTGTTGCGACTCAAGAAGGATGGGGCGCGTTTGCTGACCCGCGACCAGAAACTGATCGAATATGGACGCCGGCATCATGGGGCATTGGTCTGAGCGATTTAGTGAAAGTCGTGCGACTCCGCCGTCGCGCCCTGCGGCAGCCCTTCAATGTGGCCGGCTTTCACCGAAATGACGCCGTCGAGGTTTTGCAAGATGCCTTCAATGAGCAGGAAGGGCTCGCCCAGTACGGCGAACTTGTAGCGGTCGAACAGGGCGGGGGTGACGATGGCGTTCATGATCCCGGTTTCGTCTTCCATGCTGAGGAAGACGAAACCCTTGGCGGTGCCGGGGCGCTGGCGGACGATGACCGAGCCGGCTATCCGCACCAGGCGGCCGTCGGGGACAGAAGCCAAATCGCGGGCGCGGATGACGCGGAGCGCGTTCATTTCGTCGCGGCGCCAGGCCATGGGGTGGCGGCCGATGGTGAGCCCGGTGCCGCGGTAGTCGGCCCAGAGGCGCTCTTCGGTGTTCATGGGGGCGAGCGGGGAAGGCGCGTCCGTTTCTTCCAGAGGCGCGAGCAGCGGGCCCACCGGCAAAACCGCGCGCTGCGCCTGCCAGAGCGCGTCGCGGCGGTGGAGTTTGTCGAGCGAATTGAGCGCGCCGATTTCGGCCAGGCGGTTGATTTCGTCTTTGCGGAGTTCGGGGACGCGCAGGGCCAAGTCGTCCACGCTGGTGAAGGGGCGGGCGGCGCGGGCCGTCAGGATCGCGCGGGCGGATTCTTCGCGCAACCCTTTGGCGTAGCGGAGGCCGAGGCGGAGCCAGGGGCCGGGTTGTACTATCGTGCATGGCCAATCGGAACAGGTCACGTCCACCGGCAGCACGCGCAGACCGTGGCGCTGCGCGTCTTTGATCAGAATCGCGGGCGCATAAAATCCCATCGGCTGATTGTTCAGCATGGCGCACGTGAAGGCCGCCAGGTAGTGGCACTTCAGATAGGCGCTGGCGTAGGCCAGCAGCGCGAAACTCGCGGCGTGTGATTCGGGAAAGCCATATAACGCGAACGAGGTGATGGAGCGGACGATATCTTCCTGCGCCTTGCCGGTGATGCCATTGCGCTCCATGCCGGCGCGCAGCTTTACTTCGATTTCGCCCATGCGCTTCTCCGAGCGCTTGAACCCCATGGCCCGTCGCAGTTCTTCGGCTTCGCCGCCCGTGAATCCGGCCGCGATCATGGCCATGCGCAGCAACTGCTCCTGGAACAGCGGCACGCCCAGCGTGCGCTGCAGCACCGGCTCCAGCGACGGGTGCAGACAGTCCGGCCGCTCCCGGCCCTGGCGGCGGTTCAGGTACGGGTGCACCATTTTGCCCACGATCGGCCCCGGCCGGATGAGGGCCACCTGCACCACAATGTCATAAAACCGGCGCGGCATCATACGCGGCAGCGACGACATCTGCGCGCGGCTCTCCACCTGGAACATGCCAATGGTGTCGGCTTTCTGCAGCGCCTGGAAGACCGCCGGATCGTCGGGCGGCAGGCGCGACAGGTCCACGGTTTCGCCATAGACTTGCGGAATCAGGTCCAGGCACTCTTCGATCACCGCCATCATGCCCAGGCCGAGCAGGTCGACTTTGATGATCCCCAGGTCGGCGCAATCTTCCTTGTCCCACTGCACCACCACGCGGCCGGGCATGGTGGCGGGCTCGAGCGGTACCACCGAATCGAGCGCGCCCTGGCAGATCACCATGCCGCCGGAATGCTGGCCGAGGTGGCGCGGCAGATCCTGGACCATGCGGTAGAGCTCGAAAAATTTGCGGACGCGCGGATGGTGGATGTCGAAACCGGCTTCGCGGAACTGTTGTTCGGTGGTGTCCTTGGGATCTTTCCATTCCCACGAGTGCGCTAGACCGGCCAGTTTTTCCAGGGAGGTGATTTCGAAGCCCAGCGCTTTGCCCACTTCGCGGGCGGCGGAGCGGCCGCGATAGGTGATGACGTTGGCGGTCATGGCCGCGCCGAGCTTGCCGAAGCGCTGGTAGACATACTGGATGGCGCGCTCGCGCTGATCGCCGCTGGGGAGGTCGATGTCGATATCGGGCCATTCGCCGCGCTCTTCGGAAAGGAAGCGCTCGAAGAGCAGGTCCATGCCCACGGGATCGACCGCGGTGATTTCGAGCGCGTAACATACGGCGCTGTTGGCGGCCGAGCCGCGCCCTTGCGCCAGGATGCCGTTGTCCTTGCAGAAGCGCACAATGTCCCAGACGATCAGAAAGTAGCCGGGCAACGCCAGCTTTTCGATGAGTGCCAGCTCGCGCTCGATCTGGAGGCGCGCGCGGTCGTGATAGGGCCTGTAGCGGCGGCGGGCGCCTTCGTCCACACGCTGGCGGAGAAAGCTCATCTGCGTCTCGCCCGCGGGAACGGGATAGCGAGGAAATTCGTAGCCGAGATCGGCCAGGGTGAATTCCAGGCGCGAGGAGATTGCGAGCGTGTTCGCCAGAGCCTCGGGGAGGTCGGCGAACAGGCGCGCCATCTGCGCGGGTGTTTTCACGTGGCGTTCGGAATTGCGCTCCAGGAGGCGGCCGGCGGTTTCAAGCGTCACGTGGTTGCGGATGCACGTGAAAATATCGAGCAGTTCGCGCTGGGGCGGAGTGGCGTAGGCCGCGCCGTTGGTGGCGACCAGCGGAATCCCCAGCCGCTGCGCGCGCTCCACGATCGCCTGATTGCGCGCCTCTTCTTCACGGTGGTAGTGGCGCTGCAGTTCAGCGTAGACGTGCTGTTTGCCGAAAATCTCGAGGAGGCGCTCATCCGGGTGGCGCGTGAGACAAATGACCCCTTTGGAAAATTCCGCCAGCTCTTCCAGGGTGACCGCGCCTTCGCCTTTGGGGGCGCGCAGCTTCATGCGCGTGATCAGGCGGCACAGGTTGCGATACCCTTCGCGCGTTTCCGCCAGCAGCGGATAGGAAACTCCGTGGGTGCAGGTGATTTCCGAACCGATGTGCGCGCGGACCCCCGCCTTCTTCGCCGCCATGTGAAACCGCGGCGCGCCGTAAACGCCGTTGCGGTCGACTAACGCCATGGCGGGCATGCCGAATTCGGCGCACGCGCCGGCCAGTTCCTCGGGGACGGAGGCGCCTTCCAGGAAGCTGAAGCCGGAGCGCGCATGCAGCTCGACATAGGTGTCAGTCATAGCTGCCCTCGACGAACCAGCCGGGCGGCGCGCAATAAATGCGATACAGTGCGCCGTCGCTCAAGGCGATGTCCCACTCGTCGCGTTCCCAGGGATCGAGGGTCCACCAGTCGCCCGACGTGCGCCACGGGCCGGCCAGTTCGAGCACACGCCCGCGGACACCGTCGGCGGCTACGAAACTCGGCCGCCCGGAAGCGATCGAGACCCGCGCTGTGCGCGGCGGCCGGAAGACGCGCAGGGCGAGGCGCGTTCCCAGACAGCCGCCCTTTTTCGACGGCGGAGGGCGTTTTTCTGAGCGGGCCGTCGCACGAAAAAAGGCGTCTGTCTCCTTTTTGAACGCGCCTGGGCGGTGCGTATCGACCAGTTCGGGGGAGCCCACTTTTTCTTTCCCCACCATCGCCTGAATGCGCGCCAGCGTGAGCTCCAGCTTCACCGGTTCCGGAGCCAGGGGAACAAACAGCCCGCTCTGGGCCGCGCGCGGTTTCACCGGATTCGCTTCCAGCCGCACGTGCAGGACAGGGGCCGCCGGCGGATGCGCCGCCAGATCCAGCTGCAGTAGTTTCAAAAAAGCTCGCTGGTCGAGCGAAGGCGCCGGCAGCCGCAGGGTGCGCTCGTGGAAGGCGCGGGTTTCCAGTTGCAGCCGCAGCCGCAACTCATCGGTGGCGAGGCCGCGGGTGGCCAGCCGCGTGGTCAATCCGCCGAGCAGGCGCGCCAAGACAAACGCCAGCGGCTCGAGCAGTTCCACCGGGTATTCCATCTCGAGCTCGTCTGAGAAATGCAGCGGCTCTTCGAGCGCCACCAGCTTCCGCTCCACTTCGCCGCGCGCCAACTGGCGCAGGTGCAGGCCTTCGGGTCCGAGCCGCTCGGCAATGCCCAGCGGCGGCAGCGCGGCCAGGTCTTGCAAGCGGCGGATGCCCCAGCGCTCCAAAGTTTCCTGCAATTCCGGCGAAGGCGCCAGCAGTCCCAGCGGGAGAGAACCCAGGAACTTGGCCTCGTCGCCCTGGGGGAGGACGCTCACTCCCGCGAACCCGCGCGCGGCGCAGAGGGCCGCATCGGGATTGGCGGCCAGCGCGAGATTGGCCTTCACCCCGGTCTGGCCGGCGCGCCGCAGGACGGCTGCGGCGATCTCCTGCACGGGTCCGAAGAGGCGCTCCAGACCGGCGGCGTCGAAGGTCACGGTATCGGGCGCGGCCTGCTCCACCACCGGCGAAAACTCGAACGCCAGCGCCCGCAAATTTCCGCGGCCGTGAAGAGACGCGAACATAGGCTACTCCAGCGCGGCGGCTTTGAAGCCAGCCGTGACTTCGCGGACCGGCTTGCGCCGCGACACGCGCACGTCTATCCCGCGCAGCAGCGGCGTCCCGCCGGTCCACACCACGCGTTTGCGGGCGCATTCCAGCATCAGGGACGCGCAGGTCTTGGCGTTCGATTGCCGCGCCACCGCGATCAGGACGGTGGGCGTGTGTTCCACTGCCCGCCGCAGCCGGAACCAGGAGGTGAGCGAGATACGGCGCGCCATGCGCGGCGGAGTATCGCCCAAATCCATGGTGACCAGCCCAAACCCGCCGCCCTGGATCAGCAGGTCGGCCGCTTTCAGGGCGTGCTCGGCGTTGTGCCCGCAGCGGATCCACAGCAGACGCTCCAGGCACACTCCGGCGGCCGCGGCGGAGGCCGGGTCGAAGGAATCTTCGGCGTCCACCAGGGCGCACACCTCCTCGCGCACGGTGGCCGCGGCGAGAATCGAAACCAGCAAACTCGTGCGCCCCGAAGAAGCCGGTCCGAAGATCTCCGTCAGGCAGCCGCGCGGCAGCCCGCCGGTGGCCGCATCCACTTCGGGAACCCCGGTCCGCACGGTTTCCGGCGACGGGCGGACCTGCCACTGAAGCACCGCTTCGAACTGCTTTTGGAGGACCGCCGCGCCCATTCGATTTCGCCTTTTATTCGCCTGTACTATACTTTTACAGAATCCGGTGGCAGGTGTCAACTCCGAAACGAGTCTTGTGCCAATAGGCACAAGCCCGGCCCTTTTGCCCGTGACTTCTTACACAGCCCGCGTTGTCTGAAACCAGCAAAGTGCGACGCCGGGCCTGTTTCCGCCACGGAGCTCACCAAGGTTAGTCCGGCCCATGATTTGCCTGCAAACTCTGGTTCTCCCGGCGAAAATGGAGGCGGTGATATCCGGAAGCCCCGAGTATGAATGACACTCTGCTGACCTATTGTCTTTGCGCCGCGGTTTTGGCCATCCCCATGAAGCTGTACTTGCGGAGCCTGAAGAAGAGGGAGGCTCTGGCGCGTGCCGCCGCCGAAAAGGGGAAGGTGTATTCCGAGGGGCCGAAGGCACAGCACCCGCATATCGACGTCGAGTTTTGTATCGGCTGCCAGCTCTGCACGACCGTCTGCCCAGAGGGCGATGTCCTGGCCATGCTGGGCGGCAAGGCGGTCATCGTCAACGGGTACAAGTGCATCGGGCACGGCCTGTGCGCCGACGCTTGTCCGGTCGGAGCGATCTCCATGGTCAGGGCCACCCCGAGCATGGGCGCGGACATGCCCTACATGACCGACGAGTACGAGACCAGCATCCCGAACCTGTTCATCATCGGAGAGCTCGGCGGCCTGGCGCTGATCAAGAACGCCGTGAATCAAGGGCGCGAATCGATCGACACCATTGGGAAGCGCCTCAGCACAATGGGGACGGCGCGATCGATCCCGAATGTTTACGATGTGTTGATTGTCGGAGCCGGACCTGCGGGAATCAGCGCCTCGCTGCGCGCCATCGAAAACAAGCTCCATTACCTGACCCTGGAACAGGATGAGATCGGCGGCACGGTGGCCAAGTATCCCCGCCAGAAACTGGTTATGACCAGCCCGGTGGAATTTCCCATGTACGGGAAATTCAAAAAGACGGAGCTTTCCAAGGAGAACCTGCTGGCGTTCTGGCATCAGGTCCTGCAGCGGGTGGATTTTAAAGTCCGCACGGGTGAGAAAGTGGAAGAGATTCGCAAGGGGCCGGACGGCGTCTTTGACGTGGGAACCAGCAAAGGACGGTATCGCGCGCACGCGGTCATCCTGGCCCTCGGCCGGACCGGCACGCCGCGGAAACTCGGCGTCAAGGGCGAGGAACTGCCCAAGGTGATGTATCGTCTGATCGAGGCCGATCACTACGTCAACAAAAACATTCTGGTGGTGGGAGGCGGTGACAGCGCCATCGAGGCGGCCATGGGGCTCGGCCATCAGCACGGCAACACCGTCACGCTTTCGTATCGAAAGGAAGCCTTCAGCCGCATCAAGGAGCGGAACGCGAAGCGCATGGAAGAGTGCATGCGCACGGGAAAAGTCACCGTGGCGTTTAATTCGGCTCCCGTCGAGTTCAAGCCGGATTCCGTGGTGCTGGACGTCAACGGCTCCCCGCAGGAGATCCCCAACGACTTCGTGTGGATCTTCGCCGGCGGTACCCCGCCCAATGATTTCCTCAAGAAGGTGGGCGTTCAGTTTGGGATGCGCGACATGACCGCGGAGGCCAGCAGCGAGGCCAAGAGAGCCGTCCAATCCGCGAGCCCGCTCGTCCGAGCCTAGCGTGAGTGAGCCGCCCATCGCGCACTGGATCCGTTCTTCCTGACCGATCGCCGGCTGCCCCGCTAGATCCGGTGGAACGCCTTCAGGATCTCGCGGGTGGAGTAGTGCATGGCGATGGGGCGGCCGTGCGGGCAACTCATGGGGCAGTCGGTGGCAGCTAGCGCCCGTAACAGCCACTCCATTTTGGCGGCGTCCAGGCGCATGTTGATTTTGATGGCCGCGCGGCAGGCGATGGAGGCGCAGATGTTGCGCCGCAAATCGTCGAGCGAGGCCCCGCGCAGTTCGGTCTCGGCGGTCTCCAGGATCTCAAACAGAATCTTCTCCAGGTCCGCGGCGCCGACAGCCGCCGGGGCCGCCTTGACTGCGATGGTGCGGTTCCCGAAGGGCTCGGTTTCGAAACCCGAGGCATGCAGTTCGTCGGCGATGCGCGCGTAGTCGATCTGCTGCTCGGGCGTGAGCTGCAGGATCAGCGGCATCAACAGGCGCTGCATCTCGACGCGGCCGGCGGCGCGCTGCTTCATGACTTGCTCGAACAGGATGCGCTCATGGGCCACGTGCTGGTCGATGATCCACAGGCCGTCGCGCCCGGCGGCGATGATGAAGCTCTCGTGAATCTGGCCCAAGGGCCGCAGGTCCGAAAGCACCGAAAGCGACATCTCGGGCGGCGGAACGGCTTCCGGAGGGAACTCGCCGTGCATGTCGAGGCGGCGCGACAGCTTTCCCGAGGGCGCCGGCCCGGGCGCCACTTCGAGCGGCGGCGCGCTGAAATCGAGGCGCGGCGCCGGTCCGGCGGCAGGGCGGAGCGTGAACTCGGGCAAGGCGCCGCTGCGATCGGCCGGCGGCGGCTCGTCGATTGTCATCGCCGGCGGCGCTTCGTTCTCCAGCATCTGGCTGAATTCGGAGTACGGCAGGAGCGCCCCGGGTTGGGGGGCGGTGGAAGCGCGCGCCGCCGGCGAAAACGACGGCGCCGGCCGGCTTTCCATCAGCCGGTCGCGCAAGGTGTCGCGCACGAAATCGTGAATGAACGAGCTGTGCCGGAAGCGCACTTCGGTTTTCGACGGGTGGACGTTCACGTCCACTTCTTCCGGATCGCATTCCAGAAACAAGAGCGCGAACGGATAGGCCGCCGGCGGCATCAGGTTGTGATAGGCCGACGTCAGTGCGTGCATCAGCAGCCGGTCGCGAATCAGCCGGCCGTTGACGAAAATGTAAATGGAATTGCGGTTGCCTTTTTGAACCTGCGGCCGCGAGAAGAATCCGGAGAGACGGAACTTGCGCGTGGCCGGCTCCTCCGGCTCGCTGCGGTATTCCGCGATGGCCTGGGATGGCGGCACGCTCGGCGCCGGCAGCAAAATCTCCTTTTCGCGGGTTCCGATGTCCACCAGGTCTTCCAGCACCTGACTGCCGAACACCTGGTACACGCGCTCTTCCAGCGTGCCGACGGGCGTGACATGCAGCAGTTCATTGGCGCTACTGGCGAGACGGAAGGTCTTATCGGGATGCGCCAGGCTGTAGTGCGTCACCAGCGACGCGATGTGCGCCAACTCCGTCTGTTCCGTGCGGAGAAACTTGCGCCGCGCCGGGACGTTGTAGAACAGGTCGCGCACGGTGATGACGGTGCCGCCGCCCAGCGCCGCTTCCTCGCAGCGCAGCATCTTCCCGCCGGCGATTTCGATGCGCGTCCCCGTGGTTTCTTCGGCGGAGCGCGTTTCGAGCAGCAGGCGCGACACCGATGCGATGGAGGGCAGCGCCTCTCCGCGGAATCCCAGCGTGGCGATGGAGAGCAGGTCCTTGACGTCGCGCAGTTTGCTGGTGGCGTGGCGCTCGAAAGCCAACAGCGCGTCGTCGCGCAGCATGCCGCAGCCGTCGTCGACAATGCGGATCAGCCGCTTGCCGCCCGACTCGACTTCCACCCGCAGGTCCGTCGCCCCGGCGTCGAGGGAGTTTTCGAGCAGTTCCTTGACCACCGACGCGGGCCGCTCCACCACCTCGCCCGCGGCGATCTTGTTGGCCACCTGGTCGGGCAGAATGCGGATGCGTCCCATCGTGCTGGGTCCACTATAACGCGGCGCGCGGAAGAACCGCCGTCCCGACGACGGGGTGCTCCCGCGCACCGCTTCCGCCTACTGCAGCGGAACCCAGGAAATCGTGTGATTGGCGCGGAAGACGATGTACAGCCGGCCGGTGCCCGCGTCGACGCTGAGGTCGCTGGGAACACCGGTGGCACTCGCCAGCAAGGAAACCGTGGCGGTGTTGTCCGCACTCTGGCTCAACGTGACGGTGCTGCCGCTCAGGAGCGTCTGGTAGTCAGCGGGCAGCAGGAAAAAAGGGCCGGGCAAGTCCGACAGGTTGCGGCTGAAGGTGACCCGCAGAATGGAGGCCTGGGTGTTGGAAGGCGGAGGGGCGCCTTCCAACGCCAGAGGAGGCGTGGCCAGGTACAACGTATTTCCCAAGACCGCGAGCCCATCGGGTCCGGACAACGTCGTTGACCAGGGATACCTTCCCGGCGACGGCAGGCCCAGCAGAATCCGTGTGTAATCACCCTGGCTGTCGAAAAACAGAAGCGAGCCGTGATTGGTACGGGTTCCGGCTTCCACGGTGAGGAAACTGCCGCCCGGCAGCACCGCCAGTTTGGATGAGTCCGCCAGGTTGAACGCAATCTCCACCGGTTGGTACGGCTGGGCAAACGCAGCTCCGCCCAGCATGCCCGCGGCACCGAGCAGCAGGAACGCTTTCAATCGGCCCGTCATCCAAATTCCGTTCGTCATCCTTCTTCCTCGTGAGTGCTCGTCGTGGTCTACACTGTCACGGACGCAGAGCCATAGGGGCGCGATGCAACGGCAAGTGTTAAAAGGCGCTTTTCCACAGGGCGCGAAACGAATCTGAACCCACTCCATTCAAAGGCCGATTTCATCCGTGTTACTCTGGAACTTCCACGTGTGCCATCGCGTGTCAGCGAAGCTCTTGTTCTGCGTACGTACCCGATGAAGGAAGCCGATCTCGTGGTCAGCTTTCTTGCGCGGGATCAGGGGAAGTTGCGGGGCGTCGCCAAGCGGGCGCGGCGGCCGAAGAGCGCGTTCGGAGCGGGCCTCGAACGCTTGTCGCACGTGCGGATGGCGTATTTCCAGCGCGAAACTCGCGAGCTGGTCAACCTGGATTCCTGCGAGTTGATCCGTTCTCAATTCGATCTGGCGCGAGACTATTGGGCGAGCGTGGCGTTGGACTACTTCGCGGAAGTGAGCGAGCAGATGCTGCCCGCCGCGGAGCCGAACGAGAAGTTTTTCCGCCTCCTGCTGACCGTGCTCGAGAGCCTTCGGGCGGAGGGCGCCGCGGAGGAGGAAGCCGGCCGTGTGTGGCGCGCTGTCACCTATTTTTCACTATGGGCCGTGCGGCTTTCGGGATGGCTCCCCGAGTTGCAGGCGTGCCTGGGTTGCGGCAGCGTGTTGGACGACGTGGAATCGCCCGAGCAGGCGTTTTTTGGCCGCGGCCGGCCCGGCTTGTTGTGCGGGCACTGCCGCCGCATGCCGGGTGTGGGAAGTACCTGGGAGCTGAGCGCGGAATCCAGAGCCGTCGCTGCCGAGATGTTACGCCAGCCGGTGTCGCAGCTTTCCTCGCGCGGTTGGGCCCAGGCCAAAGCCGCCGATCTGCGGCGCTTTCTGGTCCAGCAGATCGAGGAGCACGTGGAACGGCGGCTGATCACGGCACCGATGTTAGAAGAAAGTGTGACTGCTCCCTGAGGGTCGCAGACGAGTACGAATGCAATCGTTTCAAGAGATTATTCTCAAGCTGAAGCACTACTGGGCCGAACGAGGCTGCATCATTCAGGAGCCGTACGACATCGAAGTCGGCGCCGGCACCATGTGTCCGGAGACGTTCCTGCGCGTGCTCGGCCCGAAACCCTACCGGGTGGCTTATGTGCAGCCCAGCCGCCGGCCTGCCGATGGCCGCTACGGCGACAATCCCAACCGCCTGTACAAGCATTCCCAGCTTCAGGTGATCCTCAAACCCTCGCCGCCCGACATCATCGAGCAATACCTGGGAAGCCTGGAGGCCATCGGCATCGATCTGCGACAGCATGACCTCAAGTTCGAAGAGGACAACTGGGAAGCGCCCACCCTGGGGGCCTGGGGCGTCGGCTGGCAGGTGATGCTCGACGGCCTGGAAATCACCCAGTTCACCTACTTCCAGCAGTGCGGCGGCATCGATCTCGAACTCGTCCCGGCCGAGCTCACCTATGGTCTGGAGCGGCTCACTGCCTTCCTCCAGGTGCGCGATACGGTTTACGACATCGAGTGGGCCAAAGGTTTCTCCTACGGCGACGTCCGCTACCTGGATGAATTGCAGTATTCGGTCTACAACTTCGAGATGGCCGACATCCCCACGCTGTGGAAGCTCTTCGAATTGCATGAAGCCGAAGCCCTGCGTCTGCTTGGTCTGTACAACCCCAAGGCCTCCGACAAGAAACGCTTTCCCCTGCTTCCCGCCTACGACCAGGTGCTGAAATGTTCGAATTTGTTTAACACGCTCGATTCGCGCGGCGCCATCAGCGTCACCGAGCGCGTGGGCGTCATCCAGCGCGTGCGCCGGATGGCCGTCAGCGTCGCCCAGGCGTGGGTGGACCAACAGCGGGAAGTCGCTACCGCGGAGGTGGCCGGATGAGTCTGCCCTTCCTGCTCGAAATTGGCGCCGAAGAAATTCCGGATTGGATGATTCCGGGGGCGCTCGAGAGCCTCCACCTGCAGTTTGAAAAAGTGGAGATCCCGCACGAGACGGTGCGGCTGGATGCCACTCCCCGCCGCCTGGTGCTGCGCGCCGAAGGCTTGCCTGAACGGCAGCCCGATACCGAGGAGCGCATTCTCGGCCCGGCAAAATCGGCTCCCGCGCAGGCCGTCGCCGGATTCGCGCGCAAGCAGGGTGTCGCGCCGGAAGACCTGGCCGTCGAATCCACCCCCAAAGGCGAGTACTACAGCTTCCTCAAGAAAGTGAAGGGCCGGCAGACCAAAGACCTCCTTGCGGAATCGCTGCCGGGCTTGATCCTGAAGATCTACTTTCCGAAATCGATGTACTGGACCGGCAAAGGCGGGCCGCAGTTCATCCGGCCGATCCGCTGGCTGGTCGCTTTGCTGGGCGACGGCGTGGTGCCCTTCGAGCTCGCCGGCGTGCGTTCCGGCCCGCTCAGCGCGGGACACCGCCGCCTGGGTTCGCCCGAAATCGCCGTCACCATCGCCGATTACGAACAGAGGCTGCGCGACCATCACGTGATCCTCTCGGCCGAAGAGCGGCGCCACAAGATCCGCACCGAGCTGGCGGCGGTCCGCGTGAAGCCCGATGCCGCGTTGCTCGAAACCCTGGTCTATCTCACCGAATACCCCACGCCCATCACCGGCAGCTTCGACCCGCAGTTCCTCGACCTGCCCGAAGAGGTGCTGGTCACGGTGATGCGCCACCACCAGAAATATTTCTCCGTGGAAGACGCCTCCGGAAAGCTCGCGCCGCAATTCGTGGCCGTGATGAACATCGGCTCCGATCCCGAGGGCTTCGTGCGGCGCGGCAACGAGCGCGTCCTGCGCGCGCGCTTCAACGACGCCCGCTTTTTCTGGGAGACCGATCAAAAGAAAAAACTGGCCGATCGCAAGCCGGATCTCGCCCACGTCACCTTCCAGGCCAAGCTCGGGACGTACTTGGAAAAGACCGAACGCACCATGGCGCTGGCGAAGGAGCTCGGCGGCGATGCCCACGCGGTTCGCGCGGCGGAACTCGCCAAGTGCGATCTCACTACCGAGTTGGTCAAGGAATTCACCGAACTTCAGGGCGTGGTGGGCGGCCTTTATGCGCGCGTGCAAGGCGAGCCCGAGCCCGTGTGGCAAGCCATCTACGACCATTACAAGCCCGAGAGCATGGAAGACTCCATCCCGCGCGGCCGCACCGGCCAGATCGTCGCGCTGGCGGACAAGCTCGACACCCTCACCGGCTGTTTCCGCGTGGGCCTGGTGCCCACCGGTTCGCGCGATCCCTTCGCCCTGCGCCGCGCCGCCCAGGGCGTGGTCAGGGTTGTGGTGGAAGGCAAGCTCGATCTCTCGCTCGCGAATTATCTCGCGGATGACGCGCTGCGGGACTTCCTGGCCGACCGCGTTCGCTACTACTTCAAAGACATTCGAGGCTTCCAGTATGACGAAGTGAACGCGTGCATGGCCGCCGGCTGGAGCCAACTGGTGGATCTGGAAGCCCGCCTGATCCGCGTGCAGAATCTGCGCGCCTCGCCGGATTTCGAGCCGCTGGCCGCCAGCTTCAAACGCATCAAGAACATTCTCCAGCAGGCTCAGTTCACGGGGGTGGGCGCCATCGACGCCGCTCTGTTGGAGGCCGGCCCCGAGCAGGATCTCTACCGCGAGTACGAAAGCATTGCCGGCCAGCCTATCGAAAGCGTGATTTCGCGGCTGCGGCCCAAAGTCGATCTGTTTTTCGACAAGGTGCTGGTCAACGCGCCCGATGCGCGCGTCCGCCAGAACCGTCTGACGCTGCTCGGCACGTTGTTGCAGGAGTTTTCCACCATCGCGGATTTTTCCGAAATTGTTACTACTTCCTAGGAGCGACGCATGAAAAAGCACGTTTACTCATTCGGTAACGGAACCGCCGACGGCGACGGCAAGATGAAAGACACTCTCGGCGGCAAAGGCGCCGGGCTGGCTGAAATGTCACGAGCCCAATTGCCGGTGCCTCCCGGTTTCACCATCTCGACCGAAGTTTGCAATCTCTACTTCCAGAACAAGAACGCCGTGCCGCCGGAGATCCACCAGCAGATGTTGGAAGCCCTCAAGACGCTCGAAGAGCGCATGGGCCAGAAGCTCGGCGACGTCGGCAACCCGCTGCTGGTGAGCGTCCGCTCCGGCGCCAAGTTCTCCATGCCCGGCATGATGGACACCATTCTCAACCTCGGGCTGAACGATCAAACCGTCAAAGCCATTGAAGCCAAGGCCAATAACGCCCGCTTCGCCTACGATTGCTATCGCCGCTTTATCCAGATGTATGGCAACGTGGTGCTCGATATCCCCAAGGATGAGTTCGAGCACATCTTCGACGGCCAGAAGAAGAAGGCCAAGGTTAAGCTCGACACCGGCCTCACCGCGCACGATCTGCAGCAGGTCATCGCCGGCTATAAAGCGCTGGTCCAGAAGAAGACCGGTAAGCCGTTCCCGCAGGACGCCATGGCGCAGTTGGCCGGCGCGCGCGATGCGGTGTTCCGCTCCTGGTTCAACGACCGCGCCATCCACTACCGCAAGATGAACCAGATCCCCGACGACCTGGGCACTGCCGTCAACGTGCAGGCCATGGTGTTCGGCAACCTCGGCGAGACCTCGGCCACCGGCGTCGGCTTCACCCGCAATCCGTCCACCGGCGAGAACGCGTTTTACGGCGAGTTTCTCGAAAATGCGCAGGGCGAAGACGTGGTGTCCGGCGTGCGCACGCCGCATCCGATTTCCGAGCTCGAAAAGTGGAACGCGTCCGTCTACAATCAGCTCCGCGAGATCACCACCAAGCTCGAGAAGCACTACCGCGACATCCAGGACTTCGAGTACACCATCCAGGATGGCAAGCTCTACATGCTCCAGACCCGCAACGGCAAGCGCACCGGTCCGGCCGCAGTTCGCATTGCCGTCGACATGGTGCACGAGAATCTCATCTCGAAGGAAGAGGCGGTCCTGCGCGTCGAGGCGCAGCAGCTCGATCAGCTTCTGCACCCGGTGCTCGATCCCAAATCGAAGAAGGAACTGACGCTGCTCGCCAAAGGCCTTCCCGCCTCCCCGGGCGCGTCGGTCGGCACCATTGTGTTCACCGCGGACGATGCGGTTGAAAAATCCAAGAAGGCGCCGGTGGTTCTGGTCCGTAAGGAAACCGTGCCGGACGACATCCACGGCATGGAAGTCGCCAAGGGCATTCTCACTTCGCGCGGCGGCATGACCAGCCACGCCGCCGTAGTCTGCCGCGGCATGGGCACGCCATGCGTCGCCGGTGCCGAAGCCGTCGCGGTCGATGAGCACAAGAAGCAGGTCAGCGTGACGGTTGGTGGCAAGACCGTCACCCTGAAGGAAGGCGACTGGCTGTCGCTCGATGGCTCTACCGGTGAAGTCTTCGGCGGCCGCGCCAACACACTCGATGCCGACCCCACTTCCGGGGTCCTCAAGACGTTCATGGAATGGGCCGACGGATTCCGCGGCAAGTTCGGAGTTCGCGCCAATGCCGACATCCCGCGCGACGCGCAAGTGGCGCGCAAGTTCGGCGCCGAGGGAATCGGCCTGTGCCGCACCGAGCACATGTTCTTCGCCGAAGAGCGCATTGAGCACATGCAGGCCATGATCCTGGCGCGCGACGAAAAATCCCGCCGCAAGGCTTTGCAGAAGCTGCTCCCCATGCAGCGCGCCGATTTCGCCGGCTTGTTCAAAGCGATGGACGGTTTCCCGGTGGTGATCCGCACGCTCGATCCGCCGCTGCACGAGTTCCTCCCCAAGCGCGAAGAGCTGATGGTCGATCTTGCCGTGCTCCCCCACGCCAATCTGAAAAAGAAGAAGGAGATGGTGGCCAAATACGGGCGGCTGGGCGCCACCGTTAAAAACCTTAAGACCGTGGTGCCGGAATTGCTCAAGCGCGTGGAAGAGCTACACGAGTTCAACCCCATGCTCGGTCATCGCGGCTGCCGGCTCGGCATCACCTACCCCGAGATCACCGAGATGCAGGCCCGCGCCATCTTCGAAGCCGCGGTGCAGGTGGCCAAGAAGGGCGTGAAGGTGATTCCCGAAGTCATGATCCCGCTCATCGGCGGCGTCAAGGAGCTGGAGAATCAGAAGAAGATCGTGGTCGACGTGGCCGAAGAAGTCCTCGCCAAGGCCGGCATGAAGGGCCTGAAATATTTGGTCGGCACCATGATCGAAATTCCGCGCGCCGCGCTCACCGCCGATTCGGTCGCCACCGCCGCCCAATTCTTCAGCTTTGGCACCAACGATCTGACCCAGACCACCATGGGCCTCTCGCGCGATGACTATACGAAGTTTCAGAAGGATTACGAAGACCGCAAGATCTTCGCCAACGACCCCTTCGCCGTCCTCGATCAGGAAGGCGTCGGCAAGCTGGTGAAAACGGCGGTCGAGCTAGGCCGCAAGACCAACCCCGCTCTCGAAGTCGGCATCTGCGGCGAGCACGGCGGCGAGCCGAGCTCCGTCCAATTCTGCTACCGGGTGGGAATGGATTATGTTTCCTGCTCGCCCTACCGTGTGCCCATCGCGCGCCTGGCGGCGGCGCAGGCGGCGATTTCCAAGGGAGATTCGTCCGAACAAAAGCGGACGGCGTAGAATCCGTGGAGGCAGACGGCCAGGTTCGCCGTCTGCCCGCACCTCGCAGCCTTACCGCCCGGCGGCCATTCCTTTGATCATCGCCGAGAACGACTGATATGCCTCGGCCGGCATCCGCTTGATGGCCGCGTTGCCTACCGTTTCCAGGTTCTTCAAGTAGTTCGGGTTCTTGTTGGCGGCGCGCATTTGCGGCACGAGCTCCCGCACCTTTTCCCACACAAAGAGCAGTTCCCCGTTGGTCTGCATGAAGAGTTCCTCGTTGAGCACCCCCGACGTCACAAAGGCGGCCGCCATATCCCAATAGCTGGTCACCATCCGGACGTATGCGTTCTCCGGAGTTCCCATCGCCGGTATGTCCTTCGGCGTGCTGGCGGAGAAGCCGGCAAACCAAGTTCGCGCCTTGCGCATGGTCTCCTCGCGGCGCAGTTCATAAAGTCTGAGACAAAGATTCGCGTCATCGTATGTCGCTGGTTGATTAGCCATAGCCTCGATTATATCGGGGCGCGGCGGTACAATGATTTCGGAGTCGGTCATCGGATTGTCATGCAGACGCTGGCTGACCAACTCGCTGCCGAAACTCGCGAGGCGGTGCTCTCCCGCCCCCTGGACCGCAACCGCGTCGAGTGCTTCGCGTGCGGCCACCGGTGCCCCATCGCGCCCGGTTTCGCCGGCGTCTGTAAAGTCCGCTACAATCGCGGCGGCAAACTCTACGCGCCCTACGGCTACGTCAACGCGGCTTTCTGCGACCCCATCGAAAAAAAGCCCTTCTACCATGTGCTGCCGGGATCGCGCGCCCTGAGCTTCGGCATGCTGGGCTGCGACCTGCACTGCGGATACTGTCAGAACTGGCTCACCTCCCAGGCCCTGCGCGACGTGCGCTCTCACCTGGATTTTCACGGCGCCTCGCCTACCGACCTGGTTCGTATGGCCGTGCGTCAGGGCGCCTCCAGCATCGTCAGCACCTACAATGAGCCGCTCATCACCGCCGAGTGGGCGGTGGCGGTGTTCCACGAAGCCAAGGCCGCGGGCCTGGTCACCGGATTCGTCTCCAACGGCAACGGCACGCCCGAGGTGCTCGCGTACCTCCGCCCCTGGGTCGACGTCTACAAGATTGACCTCAAGAGCTTCGACGATCGCCGCTATCACGAACTGGGGGGCCGCCTCGGTCCCATTTTGGATACCATCCGCCGCGTCCACGAAATGGGGTTCTGGCTGGAGGTGGTCACGCTCGTGGTGCCCGGTTTCAACGACTCCGATTCCGAACTGCGCGCCATCGCCGAGTTCCTGGCCGCCCTCTCCCGGGACATCCCCTGGCACGTCACCGCCTTTCACCAGGACTACAAGATGACGGGACCCGATGACACTCCGGCCGCCACCTTGATTCGCGCGGCCCGCATTGGTCGCGCCGCCGGCCTGCGGTACGTCTATGCGGGAAATTCTCCCGGACGAACCGGCAATCTGGAGCATACGTTCTGCGCCGGCTGCGGCGTCCCGTTGATCGAGCGTCTGGGTTTTCGCGTGCTGCGCAATCGCCTACTCTCTTCCGGCGTCTGTCCCGACTGCGGGACGGCCATTCCGGGTGTTTGGGGCGCGCCGGGCCGCGCGCGCAGTGAGGCCGCGGATTGGCTGCACATCCGCTGCGGGTGATCTATGGCCGCCGTGCACACCTCGCCGTTCAGCGGTACCTGGTATCCGGCCGGAGCCGCCGAGCTCGACCGCCTCCTCGACGAGCGATTCGAGCTCTCGCGGCAGCGCACCGGCCCCTATCTGCTCTCGGAGGCCCTCGGCTTTGTCGTGCCTCACGCCGGACCCGAGTATTCGGGCGTGGTGGCCTCTTCCGTGTACCGTTCCCTGTGCCTGCAAAAGCCGGAACGGATCATCCTGCTCGCTTTCCCGCATCGCGGCGGCTTGCGCGGTGTCGCCATTCCGGACGTGCCGGCCGTGTCGACGCCCCTCGGCGCCGTGCCCATCGACGGCTTCCTCTCGCGGCGATTTCCGCGCGTCGAAGAACGCCTCGTCTGCGATCATTCTTTCGAAATCCAGCTTCCGTTTCTACAGAAAGCTGCTCCCGGCGCCCATCTCTGTCCGGTTTACGTCGGGCCGATGGCCCATGCGGAGCGTCGCGCCTGGGCCGAGGCCCTGGCTGAGGAGTGGAGGCCGGGCACCGTCTTCCTCGCTTCTTCCGACTTCACCCACTACGGCCGAAGCTTCGGCTACACTCCTTTCCCCAACGACAACCGCATCTCCGAGCACCTGCGCGATTTGGATTCCGGCTGCATGGAGGCCGCCGGCAGCCTGGATGCTTCCTGGTTTCTCGAGACGCTGGCCGAAACCGGCGCCACCGTATGCGGCTCCGACCCGATTGCCCTGTTACTGGCCGCCCTGCGCCTGATCCGCCCCGACGGCCTCTATCAGACCACACTCGATTACCAGACCTCCGGCGAACTCACTGGTGATTTTGACCACACCGTGAGCTACGCCGCGCTTGGTTACTACGGCCGCGAAGCTTTCGAACTCGGCCCGGACGACCGCGCAGAGTTGCTTGCAGGTGCGGAGAGGACTCTCCACCGTTTCCGCGACACCGGCCGTCGCCACGCGGTGCGGCCGCGCGGCAGCCTGGCTCTCGCCGGCCGCCGCGGTGTTTTCGTCAGCCTCCATCGCGGCCCCGAACTACTCGGCTGTCTGGGACACTGCGCCGGCCACGCGCCCCTCGCCGAAGCTGTTCCCGACCTGGCGCTCGCCGCCGCGCTGGAAGATCCGCGCTTCGCCCCGGGCGAGGCGTTGGCCGGCCCCTTTGAGGTAGAGATCTCCGTTTTGACGCCCCTCCGCCGCATTCGCTCCACCGCCGATTTCCAGGTCGGCCGTCACGGCGGCATTCTGCAGCTCGGCCCAATGAGCGGATTACTCCTTCCGCAAGTCGCTCCCCGCCGCGGTTGGACCGCCGAAGATTTTCTGGAAGCTCTTTCGCGCAAGAGCGGCCTTCCCGCCCGAGCCTACCAGGATCCCGCCGCCCGCCTCTCCGTTTTCGAAGCCCAAGTCTTCTCTCGCGCAAACCCCTGATCTTCTTCTTGCCTTTTGCCTTCTTCCTTCTTCCTTCTTCCTTCTCCTCCTCCGTGTGTTACACTGCCGCGGGAGGCCCTCATGCGTTCGCTCCGGTTCGCTCTATTCCTCATTCCCGCCCTCGCCGCCGCGGCCGATGGCACTGCCGGCCGTTGCGCCACGACGAAACCGTTCGCTCCCGGCGCCGGCGATTGGAACGGATGGGGCGTCGAGTCCACCAACTCGCGCTTTCAGCCGCAGCCCGGCATGACGGCCGCCGACGTTCCCAATTTGAAACTGAAATGGGCCTTCGGATTTGCCGGGGAGAGCCGCAACCAGGCCCAGCCCATCCTGGTGGGCGGCCGCGTCTTTGTCGGCACCACCGGGGGCACCGTCTATTCGCTCGATGCCTCCACCGGCTGTGTCTATTGGACTCACGATGCCGGCGGCCCCATCAAGAACGCCATCACCGTGGTGCGCTCCGAGAACCGCTGGATCGCCTATTTCGGCGATGCCAAAGGCGCGGCCCACGCGGTCGACGCCCAGACCGGCGAGCCTGTCTGGAAAACACAGGTCGACGACCATCCGGCCGCCCGCGTCACCGGATCCCCCACCTATTACAAGGATGTTCTGTACGTTCCGGTCGCCTCCGGCGAAGAGACCCTGCAATCGCAGCCCAAGTACGAATGCTGCACGTTTCAAGGCAGCCTGGTTGCGCTCGACGCTAAGACCGGCCGCCAGCTCTGGAAGACCCGCACCATTCCCGATCCGCCCAAGCCGTATAAGAAGAACGCCGAAGGCACTCAGCTTCGCGGCCCTGCCGGCGCCGGCATCTGGTCGGCTCCCACCATCGATGAAAAACGCAAGCGCATCTACGTCGGCACCGGCAACTCTTACTCCGGGATCGAGCTCCCGACTAGTGACGCCATTCTCGCGTTCGATCTCGAAAGCGGCAGCCTGCTCTGGTCCAGCCAGGTGACGCCCGGCGACAACTGGATCCCCGGTTGTCCGCGCTCCGCCAACTGTCCTGAGAATCCCGGCGACGATTTCGACTTCGGCAGCTCGCCCGTCCTGCGAACGGTCGGCGGAAAGCAGGTCCTGGTCGCGTCGCAGAAGTCCGGCGTGATCTACGGCCTCGATCCCGAGGAACGCGGTAAGGTGCTCTGGAAGACGCGCCTCGGCGTTGGCAACGGCATGCTCGGCGGCATTGGCTGGGGCAGCGCCTTCGATGGCGTCAATGCCTACGCCGCCATCGCCGATTACAACAAGCCACAAGGCACTCCCGGCCTCTACGCCGTGCGCGTCGATACCGGCTCGAAACTATGGGAAACGCCCGCCCCGCAGGGCGCCGGCAACCGCGCCCAAGCCGCCGCCGTTTCCGCCATGCCCGGCATCGCCTTCTCCTCTTCCTTCGGCGGCCACCTTCGCGCCTACTCCACCGAGACCGGCGCCATCGTCTGGGACTTCAATGCCCTCCGCGATTTTGAAACCGTCAATCAGGTTCCCGCCAAAGGCGGCTCCTTCGATGGCGGCGGCGTCGCCATCGCGCATGGCATTGTGGTCACCGTCAGCGGCTATGGCTTCGCTGGCGGCACCCCCGGCAACGTGCTCCTGGCCTTCTCCGTTGACGGAAAATAGAGCAGCGCGGCCCATCTGACGCTGCGTTGCCCCTCGGCGCCGCGGCTACGCAAGCAGGTAAAAGACGTCGGTGCGAAGCTTCGCGGAAATGAAGCCGGCCCACGAAGCCATTCATCAATGGGCCCGGCCCCGTGACCCGGATAGACGACGATGTTCAGGCCTCCCAATGCCTTTGAAGCCCGCGTAGAACTGGTCAAAGAGTTCGCGGATCTTGGCGGGGAGATTCGCTCAAGTCGCGCGCCCGCGCACGATGGCGATCGGCTGTTCGGGAACCGGCTTCACCCGGACCGCGCATGGCGCGATTCGATTCTAGCGTAGCCACGCGCCATGGCGGCTCAAATACTGGCAGACTCCGAACGCTTGGGAGGCAGGCGTTCGGCGGCTGCTGAAAAACAAACCTCCATTGGCCTGGATCGGAGAACTAGCCGGGTTTCCGCCAGCCGCCGCCTTTCCAGGCGGCGCTGGCGGAGACGAAACCAGGCGCGCTCGTTTAGCATAGAAAGAGTGCCTCGCTACGCCGCCATCGACATTGGCAGCAACTCCATCCGAATGGAAGCCGCGGAGGTAGCGCCGGGCCAGCCGGTCCGCATCCTCGCCTCCGACCGCGAAGTCACCCGCTTGGGCGAGAGTGTCTTTCGGACCGGCTCTGTCAGCGAAGAAGCCGTCCAAGCCGCCTGCACCGTGCTGGCGCGCATGGCCGAACTGTACCGCAAGCTGGACGTGGTCGGGGTGCGCGCCGTCGCCACCAGCGCCATCCGCGACACGCACAACCAGAAAGATTTTCTGGAACGCGCATCCCAGGCGGCCGGCACCCGCGTGGAAATCATCTCCGGCCGGGAAGAGGCGCGGCTGATTCATCTGGGCGTCGAGAGCAACTGGGCGCAATCCGGCAAGAACGTGCTGATCGTGGATATCGGAGGCGGCAGCGCGGAAATCATCGCCGCCGAACACGGACGGCTGCAGGAAGTCTTTTCGAAGCCCCTGGGTGCCGTGCGTCTGAACGAGATCTTCTTGAAAGAGGACCCGCCGTCGCCCCGCCAGTTGCGCCAGATGCAGGAGTATATCCGGCAGAAGCTGGAAGGCCCGGTGCGCCGCCTCGGCGCGGGAAAATGGGACCGCGCCATCGCCACCTCCGCCACCGCGTCCACCGTCGCCAGCGCCGTAGCGCGCACCCCGCGCGCCAAGCGCGACGAAATCGACCGCCTGCGTATCTCCACCGCTCAGGTGCGCGCTCTCTACCAGAAGCTCTCGGTCCGGAACCTGGCGGCACGGCGCAAGATCACGGGCATCGGGCCGCGCCGCGCGGAGATCATTGTGCCCGGCGTGGCGGTCCTGCTCGAATTCCTGCAGGAGTTCCGCCTGCCCGCGGCCTACTATTCCCGCGCCGGGGTCCGCGACGGGATCATCGCCGACCTCGCTACCCGCAAGGTCGGCGCCGAGTTGTCCCGCCTCACCCGCGACCAGCGCCGCGAAGTCGAAACCATGGGCCGCCGCTACGCCGTGGGGCTCGATCACGCCCGCAAGGTGGCCGACATCGCCAGCCTCCTATTTACCGCCCTCCAGCCTCTGCATCAGCTGCCCCCTGATTGCGGCAAGGCCCTGGAAGCCGCGGCTTATCTGCATGACGTCGGCCATTTCGTAAGCGATGCCAGCCACCACAAGCATTCCTGGTACGTGGTGGCCAATTCGGATCTGGCCGGTTTCACCGACCGCGAGCGCCTCCTGATCGCCGGGCTCTGCCGCTACCACCGCAAGTCTCTTCCCAACCCCGAGCACAGCGCGTTCCAATCTCTCACGCCGGAGGAAAAGCGCACTTTGATGTTGCTGATCCCCATCCTGAGGCTGGCCGACAACCTGGATCGCAGCCGCGAGCAGCGCATCCGCGCCGTCGAGTGCCGGCTGCGCGACGGCCTGGTGGTGCTGCAGGTCCGCTCCCACGGGGATATCGACCTGCAGCAGTGGGCTGCGGAGCGCACCGCCGAAGCCTTCCAATTGGTCTACAATCGGCCCGTCTCCGTCACCCGGGCGCGCGACTGAGTATGCGCGACTACGTCCGGCTGCACACGTCCATTCTCCTCCGCCGCCTGGCCTATCAGCTCAACCACGCCGCCAAATCGGGAGATGCCGACGCCATCCACGACCTGCGGGTCGCCATCCGCCGCCTCAGCGGCTGCCTGCGCCTCTTCGCCCGGTTCTATCCGGGCCATTCCGCCAAGCGCATCCGGCGCCGCCTCGGCGATTTGATGGAATTGGCGGGCGGGGTGCGCAATCTCGACACCACTCTCGAACTCCTGGGGAAGGCCGGCGTGCCGGCCAAGGCGCCGCTGGCCGTCAGCCTGCGCGACAAGCGGCGCAAGGCCTGCGCCCAACTCGAGCGGGAGATCCGTTTGTGGAAGAACCGCGCCTTTTCGCGGAAATGGAGAAGCCGCCTGGAGTTGTGATTCATGAGCAAACCCGGCCACATCGTATGGGAGGACAGCGTGGGGGCGGCGGTCAACGCGCGCCGTCGTCTCCCCGGCCTGGTCTCGGATTATTTTGCGCAGGGCCGCGAGTTGCTCGCCAACGAGCCGAAGCCGCCCCAGTTGCATGCCCTGCGTCTCGCCACCAAGCGCCTGCGCTATACGCTGGAGCTGTTCCGTCCCTGCTACGGTCCGGGTCTCCGGGCGCGCCTCGCGGCCTTGCGCCGCCTGCAGCAATTGCTGGGTGACGTGAACGACTGCGCCACCGCCGCCGCCGAGTTGGCGAAAGCCGCCCGCGCGAAATCCCCCGGGCGCGCCCGCGTCGACCGTTTTCTCCAACAGCGCGCCCAGGCCCAGACCGCCGAATTCTCCCGCGAGTGGAAGCAAGTCTTCGACGCCCCCGGCCAGCAACGCTGGTGGACCGCCTATCTGACCCGCCACGCCCGGCCGCCGGGACGCAGGACGTAGCATACCCCGGATCCAGGCCATCACGTATTGCCCGATTCGCCATGCCGCTCACAGACAGCGCGAGAATGCTTGAGTGACGTCGAATTCGCAGCATGCGACGCACAACCGCGATCCTCGTAACGGCGATTTTCGTCGGGGTAGCCGCAGCGGCTCGCGCACAGACGGCACAGTCCGCGTGGGCACGAACAAGCTCAATCCAGAGACGGTCTGAGGTACGCCGGTCGCCTCGGGACGACGAGACCTACTCCGATTACCGTCTCGCCCGCGGCGGAACGCCGCTCCCCTTACATCCCCCGGCCGTGCCGCCAGTAATCCTCGAACAGACCCTTCATCGCTTGACCCATTCCTTCGTGGTGGAAGACCACCGCCGTCCACGTCGGACGCGTAATCACTGGGTCCAGTAGCGCGATCATCCCGTGATGGCCGTCAAATACCGCCAGCTTCATGGGCAGCGAATCGGTGACGCGCACCTCTACCCCGGCCGCTCCATAATCCGTGAGCCGCTGCCGGTGTTCCACATCCAGCGAGGAAGGTTCCAGCAACAGACGGCACCCGACCCCGCCCAGGCGCGCTTGCTTCACCAGTTTCTCGTCCAGTGGGTCCACCGCGTACGGAGGCCGCGAGAACTCCACGTATTCATGCTTGACCTCCGAAAGCATCCGCCGATATTCCGCCGCTGTTTGCGCAGGCTCGCTCACGATGCGAAGGAAATCCAGCGTGCCCCGCCCTCCCTGGCCCTCCGAGTACAACGCCTTCAGGTCGTCAATCATCGCCGTGCCTAAGCGCCCGTTGTCGGTCAGTTCCTGCTCCAGGATCTGCCGCTGCCGCGCCAGATAGCCCGGAATGGCTAGGCTCGGCTCTACCGCCGAAAACAGCTTGGTCTTCTCCTGCACCACTTGCGCGAAACCCTTCTCCACCAAACTGTCCAGTACTTCGTAGATCTTCTGTCGCGGAACATGGGCCCGCGCCGCCAGTTCTAATGCCTTGAACTTAGGGTGGCCGAGCAACACCAGATACGAGCGGGACTCATACGCGTTGAGCCCCAATTGCTGCAGACGCCGCCAAAACCGCTGAAAATCGACCTCGGCCAATTCTTCGCTCATCTCTCTTCCACCTTATCAAAGCCGACTGTAAAATTCATCGGAACTCTATCAGGGGAAACAAGAAAACCAAGCCACCTAGGGCAGGTGATTGGACCTGCCCGTGAGCCTGCAACCTTGGTTATACAGTCCCTTAGGTACACCCTTCCTATTACCAAGGTTTCCAAGGAAGAATTGACGTGGTACTATTGGAACTCTAGAATAGTGCCTGGTAGCTAAAGAATTTATGTCTGACAACAGTATTTCTATGGGCGGGCTTCCAGCCGTCTCTGGCGTCTCTAAGCCCAAGATCCGGATCGTAGTTGCTGACGATCATCCGATCTTTCGGGACGGTCTGTGCAAGCTCCTGGCGCTCGAGGAAGACTTCGAGGTCATCGCCCAGGCCCAGGACGGCCGGGAGGTATTGGACGTGCTCCAACAGCATGAACCCGACATCCTCCTACTCGACCTGAAGATGCCGGGACTGGATGGGCTGGGCACTCTGCAGCGCCTCCAGGCCGCACGCAATCGCACCCGCGTCATTGTGTTAACGGCTTCTGACGACAAGAACGAATTTGTGCAAGCTATGAAGCTGGGCACCTCGGGGATTGTCCTGAAGCAGACCGCCACGGATTTGCTGATTAAGAGCATTCGCAAGGTGCACGCCGGAGAAATCTGGCTCGACTCCCACACCACCGCCGCTGTCATCCGCCAATTTGTGTCGGCCGACGAGATGCCGCCTCCGCCGCAAGCCGCTGCTCCGCGGGAGCGCGAGCGTTCGCCGCTCAGCCAGCGCGAGCGCGAGATCGTGGCGCTGGTCGCTCAGGGATTCAAGAACAAGGAAATGGCCGAGAAGATGTTCATCAGCGAGCAGACTGTGAAGAACCACTTGCACAACATCTTCGACAAGCTCGGAGTTTCCGACCGCCTGGAACTCGCGCTCTACGCCATTCACAACAACCTGCACACCGGCCGGTAGCGCCGCTCAGTTGCGATTGCAGCCCCCCGCGTGAGCGCGGGGGCGCTTACCCCCTACAGTCCCATCCCGAACTCTTTGCCTCCACCGTATTCCTTGAGCTTGTTGTGCAGCGTCTTTAGGCTGATCCCCAGGATCTCTGCCGCGCGCGTCTTGTTGTTCCGCGTGTGCTCGAGCGTGCGCAAGATCAGCCCCTTCTCCGCTTCTTCCACCGTGGTGCCAATCTGAAATCGGATGGCGGCCGGGTCATCCGGCGCCGCCGCCGGCGCCGCCTCCACCACTCCGTCCACCTGCAATCGCCGAGGGCCTCCCCCCTGTAAGAACGCCGGCAGGT
Organism: Terriglobia bacterium; assembly: GCA_020073145.1. Lineage (GTDB taxonomy): Bacteria > Acidobacteriota > Terriglobia > Bryobacterales > Bryobacteraceae > PSRJ01. The sequence goes on from JAIQFS010000001.1 coordinate 74,270, forward strand.
GCTTGATCTCGATGCTGCCTTCCCCGGCTAAAATCACCGCCCGCTCCAGCACATTCCGCAATTCCCGGACATTGCCCGGCCACTGGTGCCCCGCCAGCGCTTCCAACACCGTCGGCGACAGGTCCGCCACCCGGCACTCGTGCTTGCGGTTCAGGTCCGAGATGAGGGCTTCCGCGATCGTCGGCAGATCTTCCTTGCGCTCCCGCAATGGCGGCAGATGAATCTGAAACACGTTCAGCCGGTAGTACAGATCTTCCCGCAGGTGGCCTCCGCGCACCGCCTCTTCCGGCACTTTGTTGGTCGCCGCCACCACCCGCACGTCCACTTCGAACTCGTTCTTGCCGCCCAGGCGCCGCACCTTCGAGTCTTCCAGAATGCGCAGCAGTTTGGCTTGGGTCTGCAGGGGCATCTCGCCGATTTCGTCCAGCAGGAGCGTCCCGTTTTGCGCCACCTCGAAGCAGCCCGCGCGCCGCTCCGATGCCCCCGTGAACGATCCCTTTTCGTGCCCGAACAGTTCGCTCTCAATCAGCGTCTCCGGCAGAGCCGCGCAGTTGATCGCCACGAACGGCCCCTGCCGTCGCGGGCTCAGTTCATGGACCGTCCGCGCCACCAGCTCTTTGCCCGTGCCGCTCTCGCCCGTAATCAGCACGCACGCCTTGCTGGGCCCGGCCTGCTGCAGCAGCGCAAAGATCTCTTGCATCTTGCCCGAGGTGCCCACCAACTCCCCCAGCGAGCCCTTGTACCGCAGTTGGCGCTCCAGATTGCTCTTCTCCGCCCGTAGCCCCGCGTGGCTGCCCGCCCGGCGCAGCAGCACTTCCAGCGTGCCTGGCTGGATCGGCTTTTCCAGAAACCAAAACGCCCCCAGCTCGTGCACCGTCTTCACTGCCGTCTCGATGCTGCCGAACGCCGTGAGCACGATGGTCGGCGGCATGTCGCCGGAATCCCGCAACCGCTGCAGAAAGCCGAACCCGTCCAGGCCAGGCATATTCAGGTCCGTGATGACGACATCGGCCGTGAACGTCGTCAGCTTTTGCAGCGCCTCGTTGCCTTCGGCCGCTGTCTCCGGCTTCATACCCCACGATGAAACCATGGCCGCCAGTCCGCTCCTCTGGCTGGCTTCATCGTCGACGATGAGTACTTTCAATGGCTCTCTCAAGGAATGGTCCTTCCGCGTGAATCCGCGACTTCGATATCTTCATTGTAGCTGGCGGAGTCCGCGCGGAACGGCCCGCGTGCCCTGTGGGGCAGTGTGTCATCCTGCGCGGCGGTGGGAAACCGCCGCCGCTACTGCGCGCCTCCGCTGAGCCCAACCCGCCGCAGCAAATCCGTGAAATGCGGATCGCTCCGGATGCTGTCGAAGAATGGATCTACCTTCAGGTCCACCAGCCACGCCGAGCGGTCGGCGTAGGCTTTTTCGAACCCGTCGAAGGCCTCGTTTTTCTCCCCCAGCGCGAGATCGATGGCCGCCATCCACATCGGTTGCACATACGTGTCCCGCGACCGCGTCTCGAGCTCTTCCAGCGCCTTGCGCGCCTCACCCGGCTGGCCTGCCCGCGCCTGCGCATACCCGAGCGCCGCCAGGTCGTTGGTGTCTCCCCCGGATAATTGCAGCGCCTGCCGGAATTCCGCGATGGCGTCTTGATTCAATCCCTGCTGCAGGTAGGCTCGGCCGAGAAGAACATGAGCCGGCACGTAGCTGGCATCCAGGGCCAGCACCTTCTGGGATTGCGCCACCGCCTGCGGATATTGGCGCGTGTAGTACAGGCGATAGCCCAACGCCAGGTTGATTTCCGTCGAGAGCGGGTTCTGTTCCAGCGCGCGATTCAGCTCCGCCAGTGCTTCCTCGGACCGCCCCAGCGCCGACAGATACTCGCCGTACCACAGATGCGCCGTCGGATAGCTCGCGTTCAGTTCGATGGCGCGTTTGAATTCCTTCTCCGCTCCCGCCCAATCCCAGGCGTGAAACGTCGCCCATGCCAGCGACGTGTGCGCCTCGGCCAGATTGCCGTTCAACTCCAGCGCCTTGGCCGCCGCGGTCTGCAGCTTGGGCATCACTTCCCGCGCCGGCAGCACGTTGAAGTCCGCCAGCAGCGCGTACGCGTCCGCCAGTCCGGCGTATGCCAGCGCGTACCGCGGATCCTTGGCGATCGCCTGATTGAAAAAGTCGATGCTCTGCTGCAGCCCGTCCAGCGTCCGCTTGTTCCACTGATACCGGCCTTGCAGGTAGAGCTGATAAGCCCCCGTGTCCTGGGTGGTGTGGCGGGTCATCCGCTCTCGATCGGCGCCCGTGAATTGCAGCCGCAGCTTCTCCGAGATCTCCTGCGAGATCTGCTGCTGAATCACCAGCAGGTCCGCCACTTTGGGCGTGTACTGGCTGCCCCACACCTGCCGGTTCCCGTCCACGTCTACCAGCTCCGCGCTGATCGCGAACTCGTCGCCCCGCCGCACCAGCCGGCCGGTGAGCACCGCCCGGACTTTCAAATCGCGGCCCGCCGCCTGCGGATTGACGTCTTTGTTGCGGTAGTGCGCCACCGAACTAAACGACCGCACCGACAGCTTGGGCAGTTGCGAGAGATTGTTGATGATGCTTTCTGCAATTCCGTCGCTCAGGTACTCGGTCCCCGGGTCGTTCTCCATATTCGCGAACGGCAACACCGCCAGCGAATCCAACGGCTTTTCCCGGTTCATCAGATAGAACCCGGCCGCTGCCGCGAGCACCACGCCCGCCGCCGCGATCCCCGCCACCTTCCGGTGCCGCCGCAGCCTGCCGACAATGTACTCGGCGCTCGACGGCGCCGGCGCCAGCGTTTCCGTCTCCGGCGACGCCGCCCGCGGGTTCGACGTCCGCGCCGGAACCGCCATCGACCCCGAGGGCAGGCTATCAATCGTCGTCGTCAATCGGTTGGGGTCCACGTCGCGCCGCAGACGTTTCAGGTCGGCCCGGATCTCGGCGGCGCTCTGGTAGCGCATGTCGCGGTTCTTCTCCAGGCCCTTGAGAATGATCCGCTCCAGTTCGGCCGGCACATCCGACCGCAACTGGGAGGGCCGCACTGGCTGGTTGTGCAGAATGGCCACGAACGTCAGCGCCGTCGTGTTCCCTTGAAACGGCGAAACCCGCGTGACCATCTCGTACAGCACCACTGCAAAACTGAACAAATCGCTGCGCGCGTCCAGTTCCTCGCCGCGCGCCTGCTCCGGCGACATATACGACACCGTCCCCAGCGTCGAACCCGGACTCGTGACCAGTTCCTCCAACGCCGCCGTGGGCGCTTGCGAATCCCCCGCGCTGCTTCCCCGCGCCGGTCCCACCTTCGCCAGGCCGAAATCCATGATCTTGATCTGGCTGCGCCGTGTCACGAAAATGTTGGCCGGCTTGATGTCCCGGTGCACGATTCCCGAAGCGTGCGCCGCGTCCAACGCGTCCACCGTCTGGATCCCCAGTTCCAGCACTTCCTGGATCGTCAGCGGTGTCCCCAGGATCAGGTCGCGCAGCGTCCGCCCTTCCAGGCACTCCATCACCAGATACGGCCGGCCTTCATACTCGCCGATATCGTGGACCGTGCAGATGTTCGGATGATTCAAGGCCGAGGCCGCGCGCGCTTCCCGCGCGAATCGCTCCACCGCCATGCGGTCGTCGGCCAGCGCTTCAGGGACGAATTTCACCGCCACCGTGCGGCCCAGGCGCGTGTCTTCGGCCTTGTAGACCACGCCCATGCCACCCTGCCCTAAAGTGGAGAGGATCCGGTAATGAGAGATCGTCTTACCCAGCATGACGGCGCGATATCATCCGCGGATCGCGGATGCCCCGGGGTCGATTCCCTCAGTGTAGCGGGTAACCCGCTTCCCGTGGAAGCCGCCCGTTGATCTTTAGTACTTTGAGCCCGCTCGGGATCTGGGCCGAGTCCACGAACGCCACCGCCCCCGGAATCTGCGTCGCCAGTTCCACCGCCATTTCGTTGGAGTACACGATTCGCGGACCGCTCGCGGCCTCGGCGCGAAATACTTTGGCAATCCAGTACTGGCGGAATTGCGCCTCTGACATCTGATAGATCGTCTTCAGCACCACGTCCCGTTCCCGCGCCCCCGGCGCGCGCACCAGCAGCGTCACCCGCAGGTTCGAGGACCAGTATTGCCGGTCGCCCAGCATCAACCGGCGTAGCTCGGCAAAGCTCAGGTTGTCCACCGGCACATCCGGCCGCACCACAATCGCGATCGTGTTGTCCTCCGCCCCCGCCACCGGAAGCGCCGCCGCCGCTGCCAGAGCCAGTAGCACCGTCCGTCTTGTCTGGATTCGCTTCACGCTCTTCATCCCATTCTCCTAAAACGTAAAGCTCGTCTGGGTGAAGATCCCGTTGATGGTGGGTAGTTCCCGGCGCATATAATTCCGGTACTCCAGCTTGAATGCGGCGAAGCTGGCGAAGTCGTACCGGAGACCGGCCGTGGAGCCCGAAAACGTCGGCACCAGCCCGCGGAACAACGCGTCCGACAGCGGCGTGTGCATCTGCTCGAACCGATAGTACGGTTTCCACAACTTGTTGAACCAGGGCAGGCGGTACGCTACCTGCATGTAAAACGCCTGGCTGTTGGAGGTCAGCCCTCCCGAAAACTGGTGCGTGACATTGGCAAATTCGGCGATGAATTCCGGCGTCTCCTTCTGCCACACAATGTGTCCGGACTGGATCCACTCCCGCGCTTTCAGCCCGCTCGCCGGGCTCAGCTCATCGCGATACACGGAACCGCCCACCTGCAGCCCGTACGCCGCGTCTGGCTTCACGAACAGGTTCGCCAGCCAGGCCCGGTTGTTATTGATGTCGCTGAAATCCCCGGCGCGGCTCAGCACCTGCCCCCGACCGTTGCCCAGCCCGAAATTGTAATTCAGGTTCAGGCCTCCCGCCGGCGTCGAGCCCTCCACCAGAGTCCCCACGAAGTGGACCGGAATGAAACTGCCGCCGAACTGCGTCATCTCCGGCCGGCTGATGCTGGTCTGCAGCCACTGCCCGTGATGGAACGCGGTATTCCAGTAGTTGATCGGCGTGTGATAGCGGCCAAACGAGATTTTGAAATAGTCGTTCAGGTCGTACCGCAGAATCAGCCGTTCCACCTCGGCATTGAAGCCCGGCGCGGCCGGTGCCGGCGCCCCTGTCCCCGCGTCCGATCGCGCCGTCAGGCTCAGTTCGCCGAACACCGACACCTTCTGAGAGAGCGCCGAGCTGAGATGGAGCACGAACTGGCCTTCCTCGAATCCGGTGTGGCTCCCCAGCAGCGTCTGCGCCCCGAAACCGCCCGAGGGACCATGCAGGTTGCTGGCGGAAAAGTCGAAGTCGCTGAAGCCGGCGATCTTGAGCGAGGGATAGACCGGCTGCGCGTCCGGTCCGGCGGTCTCCGGCGCAGGCGCCTGGTCGTGCGTATGGACCGCGGCCGTCGCCGCCGGCGCCGCCGGCGCGGCCGGTGTGGTGGCACCCGCGGCGGCCGCGCGCGCCGTCGCGGGCGTCTGCTCCAGCTCCGCCACGCGCTTCTCCAGTCGATCGATCCGCGCCATCAACCGCTCGATGAGTTCGCGGGTCGCAGGGTCCGTTGCCTGCGCCCCAGCCCCCTGCGGCAGCATGAGCGCCACACCCAAGGCCAACACTCCGTACTTCATAGCCCCTCCTTCAGCCCCCAGGGATTAGCAAAACCAGATCGTTGCGGCGGATGTCCGCGGATAGCCCAAAAACCAAAACATTCATTATACTCTTTGTTTCGGTATGGGACCGCGCACCGCGCGGGAAACCGCCGGCCCCCACCCGTTTCCAGTCGCGGCCTGGTACTCCCGCCGGGGCCGCCTCTCCCCCGGAAATGTTAGGATGAGAGCGGAACACTCTTCAGGAGTACGACCGTTCCTGAAGTCGTGCGCGCTACTTCACGAGGACGGACTGTGCTGACACTGATCCGGAGAGCCCGGCGGCGACTCCTGTACAACGAACTGTTGTCTCAGGGCGCCAATGCCGTCAGCGCCGCCCTCGTCGCCTTCATCCTGCTCCTCCTGCTCGGCACCGAGATCCTCAACTGGTACTGGACTTTGCTGATTCCCGCTGCCGCGGTCGCCGTAGCGTTGTATCGCGTGCGCCAACGCCTTCCGCCGCCCTACGTTTCCGCTCAGATCGTCGACCGGCGCATGGACCTGGCGGACTCGCTCTCCACCGCCATCTATTTCAACGGCCCCGACGCTTCCAAAACTTCGCCCGACTTGCTCCGTCTCCAGGCCGAGCAGGCCGAACGCATGGCCGCCGGCGTGGATGTCCGCCGCGCCATTCCCTTCCTTTGGCCGCGCACCGCCTACGTCATGGCGGCCCTGATCCTGGTGGCCTCCAGCCTCTTCGCCCTGCGTTATGGCCTCACCCGCCGCCTCGATCTCAACCAGCCCATGGCCCGCATTCTGCAGCAGGCTCTGGGGCTGGATCCCACTCAAACCGCTAGCGCGCCCCACAGCAAGAACCTCCGCCTTCCGGACGCCGGTCAGCAGGATGGCGATAACCCCGTGGATGCCGACAAGCCTTCCGACGATCCCAGCCTCCAGGCCGGCGATCCGCTGGACGACAACAAAGAACCGCAGGACGCCGCCAGCGGCAAGCAGGCCGACAAGAATTCCAAAGACAAAGACGAGGAGGCCAAAGCCGGCAGCCAGAACGGCGAGGACCAGCAAGGCCAGGGCGAGCCGCGCGCCTCCGACGATCAGAACTCCGGCAAAGGCCCTGAAAACGAGAAGCAGAATCAGCAGGCCGCCGGCCAGGATCCCAACGGCTCTAGCAACAGTTCCAGCCTCCTCAGCAAGGTCAAGGACGCCGTCAAGAACATGCTGTCCAGCATGAAACAGCAGCCCGCCGGCGCTAACTCGCAGCAGCAGAATCAGTCAGCGCAGAACAGCCCGCAGAAGGGGCAGCAGAACGCGGGCAAGCAGTCGCAGAAGGGCGAAAAGACCAGCGGCCAGGCCGGCGGCGAAGAGCAGGATCCCGATCTGAGCAGCGAATCCCAGCAGGCCGAGAACGCGCCCGGCAAAGGCGACGATTCCAAACCTTCCAACAAGCAGCCCGGCGGCGGCATCGGCACCCGGGATGGCAGCAAGGACGTCAAAGCGGCCGAGCAGTTGGCGGCCATGGGCAAGATCACCCAGATCATCGGCAAGCGCTCCGCCACCCTCAGCGGCGAAGCCACCGTCGAAGTCCAATCCACCGTCCAGCAATTGCGCACCACCTACTCCGACAGCGCCGCGCAGCACGCCGACGCCGGCGGCGACATCGGCCGCGACGAAATCCCCGTGGCCTTGGAAAGCTACGTCCAGCAGTACTTCGAACAAGTCCGCAAACAGCCCGCCCCCAAGAAGTAGAGCCGGAATTCTCGCAATCCGGTGAAGTCGGATTCTCCGGCATGATCCTGGTGGCCTGCATGGTACCGCGCCCGGTACCGCACCACCGGCCCGGTAACCCGTGCCGCCGCAACGTCGGGCTGCCCCTGGTACCCTTGGTAGCGCCATCGCCGCGCCGACAGCACTCCCAGTACGCCGGTAGCCCCCCCCTCGGTCTCCCCCCTCTCCCGGCGTGCGGCCCTCTGGCCGTATTCTCTCTTTAGGGCTGGCGGCACATTGCAGCGCCGACACGTCGCAAGATGGGAGCGGAGTTCGCTAGCATCTGCCGGCCCTTCTCACTGTGGCGCGAAGCGCCCGTCTTCCGGCGACACCGCGGACAAGCACAGGACCCCTAGCGCAGCGCCGCCGCCAGTTCCCGGTGCTCGTAGTGTCGCGCCTGTTCCAGCGCCGTGCGGCCTTCGGCGTTGCGGATCGTTCGATCGGCGCCCGCCTGCAGCAGCGCCCGCACCGCCTCGGCATCCCCGAAGTCGATCGTCGCCGCGTACATCAGTGGCGTGTAGCCGTTCTCGTCGCGGGCGTTCAGCGAGGCCCCGGCAGCGATCAGAATCGGGATCACCGTCGGCCGATCCGCAATCACCGCCCAATGCAGCAGGTTGATGCCCGTGCCTTCCGTGCCCGTAACCGAAGCCCCCGCCGCGATCAACGTCTGAACCACGTCGGCGTATCCAAAAGTCACCGCGGCGGCGACCGGCGTGTTGGCCTGCGGGGTGGGTGTTGCCGAAGGATCCGCGCCATGGGCCAGCAGGAGTTTCACATTGTCCCCATCGCCCGTCAGGGCCGCGAACAACAGCGGCGCGTTGCGCGCGTGAACCCCGGGGCCCGCTTGTACCGCCGCGCCGGCATCGAGCAGAGCTCCGACCGCGTCCGCCGTCCCTCGATATGCGGCGGCAATCGTCAGCGCATCGCAGCCGGAAGCGGCCCGTGCCTTCACATCGGCTCCGCGCGCCACCAGCAGCCGCACTTTCGCCGCATCGGGCGCGGCCATCATGAGCAGCGTGGTGCCATTCCGCGTTTTGCGATTCACGTCCAGCCCCGCGTCCAGCTCGGCCGCCAGTTGCCGAGCCGTGCCGAATAGCGCGGTCCGCGTCCACGGTTCGCCCGCGGCGGGTGCCGGCGTCGATGGCGGCGCGCCTGCTTCCGGCATCGCGCTGAGCAGCGCCATCACCGCCCAGCAACTCCCGGCATACGACAGATACTCGTCCTTCGCATACGGAAACCCACTGGAAAAATACGCGGGGCTGATCTGGGCCGGCGAGACCATCCGCGTGCGCACTCGCCAGCTTCCATCGACGGCTTGTGTCCGCAGCAGAAACTGCAGACCCCGCCGCCAGGCGCGGTCGCTCGCCTCCGCGCCGGATTCGTGCAGAGCGTAGAGCGCCTCGCCCGTCGAGTAGGCGTCTGCCGCGTAGCCGGGCAATTCCGGCCAGCCTCCCGCCGGCTTGGCAAACGCGATCAGATCCTTCCGTGCGCTCTCGACTTCCGGAGCCGCGGCGCCCGCCCACACCAGCCCCAACAGCCGGAAGGTTGCGTCTTCCGTGGAAGCCGGATGCGCCGCCACCAGCCACTCGCGCGCCCGCCGGATCGAGGCCTCGCCTTCCGCCCTCGCTTCCTCCGGCAAGTACAGTCGAATCGCCCGCACTGCGCTCGCCGTCGCCGTGAACGTGCTGCTCGAGTGTGGCGGCCGGAAATCCGAAGTCACCCAGTGCCCTTCGCGCTGCCATCGCACCAGCCGCAGCGCGTAGACGCCCGTCGTCAGATCCGCCGCCACCCCGCCCTCGTGCGCCGCCATCAGTAGAAAGCTGTCGTTGGGCGTCGGATCATTGAGCGTGCCCGCCTGCACCGCTTCGTCCAACGCCGCCGCGCCGCGAAGCGGACGGAACGTCTTCTCCTCCACCGCGCGCAACACCGCCTCATCGATCGCCACGCCCCGTCGGCGGGCCAGGTGGAGCATCAGGACGGGAAGAATGTTGTGATGGCAGGAAATGCAGGCGCGTTGCGCCACGAATTCCGAAGCCGAACGCTCCAGCAGTGGCAGCGCCCGCATGACGGCCTGCCGCGCATCCGGTCCCGCCTGCGCGAACGCGCTCTGCGCCAGCAGGGCCAGCCCGATGAGTGAACGCATGCGCCCTATTCGCCGGCCTTGTCCTCGGCGCGGCCGCCCCGCAGGACGCCCTCCACCGCGTGATTCCCTTCGTGACAGGCGTACTCGAAAATCTGATAGTCCGGATCCCGCGTCATGGGAATCGACACTGTCCACGGCTTCGCATACTCGTTCGGATCGTCGATCGTCACTTCGTAGCGGATCGTATTGGCATCGGTGCGCGTAAACCGCTCCACCACGTGCAGCGCTTCGCTCTGCGCGATCCCCTTGATGCGCCCGCCGGCCGCGCTGGTTGAGATCCACCCCTTGCCGTTGTAATTCGTGGTGTCGACCACCAGCGTGTTGCCTTCCCAGTGGCCGCGCGGGTCCCCGTCCCACTGCTTGATCGTGGCCGGCAGGTGCGGCCGCCCGTCCAGCGGAATGACCCGCACGTTGTGGATCATCTCGTAGTGAATCACCACGAATCCCGGAATCTGCACGATCTCGTAGGCGTTGTTGTAGCCCGCCGGAAACATCGCGCCGGGAATGCCACGCGTGATGCACCGGTCCCACACGCTCATGTATTCGTACGAATCGGCGTTGTGCGCCAGGTTGAAGTCTCGCCGGGCCTCCGCCTCGGGCCGCACTGGAACGCGCCCGTCCGCCGGGTCCACCACCAGCGACGTCTGCCGCGTCCCCACCACCTTGGTCCCCGAATCGAACCAGAACTGATTGTAGTTGCCCACGTCGCCCGCCGTTGGCGGACGGTCTACCCGGTTCTGCGCGGCCCGCTGCTCCAGTTGCGCCGCTTCCTGCTCCGTCAGCACGGCTTTGCCTGCCAGATCGGCGGGACGTTCAAACGGCGTGATCGTGGGATTCGTCCAGACCCCCTGCAAGTCGGGCTGGCCGTCCGGCGTATGGCCCAGCTTCCAAGCCTTGCCGGAGGGCGCTTGAGCGGCGGCCGGCAGCGCCAGCAAGAGCGCGCAGAGAAGCGTGCGAAGTCGGAAACTCACCGAACCCTCCTGTCGTGAACGCCCACCCAGGGAAGCTACGTTTCCCAAACCCGCTTGGGCACACCGCGGTCGCGGTCTTTCACCCGGTCGTACAGATAAAACGTCGAGACCGTCCCCAGGGACTCGTTGTAATAGCTCTCCTGCCCGAGGCCTTCTTTGAGGTCTTCCTCGAAATCGTGCAGCGCCTCCAACTCCTCGGCCAGTGCGGGCTTTTTCTTCCCGGACGGCGCGCGAAAAAATTTCTGAAAGCCGCCATCCACCAGCCGGCCGATCTCGTCGCCCACCCGGATCCCCGCCAGGTCGGCGACATGGACCGCGCCTGCATGGTCGGCCACATCCACCGCGCAGGTTCCGCGGCTCACCCGCGCGCCCCCGCTGCGGGGCGTCACCATAAAGCCCGCCTTCTTCAACTGCTCCAGGCGCTCCTGAAACGTCAGGTTCTTGGGGCGCTCTCTGCGAAAGAACATAACCTCCATTATGTTCCAAAAACGGGACAGACGCATTTTCGGAGCTGTCCGAACGGGAAGGGAAGCAGCTCCGGACCGGCCTTGCCGCGGCCCAGGTGTATACTGGCTGGAAATAGGAAGTGCCGCGGGAAACGAATCCCGCCCTGACCTGGAGGTCCAATGCGCCTGTCTGCGTCCTGTCTTCTGCTCGCCACCTTCGGGACCCTGGCCTTCGCCCAGACCCCGATTGCCCCCATCAAATTCAGCGATACGCGGCTCGACAATGGCCTGCGCGTCATCATCACTGAAGACCACTACGCCCCGGTCTATGCCATTGCGGTCAGCTATGCTGTCGGCTCCAAGGATGAGCGCCAGGGCCGCACCGGCTTCGCGCACCTCTTCGAACACATGATGTTCAAGGGCTCGGAGAACGTCGGCCCGGGTGAGATGGATCTCCTGATCTTCACCAATGGCGGCAACATGAACGGCACCACCAACACCGACCGCACCCTCTACTATGAGGTCCTGCCCAAAAACCAGCTCGATCTCGGTCTGTACCTCGAGTCCGACCGCATGCGCTCCCTCGCCATCACCAAAGAGAACCTCGAGAACCAACGGCAGGCCGTCAAGGAAGAGCGCCGCCTGCGTCTCGACAACCAGCCCTATGGCCACTCCGACGAGCGCCTGGATGAGTTGGCCTTCGACAATTTCGCCTATCACCACTCGGTCATCGGTTCGATGGAGGATCTCGACGCCGCCTCGGTCGAAGACGTCCAGGCTTTTTTCCGCACCTATTACGCGCCCAATAACGCCGTCATCGCCATCGTCGGTGATGTCGATACCAAGAACACGCTCGCCAAGGTGCAGCAGTACTTCGGCAATATCCCCCGGCAGGAGGCGCCCAAGCCCGTCGATCTCTCCGAACCCCCGATGAAGGCCGAGCGTCGCGATGCCCTCGACGACAAGCTCGCCCGCCTGCCTCAATTGAGCATCAACTACAAAATTCCCCCCGCCACCAGCCCCGATGCGCCGCCTCTTTCCGCCCTCGGCTCCATCCTGGGCGGCGGCGAAACCTCCCGCCTCTATCAGAAACTGGTGAAGGAAAAGGAAGTGTGCGCCTCCATCAACGCCGGTAGCGCCGCGCGCATGGGCCCCGGCCTGTTCCGCATCACCTGCACCGTCCGTCCCGGAAAAACAATGCAGGAAGCCGAGTCCCTGATCTCGGAGGAAATCGCTAGGGCCAACGCCGAGCCCGTCACCGAAGGCGAACTGAAACGTGTGAAGACCTCGGCCCGCCGCTCCGCCGTCGCGATGCGCGAGAGCGCGCTCAGCCGCGCGGTTTCGCTTGCCGATGGCGCGGCCCTTTATAACGATCCGAACCGCGCCAATACTTCCACCGACAAGCTCATGGCCGTGACTGCCCCCGATGTCCAGCGCGTGGCCCGAGCGTATCTGCGCAGCGACAACAAGATCGTCATCCAGACCACCCCGGCCGCCGCCGGCCCGCCCCGAGCCCCATCCCGGCTCAGTGTCCAGTAGCCAGGAGGATCGTCATGCGGAAAAAAACACTCTTCGTCGTCTCGATTTCTCTCGGCGCCCTGCTCGCGCAGAATCCGCCGCAAGCGCCTCCTAGTTTCAAGGGCGTCGTGCGCAAGAACCGCGCCCCGGTCTCCAATGACGTGCTTCGCGTCAAGTTCCCCAAGCCGGTCGAAAGCCGCCTCCACAACGGCATGTCTCTGCTCGCGCTCGAGGATCATCGCTCTCCCACCGTTCAACTCGAGATCGCCATGCCCGCGTCCACTCTGAACGATCCGCGGGACCTCGCTGGCATCGGAGACGCGACCGCCAGCTTGCTCCGCCTCGGCACCAAGACGCGAACCTCCGTGCAGATCGCCGACACTCTCCAGGAACTCGGTGCGTCCCTCAACGCCAGCGCCGGCGACCGCTATGCCTATTTTCGGGTTTCGACGTTGTCCGAGAACCTCGACGCCGTCCTCGCGCTGCTGGCCGACGTCATGTTCAATCCCAGTTTCCCGCAGGACGAATTGGACAAGTGGAAGAATCGCCAGCTCAGTTCCCTCCAGCAGATCCGCACCCAGCCCGGATTTCTCGGGCAGGAGCGCTTCTTCGCGGTGTTGTACCCCCATGACAACCGCTCCATCGTGGCCCCGACCCCGGAATCCATCAACCGCATCACCCGCGACCGCATTGTCGAATACTACAGCCAGAACTTCCGCCCCGAGGGCGGCCGCGTGGCCGTCGCCGGCGATATCGCGCCCAAGGCGATCGCCGACAAGCTCGATGCCATATTGGGAAATTGGAAGGGCGCCGCTCCCAAGCCCCCGGAGCTGGCGTTGCCCGGCGCCATCGGCGATAAGAAGATCTACCTGATTCACCGCCCGAATTCGGTGCAGACCAATCTCTACATCGGAAACCTCGCCCTCGGCCGGCTCGATCCCGATTACATCCCCGCCATGGTCATGAACCAGGTGCTCGGCAGCGGGCCTGCCTCGCGCCTGTTCCGCAACATCCGCGAGGACAAAGGGTACACCTACGGAATCAGCAGCGGATTCGGCGCCACCCACTACATCAACTACTTCGTGGTCTCGACTTCGGTCCGCACCGACGTCACCGGCCCCGCCATGGAAGAGATCTTCAAGGAACTGGTGGATATCCGCGACCGCCCCGTTCCCTCCGATGAGCTGGACGGGGCCAAGCGCGCCCTAGTCGCCAATTTCGCGCTCAGCACCGAGAGCCCGGCCACGGCCCTCCGCAACGCCACCATGATCAAAGAGTACGGTTTCCCGCCGGACTATTGGGACGTGTATCCGGAAGCCATCGCCAAGGTCACCGCGGCCGACGTCCAGCGCCTCGCCCGGAAGTATATCCCGGTCGACAACTCGCAGATTGTCGCCATCGGCGACGCCTCTAAAATCCGCGACGTCCTCGCCAAATTCGGCCCCGTCGAGGAATGGGATGCCGAAGGCCACCTCGTCAAGTAGGAGGGCAGCACCGAGAGTTCCGGCCGCCGGACGGGTATCGACTGCTCAGGGTAAACCGGCCCGTCCGCCCACATGGGCGGCCGCCGGCGCAAACCGCCCGAGCGTTACCAGCCCGCACAAGAGCACCGGCACGATTCCCAGCCCTCCCCGTTCCGGAACTGACGAAGGCGGAGCGACGTTGACTTCAAACACCGGCGCCGGCGCATCCGCTGCGGTCGATCGCCACGCCGGACCGCCAGGGTCGCCCGCGTAGATATATTCGAAGCCCGTAACTCCGATGCTGTTGGAGCCCCAACTAAAACCGCCAAACATCGCGCTCGAATCTGCCCGCAGCCAATACGTGACTCCGGACTCCAGTACCGGGCTGTTCACCGAGGAAAGCGTGAAGATCTGGAGTGGTGCGTCGTAGGGACGGCCTGCAGGTGCGGCCGGCATCATTGCTGTCGTTAGAGTCCACGACTCCAGCACCGCACCATCCGGAGTGGATCCGCCGCGCAGCGTAAACGTTAAGGGCGCGGGATCGCCGAATTGAATCTGACCGGCGACCACGCGCAGGTTCGTCAGCGAGCCCGACTCGCTGATCGTGAAAGGCACTGCGTCGGACTCCCACGACGCAATCTGCCAATGGAAACTGTCCGTGAGATAAGCATCCCCGGGACCGAATGTGCTGTACGCAACAGTATCAGCGCTGGCAGGCAAAACAAGCACGGCCAGCAGTATGGCGCTTCGATAGCTAAACATTTCGCGGCACTTTCAACTCACCCGTGGTCGGAGGAGGGCAACCCTCAAACTCCGCTCGCAATTGTACTGCGGTTCGGTGGGCTCGGCTTTCGGATACGTACTACGGTGGGTACCGGGACGCCGCACCAGTCTGATCCAATTTGTCGTTTACTTGGGTGATGAACCTGCCGTGACAGACGGTCTCAGGCTTTTCGCCACACGATGTCGCCGTTGACGATGGTCGCCACCGGCCCGCCCCGGAACGTCCGGCCGTGGAACGGCGAATTCCGGCTGCGCGACTGCGACTGGTTCACGTCGTAGGTCCACGACGCATCCGTGCTGAAGATGGTCACGTCGCCGGCCACGCCCGGCGCCAGCGTACCCCGGCCCAGTCGCATCACCGCTTCCGGCCCCGTCGTGAATAACTCGATCATGCGGTTCAGCGTGATTTTGCCCGAGTGCACCAGCATCTCCAGCGCCAACGCCAGCGCCGTCTCCAGGCCGATAATGCCGAACGGGCAGCGTTCGAACTCCTGCATCTTTTCGCTGCCGGCGTGCGGCGCGTGGTCGGTGGCAATGGCGCTCACCGTTCCGGCCACGATCCCGTCCACCACCGCGCCGCGGTCGCACTCCCCGCGCAGCGGCGGCTTCATCTTGTAATTGCTGTCATAGGGCAGCATCTGCTCGTCGATGATCGAGAAGTGGTGCGGCGTGGCTTCGCAGGTCACCGCCAGACCCTGCCGCCGCGCATATTCCACCATCGCCACGGCGTTGCGCGTCGAGATGTGCGCCACGTGATACCGCGCGCCCGTCAATTCGGCCAGCACCAGGTCGCGCGCCACCATCACGTCTTCGGACGCCGCCGGAATGCCGCGCAGTCCCCACCTCACCGACAGCCGCCCTTCGTGCATATCGCCGCCTGCGCTCAGATGCAGGTCTTCGCAATGGTCGATCACCGGCAGGCCGTACGACCGCGCGAACTCCATCGCCCGCCGCATGACCCGCGAATTCATTACCGGCTGCCCATCATCCGACACCGCCACCGCCCCGGCCGCTTTCATCGCTCCGATCGCGGCCAGTTCCTCGCCCCCGCTGCCCTTGGTGATCGCACCAATGGGAAACACGTTGACCGCCGCCAGCCGCCGCGCGCGCTCCACAATGTAGCTGGTCACTGTAGCGCTGTCGTTAATCGGCTTCGTGTTCGGCATGCAGCAGATCGACGTGAACCCGCCCGCCGCCGCCGCGCGCGACCCGCTCTCGATGGTTTCAGCGTGCTCGAAGCCCGGCTCCCGCAGGTGCACGTGCATGTCGATCAACCCCGGCGCCACCACCATCCCGCTGGCGTCGAACACTTCGGCCCCGGGCGCCGACAGATTCGTTCCCACTTCCGCGATCTTCCCGCCGCTGATCCGTACATCCGCCACGCGGTCGGTCTGCGACGCCGGGTCGATCACGCGGCCGTTCCGGATGACAAGCGCCATGGCTATCCGATCACCTGTTCCAGCACCGCCATGCGTACGGCGATCCCGTTCTCCACCTGGTTGAGGATCACCGAGCGCTGGAAGTCCGCCACCTCCGACGACAACTCGCGCCCGCGATTGATCGGCCCCGGATGCATCACGATGGCGTCGGGTTTGGCCAGGTCGAGGTGTTCCAGACGCAGCCCATAGAACTGGAAATATTCGTTGGCCGGGAAAGAGGCTTCGTGCTGCCGCTCCAGCTGCACGCGCAGCATCATAATGACGTCGGCGTTTTGAATGGCTTCGCGGATGTCGGTCGTGAGCCGCACGCCGGCCGCCAGTTGCTCCAGTTCGCGCGGCAGCAGCGACGCCGGCCCGCAGAGCACAATCTCGGCGCCGAATTTCGAAAGCAGATGCACGTTGGATCGCGCTACCCGGCTGTGCGCGATGTCGCCAATGATCGCCACCCGCAGCCCTTCGAGCGTCGCCCGCCGGTCCAGAATGGTGCGGGCATCCAGCAGCGCCTGGGTCGGATGTTCGTGCGTGCCGTCGCCGGCGTTGATAATGGGCGTTGGCAGGTGTTGTGCCAGAAAGTGCGGAGCGCCCGAAGCCGCGTGCCGCATCACGATGGCGTCGGGCCGCATGGCCGCCAGCGTGTTCAGCGTGTCCACCAGCGATTCGCCCTTGGAGACGCTGGACGCCGAGGCGGTGATCGAAACCGCATCCGCTCCCATCCGCTTGGCCGCGATTTCAAAGCTGGTGCGGGTGCGCGTGGACGCCTCGTAAAAGAGGTTCACGATCATTTTCCCGCGCAGCGTGTCGAGCTTCTTCAGCGACTGGCTCTGCAGCGGCTGAAAATCCTTGGCCCGCGACAGAATCGCTTCGATCGCGCCGCGGTCCAGTTCCTCGATCCCCAGCAGTCCGGCAGGCATGCAGATTACGCCACTTCGCTGGCCGCCACTTTTTCCACCAGGAGAACCTTTTCCATGCCGTCAATCTCCTGGAACTTCACCTCGATAATCTCGATGTCGGTCGTCTGCACCACCCGGCCCACAAACCGCGCTTCGATCGGCAATTCGCGGTGACCGCGGTCGATCAACGCCAGCAAGTGCACCTTCGCCGGACGTCCGTGATCGAACAGCGCGTCCAGCGCCGCGCGAATCGTGCGCCCCGTATACAGCACGTCATCCATCAGAATGATGTCCTTGCCCTGGATCGAAAACGGAATCTCGGTGGAACTGACCACGGGCTTGATGTCCACCGTCGTCAGATCGTCTCGATACAAGTTGATATCCAAAATCCCAACCGGGATTTTGCGTTTCTCGAGAGTCTCGATCTTGTGGGCCAGTCGCTGCGCCAGAGGCACGCCGCGGCGGCGGATTCCGATGAAGGCCAACTGGTCCAGGTTGCCGGTCTTTTCCAGAATCTCGTGAGCCAACCGGACCAGCGTCCGGTCGATCTCGGAAGCGCTCATGAGCTGGGCTTTTTCGCGCGTGGCGGCCATAGAACTCCGAAGTTCAGGGTAGCATGCGCCAGCCCCAGGTTCACCACCGCCGGCTCTGGCCGCTGACGTGCTCTGTCTGCCACCGTTGCATCTTCGAACGGATGCTCCTCACCAGGGCAAGTCGTTGAAAACGCGAGCGAGGAGGGGTCCTTATGTCGCGGCGGCCAACGAAAGTGGGGGAAAGGACGCTGTCTGCGCCCAAGGCGCGCTCCCTCCGGACTGGGGCTTTTCACCCAGCTCGGGCGCTCGGGGCATCGGTCAGCCGGCCTGGGGTGATTCTGGTTCGTCCCGCACCTCCGCGGGTGTGCTGTAAAACTTGTAAGGACCGGGGTTGTATCGGGCTCTGCCGTTTCTAACCGATTTCGGCGTCTCCCCGCTTGCGCCGGTGAGGCGGCAGCTATACACTGGGCACGGGGCAAAATAGATGTCCGCTGCAACCCTGAAGAAGCCGATTATGGCGTCAGACGAATCCGCTGGAGCGCAGGTGGCCGTGCTCGTGGTAGCGGCGGAGTCCGACCGCGTCGGCTTCCGTCGGATCTTCGAACACAGCCGGTGGACTCTCCTGGAAGCCGAGACGGTGGCCGATGCTGCCGCGGCTCTGAGTCGGCGTTCCTCCCTGGTCGTCATCTGCGAGGCGGTTCTTCCCGATGGGACCTGGCTCGATCTGCTCCGATTGGCGCGAGATTTGCCGGTCCCGCCGCCCGTGATTGTCACTGCCCGCCAGGCCGACGATGATTTCTGGATGCAGGTCCTCGATCGCGGCGGCTACAACGTGTTGGGGCGGCCGTTTTCGGAAAAGGAAGTCTTTGAGATGGTGAGCGTCGCCTGGCGCCACCGCAAAGATCGCGCCCAGACCGAACTGCGCGCCGCCGGATAAACCGCCCCGCCCGCCAAACCCGCCGTCCGTCACCGCCGAACCGGAAGTTCGCCTGTCGCGCGCCCTAGGCTTGCGATATCATACCTAGCGCTATGGACGAACAATTTCTCGATCGGCTGCAAATCCGCGAACTCATCGCCAACTGGGTCCTCTACCGCGACGCCAACATGTGGGACGGCTTCCGCGCCGTGTGGGCGCCGGAAGGCCGCATGATGGCCACCTGGACCCAGGGCACCTTCGAGGAATTCATCGAGATGAACAAATCGGGCTTTGCCAAGGGCGTGCGGATCCTGCACTACCAGGGCCCTAGTGCCGTCGAGGTCAGCGGGAACCGCGCCATCGCCTACACCAAGATGGTGATCTCGCAGCGCGCCAAAGTGCACGACGTGCTCTGCGACGTGAACTGCACGGGCCGCTTCTGCGACTTCTTTGAGAAGAAGGACGGCAAGTGGGGGCTGGTGCTGCGCCAGCCGATCTACGAGAAAGACCGCATGGACCCGGTGGACCCCGCCGCCACCTTGACCCTCGACCAGAACCTGCTCGCCAGCTTCCCCGAGGGCTACCGGCACTTGGCGTACCTGCAAACCCAAATCGGCTACAAGGTCAAGACCGACATGCCCGGATGGACCGGCCCGGAAGTCGAAGCCCTGTACGCGCGATGTAGCGCTTGGCTTTCGGGCAAGGCGAAGACCGCCGACGCCCGCTGAACCAGAAAAAACTAAAGGGTTCGCTTGTGCAGGGTGAGCGCGGGCGCCCTCAAATTGAAATTGACAATTCTCCGGTTGAGGTCCGCCACGCGCCTCTCGAAATCACTGGCAGGGGCTGCCGCCTGAGCCTGCAGGTGGCGCGATTCGGCTTCGATTTCTTTGGACTCCTGAATCCAAGCGGGCGTCAACCCGTTGTTCTTCAGGATCCGATTCGCCATCCGAAGGGAAGGATCTTCGAACGGGTTCTCCTCCAACGGGAGCGGCTTGCCGGCGCCCTCCAGGTGATCGAATGCCCCTTCTTCCATCCCTTCCCGGATCTTCCGCTCCGCAATGAAATGCCATTCGTCCATACCTTGAATTTACCATTGACGTCCGAGCCAGACTGACCCCGCCGGTACTGCGCCACGGACGTTCCCGACAGTATCCGGCTTTTCAAATCTCCATTCCCCGGCCGCTCAATCACTTGCGCTCGTATGCCCCCGTTTCCAGCCCGCGCGCGCGTTACCCTCTAGGCGGAAACCAACGATGTCTTCCTTCCTCCAAATCCAGGCGAATCGACGCAATTCGCAAAATTCCACCGGGCCGCGCACCCCCGAAGGAAAAGCCGCTTCCCGTTTCAATGCCCTCCAATCCGGCATCGACGCCAAAGCGCTCGTCATCCCCGGCGAAGCCGCCGAGGATCTCGAAGCCCTCGCCGCCAACTACCGCCTCCTGTTCGAGCCTGCCTCCCCGCTCGAAATCTTCCTCGTCGACCAGCTCGTCTATGCCGACTGGCAGCTCCGCCGCCTCCACAAAATCGAAGCCAATCTCCGGGCACAGGCTGCCCATTCCCCCCATGACGCGCTCGATCTTGCCCTCAACCGCATCGCCCGCCTGGAGCGCCGCATCGACGCCACCGAGCGTTCCTACTTCCGCGCCCTCAAGCAGTTAGAGCGCTTTCAAACCCCCGCCAAACCCTCGGTCCCAGCTCCCGGTCCCCAGCCCCTGGTTCCCGCGCCGGCCTCCGGCCCCCATCCCCCGGCTCCTGCCGCTGACCACCGGCCCCCGGCCGCTGCGCCAGCCCCCGAATTGGCTTCGTTCCCTACCAGTCCTCCTCCCGCTTCGCCGCCTGCGGAAATCCCGCCTCGACAGACGATAATGAGCTAGTGAGTCTCGTTCAGTTGGAAGCCGGGACACCGGTTCCCCAGGCCAGCGCCGCCGCCGTCGACACCGAGGCCTTGCGCCGCGAATTGGAAGCCCACATCGAAGGCGAGGTGCGCTTCGACCGCATCTCCCGCGCCTTGTACTCCACCGACGCCAGCGTCTACCAGATCCAGCCGCTCGGTCTGGTGGTGGCGCGCGGCCGCCAGGACATCCTCCGCGCCCTCGACATCTGCCGCCGCTTTCGCTGCCCCCTCACTCTCCGCGGCGGCGGCACTTCCCAGGCCGGCCAGGCCATCGGCGAAGGCCTCCACATCGATACCTCCAAATACTTCAACCGCCTCCTCGAGGTGAATGCCGAAGAGCGTTGGGCGCGCGTCGAGCCCGGCATCGTCCTCGATGAGCTGAATGCCCAGCTCGCCCCGCTCGGCCTCCGCTTCGCGCCCGATATCTCCACCGCCAGCCGCGCCGCCATCGGCGGCATGATCTCCAATAACTCGGCCGGAGCGCGCAGCGTGCTCTATGGAAAAACCATCGATCACGTCCTCGAGCTCGAAGTCGCCCTCTCCGATGGCAGCATCGTCCGCGTCCACGACACGCCCCGGGCCGCAGTCCCCACCGGCGATTCCCTCGAAGCCGCCTGCTATCGAACCGTCCTCGGCCTGGCCGCCACCCATGCCGCCGAAATCGACCGCCGCTACCCCAAGATCCTCCGCCGCGTCGGCGGCTATAACCTCGACGAATTCACCGATCCCGCCCGTCCCGTCAACCTCGCCAAGATTCTGGTCGGCTCCGAGGGCACCCTCGCCGTAGTCCTCGAAGCCAAGCTGCGCCTGGTCCCGCTCCCCAAAGCCAAGGCCGTCATGGTGGTGATGTTCGCCGAGCTGCTCGAAGCCCTCGCCGCCGCCCCCGCCATCCTGCGCCATCGGCCCTCTGCCATCGAGGTGATGGACAAAGCCATCCTCGACAACACCCGCCAGAACGCCGCCCTCGAACGCATCCGATCCTCCGTTGTCACGGGCGATCCCGGCGCCACTCTCTGCATCGAGTTCTATGCCGACCGCAAAGAGGATCTGCCGCCGCGTCTCCGCGCCCTCGAAGACGACCTCCGCGCTCACCATCTCGGCTATGCCTATCACTGCGAGACCGACCCCGCCGCTCAGCAGCGCATCTGGAGCCTCCGCGAAGCTGCCCTCGGTCTGTCCATGGCCATGAAGGAGGATGCCAAGTCCATCTCGTTCGTCGAAGACACCGCCGTGGCCCCCGAGCGTCTCAGTGAATTCATCGGGCGTTTCCTCGAAATCATCCGCGCCCACAACACCACCGCCGGCGTCTACGCCCATGCCTCCGTCGGCTGCCTGCACGTGCGGCCGGTGGTCAATATGAAAACCGAGGAAGGCGTTCAGAAATTCGAATCCATCGCCCGCGCTGTGGCCGATCTGGTCATCGAGTTCGGCGGCGCCCTTTCCGGCGAACACGGCGATGGCCTGGTCCGCGGCCCCTTCATGCGCCAGATGTTCGGCGACGTGCTCTACGAGGCCTTCCGCGAAATCAAGCGCACCTTCGACCCCTTGGGCATTCTCAATCCCGGCAAGATCGTCGACGCCCCTCCGATGACCGCCAACCTGCGCTTCGGCGCGGGCTATCAAACCCCCAAGCCGCAATCCTGGTTCGATTATTCCGAGTACGGCGGCCTCGGCGGCGCGGTCGAAATGTGCAGCGGCGTCGGCGCCTGCCGTAAGAAACTTTCCGGCACCATGTGCCCGTCCTACATGGCCACCCGCGAAGAATCCGATTCCACCCGCGGCCGCGCCAACGTGCTCCGCCTTGCCATGGCCGGCCGCCTGGGTGAATCCGGGTTGGGCGACGAAGGCGTCCACCGCGTCCTCGACCTCTGCCTCGAATGCCGCGCCTGCAAAGCCGAGTGCCCCGTCGGCGTCGATATGGCGCGCTTCAAGAGTGAGTTCCTCGCCGATTACTACACCCGTCACGGCACCCCGCTCCGCGCCCAGGCCCTCGGGAACATTCACCGCCTCTCGGTCTGGGGCAGCCGCTTCGCTCCGCTTGCCAATTGGATGTCCACCGCCGCGCCGGCCCGCTGGCTCAATGAGAAGCTCCTCGGTGTGGACCGCCGCCGCCGCTTGCCCGCATGGAAGCGCCAAACCTTCGCAACCTGGTTGGCCGGCCACCCCCGCCCCGCCGGCCAGGCCCAGCGGGAGGTCACGCTTTTCAATGACACCTTCACCAACCACTACGACCCCGAAATCGGCATCGCCGCGCTGGAAGTTCTGGAGCGCGGCGGCTGCCAGGTGAATGTCGTCCGTCCCGGCTGCTGCGGCCGTCCGCTCATCTCGCAGGGTCTTCTTGCCGAAGCCCGCGCTCAACTCGGCCCGGTCATCGAAGCGCTCTTTCCCATCGCCCAACGCGGGGGCCAGATCCTGTTCTGCGAGCCCAGTTGCCTTTCCGTCCTCAAAGAAGACGCCCCATCCCTGCTGCGCGGCGCGCTGCAAGAAAAGGCGCGAGCCGTGGCCCCAGCCTGCCGGCTGTTCGAAGAGCACGCCGCCCAGTTGGATCTGCCGCTACGCCCCGGCCCCAAGAAAATCCTGCTCCACGGCCACTGCCATCAGAAGTCCATGGGCTTGCTGTCGGCCACCACCGCGCTCCTCTCCCGCATCCCCTCGGCCACCGTCGTCGATCTGGATGCCGGCTGTTGCGGCATGGCCGGCTCGTTCGGCTACACCCATGGGCACTACGACGTCTCCGTCGCCATCGCCAATCGCAAACTGCTGCCCGCCGTCCAAGCCATGCAGCCCGGCGAGGTCCTGGTCGCCCCCGGAACCTCCTGCAGACATCAGGTTGCGGAGCTCGGAGCCGCCTCCGGAATCCATCCGGCCGTGTTGATCCGTTCGTTGCTGGAATAACCCGCGCTCTGCTCGCCAGTTGCATGCAGTGCGCTCAATGGAATACACTTGAACGGCTAACGACTGGTAAACAAAAGGGGAAGAGCCCTCCGCACGGACAGGATGGGGGCGTATCCCACCTTCGAAAGCGGCTTTAGGAGGGCCTCATAAAACCATGTCATCTACGAAACCCGGTCCAGCGGCGGGGTCCGGACCAGTGGCGGCTGTGTCCGGCCTGGCTTCGGCATCCCCCGATCCCGAACAGAATTTCCGGTTTTACGACAACCGCCAGAAGTACCTCATGTTCGTCAACACCTGCAGCGAGAAGTGGGTCATCGCCAGCCGCGTCGCCGCCGAGTTGAATGAGATTCACCCCATCCCCCCGGCCATCCGCGTCTTCGACGCCGGCGTCGGCGACGGCACCGTCCTCGCCCGCATGATGCGCACCATGCACCGCCAGTTCGAATGGATGCCCTTCTACATCGTCGGCAAGGAAATCAGCCTGGAAGATGTCCGGCTGGCCCTGGAGAAAATGCCCGACCGCTTCATGGAACACCCGGCCACCGTCCTGGTGATGACCAACATGAAGTACGATGAGGCCCCGCTGCTGACCCCCAACGAACCCGGCGCGGCCGAGAAGGTGGTCTGGCACGAAGTGGAATTGAAGGGCAATACCGCCGGCCAGTTCGACGACCAGATTACTGCCTTGCAGCCCTTCCTCGCGGATAATTGGCGCGCGCGGATCAGCCCCAAAAGCGGCAACCCGGTCTACGAAAAGCCCACCGTGCTGGTGATCTACCGGCAGGATTGCAAGTTCCTGCTCGATCAGGTGCGCCCCAAGCGCGGCGCCCCTCGCGCCGATTTCGACTTGATCCTCGCGTCGCAGCCCTACCGCGCCCGCGCTTCGGTGGAATTCAAGGCCAAGCGCGTCATCGCGCCGCTGGCCCGCAGCCTCAACCCCGGCGGCCGCCTCATCGGCATCCATTCCTGCGGCAATGACCCCGCTCTCGAAATCGTCCAGCGCGTCTGGCCCGAGGAGAATCCCTTCCAGTCCAACCGCTTCGACCTCCTCAAGGCATCCGAGGCCGCTCTCGGCGGCCAAGCCCGCGACTTCCAGTTTCTGGCCTATGACGACGAGCGCTCCCTGCTGCGCTACGACATGCACACGTTGCCCACCGAGATCGGCTCATCGGCCTCTTCCATCGGCACCTCCACCTTGCTGGCCGCCTGGAACGCCGCCACCTATGTCGCTCAGATCGAGGACCAGCGCCTCGCCGACGCCATGTCCGGCACCACGTATATCGAAGCCACTCGCGAAGTCCTTCGCGAGCACGGCGCATTGTGGTTCTGGGATGAGTGCTAT
This sequence comes from Terriglobia bacterium, assembly GCA_020073145.1. Taxonomy (GTDB): domain Bacteria; phylum Acidobacteriota; class Terriglobia; order Bryobacterales; family Bryobacteraceae; genus PSRJ01. The sequence goes on from JAIQFS010000001.1 coordinate 98,884, forward strand.
ATCGTCGCCCGCAAATTGCAGCAGGCCTGAAACCGCCTTCGGTACAATAATTGCTAGTGGGGTGACCTATGAAACTATTTACACTGGCAATCGCAGCATTGCTTTTCCTCTGTTCCTGCAGTAAGACCACGGGAGGAGGCCAGCACGCCACTGTCGAACTGCGTGACGGCACCAGCGTCAGCGGCAACGTGCTCTCCAGTTCCGCCAGCGAGATTCAGATCGCCGGCGACGACAAACTCACCCGGACCATTCCCATGGCCCAGGTGAAGTCCATCGAGTATGACGATGCCGCCCCAGCGGCCGACGCCAGCGCTCCGGCCGCGACTCCCGCCGCTCCGGCCGCACCATCGGGGGCGGCGCCTAAAGCGGCTCTCCGCCATCGCGACCATTACCACCCGACCGAATCGGCCGTCACCACCAAGACCAGCGAACTGCCCGTCGGCACCGAGATCTCGGTGCGTAACGAAGAAACCATCGATTCCGGCAAGGCCGTCGAAGGCCAGACCTTTCCCGCCGAAGTTACCGCGAACGTGCTCGATGCCTCGGGTGCCGTCGTGATCCCCAGCGGCGCGAACGCCCAAATCGTGATCCGCTCAGCCTCCAAGGGCGGCAAGATCCGAGGCGCTTCCGATCTGGTGCTGGACCTGGCCACGGTCTCGGTCGACGGCCGCGAGTATCAGCTCAGCACCGCCGACCTGTCCGAGAAGGGTCACGATAGCGTGGGCGTGAACAAGCGCACCGGCAAGTTCGCGGGCGGCGGCGCGGCCATCGGCGCCATCATCGGCGCCATCGCCGGCGGCGGCAAAGGTGCGGCCATTGGCGCGGGCTCGGGCGCGGGAGCGGGCGCTCTGACCGAAATCCTGACCAAGGGCACCATCAAGGTTCCCGTGGAAACCGTCCTCACCTTCAAACTGGATGAAGCGCTGCGCGTGCAGGCCGCGCGGTAGCCGCCCGGGCTAGCCGCCCGCGCTGTGTCCCAGATGTCCGCCGAACTGGTAGCGCATCGCCGACAACAGCCGGTTGGCAAACTGATCCTGGCCGCGCGACGCGAACCGCTCGTACAGCGCGGCGGTCAGCACCGGCGCGGGCGCGGCTTCGTCGATGGCCGCCTGAATCGTCCAGCGGCCTTCGCCCGAATCCGACACCTCTTCCGAGAACCGGGCCAAGTCCGGCTCTTCCAGTAGCGCCGTCGCCGTCAGGTCGAGCAACCACGAGGCGATTACGCTCCCCCGCCGCCACACCTCCGAGACATCCGCCAGGTTGAACTCGTACTGATAGTGGCTGGGCTCGCGCAGCGGCGTGGTCTCCGCGTCCACTTTGTGATCGCGCATCCCCACGTTGGCGTGTTTCAGAATATTGAGTCCCTCCGCATACGCGGCCATCAGCCCATACTCGATGCCGTTGTGCACCATCTTGACGAAATGCCCGGCGCCCGAGGGGCCGCAATAGAGATACCCTTCTTCCGCCGTGCCGCCGGCCTGTTCCCGCCCCCGCGTGCGCGGCACGTTGCCGCGTCCAGGCGCCAGCGTCTTGAAGATGGGATCGAGATGTTGGGCGACTTCCGGCGGCCCGCCGATCATCATGCAGTACCCGCGCTCGAGCCCCCACACGCCGCCGCTGGTCCCCACGTCCAGATAGCGGATCCCGCGCGCCGCCAGCGCCTGCGCGCGCCGGATATCGTCGATGTAATAGGAGTTCCCGCCGTCGATGAGAATATCGCCCGGCTGCAGCAGCGGCGTCAGCTTTTCGATTAGTCCATCCACCACCGCCGCCGGCACCATCATCCACACCGCCCGCGGCGCCGCCAGCGAGCGCACGAATTCCTCCAGCGACGCAGCGCCCGACGCGCCCTGTCCCGCCAGGTCTTTCACCGCCACCTGGTTGCTATCGAAGACGGCGCACTGGTGCCCCCCCTTCAATAGCCGGCGCACAATGTTGGCGCCCATCCTCCCCAGCCCGATCATTCCCAGTTGCATCCCGATGAGTGCTCTCCTTGGTTTATCATCCCATTTGTGGGGTGAAGGCAAAGTGAAGCCCAAGCTAAGAAGGCGTCGGCTAGTATGTACAGAGCCAACCACCAGAACCACCGACAGCACAGCAGGAAGCCGGATTGGTCAGGATTCCGCAGATCGACCAGATGGTAAGAAGGTTTGGTTCTTTGTCGAGAACTTCGGCAAGGACGACAGCACTCATTCCGCCTCCGAAGTAAACACGATCAACTCCGCGCCTTCGTCCACCACGTCGCCGGGGGCGTAGCGGACTTCTTTGATGACGCCATCGGTCGGCGCGGTGATGGTGTACTCCATCTTCATGGCTTCCAGGATCAGCAGACCGGCGCCACGTTTCACCTCCGCGCCCGCCCGGGTCAGCACCTGAATGATGCGGCCGGGCATCGGGGCGGTCAGGCTGCCGGTGGCTTCCTCTTCAGCTCCCTTGGGGGCGAGCGGATCGACCAGGTGGAGGACGCGATTCACGCCGTCCAGAATGACCGTGAACTCACCTGCGTGGCGCACGACAGTGGCGCGCGTCTTGACGCCGTCGATCCGAACGCCGCCGTCTGCGGCCGAAAGCGTCGCGGAGCCGCCGGGGAGGTCGGAGCGGAAACTGCCATCGCGCTGCGGGTAGACGCGCACAGCGATTACGGTCTCACCCTCCCGAAACGCCAGGTCCAGATAGCCGGCGCTGTTCATGCGCCAGGCGGTGAGCTGATTCCACGGCGACCAGGGGTCGTTCGACGCCGCGGCCCGTTCTTCCACCGAGCGGCGTTCATCGGCCAGAACGCTCAGCACTGCCGCAGCGAGCACTTCCCGCGAGACCGGCAAAGCGGTGGGAGACAACTCGGCAGCGTGACGCGGGATGAAGCCGGTGTCTACCTTCGCAGCGGCGTACGCGGGATGCGCGGCCACTTGCGCCAGGAAAGCCAGGTTCGTGGTCACGCCCGCGATTTCGTAGTCGGCCAGGGCCCGGCGTAGACGTTGCACCGCGGCGGCGCGGTCCTCGCCCCAGACAATCAGCTTGGCGATCATCGGGTCGTAGTGGATGGAAATCAGATCGCCGCTGCGCACGCCGGTGTCCACGCGCACGTGCTCGCCGGCGAGCGGCGGCCTCACATGGAGGAGCGTGCCGATGGAGGGCCGGAATTCCTGCACCGGGTCTTCGGCGTAGACACGCGCTTCGATGGCGTGCCCGTGGACGGCCAGTTCCTCCTGCGTCTTCGGCAACGCGCCGCCGGCGGCCACGCGCAGTTGCCATTCCACCAGATCCAGCCCGGTGATGAACTCCGTCACCGGATGCTCCACCTGCAGACGCGTGTTCATCTCCATGAAGTAGAACTGGTCGCTCTCGGCCAGAAACTCCACCGTGCCGGCGTTGACGTAGCCGATGGCGCGCGCGGCCGCACAGGCCGCTTCGCCCATGGCACGCCGGCGGGCCGGATCCATGCCGGGCGCAGGGGACTCTTCCATCACCTTCTGATGCCGGCGCTGGATGGAGCAATCGCGCTCGAACAGCGAGACCACGTTGCCGTGCGCGTCGGCGAACACCTGGATTTCGATGTGGCGCGGGTGAGCCAGGTACTTCTCCAGCAGCAGGCGGCCGTCACCAAAAGAGGATGCCGCTTCCCGCGCCGCCGAAGCGATGGCGGCTTCCAGGTCCTCCGCCCGCTCCACCACCCGCATGCCTTTGCCGCCGCCGCCGGCCGAGGCTTTCAACAGCACCGGATAGCCCAACCGCTCCGCAGCCGCGGCCAGCGTCTTCAAATCCTGCGCCTCGCCGTGATAGCCGGGCACCAGCGGCACGCCCGATTTCTCCATCAGCGTTTTGGCCGCCGATTTCGACCCCATCGCGCGAATGGCCGAGGCCGGCGGCCCGATGAACACGATGCCTGCCGCGGCGCACGCCTCGGCGAACTCGGCGTTCTCGGCGAGGAACCCATACCCCGGATGAATCGCCTGCGCTCCCGACCGCCGCGCGGCGTCCAGAATCCGGTCGATGGCCAGGTAGCTCTCGCGCGCCGGCGGCGGACCGATGGGATACGCCTCGTCCGCCAGTTCCACGTGCAGCGCGCGCGCATCGGCCTCTGAGTATACGGCCACCGTGCGAATGCCCATCCGGCGGGCGGTTCGCATCACCCGGCAGGCAATCTCGCCGCGATTGGCAATCAGGATTCTTTCGAACATGGGCTCACATCCGGAAGACGCCGAAGCGGGTCGCCTCGATGGTCGCGTTCATTGCGGCCGAAAGCCCGAGGCCGAGCACCGTCCTGGTATCCGCCGGATCGATCACGCCATCATCCCACAGCCGCGCGCTCGAATAATACGGATGGCCTTGCGTTTCGTATTGCTGGCGGATCGGAGCTTTGAATTTCTCTTCGTCCTCGGCCGGCCAGGTTTTTCCGTCGGCCTCCAGGTTGTCGCGCCGCACCGTGGCCAGCACGCTAGCGGCCTGCTCGCCGCCCATTACCGAGATGCGCGCGTTCGGCCACATCCACAGGAAGCGCGGACTGTAGGCTCGGCCGCACATGCCGTAGTTGCCGGCCCCGAAGCTGTTGCCGATGATCACGGTGAACTTGGGCACGGCGGCCGTGGCCACCGCAGTCACCATCTTGGCGCCGTCTTTGCTGATGCCGCCGGCCTCGTATTTGCGGCCCACCATGAAGCCGGTGATGTTCTGCAGAAACACCAGCGGGATGCCGCGCTGCGCGCACAGCTCGATGAAGTGCGCGGCCTTGAGCGCGCTCTCCGAAAACAGAATGCCGTTGTTGGCCACGAGGCCCACCGGGTAGCCCCAGATGTGGGCGAAGCCGGTGACCAGGGTGGGCCCATAGAGCTGTTTGAATTCGTCGAATTCGCTGGAGTCCACCAGGCGCGCGATCACCTCGCGCACGTCGTACGGTTTGCGGATATCGGCCGGCACCACGCCGTGCAGTTCCTCCGGGTCGAATCGCGGCTCGCGCGGCCGCTGCAATTCCAGTTGGGGCTGCCTCCGCGCCGGAAGCCCGCCCACGATGCGGCGCGCGATCGCCAGCGCGTGCGGGTCGTTCTGAGCATAGTAGTCGGTCACCCCGGAAGTCCGGCAATGCACGTCGGCGCCGCCGATCTCTTCGGCGGTCGAGACTTCGCCGGTGGCCGCCTTGACCAGTTGGGGCCCGCCCAGATAGATGGTGCCCTGGTTGCGCACGATCACGGCCTGATCCGCCATGGCGGGAATATAGGCGCCGCCCGCCGTGCACATGCCCATTACCACGGCGATCTGCGGAATGCCGGCCGCCGAGAGCTGCGCCTCGTTGTAGAAGATGCGGCCGAAGTGGTCGCGGTCCGGAAAAATCTCGTCCTGGTGCGGCAGGTTGGCGCCGCCGCTGTCCACCAGGTAGAGGCACGGCAGGCGGTTCTGCAGGGCGATCTCCTGCGCGCGCAGGTGCTTCTTCAGGGTGATGGGGTAATAGGTGCCGCCCTTGACCGTGGCGTCATTGGCGACGACCACGCACTCGCGCCCCATCACGCGGCCAACCCCGGTCACAATGCCGGCGGAGGCGATGTTGTCCCCGTACATCCCGTAGGCCGCCAGCGGGCTGAGTTCCAGAAACGGGGAGCCGGGGTCGATCAGCTCGCTGACGCGGTCGCGGGCCAGCAGCTTGCCGCGGCTCCGGTGCTTCTGCCGCGCGGCTTCGCTGCCGCCCTGGGCGATCTGGCCGGTCTTGGCCCGCAAATCGGTCAGGAGTACCTGCATGGCGGCCGCGTTGGCGCGGAAGCCCTCCGAGCGGGCATCGAGATTCGTCGAGAGAACCGGCATGTCCTCTAGTTGAACAGCGTCAGCGGCGTGAAGGCAAGGGCCGGCAGCCCGCGGGTTGCCCACCACGGCAGGTTGCCCACCTGGCCCGGCATCCTTATGCATTTGCAGGTGCGGCCGGCCGCCGTTCACTTTAGTTATGCCGCGGCTGTTGCGCTTGGACGTACCACCAGAATGAGTCTTGTTGCCAAAAGAAATGTGCCGTACAGTTCCACCCTAAGCCCGCTCCGGCTAGAGCAGGGTGGAATAAAGCTATGGTTCGAACTGACATCTCCCTCGTGGAACTCTCCGATTCCCAAGAGATCGCCGCTTTGCTGGCATCCCAACCGCAACCCCAGCGCCCGCCCACGACGCCGCGCGCCCGCCTCTCCACGCGCTCGGGCCGCCGCCATCGCTGCCAATGCGGAGGCTGCCCGGCCTGCGCCGAGAATGCCCGCTGGGACAAGATTTTCAACGAAAAGTTCGCCGATCCCAATTACTACAAGGCCCAGCCCATCCGGCACACGTCTTCGCTGAGCTGGCCGCCGCGCTAAGCTCTGGGTTGGCGGTGCATCAGGAAGAACGCCGGGCTCTTTCGTAGGCTGTCCCCACCATGGCAAAGGCAAGGATGGCCGCGAAATACGCCTTGGTGGCGTTCTCACTGGTCTTGCTGGGGCCGTGCTGGTCGCACCACGCCGGGATCCCGCCTGCGTACTCGCTGGTCCGGTAGACGTAGAAGCCTTTGGTGCGCAGTTCGTCGGCCGCGCGTTTCAAGGTGCGCGTCGCCTTGCGGCCGCACACCGTGCAGCGAGCGTCGATGCCATCCAGGGGAACCAGCGGCACAGACCGGTTGAGAACCAGCAGGAACGCCAGCGCGGGGGCAGCCAGCAGCACGATTGTGGCAATCGTATTCAGCCGCATGACGTGGCGGAAATGCCTCGGTCCGGGCGGACACCGTTACCCGGCGCGCGAGCGAACCAGACCCCCATCGTGAAAGGTTTCCAGTTGTCTATCGATCTTGGCCTGCAAGACTTCCGGCAGCAAGAGCGAAGAATTGCGCAAGCGGGCCGGAATCGCCGCCAGGACGGCTTCTGGTCCTTCGATCAGGTCGGCGCGCTTCACTTCCGGGAAACCGAGGCAGTCGGCCAGGTTGCACGCCACGCCGACGAGCTCGAACAACTGGCCGGCATGGACGGCGACGTCCCAATGGTGGAAGCGGACGCAATCGCACAAGGCGGTGGGGAAGCCCCAGGTTCCCGCCAGGAACGCCCCGGCGTCGTCATGGGCGCAGCCGAAGAGCAGTTTCTCGAGGTTCAGGTATTCCTGGATGTTGGCGAACCCGGTGGAGAGCACCTGTCCGTACTTCTCGGCGGAAACCTGAAACAGCGCCAGTCGACCCACATCGTGCATCAGACCGGCGGTGTAGAGCAGCGGCACCGACGTATCCTCGGCGGCGCCGAGCGCTTCCGCGATGACCGCGGTGGCGATGGAGTGACGCCAGGAAACCTGGAGAGCGTCGCCCCACTGCCCGGTGCGGATATAGCCTTTGACGGCGACCGCGAAGGCCAGCGACCGGATGCGCTCCAAGCCCAGCAGCGCAATGGCGTGCCGGATGCTCTGCACCGTGGCGCGGACGCCGAAGACGGGAGAATTGGCCAGAATCAGCAGGTCCGTAGCCAGCACCGGGTCGGACTTGAACACCCCTTCGAAATCGGCGATGGCCGAATCGCTTTCGGCGGAGATCGAGAGCAATTTCAACGTGGACGGCCGCAGCGGGGGAAGCCGGGACAGCCGGTTGAAGACGTTGGGTTCGCCGCCGAATTGTGGGACCGGTGCGGGTTCGTGAATCAGCGGGCTCTGCAACGTCGACCTCTTCTCCGAGACGGGGGGGCCGCTATCCAAAGTCGTGGGCCCTCGTCGTTCATATCGGATGGCCGACACGATGCTTCTAGAGAAATACAGGTTTTTACCTTAGTTATCCCGGGACCCGCTGCCCAAAGCGCCCACCTCTCCAGTACTTTGTTGAAAAACAGGTACTTAACCTCACCTTTGGACACCTAACCGGACTTGTCACGGGGCCGAATCAGCCCCCATGATGGGGGGAGAACGTAGCATGTCTCTTGACCTGATCCCCGGCGACCGCCGGATATACCGGCGCTATGAGTGCCAACTGGACCTGCGGTTCGAGCATCAGGACCGGGCGGGCGCCATCACAGTAGGCCACGGCGTCACCGCGGATCTGAGCACGGGGGCCTTGCGTTTCTTTCCCGACCAGACACTCCCTCCGGGCTCCCAGACCGAGGCCCGGGTGGCTTGGCCGTTCCTGCTGCAGAACGTGTGCCCGCTCGAATTGGTTCTGAAAGGGACGGTCAGCGCGGTAACGGGCAGAGGCACGATTCTGGCGATTCGGAGCTATGAATTCCGCACCTGCGGTGCGCGGTCGTTCTGGGAAACGCCGCCGGCTTCGAGCATGTGGAAAGTGGCATAAGCCGGCGGGCGCATGCCCGACGGACCCATACCCGATGGACCCAGGGAGTCCCGGCTGAGGACGCATTTGCGGCCATAGGACCAGCCTTCCACCTGCACCACGGCGCCCTGGCGGCCGACCCGGTACAACGCCGCCGCTCCCAGTTCGATGGCCAGGGCCGGCAGGGACCACCCCGTGACGTCCGACAGGATGCGGATCGATCCGGTCCGCAGGACGCTGATCACGTACTCGGGGGCATTGCGCTCGCGCGACGCCACGGCCGTATCCAGGATGCGTTCCGCGTCTCGAAGAAAGCTCTCCACAGAACTCTCTTCGGCCAGCGGAAGGCCGAATTCCGGTCAGATTTCGCCCGGAAGGGATCAGGGAAGAAACGACAGCACCTTCTGCACGTAATCGACGGTCTCAGGGAGGTTGGGCACGCCGCCGGCTTGATTCACCCGGCCCGGTCCGGCATTGAACGCGCCCAAGGCCAGGGAGGGGTCCCCGCCGTACAGGTTCAGCAACTGTTTCAGAAAGCGGGCGCCGGCATCCACGTTTTCTTTGGGATCGAAGGCGTCGGTGACGCCCAATTGCGCGGCCGTGGCCGGCATCAACTGCATCAGGCCCATCGCCCCTTTGGCGGAGACAGCGCAGGGGCGGGCGCCCGATTCCTGGCGGATGACCCCGCGAAGCAGGTCGGGGGCTAGGTTTTCACGGAGGGCCGCCTCTGCCACCAGGGAGTCGATTTGGGAGGAAGGCAGCGGGGGGCAGGCGGGAGCGGGCTCAGCCACCGGGGGTATCGGGGAATCCGGCAGGCTCGGCACGGAGGGCAGCGTCGCCAGCGGCTGCAGAGTGAAGAAGGACGAGGCCGGTTGGGGCGCCGCCTGTTTCTTGAGAGCCTGGCGCTGGGCTTCAATCGAGGCGGCCATGGAGGCGACGGCCTGCCGCTGTTGGGCCATGGCAGCAGCCATGGCTTGGGCCGAAGACGGCGGTGCATCCGCGTCTCCGGCCCACAACCCGGCAGACACCAGGAGGGGCATCACGAGCACGCGTAAGTGGTTTAGTTGAATGGATATCCGCATGGTAATTCCAGGAACCGTAGAAAGGAGGACATCAACCGCCGATATGAATCGTGGGTTGCAGGATGCAACCTTCGTGAGGCGCTTATGCAAATCGGTCCCGTGAATTCTTTAACTCCTGCGCCGGCGGTGGATCCCACCCCGGTCGCTAACCAGGACCCGACTTTCCTCAAGCAAGTGGCCACGGCGGTTCGGGCGATCAACCAGTCCGAGTTGTACGGGCAGGATCGCGAACTGCAGTTCGCGCGCGATCCCGGCACCAAAACGATGATCATCAAAGTTGTGCAGCAAGCTACCGGAGAAGTGCTCGAACAAATCCCGCCGGAAGAAGTTCTGCGGGCTTTTGAAGCTCTGCAGAAGATGCAGAAAGGGAAATAGGGGCTATGAAGGGGAGAGCAGCGTACCTCGAGACGCACGTGCTGTCGGCTGACCCGATGGAACTGGTCTGCCTGCTGTATCAGCACGGGGCGGATGCGGTGCAGGATGCACGGCAGTATCTGGCCAGCGGCGATATCGCAGCGCGCGCGAAAGCCATCTCGAAGACGATTGCGATCCTGGGCGAGTTGACGGCGTCGTTGAATCGCGAAGTAGGCGGCGCCATTGGCAGCAACCTGGAGCAGTTGTACAACTACATGACGCTGCGTCTGACGGAAGCGAACGTGCGGCAACAGGATGGGCCTCTGGCGGAGGTGCAGTCGCTGCTGACCACGTTGGGGCAAGCCTGGCAGGAGACGCGGGCGCGGCAGTCGGCGGTTGCGGTTCATCCGGCGGTTCCAGCGCCAGACACGCCCGCAACGCCTCCAGCGGCCGCGGCCTGGCAGGAAACGGATCTGGAGCCGGCGACCCATGGGTGGAGCGCCTAGCTCTGGGGAGCCGGCGGCGTCAAGCCCTTGGCGATGAGTTTGGCGAGCCCGAGCCCGCCGCCCGCCGCCATCGATTGCGCGAACATCTCCTGGCCGTATTCCATGGCTGAGGAGGAGGCATCGTCCTCGTCGGTTCCCATCCAACCGCCTTCGGAGTCGCGCATGGACTTCATGATTTGTCCCATCAGCAAGGCTTCGAACTGGCGAGCCGCGTCCTGAACCTTGGCGGGATCGTCCTTAGGCTGCGCGGTGGCGCCCACGGGCGGGGTGGTGGCGGCGGCAATCGGTGGAAACATCGGGAGATCTCCTAAATCACTTCCAATTCGGCATCCAGAGCGCCGGCGCTCTTCAGGTTCTGCAGAATCGCGATAATGTCGCGGGGGGTGGAGCCGATGGCGCTGAGGGCGCGGACCAGCTCTTCGACGGTGGCCCCTTCCTTGAGCAGGATATCGCGGGCCTTTTCTTCCTTGGCGGTCACTTCCACCTGCGGGGTCACTTCCGTGGTTCCCGCTCCGAAGGGCGCGGGCTGGGTCACGTTCAGAGTGGTCTGCACCTCGACGGTGAGGTTGCCCTGCATGACGGCGACCGGGGCGATGTGCACGTCCTTGCCCATGACGATGGTGCCGGTGCGCTCGTTGACCACGATGCGCGACTCGCGGTCGGAATCGACGGTGAGGCTCTCCAGTTGAGCGACAAACTCGGTAGGGCTCTTCTGAAACTCGACGGGAAGGGTGATGGCCACCACGCCGGCGCTTTCGGCGCTGGCGGCAGCGCTGAACTTTTTGTTGACGGCCTCGGCCACGCGCGCGGCGGTGGTGAAATCAGCCTGGCGCAACTGCAGGCGGACGGTATTTCCGATTTTGACAGTGGGCGCGGCGCGCTCGACAATGGCGCCTCCGGGAATGCGTCCCACGGTGGGGTGATTGACCACTTGCGTGGCGGCGGCCCCGCCAGCAGCGCCGCCCGCCGCATAGCCGCCGAGCACGGCCGCGCCCTGGGCAACAGCGTAGACCTGGCCATCGGGACCTTGTAAGCCGGTCATCACCAGAATTCCGCCTTGCAGGCTGGGCGCGTCACCGAGCGCCGCGATGGTCACGTCGATTTTCGCGCCCGGCTCGGCATAGGGAGGCAAGGTGGCGGTCACCATCACGGCGGCCGTATTCTTGACCTGAATCAGCAAGGGGTTGATCGTCACCCCCATACGCAGCAACAAATTGGTGACGCTCTGCGCGGAGAACAAGGTCTGTCTCCGGTCGCCGGTGCCATTCAAACCGACCACCAGACCGTAGCCCAGCAGTTGGTTGTCGCGGACACCCTCCAAAGAGACCAGCTCTTTGAGGCGCGTGGCGGCCCCCGCCCCATGGGGAGCGATCGCGGCCGCGAAGAGGAATGACGCCAGGATCTTATTCATAGCCGATCAGAAGGGGAGGATTCCCATGAGCGTCCGCCACACGATGTTGGGCCGGCGGACGGAATCGTTGACCACGCCTTTGCCGTCAATCTTGAGTTCCATCTGGGCGATCTGGGTGGAGCTGATCACGTTGTTGTACGCGAGGTCGGAAGGCCGCACAACGCCGCGCAGGGTGACCAACTGGTGCTCGGCATTCACGCCGACTTCCTTGGAGCCCTCGATCACCAGATAGCCGTTGGGCAACACCTGGGTGACGCGGGCGCTGAGGGTGGTGCTGAGAGTGGTGGATCGGGTGGTGGCGCCTTGTCCATTCAGCGCCGATTGGGTATTGAGGCCGGCCAGGTTCGCCAGGGCGCCAGCGGCCTTGGTGGGGCCTCCGGCGGCGGTCACGGAGCTGCTCAACGTGGACTGGCGCTGGGTCTTGGTGGTGCCTTGGGCCACGGCCGAAGCCTGCTCGGACACGACGATGGTGATGAGGTCATCCACCTGGCTGGAGCGCACGTCCGCGCCGAGACTGGTGAGCCGGGAAGTGGGCGCCCAGAGCGATCCGGCGGAGGCCGGGGTGGGGGCGGGCCCGCGACTGACGGCCGCATTGACGTATTGATCGAGCGGGCTGATTACGGGCGCCTTGGGCTGCTTCTTTTTGCTCTTGGCAGCGGGGAGGACGGACGAACCGGCCAGCAGTATCGAAAGGAGAACGAGCGCGCGCATATTAGTTCCTTTGAGGGGCGCCGAGGTCGAGCGAGGCTCGATCTTCGCCGTCGACGCGGGCCTGAAAAATTCTGTTGCTGCGAAGGTTGCGGAGGGTGATGAAATCTCCGGTCCGTCCGTTGGTCTCCGCCTTTCCGGTGAGCGCGAGGTGCGTCAAGCCGCTGTGAACCTCCACCTGCACGGTGTCTCCGCGCTTCACATCCAACGGCGATTCCACCTGACTCAGATGAATTTCCGCGCCTGCCGCTATGTTGGCGACGGCAATCCGTCCGGCCACCTGATCGAGGCTGGAGGCGGCATCGCCGCGCCCCGGGAAGACGTCGGCTGGTTGCACGCGGAGCTGGGCGGCGGAGATCGATCGTCCGCGCCGGATCGGTTCGACCGCGACCAGGCGGGGGATGCGCGCGGTGACGACCACGCGCGCCCAGATGGCAAAGCGCTGTCCGGCGCCATAGAGGACATTGCCCTTCCAGACGACGGGCGCGGGAGACTCGGGCAAGGCGGGCGCTCCCAGGTCCTCGCGGCGGAATTCAATGCGGCCGCGAGGCGCCGGTTGGAGACTGGTCTCGAGGATTTCGATGCGGGCTTCGGGAAACGGAAGCGCGGCCTTCATGGCGTCGAGGAGGCGGGCGCGGTCGAGCGACTCGAGAGGCAACGCGAAACAGAGGTCTTCGGCGGAAGGAAGGTCCAGAGAGTATTTGCGCGCCAGCGACATCAGCTCGAGGGCGCGGAAGACACGGTGCACGCCGGGCCCGGGAGCGGGGGCCAGGGGCGTGCCGGCCGGCAGGCGGCCGAAAGCCGGGGCCAACCGGGCCAGATCGCCGGCGGTAATGGGATCGTGCTCCGCGGGCGCGCAGGTTTGCGGCCACGCCGGAAGCGCGAGCGCCAGAGAAACCCAGGCCAGTGGAAGAAAGCGGCTCATTGCGAGAGATTGTTGACCTGCTGGTACATTTCGTCCGCGGCCTTGACCACTTTGGAATTGGCCTCGTAGGCGCGCTGGGCGATGATCAGATTGATGAACTCCTGAACGATACTGACGTTGGACTGCTCGGTGTAGCCCTGGAGGAGCGTTCCGAGGCCTTCCTGCCCGCCGGGATTGGCGACGATGGGGTCGCCCGACGCGTCGGTGGGCTGGTACAGGTTATGGCCGATGCTATTCAAGCCGGCCGGGTTCTGAAACTGGGCGAGCTGAATTTGTCCGGCCTGCTGCACGGCGGTCTGGCCGGGCTGGGTATAGCTGACGGTGCCGTCGGGCGCAATGGTCACGGCCTGCGCGGTCGAGGGAATGTTGATGGCGGGTTCCAGAGGATCGCCGTCGGCGGACACGAGCGTGCCGTTCTTGTCGAACTGAAACGAGCCGGCGCGGGTATAGGCCAGGTCGCCCGTGGGCCGGCGGACCTGGAAGAAGCCATTGCCCTGAATGACTACGTCCAGCGGGTTGTCGGTTTGCGAGAAATTGCCTTGGGTGAAGATGATCTCGTTGGAAGCGGCGCGCGTTCCCAGACCGAGCTGGAGGCCGACGGGGACGACGGTCTGTTGTCCCGCGGAAGCGCCGGGCTGGGAGAGGCTCTGGTAGAGCAGGTCCTGAAACTGCGCGCGGCGCATTTTGTAGCCGGTGGTATTGGCGTTGGCCAAGTTGTTGGCGATGTTATCGACGTTGGTCTGCTGGGCCGTCATGCCGCTGGCGGCGCTGTAGAGAGCGCGGATCATAAGGCAACACCTCCGTTGTCGATGTGTGACTGAGGACAGAGCAGTCCGGGAAAGCGGGCAAGGGACGGCGGCCGGACAGCGGGCGCCGGGCGGGTGAATCTGCGGGGAGGCCGCGGCACACCGGCGGTTGCGGCCGGGGGCGCGCCTTCGGAGCCGGCGGGCTTTGTCTGGGAGAGCCGGACCACATCCGGCGTAGACGCTTTATCGATCATTCCATTCACCTCAGCCGCGCCTACGAAGCGACGCGGGCGACCTCTTGAATTCCCTGGCGGCTCATCTCCGAGTCGAGGGTGACGGCTTTCTGCAGCATTTCGAACTGGCGCATCACGTTGACCAGCCGCATGGCGGCTTCGGGCACAGCAACGTTGGACGTCTCTACTCTTCCCTGTTGCACCTGGACGTCAGCGGCGGGGGCCGGGACGCTTTGCGGATCGGTATTCTGAAAGGCCGCGGCGGTCATCTTCTTCAGGGACGTAGTGGATTTGAAATCGACAATCTCCAACTGGCCGAGGTTCTGCCCTTCCTGGCGGAGGACGCCATCGGGAGAGATGTCGATGGGTTTGTCGGAAGTGACGCGAATGGGTTTGCCGTTGGTCCCCAGGGAGCGCACGGCATAGCCTTCGCCGGTGACGACCTCGCCGGTGGGAGCGATTTTGAGATTGCCGTTGCGGGTGTACAGCGGGCCGCTGGGGCCGTTGATGGCGATGAAGCCGCGGCCGGAGAGGGCGACATCGAGCGGGTTTCCGGTGGCCGCGAGGGTTCCCTGGGAGAAGTCGGTCCACTGCCGCTCCACCACCGGCAGCGTGGTGACGAACTCGCCGCCCTGCTCGCTGGAAGCTTCCGGAGAAACGAAGAGGCCATAGAACTCGCGATCGGTCTTGTAGCCGCTGGTTTCGGCGTTGGCGAGATTGTTGGCCAGCAGATCGAGGGTATCCATGCGGGACCGTAATCCGCTCGCGGCCGAGATTGTTAACGCGTCCATAGGAAGTTCCGGGGAAGGCACAGAGCAAGTGGCGGTCCAAAAAAACAATTCAAAAAAAGTCGAGTTTGCACGGGATTCCGCGATATGGAAAACGAAGCGGGGGAATTTCAGTCAACAAGTTGACGCTGGGGGTTGACTCGTCAAAACTCCAACACCTTGCCATCGCGGTTCATCCCGTTGAATCGAGAAGCGGTTGGTTTTGGCGGGTGACCTGCATTTGTGGACGCCGTGACTTCGTCCGGTGCTCTCACCAGTTGCTGCGCGGCCATCGCGGACTCTCCGGCGTCTCCTGCTCCGAGCGCCGGGAATACGGCTGGTCCGCAAGCGTTCCAGCAGCAGCTACGGGATGCCCACGAGTCGTTAACCTCCCAGGGGAATGACGCGCCCAAGGGAAGCACCGGACGTCTCAAACGCACCGAAGGGCGGGCGGAGGGAAAGAAAGAGCGGGACCGCGGAGAGGCGGCTGGAGCGATTCCGGCGCGGGCGCCCGCGGCCCCGCCCCAACCGCTTCCGTTGCCGCTCGGCCTGGCACTGCTGGCGGCAGTGGTCAACCAGGGCGCGGCAGGTAGCGGCGATGCCAACTCCGCGGCGGGAGGCGGGACGGCTCCGAATGGGACACCAGTCCCGAATGCGCCGCCAGTCCAGGCCGACCCCACTCAACCGGACCCGGTTGCGGCAGCATCGGCGACCGCACCTCTGCAAGGAGACCTGGCCTTCGCGGTCAAATTGAACCCTCAGGAACCGGCCCAAGCCCCGGCGGAAAAGACCGATGGCGGAGACAGCGCCACGCCCCCGCAAGGCGCGTCCACGCTCCCGCAAGGCACGATCGCGGGCCGGATCGCGATGCCGGCCAAGGCCATGGCGGCGGTGACGCCGGTGAAAGAGGTTCACCGGGCGGAGCTGGAACCGGATGCGCCGCAGCCCGCGCCGCGCGCGGAGATGCTAGCCCAAGCCGTGCCGGCGATTCAGACCGCGGCCAAAGACGCCCCCAGCGGGCCGCCGCCCGTTGCGCCGCCACCCACCGACGCTGGCGCCAAGGCCCTGGACGCCACCCCGATTCAGCCGCACGCCGTGGACGCTTCGGCCAAGGCAGCCGGGCCGATGAAGGATCTGTCCATCCAGGTGGGCCAAACGCAGAACGACAGGGTGGAAGTTCGCATGGTGGACCGCGGGGGCGAGTTGCAGGTCGCGGTGCGCGCGGCCAATCCAGATGTGGCGCAGGGACTGCGGCAGGGGCTTTCGGACCTGTCGGACCGGCTGGAACAGAACGGCTTTCACGCGGAGACGTGGCGGCCGGGAACTTCCGTCACCGCAGTGCAGGGCACTGGGGAGACGCAGCAGAAATCCACGCAATTCCAGAGAGACGGTTCGCAATCCCAATCCGGCGGATCGCAGCAAGGCCGCCAGCAGAATAGTCAACAGCAACCTCCCCGCCCCCGATGGGTCCAGGAACTGGAAGGCCGCATGACGGGCGGGAGCACGTCCTTTACAGGAGAATCGCATGGCCTCACCAGTTAGCTCGCTGTTCACGTCAAACCCCGCCGTGGGTACCACCACGGCGGGCCCGGCCTCCGCGGCCCCCAACGAGCAGATGTTTCTGCAACTGCTCGTATCGCAAATTAAGAACCAGGATCCACTGAACCCCTCCGACAGCACGCAGTTCGTGGCGCAACTGGCGCAATTCAGCCAACTGGAGCAACTGATCGCCATCCGCAGCGATCTCGACAATGTCGCCGGTGCACCGGCCGCCACAGGCGCAGGCGCGACGCCGGGCAGCGGGACCCCCGTGCCCACCGACGGCAGCACGACGCCGGGCAGCGGGACTCCGACGAATAACACGCCAACAACTCCCCAATCCTAAGACCGAGGAAAAATCATATGTTTGACGCATTCTCTACCGCGCTCTCCGCACTGAACGCAACTTCAACGGCCATCAGCATCGTCGGGAACAATCTGGCGAACCTGAATACGACCGGATACAAGTCCGACGACGTCCAGTTCTACGATCTGCTCAGCCAGCAGATCGGAGGAGCCACATCGGCGGGCTCGGTAGGAACGGGAGTAGGCCCGGCCCAGGCGTCGAAGGTGTTCACGCAAGGCTCGATTCAACAGACGGGCGGTCCGCTGGACGCGGCCATCAGCGGCGACGGCTTTTTCATGGTCCGGGACAGCATCGGGCAGACGCTCTATACGCGGGCGGGCGACTTCAGTCTGACGGCCAACGGGACGCTGCAAACGGTGACGGGCGAGAAGGTGCAGGGTTGGAATGCGGCGGCGGGCGCGATCAATCTGGCTGCGCCGGTGGGCGACATCACGATTCCGGTGAACGGCGTGGTGCCGGCGACGCCAACCGGCAACGTCTCGCTGACGGCCAACCTGGACGGGCGGCCGGCGGTAGGCGCGACGGGCGCCTCGTTCTCCTCCCCGGTGCAGGTTGTCGATTCGCAGGGCGCGACTCACATTCTGACGTTCGCGTTCACCAAGACCGGGGCGAATGCCTGGAGCTACACGGTGACGATTCCGGCGGGCGATTTGGCGGCCGGGGGAACCACCACGGCAGCGTCCGGCAATTTAACCTTCGATGCCACCGGGCAGCTGCTCACGCCAGCCTCGGGAGCGGGACCAGTGACGTTGAATGTCAACGGGCTGGCGGATGGCGCCAACAACATGGCCATCAAGTGGAATCTATACAGCGGAACCGCCGGGCTGCTGACGCAGTTCGCGCAGAACTCGGGTGTTTCGGGAACCGCGCAAGACGGCTTCCAGGCCGGCCAGATCGCCAAGATCGCGATGGGAAATAACGGCATCATCACGGCGACCTATTCGAACGGGCAGCAGAGCCCGATCGCGCAGCTGGCGCTGGCGTCGATCCGGAATCCGTCGACGATGTTGTCGGTAGGCAACAACAACCTGCTGCCCACCATCGACACCTCGGCGCCGGCCGTAGGCGCGGCCGATAGCGGCGGCCGCGGCACGGTGACGGGCGGCGCGCTGGAGACTTCGACGGTCGATATCGCGGCGCAGTTCACCAACCTGATGTCCTTCCAGCGGAGCTACGAAGCGAGCTCGAAGGTGATCACGACCACCGATCAAATGATGCAGACGTTGATCAACTTGAAGCAGTAACGCCGGAAGCAAAGGCTGACATGGAATCGATCCAACAGGCGCTCAGCGTAGTGGTGGTGTTGGGACTGCTGGGGGGCGTCCTGTGGTGGTTGCGCCGCAAGGGGATGGCGCAGTTCGCGTTCAAGACGCCGGGAGGAAGCCGGCGGCGATCGATTCAGGTGATCGAGCGCACGACTCTGACGCCGCACCACTCGCTGCACCTGGTGCGGGTGGCGGACCGGACCGTGTTGATTGCCGCTTCCCCGTCGGGCTGCTCGATTCTGGAAGGTTTCACGGAGCCGGCGAACGAACGAGTGGAGATTCGATGAAGCCTGCGATGAAACACAGCCTGCGCGGTCTGGGGTTGCTGCTGGCGACGAGCCCGCTGCTGGCGGCCCCGGCGGACACGACGACGCTGTTTGGCATCAACATGAGCAAGAGCGGCGATACGGTCAGCGTGCCGATGCAGATCATCATGCTGCTGACGGTGCTGACGCTGCTGCCGGCGATCGTGATGTCGATCACACCGTTTCTGCGGATCACGATCGTGCTGCATTTTTTGAGGCAGGCGCTGGGCACGCAATCCACGCCCTCCAACCAGGTATTGATCGGGCTGGCGCTGTTCCTCACGATTCTGGTGATTCAACCGGTGGCCATGGACATGTACCACCAGGGGTGGGAGCCGCTGGAGAACCACCAGATGACTTCGTCGCAGGCCTTTGACGCCGGGATGAAGCCGCTGCGAACGTTCCTGCTCCGCTTCGCGCGGCAGAAGGACGTGAAGCTGTTTCTGGAAATGTCGCACACGCCCCCGCCGCGCAACGCCGACGATCTGACGCTAAGCGTGCTGATCCCCGCCTATGTGACCTCCGAGCTGAAGGCCGGCTTTCAGATCGGGGCGGTGCTGTTTCTTCCCTTTCTGATCATCGATCTGGTGGTGGCCTCGGTGACGCTGTCGATCGGCATGGTGCAGTTGCCGCCGGTGATGATCTCGGCGCCGTTCAAGATCCTGCTCTTCGTGCTGGCGGACGGGTGGAACCTGGTGCTCGGCTCGTTGATGAAAGGCTTCTATTCATGACGCCGGAATTCGTGATCCAGATTCTCCGCGATTGCCTGATGACGGCCTTCTGGCTGAGCGCTCCGCTGCTGATTGTGGGGTTCGTCGCGGGCATCGTAGTGAGCCTGATCCAGATCGTCACGTCCATTCAAGACACAGGGTTCAGCACGATTCCGCGCCTGGCGGCGTTTCTGGGGGCGTTTCTTTTGTCGCTGCCGTGGATGCTCTCGAAGATGACGTCGTACACGGTGTTGATCCTGGGAGACCTGAGCCGCTATGCAAAGTGACCTGGTCATCTCGACCGCCACGCTGCTGGGCTTCCTGCTGACGCTGGCGCGGGTGGCGGGGGTATTCGTGTTCGTGCCCATTCCCGGTTTGGGGACGCGCTCGAGCGCGGCACGCGTGGTGCTGTCGCTGAGTATCGCGGTGGCGCTGTTTCCCTACTGGCCGCACCCGGAGGGCGAGGTGGAGGGAGGGCTTCTGACGGCATGGCTGCTATCGGAAGCGGCGCTGGGCATCGGGATCGGATTATCGGTCGCGTTTCTCACCGAGGGATTCAACGTAGCGGCCCAGATCATGGGGCTGCAGGCGGGGTACGCGTACGCTTCCACGATTGACCCGAACAGCAACGCCGACTCGAGCGTGCTGGTGATCTTCGCCGAACTGGCGGCCGGCATGCTGTTCTTCGCGCTGGGGCTGCACCGGGAGGTGTTCCGGGTCTTTGCGCGCAGCATGGAGGTGGCGCCGGCCGGGGCCTTCACCCTATCGCGGAACGTGGGGGCGCAATTGGTTCTGATGGGGGGCACCATGTTCTCGACGGGAGTGCGGCTGGCGTTGCCGGTGGTGGCGGTGCTGTTGCTGGTGGATCTCTCGCTGGCGTTGTTGGGGCGGGTCAATGCGCAGCTGCAATTGCTGACGATCGCCTTCCCGGTGAAAATGCTGGTGGGGCTGGCGGTGTTCGGCTGGCTGTTGCTGCTGATGCCGGTGCTGCTGCGGAGCGGCGCCAACGCGGCGTTCTCGGCGGTGCAGTCGCTGGCGGTCCGGTAACATGGCCGACAAAGACCAAAAGACAGAACAGCCGACACAGCGGCGGGTCAAAAAGGCGCGGGACGAAGGCAACTTCCCGTCGGCGCGAGTCTTCGTCAATGCGATCCAGTTTCTGGCTTTTGTGTCGCTGGTGCATTCCTGGGGCCCGATCTGGGTGACGGCCATTCACCGCAACCTGGCGCAACTGCTGAACCATGCGTCGACGGCCCGGATGGATGCCATGTTCATCGTGCAGATGAGCCTGGAGCTGGTCAAACAGACGCTGCTGCCCCTGTTGATCCTGGGCGGCGTGTTGATGCTGGTTACGCTGGCGGCGCAGTTCCTGGTGACGCGGCTGGGCGTCAGCCTGAAGAAACTCACACCCGATTTCAAGCGGCTGAACCCCATGGCACGTGTGAAGGAACTGCCCAAGCAGAACATCCCGGCGTTCCTGCAGGCTGTGGTGATGCTGCCGGTTTTCGGCGCTGTGGTGTATTTCCTGGTGCGTGACAACTTCGACTCGCTGCTGGCTTTGCCGCTGACGAGCGCGGTGGCGGGAGCGGCGCAGGTGGGGAGCACGCTGGAATCGCTGCTCTGGAAGGCGTCGGGTCTGTTTCTGGTGTTCGGCCTGGTCGATTTGTTCCGCCAGAAGCGGCGCTATCAGCAGGACATGCGGATGAGCAAGCAGGAAATCCGCGATGAGTTGAAAGAGATGGAAGGTAACCCGCTGATGAAGGCGCGCATCCGGCGGATCCGGCGGGATATGGCCCGCCGCCGCATGATGCAGGAAGTGCCGAAGGCGACGGCGGTGGTGGTGAACCCGACGCACTACGCGGTGGCCTTGAAGTACGAAATGAACACCCAAGGCGCGCCCAAAGTGGTGGCCAAAGGCAAGAACTATCTGGCGCTGCGCATCCGGCAGAAGGCGATCGACGCCGGAGTGCCGCTGATCGAGAATCCGCCCTTGGCGCAGGGGCTGTACAAATCAGTGGACGTGGGGCAGGAGATTCCGGCGGAATTCTACCGGGCGGTGGCGGAGATTCTGGCTTACGTGTACCGGCTGATGCACGGCAAGTTACCGGCATAGCATTTTCGAGCGGGCATACAGGATTCGCATGGACCAAAAGGCATTGACAGGCGGCAAGTCGACAGCAGGGACGGTGGCGTTGAAGCTGCCCGGGCTGGCCATGACCAATTGGAAGGACATCACCGTGCCACTGGCGGTGCTGGGGGTGGTGATCGCGCTGATCTCACCGGTCCCGCGCTTCCTGCTCGACATCCTGATCGTCACCGACATCATGCTTTCGGTGGTGGTGATGATGGTGGCGATGTATATCCGCAAGCCGGCTGAGTTCAGCGTGTTTCCCACCACGCTACTACTGTTGACGCTGTTCCGGCTCTCGCTCAACATCTCGTCGACGCGGCTGATTCTGATGAACGGGAACACGGGGACGTCGGCGGCGGGAGACGTGATCCAGGCCTTCGGGAATTTCGTGGTGGGGGGCAACTACATCATCGGGACGGTCATCTTTCTGGTGATGATCGCGATCCAGTACGTGGTGATCAACCACGGCGCGGTGCGCATTTCGGAAGTGACGGCGCGGTTCACGTTGGACGCCCTGCCGGGCAAACAGATGTCGATCGACTCCGATCTGAGTTCGGGGCTGATTGACGAGCACGAAGCCCGGCGGCGACGGAAAGCCCTGGCGGCGGAAGCGGAGTTCTACGGGGCCATGGACGGGGCTTCGCGCTTCACGCAGCGGGACGCGGTGGCCAGCATCCTGATCACCGGCATCAACATTGTGGCGGGTTTCCTGATTGGCGTGCTGCAACACGGGATGGATCTGGGACACGCGGCGGAAACCTACACGGTCCTGACCATCGGGGACGGGCTGGTCACGGTAATTCCGGCGCTGATGATTTCGATTTCGGGCGGTTTGATTGTGACGCGCGCGGCTTCGGATGAGCGGCTGGGGACGGATTTCGGGACGCAGGTTTTCGGCAACCCGCAACCGCTGTTTTTGGCCAGCGGCGTCCTGGTGGTGCTGGGCCTGTTTCCGGGCCTGCCGACGATTCCGTTCCTAGTGATGGGCGGCGGTTTGGGAGCGGCCGCATGGAACCTGCGGAAGAGAGACGCACAGGCGGTGAAGGCAACGGCGGCGGCCAAACCGGCGGCGGCGGCCAAGGAGAACCTGGAAGGATTGCTGCGGGTGGAGCCGCTCTCCATCGAGATGGGGCTGGGGGTGGTGAAGTATGTGGCGGGGGGCCAGGAGTCGCCGCTGATCAAGCGCATCTCGGCCATCCGGCGGCAACTGGCGGGCGATTTAGGGTTCCTGCTGGGGCCAGTACGGATTGTGGACAACATCTCGCTGAAGGCCCACGAGTACGTGATTCTGCTCAAGGGCGCGGAAGTGGGGCGCTACGAACTGGCAGCGGGCTGCGAGCTGGCGATTCCGGTGGGCAAGGTGGAGGCTCCGCCGGAAGGCAAGGCCACGAAGGAGCCGGCGTTCGGGATGGCGGGATGGTGGGTTCCGGCGGATGTTGCGGAACGGGCCCGGCGGGGCGGGTTCACGGTGGTGGACCCGGTGAGCGTCATGGGCACGCACCTGACCGAGATCATCCGGCAGCACTCGTCGGAACTGCTGTCGCGGCAAGACACGAAGAAGATCCTGGACCGGGTGGCGATCGAGCATCCCAAGGTGGTGGAAGATTTGGTACCAAAACTGCTTCCTCTCTCGGCCGTGCAACGCGTGCTCCAAAATCTGCTACGGGAACGAGTGTCGATTCGCGACGCGGTTACGATTCTGGAGGCACTCAGCGAAGCCGCCGCCACCAGCCGCAACCCGATTCTGCTGACCGAGTACGTGCGGCAGGCAGTGCGGCGCCTCATCGTCAAACCGTTCCTGAACGCACAGGGCGAGCTGCCGGTCTACCTGGTGGATGCTTCCCTGGAGCAGACGGTGGAAGCGGCCGTGGAACACGGAGAACAGAACAGCCACCTGACGCTCAATCCCACGGCTTTGCGCGACGTGCTGAAGCGGCTGCACGCCAAGGTGGGGAATCCGGAGACGCCGGTGGCGGTGGTGGCGGGATCCGGGTCGCGCTATTTCTTCCGGCAGATCGCGGAGTCCACCATGCACAACCTGTTCTTCATCTCGCATAACGAAATCCCGGCCGAAACCAAGATTGTGTCACTGGGGGTAATCCAATAACATGCTGCCGACCGATAAGAACGCGCGATTGTTCGTGAAGTCGTACTTCACGCACTCGATCACGGAAGCGATCGAGCAGGCCCGCGTGGAGATGGGCCCGGACGCGCTGCTGTTGAACACGCGGCCGGCGCCGCCGGAAGGGGCGCACCAGGGCGAGTATGAAGTGGTATTCGGCCTGCGGCCGGGCGCCGAGGACGGCGGAGCCCGGGCGGAAACCGCGGCGGTCGATCCGGTGCAGGACCTGCGGAAGCAGATGGAGCAGATCCGCGAGATGGTCAGCCGGATCGGCGCCGGGCCGGTGACGGCTTCGCGTCCGCACTCGGTGGCGGACGCGCTCTTGAACGCGGGAATCGCTCCGCGACTGGCGGCGGAGATCGACCTGGCGGTGCAGCAACGGCTGCGCAACCGCAGCGCGATCCAGACGGGACGCATCAAGTCGATCGGCGATTGGGACCCGGCGACGGTGCTGCAGGAGACCGAGTCCGAAATCGCCAGCCGCTTCACGGTGCTGCCCGAGACGGGGCGGATTGTCGCGCTGGTGGGACCTCCGGGATCGGGCAAGACGACCGCGCTGATCAAGCTGGCCGTGACGCAGGGGCTGGCAGCGCGGCGGCGGGTACACCTGATTTCGACCGACCACTACCGGATTGCGGCGGCGGCGCAACTGGAAACCTATGCGGAGATCCTGGGGGCGCCCTTTACCCTAGCCGAAACCACGACGGCGCTGGCGCACGCGATCGAGTCAGCTCCCGCGGAAGCGCTGGTGCTGATCGACACTCCGGGGTACACGGCGGTGTCGCTCGAGGAATCGGGCGGCGACCTGACTGGTTTTCTGAGAAGCCGTCAAGATATTGACACCCATCTGGTTTTGACAGCTACCACTCGTCTAGCAGACCTTCGGCGGGTGGTGGATTTATTTCAGAGCTGCCTGCCGGCCAAGCTGCTGTTCACCCATCTGGATGAGACGGACTCCACGGCGGCCATCTTTTCCGAGGCGGCGCGGACGGAAAAGCCGCTTTCCTTCTTCTCCACCGGGCAGGTGGTGCCGGAGGACCTGGAGCCGGCCTCCAAGGCGCGAGTCACCCAATCATTGGTACTGGAATTGCCACAGCCATGCGAGGCAGTTGCCTAAACTACGCATGGCCCTCAGCCCGGCTGATTATC
Source organism: Terriglobia bacterium (assembly GCA_020073145.1). GTDB lineage: Bacteria > Acidobacteriota > Terriglobia > Bryobacterales > Bryobacteraceae > PSRJ01. Next base: position 123,437 of record JAIQFS010000001.1, read on the forward strand.
GCGGCACTTTGGACGAGGAAAGCACACTGCGGCGCGAAGCCCTGGTGTTGCAACACCTCCCACAGGTGCGCCTGATCGCCCGGCGGATTCACGAGCGCTTACCTTCGTACATCAGCCTGGACGATCTGGTGTCGAGCGGGGTGCTGGGGCTGCTGGCGGCCATCGACAATTTTGACGAGACGCTAAACGTCCAGCTCAAGACCTACGCCGAGCGGCGGATCCGCGGGGCGATCATGGACAGCCTGCGGGAACTGGACTGGGCGCCGCGGGAGACGCGCAAGAAGTCCAAAACCATCGAATCGGCAATCCACAAAAGTAAACAGCGGCTGGGGCGGGAGCCATCCGAAGAGGAAATCGCCGCCGAGCTGAGCATCACGCCCGCCGAGTATCAGAAGTGGCTGAGCGACATCCAGGCGATTGACCTGCAGCCCATGGAATACGCCACCAGCGACGGCCACCATCTGGACGTCTTGCGGCTGGTTCCCGATACGGAAGAGAATTGGCCCTCGCACCTGGTGGAGCGATCGGAACTGGAACGGATTCTGACGCTGGCGATCGAACGGATGCCGAAGCTGGAGCGGAATATTCTGAACCTCTACTATTTCGAGGAGCTCAGCCTGGCCGAGATTTCGAAAGTGGTGAAGCTGCACCTGTCGCGGGTGGCGCAATTGCGGGTGCAAGGCGTGCTTCGGTTGCGCAGCCACCTGCAGAGAGTCTGGTCGCTGGAAACCAGGAGGAAAGAGTGACGCCCCCCACACCAAGCAGTTCGAGCTCCAGCGCGAGGCCGCCGGTCGGCGGGATGAAACCGCCGGCGCAGAAGGCCACGGGAACGCTGGACCTGCTGATGGACATGGAGATGCCGGTGTTGGTGCGGTTCGCCAGCACGCGCATGGCGCTGCGCGAACTACTGGCGCTGGAAGCGGGAGAGATTGTGGAATTCCGGCGCGGGCCGGAGGACCCGGTGGACATTCTGGTGAATGGACGGGTGGTGGCGCGCGGCGCGGTGGTGGTGGTGCAGGGGAACTACGGGGTCCGCATCATGGAAATCTGCAGCCAGGAAGATCTGGTGAGACGCCCGGGGCTGGCGCGCCCAAGACAAGAGGAAACGGAATGAACTTCGATTGGATTCTAAACCCGCTGACGCCCTTGGCGGCAATCGCGCTGGCGCTGGCGGCGTGCATCGCCTGTTTTCTATCCACCAAGAGCGAAGTCTACCGGCTGCGCCGGACCGCGGCGGAGACCGAGCGGGAGTTGGCGCGCAAACTGGAGCAGGTGGAATCGGCGGTGGCGACCATGGGCCAGCAACAGGCAGAGCCGCCGCTCCCCCTTCCCATGGTGCCCACAGTGCGGCCTTCGCTCAATCTGACACGGCGCACGCAGGCGCTGCGCATGCGCCGGCGCGGCGAGACCGCCGAAAGCATCGCAGCGGCGCTGGCGGCCCCGCGCAACGAGATCGAGCTGCTGTTGAAAGTCTACGAGATGGTGGAGTACCGGAAGGGCCTGCCGGCCCCGGCCGAGCCAGCGGCGTAAGGCGCAGTCCCGATTCAACCGGACCTCGAGAGACTTGCCGGAATCGGCGAGCCAATCGCACCCTCCGAACCCGATACCACACGACGGGCGCGGTGCTTCTCAGCCTCAGCGCCGAAAAACGAGGGGGCTGGGCGGGCGAATCGCCGGCCCCACAATCGTACGAGAATGGGACATGGCGCGCGTGAGAATCGACAAGTGGCTGTGGGCCGCGCGATTCTTCAAGACGCGGTCATTAGCGGTGCGGGCCTGCGAACTGGGGCGGATTGAGTCGAACGGACAGCTGGCCAAGCCGGCGCGCGAGGTGCACATCGGCGACCGGCTGCAAGTGAAGAACCCCAGCGGCGATTTTCAAGTGGAGGTCCTGCTCCTGAGTGAGATGCGCGGGCCGGCTTCGGTGGCGCAAACGCTCTACCGCGAGACCGACGCCAGCCGGGAGTTGCGGCTCAAGCTGGCGGAAGAGCGGAAGACCATGCCGCATTTCGAACCCGTACACGCGGGCAAGCCTTCGAAGCGCAACCGGCGGGAGTTCGACCGGCTGCGCGGGAGAGGGTGAATCAGAATCGGGGGCGGGCGCGGCCCGGCTGGACGGGCCGGTCGGACTTGGCGCCTTTTTCGATGAGGTACTTGACCACGCTGTCATAGCGCAGCGATCGGGCGGCGTCGAGCGCATTGCGGCCGTCGGTGTTGGCCGTGTTCAGATCAATGCCCCAGTCCACGAGCATTTTGACCGTCTCCAGAGTCAGCGCCTCGGCCTGGCCTTTGGGGACGTCGACCCAGGGATAGACGCGGATCATTCCGGTGGCTGCCATGAGCGCGGTGGCTGTTTCCTGGCGCGGGGCTTGTCCGAATCCCTGCTCGGCGACATAGTTGGCATGATGCACGAACTTGGGATCGGCGCCGCGCCCGACCAGCAGGCGCATGACGTTGGGCTCGGTGAATCGGGCGGCCAGCCAGAACGGCGTGGCTCCGACCAGGGACGGCTCGAAATGCCAGTCATCGGAGGAGCGGCGGGTGGGAGTCCAGGTCTTCAGGGGCGTATTGGGATCGGCCCCGTGGTCGAGGAGGGCGGCCACCAACTTCTCATCGCGGCGCATGATGGCCTCATGGAGCGCGGTGAACCCGGGCCCTTCGGAGTTGGGATTGGCGCCCTTCTCGAGCAGGAAGCCGACCAGATCGTCGAACCCGGAGTGCGCGGCAAGGGTGAGGGCGCTGACGCCCCACGCATCCGCATCGTTCACCGGGGCGCCGGCCGCCACCAGCAGCCTTGCCGAGTCTAGATCGCCCACGCGGGCCGCGAACAACAAGGCCGTTTCGCCCCCGTGCGGGATGGCCTTGTTATACGGCAGATACCCATGCGGGGGGACCGCCATCACGTCGGTCCAGACGTCGGACCGCAACTGGATGCCGGCGTGGTGGGCGAGCAACACCTTGACCACATCGGGGTGTTTCTGGGCCACGGCCCACATCAGCGCGGTCTGCCCGCGAGCGCCGTGCCCGTCCACGTGAGCGCCCTTGGCCAGCAGTAGCTCCACCACCGCCGGAAAGCCCGAGCGGGCGGCCACCATCAGGGGCGTTTCGCCGGATAGCAGGGCCAGGTTGGGGTTGGCTCCGGCATCGAGCAGTTTGCGCACCATGGCGGCGCTTCCGTTTTCACTAGCGGGCCACAGCGGCGTGACTCCCAGATCGGTCGTTGCATTAACGTGAGCGCCGGCGCGAATGAGGAGATCGGCGCTCTTGAGGTCGTCGTGATAGCTGGCCCACAGCAGCGCGGTCGAGCCATCGGCATCGGCGGCGTTGACATCCGCCTTCTTCTGGAGCAGGGACTGCAAGGCAAACCTGTCTCCCTGTTTGGCGGCATCCACCAGCGCGGGCCGCGCGGCCTCCGCGCCCAGGAGTGCCGACGCCCACACGGCCGCGAGTCCCACGGGAATGAGGCGGGGCCACGGGGCTGTCAAAGGCATGGTTCGCTCCTTCCGGTTGTTGGAATGCCGTCCCTCTACACGCCGGACAGCGTATCGATGGGAAGTTTGCCGGTGCTGCCGCCGACCTTTTCCACCGGGTACTCCATCTTGTCCATGATGGTCATCAGCAGGTTGGCTTGCGAGGGGCTGCCGGAATATTTCAAATGCCGCCCGCCCTTCAGCTTCCCGGCGCCGCCGCCCACCAGCATCAAAGGCAAGTTGACGCCCGAATGCGCGTTGCTATTGGAGATGCCCGCGCCGTACAGAATGGTCATGTGGTCGAGCAGCGAGCCGTCGCCGTCCGGAGTGGCGCGCAGCTTGGCCAGATACTGCGAGAACAACTGGGCGTGATACCGGTTGATCTTCGACATCCGCTCGACCAGTTCGGGAATGTTGTTGTGGTGCGAGAGGGGATGGTGGGCCTCGGGCACGCCGATCTGGGGATACGGGCGGGGGCTTTGCTCCTTGCTGAGCATGAACGAAACCACGCGTGTCAGGCCGGATTGCAGCGCCAGCACCTGGAGATCCATCATCAGGGCCAGATGATCTTCAAACACGGGCGGGGCTCCCAGCGGTTTCTCCAACGTGGGCAACTCGATACTGCTCTGACGCTCGGCCATTTGAATGCGGCGTTCCACGTCGCGAACCGCGTCGGTGTATTCGGTGACCTTGTTCTGATCCCGCGGCCCCAGCTCCTTTTGGAGATCGGCCAGCTTGCCGGTCACCGAGTCGAGAATGCTTTCGCGCTGCTGCATCCGGCGCTCGCGGGCCGCGCGGTCGGTGCTGCCGCTGTCGCCGAAGAGCTTCTCGAAGACCGCCCGTGGATTCCACTCCATGGGCAGCGGCTGGGTGGGACTGGCCCAGGAGAGCGTATCCAGGTACGCGCAGCTGAGATTGCCGGTGCAGGCGCCGGCGTTGGCCGGCTGGTCCATCGAGACCTCGAGCGAGGCCAACTGCGTTTCCTGGGCGAAGTGGCGTCCGAGCATCTGGTCGATCGACACGTCGGCGATGATTTCGATTTCATTGCGCCCGCCGCGCGGCGTGCCGGTGAGAAACGATCCGGAGGCGCCGGCGTGGATGTAATTCCAGCTGGCCTTGATGCCGGAGAAGACGATCATCTGGTCCCGGAACGGGGCCAGCGGTTCCATGATGGGAGCGAGCTCGAGGGCGGTTCCTTCGCCCTTGGGAGTCCAGAACTCCATGGCCATGCCGTTGGGCACATAAAAGGCCTGGAAGCGGTGCGCGGGTTTGGTGGCGGCGCGCAGGGCAGGCGCCATGGCGTCGAGGAACGGCAGGGCTATCGTCGTGCCCAGCCCCCGCAAGACGGTGCGCCGCGGCAACGATTTCCCGGTCATCGACCAGCCCCTCCCTCCCATCAATCTTATCCCAACCGGGCGATCCGGGCCCAGCTTGCCCGGTCCGCTTGCGAAGTGGGCCTGGCGTAGCGCGAGCACCGCGCAAGCGCACTTGACGACTGGAGTAGGCTGGAATTAGAGGCGTGGGTGCCCCGGTTGCTTCGCGCAACCGGCTTTTGCACGTTGTCTTTCACCAGAAAGGATGCGACCGATGTCCCTTCGTCCCGTGAAACGAGTGATCTCTTCGAAACCGACCCTGGAAGGCGCGGGGGTGCACCTGCGCCGGGCGTTCGGCTTCGGCAACACGACCGATTTCGACCCATTTCTGCTGTTCGATGATTTCCGCAACGACGTTCCGGAAGAATACCTGGCGGGCTTTCCGTGGCACCCGCACCGCGGGATCGAGACCATCACGTACGTGCTGGCCGGGACGGTGGAGCACGGCGACAGCATGGGGAATGAAGGCGCCATCGCCGCCGGGGACGTGCAATGGATGACCGCGGGCAGCGGAATCATCCACCAGGAAATGCCCAAGGGCGATCCGGCGGGGCGGATGCATGGCTTTCAGTTGTGGGCGAATCTGCCGTCGTCGCTGAAGATGACGGCGCCGCGCTATCAGGAGGTGAAGGCGGGCGACATCCCGGTGGTGACCGAGGATGACGGGACCGAGGCGCGGATCGTATGCGGAAGTTTCTGGGGCAAGAAGGGTCCGGTGGACGGGATCGCCGCCGACCCGGTTTACCTGGATGTGACGGTGCCGCCCGGCCGAAGTAAGACGCTGCCGGTGGAGACCACGCGCCATGCCTTTGCGTATGTCTTCGCGGGCTCCGGGAAGTTTTCGAACGCCTCCGGGCCGCTCGAGGTGAAGACCGAATCAGTGGGCCGGGCGGATGGCGCGCCCGCGGCCAAGGCGGAGAACCGCTCGCTGGTGCTCTTCGACCGGGGCGATGAAGTGATGGTGCAGGCTGGAGAGCAGGGCATCCGGTTTCTGTTGGTTTCGGGAAAGCCGCTGGAGGAGCCGGTGGCCTGGTACGGGCCGATTGTGATGAACACGCAGGAACAGCTGCAGCAGGCTTTCAAGGAACTGAACGACGGGACGTTCCTCAAAGAGAAGGGGCGCCGGGTATCGGGCGGTTCGGAGGCATGAACTTCACGGGGAAAGTCGCGTTGGTGGCCGGAGGCACGGGGGGCTTGGGGAGGGTGGTGAGCCTGGCGTTTCTGAAGGAAGGCGCGGGGGTGACGGTCACCTACCGCAAGGAACAGGAATTCGCCGATGTGAAGAGGGTGGCCGGGGCCGATGCCTCGCGGCTGGCCGGGCGCTCGCTCGACGTGACCGACGAAGCGGCGGTGCAAAAACTGGTGGACGGAATTTGCGCGGAGCACGGGCGGCTGGATGTGCTGGTGAACGCCGTGGGAGGGTACGCGGGCGGCACGAAGGTGTGGGAACTGGAGACGCGGGTTCTCGACCAGATGCTGGCGCTAAACCTGCGCTCGGGATTTGTGTTGTCGCGGGCGGCGGCGAAGGCGATGCGCGAACAAGGGAGCGGGGCCATCGTCAACATCGCTTCGAAAGCGGCGGTAGATCACGAGGCCGGGGCCTCTGCTTATGCGGCGTCGAAGGCGGCGGCGGTGGCGTTGATGGATTCGCTGGCCGCCGATCTGAAAGGCAGCGGCGTGCGCGTGAACTCAGTGCTGCCGAGCATCATCGATACGGAAGCCAACCGCGAAGCGATGCCCACCGCGAATTTTGCGAAATGGCCCAAGCCGGAGGACATCGCGCGCGTGATCCTGTTCCTGGCGAGCGACGACGCCAAGGTGATTCACGGCGCGGCGATCCCGGTGTACGGGAACAGCTAAAGAACAGACGATTGACTACTTCCTGAGTTCGGCCTTCCAGTTGAGCACGACGGTGATGGGAGTTTCGGTGCTTTGCTGGCCCGGGGGGACAGCCAGGAGAAACCGTTTGCCGTCCGCGGTCACGTCCCAGCCGAAGTCGAGCGGAGCGACAAACAGCCGCTGCGGCACTCCGGCTTCGAAGGCCGGACCATTGGCTTTTACGTCGACAGCCATCTTCGAGGTCCCCTGGGGAGGAGCCTGGAAGAGGATCTCCTTCCCGTCGCCGCGCCACTTGGGCTGCGTTCCGCCATCTTTGGAGATCTGCCACTTCCCTTCTCCGAGCGCGGGCACGCCGGATGGCCCGGAAGCCAGGAAGGGGCGGACATAGATTTCGCTGCGGCCGGACTCGGCGGAAGTATACGCAATCCAGCGCATGTCAGGGGAGAAGGCGGCTTGGCCTTCGTTGAACGGTGTGCCCAGCAGGAGAACCGGCTTGCGATCGCCGGTCAGGGGGAGCACCCAGACGTCGGCGCCGGTCTTCGCCACATCGCTTTCATACAGCAGGAAGCGGCCATCGCTGGACCAACTGCTGGGCAGTTTGAGTTCGCCGGCTTTCCTGTAAAGCTCCTTCTCATCTCCTGCGCCCGAGGATGCTTTTTCAAACAGCACATCCAGGATGGTGCCCGCCGCAAACGCGATGCGGCTGCCATCCGGGGACCACACGGCGGACGAGCCGGCGGCTGGACGAAACGTGAGACGCGTGCGCACGCCGCGGGAAAAATCGAACGTCCAGATGTCCCCCGCGCCGTTCTGTGAGGCGTCGCGGGCCGCGACGCGCGTGCCATCGGGCGAGATCCTGATGCTCTGGTCAGGACCCGGCTGCCCGACAGCGCTCAGCATCTTGCCCTGCCGGTCGAACCAAGTCAATTGAAAGATCTGGCCCACGCCTCCGCTGCGATAGGCCAGGGTCCCTGCCGCGGACACCGAGAAAATTCCTATGGATTGCGTGGTTCCCACGTGTTCGGCCACGGGAACCGGCTCTCCCTGCAGCTTCAGCCGGCCGGCATCGAAAGGCTGAGCCATCAGGGTGTTCTCTCGCACGAAAAACAGGTAGCCGTCCACATAGGTCGCGGCAAACTGCCCGGCCAAAATCCTTTCGCGTGATTGCTCCGCCGGCTTGGAATCCAGAGAGCCGACATACATGCCGGGATCGGAACCGCCGCGCAGATAGAGAAAGTGCTTCCCGTCCGGCAAAAAGGTGGGCAGGGCGCTGAAGGTCTCGCCGTGCTCTGTGTCGACTGTGGTAATGGCGACGGGGACGCCCCCCGCCTCCGAGACGCGCCACAGGGGCCCGGAACCACGGCCGCCGAAGATGATCACGCCATCTTTGTTCCAAGCGCCCGAACCGGGCGCGATCTGCATCTGGCAGAGGGTTTGCGGAGGACCTCCCGAAACGTCGATCTTCTTAATCTGGTTTCCGACCGAGAACCCCACAAAGCGGCTGTCTGGCGACCAGAAGGGGCTCACACCGCCTTGCGTATCAGGCAAATGCCGCCACTCCAGAGTATTCAAGTCGCGAATCCACAAACCGTCTGCGCCGGTGGCGTTGAAGGCCAGCTTGCGGCCATCCGGGGAAACCGACACGTACTGGTTGAATGTGATCTTGTCGGGGAGCGGGATCTGGAAACGGGTCACGGGAACGGGCTGGCTGGTTTTTGGCAAGAACGCCCATGCCGCGAGGCCCAGCGCGATCACCGTCATGATGGCGGCGATGCTTTGCCATAGCCGGGGATTCTTAGCGGGCGCGGCCACGGGCGAGACCGGGGGCACCGCGTCCGCCAGCCACTCCAGCGCGTGCTTGACCTCGCGGGCGGATTGCCAGCGCTTCTCGGGATCTTTTTCGAGACAGGTCTGAAGGACGCGTTCGAGCGAAGCCGGGGTGAGCGGAATCAGTTCCTGCAGAGGGCGCGGCTGTTCTTTGAGGATGGACGCGATGAGACTGGCCTGGCTCTTCCCGGTGAACGGCCGCTTGCCGGTGATCAGCTCATAGAGGACCAGTCCGAAAGCGAAGAGGTCGCTGCGCGCGTCGGCCTCCCTGCCCTCGAGTTGCTCCGGCGCCATGTATTGCAGGGTGCCGAGAAGGGAGCCTTCGCCGGTGAGAGGGATGGTCATGGTGGCGCCTTCGGGCGCGGATTGGTGTTCCATTTTGGCCAAGCCGAAATCGAGCACCTTGACGCCGTTCTTGCCAAGTAGGATATTGCCAGGTTTGAGATCGCGATGGACGATGCCCTGGCGGTGCGCGGCATCGAGCGCATCCAGGATCTCGCCGGCCACGGCGAGCGCCTGGTCGAGGGGCATGGGGCCCTTGAGCGGTTTGCCCTCGACGTACTCCATGACCAGGTAGTCGGGACCAACATCGTAGAGCGAGCAGATGTGGGGATGATTGAGCGCGGCGATGGCCAGGGCTTCGCGCTCGAAGCGCTCGCTGAAGCGGTCGCGGCTCTTCTTGACAGCGACGGTGCGGTTGAGGCGCGTATCGCGGGCTTTCCACACTTGGCCCATGCCGCCTTCGCCGAGCGGGCCGAGGATTTCGTAGGGGCCGAGTTTATCGCCGGCGGACAGAGACATAAGGATTCAGATCAGTCTAACGCAATGAGACGGCGTTCGCGAGAAATGCGGGCGGCGTGTTCAGTTCGCGGAGGGCTGGGGGTCCGCGGCCTGCGAATCGCGCATCAGGAAGGCGGGGCTCTTTACAATCCCGAGAATGAGGGAGGACCAGCGGTATTGCTGGGCCGCGGCGTCATAAACGATCTTGCGGACGGCGGGCTGGTCGTAATACTCCAGGCGGCGTCCGAGGGCGTAGGCCATGAGTTTTTCGGTGACGGTGTGGGGGAATTGGCCGGGCTCTTCGAGGAGCGCGCGGCGCAGGCCGGAAAGGCCCACGATTTTCTCACCGCTGGCCGTGGTGCCGCTGGCGTCGACGGGTTTGCCGGCTTCGTCGATAGTCCGCCATCCGCCGATGACGTCGAAATTCTCGAGCGCGAACCCGAGCGGATCAATCACCGAATGACAGCTGTTGCAGGTAGCCGAGGTCCGGTGTTTCGCGAGGCGCTCGCGGATGGTGGGCGGGACCACGCCGGGCTTGGTCTCAAGCGTAGTGTTGACGCCGGGAGGAGGCGGCGGGATGGGCAGACCAAAGATGTTATTCAGCAGCCATTTTCCGCGCAGCACGGGCGACGTGCGGTCGGGGTACGAGGTAGTCACCAGGAGCGCGCCCTCGGCCAAGAGGCCACCGCGTTCATCGGGATTGGGGAGAGTGACGCGGCGAAAGCGGCTGCCGTAGACGCCCGGAATCCCATAATGCCGCGCCAGGCGCTCGTTGACGAAGGTGTAGCCGGCGTTCAAGAGCTCATCGACGCTGCGATCCTCGCGGAGCGTGCTGGCGACAAAGAGCTCGGTTTCGCGCTGGAAAGCCTGGAGGAGACTTTCGTCATAGAGAGGGTACTTGTCGGGATCGACCACGACTTCGTCGACGCGGCGCAGGTTCAGCCATTGGGCGGCGAAGTTGTTGACCAGCGCATCGGTAGCGCGCGGATCGGCCAGCATGCGCCGCACTTCTCTTTCGAGAACCGGCGGCTTGGTGAGCTCGCCGTGTTCGGCCAGGGTGAGCAGGCGATCGTCGGGAATGCTGCTCCACAAGAAGAACGAGAGGCGCGACGCTAATTCCAGGCCGGTCAGCGGATAGGCGGCTGTGGCTTGCGCTTTGGCGGGATCGCGCATGACGCGCAGCAGAAAATCCGGATCCACCAGCATGCGCTCGAGAGCGAACTGAATCCCGTGGTCGAAGGCGCCATTGTTGCGGCCTTGGTCGAAGAACGCGAGGAGCGTGGCGGTATCGGCCTTGGTGACGGGACGGCGATAGGCCAAGCGGGCCATGCGAGACAGAATGGTGGCGGCACAGGCGCGCTCCTCGGCGTCGGCTTGGGAGGCAGCGGGGGGCTGGCAGACGAAGATGGCGCGGCGGCTGGGAGTGTCCTTGGCGGGGCCCTGCACCGCATACGGACCGCCGATTTGCACCGACCCGACATTGGCGTTGCCCATGTAGACCTGGTCGTTGGCGATCACGCGGCCGAGCTGCACGGGTTGCGGCAGGCCTTCGGGCTCCCAGAGTTCGCGCACGAACGAGACGCCCACCACACGGGAGCCGGCCTTCACCGGAAGCCGCACTTCCAGGCCGGCGTCTCCGGTCAACTGCATATAGGTTTCCCATTCGGGAGCGCCCGCAAAACCGGGCTCGCCATCGCCGGCGTAACTGGCGGCGGCGGGTCTGCCCTTGCCTTGACCGCCCACGGTGAACCGCTTGAGCAGCTTGCCATCGAGGCGAATCTCGAGCTTCTGCGGCCATCCCATGCCCTTGAGGTAGTCCTGATACTGGCGCTGGAGGCGGACCTTGATGACATATTCGCCGTCGACCGGAAAGTCGTAGTGAATGGCCATGCCGCCGCGCGAGCCGAACGGCAGGTCTTCACTCATGCGGGAATCCTGCAGGACGTGCAAGGGGATCTCGAACTGCTCGGTACCCGGCTGGTCAGGCGGCAAACCGGTGGCCAAGCGGGTGACCTGGCGGGCGACGGACATGTACCGCTCCAGATGGGCGGTGGAAATGGAGAGGGAGTCGGCGAAGTTATCGAAACTGCCGTCGGCGGTGTCATCGCCGGGGAGCAGGGACTTCACGTCGAGGTCGAGGGCAAAGAGATCGCGGATGGCGTTGTTGTACTCGGCGCGATTGAGACGATGGACCGCGCCGATCCGGCCGGGATTGGGGTGGGCTTCCCAGGCCTGGTCGATTTCATCTTCGAGTGTGCGGGCTACGGCGCGATAGGCGGCGGCATCGGCGCGCGGCATCCCCTGGGGCGGCATGGAGCCGGCGCGCAGCTTGCCGATCACCTTTTCCCATTCCTTGGCGTGAGCGCCGGGGTGGGCGGCGTCCATGGTATCGAGAGTCAGGCCGGCGGTTTTGAGCTTCTGATTGTGACAGGTCACACAATAGGTGTCGAAGAACATCCGGGGCGTGGCCGGGGGGTCCTTCTTGATTTGCGCCGCTTGCGGGAGCGGGCCGGGTGTGGTCTGCGCGTGAGCACCAATCGCCAAGCCAGCGAGGAGACTGAGGACACCTAGACCGCAGAAGCCTTGTCGCAACCCGAGCGCAGCCAACAAGGCGCGACGATCGGCGGGCATCTCCATGTCGGCCTGCAACGTACAGTCTTTGCAGTATACACCGGACCCGGCGCGGGATTCGTCCAGGGATCCTCGTAGTACGGGGAGCCGATTGGCAGGTCTGTACGCCAGCATACCGGCCGGCACGCGCGATGGAGCAGTACGTGCTCAGAGATTGGCGCATGGGCAGACTTGGTTTCAGGCCCTCGCGTTGGATCCCGTCCGGGCTCCTGGCACTCGCGGCGCTGGCGCAGCAGGCTTCGCGGCAGCAGCCGGAGCCAATCCTCAAATACATTCGCAGCACCTGGACCGTGCTGACCCGGTCCAACCGGCACCTGGCACAAGCGGCGCCCGACCCCAAGTTTCGTCACTTATCGGACGGTCGCTGGCCGGTTTATCTGCCGCAAGACGAAGATCGAAAAGCTCTCGAGACGCAACTGCGGCACGAGTTGTCTCCGCGGGATTTCGAAACCATCGATCTGCTCTCCCTGCCCGCGGATCCCAGGCAGATCCACGACGCCGGTCTGCTCTACCTGCCGCATCCCTACGTGGTGCCCGGCGGCCGCTTCAACGAAATGTATGGCTGGGACAGCTACTTTATCCAACTGGGGCTGCTTCGCGATCATGAGGATGGGCTCGCGCGCGACATGGTAGAGAATCTCCTGTACGAGATCCGCCACTACGGCAAAATCCTCAACGCCAACCGCAGTTACTACCTGACGCGGTCGCAACCGCCGTTTCTCACCGAAATGCTGCTGGCCGTGTATGAGCGGAGCCACGATCGCCAATGGCTCGCCGATTCGGTTCCGGCGCTCGAATCCTACTATCGCTACTGGACCAGCGAGCCTCACCTCACCGTGCGGACCGGGCTCTCCCGCTACTACGATCTGGGCAAGGGCCCCGCTCCCGAGGCCGCCGCCGAGCGCGACCTCCAGGGCCGCTCGCACTACGATCGGGTGAAGAGTTACTTCCGCAGGCGCTCCCTCACGGATCCGGAGCTGAGCCGGTATTACGATGCCAGCGGCGACCGGCTCACCGCTCTTTTTTACCAAGGTGACCGCTCGATGCGCGAATCCGGTTTCGATCCATCGGATCGTTTCGGACCGTTTGGCGTGGAGGTGATCGAATTCGACCCGGTGTGCCTGAATTCCCTGCTGTATGTGATGGAAACGCAAGCCGCAGATATTTTGCGGCTACTGGGCCGGACTGCGGACGAAGGTATCTGGCGTCAGCGGGCCGCGGACCGCGCGGAACGGATCAATCGCCTGATGTGGGACGAGGGCGACGGCCTCTATTACGACTATAACTTCGTCCAACACCGCCGCCGCCAGTATCCGTTCCTGACCACGTTCTATCCCCTGTGGGCCGGGATTGCCACGCCGGAGCAGGCCGCCCGCGTGGCGCACGCGCTGCCGCTATTTGAAGAATCCGGAGGCCTGCGAACCAGCACGCAGCATACCGGGAACCAATGGGATGCTCCGTTTGGCTGGGCGCCGCTCGAACTCCTCGCCGTGGAAGGCCTGCGACGGTATGGCTACAACCAGGATGCGGACCGGATCGCCACGAAATTTCTCTCGCTGGTGCTCGGCCAGTACCGGAAGGCCGGAACGATCGTCGAAAAATACGATGTAGTGCTCCGCCGTTCCGATTTGGAAGGCGAGATCCAGTTCGGGTACGGCTCGAATGAACGCGGATTCGGTTGGACTAACGCGGTTTACACCGCTCTGCTGGACCAGCTACCTCGGCGAGAAGCAGCCGGGCTTCAATAAAATCCGCAAGACACCTTGACCTTCTACACGTTCCGGTTTAACATGTAGAAGTCCGAGGTATACAACGCATGGCGGCGAAATCCGATCTACCGCAAGGCACGCTGGATCTTCTGATTCTGAAAGTGGCGGCCCTAGGACCGGTTCACGGGTACGCGATCGCGCAGAGGCTGCAACAGGTGTCGCGCGATGTGGTGCAGGTTCCGCAAGGCTCGCTCTATCCGGCTTTGCACCGGCTGGAGTACCGGGGGCTTCTGGCCGCAGACTGGAAGGAAACTGAAACGGGACGCGAAGCGAAGTTCTATCGCCTGACGCGGAAAGGGAAGGCGCAACTGGAAACGGAGGCCGCGAGCTGGCAGCGCTTGACGGAAGCGGTCGGCCTGATTCTGAAGATGTCCGAAGGAGGCGTTGAATGAGCTGGTGGCAGCGTCTGTGGCAGCGCAGGCATCTGGAGGAGCAGCTCGAACGGGAGATGCGTTTTCATTTGGACCAGCACACGGCCGATCTGGCGGCACGCGGCCTGGAACCGGAGGAGGCGCGGCGACAGGCCCGGCTGGCGCTGGGCGGTCCGGAGCAGGTCAAGGAAGAGTGCCGCGATGCGCGGGGCACGCGATGGCTGGAGGACCTGGCGCAGGATGTCCGCTACGGAGTTCGCGCGCTGCGGCAAAGGCCGGGGTTCGCGGCGGTGGCTCTCAGCACGCTGGCCCTCGGCATTGGAGCCACCACCGTCATGTTCACGGTGGTCCACAGCGTTTTGCTCAAGCCGCTGCAATATCCGCAACCCGACCAACTGATCACGCTGCACGAAGAGACGAAGAAACCAACCGAATACGGCAATCGGTGGGCGTTCGCTTACCCGAACTTTCTCGATTGCCGGAACCAGAGCCGGTCTCTGGCTCTCCTGGCAGCATGGCGGATTGGCGGAGGTACGGTGAGCGCGCCCGGCCAAGCCGAATACGTCGATGGCTTCGAAGTCTCATCGGAACTGTTTTCGGTTTTGGGCGCTACCTTCCTGACGGGACGCGCCTTCGTGCCTGAAGAGGACCGGCCGGGCGCAGCGCCCGTGGCCGTGATCAGCCATCGTCTGTGGCAGCATCACTTCGGCGGTAGCCTCGGAGCCGTTGGCATGCCGCTGGTCTTTGACGGACGGACGTATACGGTGGTCGGGGTGGCGTCGGACGGCTTGCGCTTGTGGGGAGACGCCGCCGACATTTTTACGCCGATCGGTCAGGACACCGGGCCGTTCATGCAAAATCGGAAGGCGCATGCCGGCATCAATGTGCTGGCGCGCCTCCGGCCTGGTGGGACTCTCGCCGCGGAGCAGGCGCAACTGGCGGTAATTGGCCGCCGTCTGGCCGCGCAGTATCCGGAATCCAATGAAGACCGCAGCTTTATCGCCGAGTCCCTGAGGCCGGACGTCGGCGATGTCCGGAACACACTCTGGCTGCTTCTGGGCGCGGTCAGCCTGGTGCTGCTGATCGCGTGCGCGAATGTAGCCAGCCTGCTGCTGGCGCGCGCGGTCTCGCGCGAACGCGAACTGGCCCTGCGTGTGGCGCTCGGGGCCGGTCGAGGCCGCCTGGTCCGGCAAGGTCTGACCGAGAGCGGCGTCCTCGGGCTCTTGGGGGGCGCGCTCGGAGTGCTGCTCGCGGCCATCGGGATCCGCCCGTTTGTGGCGTTTTGGCCCGGCAGCCTGCCGCGCGCCGAGGAAGTGAGTCTGGATGGGCAGGTGCTGCTGTTTGCCATGGCCGCCTCTCTGGTCAGCGGGCTCCTCTTTGGGCTGGCGCCCGCCTTGCGCGCTCCCGTACATCAACTGGAACAGGCTCTCCGCGCCGGAGCACGCACGGTCGGAGGAAGCGCGCGCCGTCTGCACGGCGCTTTTGTCGTCTCCGAGATCGCGCTCGCGGTGGTGCTGTTGGTTTCCGCCGGGATGCTGGGGCGCACGCTGTTGCGTCTCTCCTCGCTCGACCCTGGCGTCAACGTTCGGAACGTTTTGGTGACCCGGGTGGCCCTCTCGCCCGCCACCCTTGCCAACAACTCGCGAATCCGCGCAGCCTGGCAGGAGGTGCTCGATCGCGCGCGGGGCGTGCCGGGGGTCCAGTCCATCGCCATGGTCGATACCGTTCCCATGCGCGAAGGCATCAACGAACTGGGCTTCTGGACGGCTCCGGCGCTGCCGGCCGCCGGTCAAATGCCCCTGGCGTTGGCCACCAGTGTGACACCGGACTATTTGAATGCGATGGGCTTGCCGCTGCGCGAGGGCCGATTTTTCGACGAGCAGGATCGGCTCGGCAGTGAGCTGGTGGTGGTGATCGACGAGGTCATGGCGCAACACGCGTTCGGCGGGCGCGAGGCGGTGGGGAAGCGCCTGTGGATCCCGGCGATGGCCCCGGGGCCCGTGCGCGTCGTGGGCGTCGTGGGTCATGTCCGGCATTGGGGGCTCGCCGGCGACGATCAGGCCCAGGTGCGCGACCAGGTGTACTACCCGTTCGCGCAGCTGCCAGACTCGTTGTTGCGGCGCTGGTCCGAACTGATGTCGGTGGCGGTCCGCACCAGCGTCGCGCCATTCGGTGTGGTCGAACCGCTGCGGCGGGAAGTGCGCGGAGCTGCCGGCGACCAGGTCCTGTACCAGGTCCGCACCATGGAACAACTCGCCAGCGCCTCGCTCGGCCGGCAGCGTTTCCTGTTGCTGTTATTTGGCATCTTCGCCGGCTTGGCCCTGCTGCTGGCGTGCATCGGCATTTATGGAGTGCTGGCCTATTTGAACAGCCGGCGCGTTCCGGAAATCGGGGTGCGTATGGCGCTCGGGGCGACCGCACCGGATGTCATCCGGCTGGTGCTCCGCCAGAGCCTGGGACTGACTTTGGCGGGGATTAGCGCGGGTGGGGTTGGGGCGTTCGGGGCCGGGCGTCTGCTGGAGCGCCTGGTGACGGGAGTGCGCGCCGCCGAGCCCTCGACATACGCCGTCATGATCCTCGTGCTGGCGGTGGCGGCGCTGTGCGCCAGTTACTTACCCGCGCGCCGGGCGAGCCGGATCGACCCGATGAAGGCGCTCCGGCAGGAGTAGAGCGGCGGCCGGCCGCGGGGCAGGCCCGGTGTAGCGGGCGCGCGGGCGGATCAAGGCGGCAGTGGCGTACTGCTCGATTGCGTGGGCAATCCAGCCGACGGTTCGGCCTAAGGCGAACAGGATGAGGGGAGCGGGGCCGGGCAAGCGGTAGGCGCGGGCGAGCGCCACCAAGCCGAAATCCAGATTGGGGCGGTCGTGCAGCAGCTCGGAGGCGGCGTTGGCGAGACTGCGCGCCAGGCGCCATTCGGCCGTGTTGCCGGCGGCTTCGGCCAACTGCAGCAAGAGCGCGGCCCGCGGATCGCCAGCCGGGTAGAGCGGGTGGCCGAATCCGGGCATTCGTTCACCGAGGCGGAGGCGGTGGGCTATGACCGCGCGCGCCCGTCCAGGCGTTTGAGTTTCGTCGAATAGAGCGGATACGCGTTCGGTTTCTCCGCCGTGCCGGCGGCCTCTCAGGGTCGCGAGGGCCGCGGAAACCGTGTCATACGGCGAGGCGCCGGCGGAAGCGGCGCAGCGGGCGGCAAACGCCGAGACATTCAGCTCATGGTCGGCGCAGAGCACCAAGGCTTTTCGAATGACCTCGGCGCCGGCGGGCTGCTTGGGCGCCCAGGCCGCTTGCAGCGCCTCATGAACGGGAGCGGGCGCATGACGCCGGGCGACGACGGCGGTCCACAACCGAACGATGCGAGCTCCGGTCTGCCGGACGGCGGGAGGACGCAAATCGTAAGACGGCAGATCGGCAGCGCCGGCCAGCGGCAAGGCCATCTGCTGCACGGTCAGCGAACCCGCCCGGACACCGTCGCGCAGGCGCGCCAGCTGATCCTTCGAAAGCGGGCAGGGTTGTTCGAACAGACGTCCGCGTTCGGCTGGGTCCGCTTCCCAAAGCAGTTCGGCCACCTGTTCCAGGGTCGACTCTTCGGCGAGCTGCAAGACATCCTGTCCGCGGTAGTACAGCTTGCCACCCTGGATGAGGGTAATGGCGGATTCGAGGACGGGGCTGCCCCAATGCAAACCGCGGGCGGCCGCCTTGGCGGGATCGCGGCGGGCTTCCTTGCGTTCTTGCAAGCGCTCGATGTCTTCGCGGGGATACCGGCGTTCGCGCGGCCGGCCGGGAATGGGTTCGGATTGCAACTGGCCGCGGCTGGTGTAAGCGTACAGGGTCGGCTGGGTCACGCCCAGCGCCGCGGCGGCCTGTTTGGCCGTCAGGTAGCGTTCCGTTTGCATCTTCTATTGATTCTACAATCAATATTGACAATATAAGAGAAACCGCCCGAACATGGAAACGTGACCCAGGGACTGGAAGGAATTGTGGCCGCCGTGACGCGGCTGAGCCAGGTGGACGGGGAGGCCGGCCACTTGACGCTCGCGGGATATGCGGTGGAAGATCTGGCGCCGCAGGCCAGCTTCGAGGAAGTGGCTTACTTGTTCCTGGAAGGCCGGCTGCCCGAACCCCGGGAGCTTGACGCCTTCGCGCGGGAGTTGGCCGGGCGGCGCGCGCTGCCCGGCGCCGCGCTTGCCGTTCTCCGCGAAGCGGCAGCGTTGCGCACGACGCCGATGGACGCCCTTCGCATGGCCGTACCACTGCTGAGCCTGGGCCAGGCGGAAAATCCGCGTGCCGACGCGATGACCGCGATCGCGGCGTTTCCGGCCCTTGTGGGAACTTATTGGCGGCTACTTCACGGCGAGACGCCGGCGGCAGTCCGCGCCGATCTCCCGCATGCGGCCCACTATCTCTATCAATTGTCCGGCGTCGAGCCCTCTTCCGAACGTGCCCGCGCGGTCGAGACCTACCTCAATACGGTCTGCGATCACGGGCTCAACGCGTCCACATTCGCGGCACGGGTGATCGTCTCCACGCGATCGGATGTCATCTCCGCGATGGCCGGAGCGGTAGGGGCGCTCAAGGGTCCGTTGCATGGCGGCGCGCCGGGTCCCGCGCTCGACATGGTGTTCGAAATCGGCGCTTCCGAGCGCGCCGAAGCGGTCATCCGCGCGAAGCTCGATCGCGGCGAGCGGCTGATGGGATTCGGGCATCGCGTGTACCGGGTGCGCGATCCGCGCGCGGACGTGCTGGCCCGAGCCGCCGAGCGCTTCTACGCGAGTGACGGCGACCGGCATCTCTACGATCTGGCCCTGAGCGTGGAGGCCACGGCACTTCGTCTCCTGCGGGAACGGAAGCCCGAGAGGCGCCTGGACACCAACGTGGAGTTTTATACGGCGCTGCTGTTGCACGGCCTGGGACTTCCGAGAGAACTCTTCACTCCGACGTTCGCCGTGGGACGGGTGCTGGGATGGGCGGCGCACTGCCTGGAGCAACTGCGTGACGGGCGGTTGATCCGGCCGCAATCGGAATACGCCGGGCCGGTGGGGCTTCGGTACGGCGGAGCACCGGCGCGCGCGTCGGTGGGGACCTAATTATCGGTCGGAGCCTTCTCGGCGCGATCGACAATCAGGAAGTCCAGAGGCATCTTCCCGGCTTCCAGCTTCAGGCCAAGGTCCTCCTGCACAGCGGTCTGGACGATCGACAGCGGATCGACCTTCTCGCCCGATTGAGGGATGTATTTGGCGACGTCGATTGCGACATCGTAGCGGCCGGCCAGGCCGGTGCGATCGACCACTGGCGTCAAGAAGATGCGCGAGAGCGGGTCAATCAACAGCGAAACCGGCACGCTCGACACCTTCACGCGCAGGGCCTTCTGGTCCGGCTCGACCTTGGCCTCGGCTCCCGCCGCCGACTCGTGAAACTTGGGCCCGCCTTTCGCGACAGAAAGGACGTACACTCGCGTGTCCTTGGTTTGGCGATGGAACGTGAGGTGAAAGCGATCGGCGAGGAGGGCCTGCAGCATGACCCGGAGTTCCTGCTCCTCGGCCGGACCGGCGGCCTTGGCCGCGATATCGTAGGACTCGGAACCGATCCAGTCGGGCCCGCTCACCTGATACTCGAAGACGTGGTAGGCCCACTGGATACAGGCTTTGAGGGTGACGTGGCGCATGACGAGGCTGCCCGGCAAGGCCTGGATGTTTTCGCCCAGAATCGGATTGCCTCCGAACCGGCCGGGCGGGCTTGCTCTGATCGAGGCGACGTCGAACGTTGGATGGGGAAGCGGCTGGCACACAGCAGCGGCTGCAGCGAGGAGCAGTGCAAGAAGAAATCGCATCTTCGGAACGATGACGAGCGGACGAGACATGGATTAGCGGGGCACGAGGGAAACCCGAGACCGTCCGCACGAGTGGCCCCGCAGGCTTTCAGGTCCAGATTAGAGGCGCGTCCATGCGCAAGTCGAGGAGGAGGACTTCGCTTTCGGCGTCGAAGTCGAAGGCGAGGCGGTCGGCGTGGGTGATGCCGAGGCCGTCGCCTTCTTCGAGAGTCACGCCGGCGACGCGGAGGCGGCCGTGCACCATCTGGACCCAGGCTCCACGGCCGGCGTCGAGAGCGTGTTCCGCCTGGTCGCCGGGGCTGAACAGGCCGGCGGAAATGCACACATCGCAGTGCATCGGCATACTCGCGTCGCGGCCGTCCGGCGAGCAGTAGAGGCGGAACCGGCCTCTGCGTTCCTCCGGGGTAAAGAGGAGCTGATGATAGGCGAACAGCGTGCCGCGCCGCCCGGGCACGAGCCAGATCTGGAGGTTGTGCTCCACTTCGTCCTGAAGGTTCTCTTCGGAGTGCACCATACCTGGGCCGGCGCTGATGTGCTGCATCTCGCCCCGGGTCACGCCCGCGCTGTGTCCGAAACTATCGGTGTGGGTCAGAGTGCCGGCTGCGACGTAGGTGACGATCTCGACATCGCGGTGCGAGTGCGACTGAAACCCGGTGTGCGGCTGGATGTGGTTCTCGACGATCACGCGCAGCGGCCCGAAGCGCACCCATTTCGGATCGTAGTAGCCGCCGAAGGCGAAGGTCATCCAGTTGTCGGTCCAACCGAAGTCTTCGTAGCCGCGCTCGCGGCTGCGGCGCAGCTTGAGGACGGGTGCGGTAGAAGCCAAGGCCATGGCGTGCCCCCCAGACCATTGTAGCGGCCCAGTACCGAAGGGAAGGCCTTGCGCTTGACGCTCCCCAGCTATTTAACTATAGTTAAGTTTAAGTTCCGGATGGCGCCCACCGAACAAGCCGGGCTGACTGCGCGATCGCTGGCGGACGTCCACGCCAGCGTGGGCACGGGCCAGGTATCGTTCTGGCGGCGCCTGTTCGCGTTTGCCGGGCCAGCGTACCTGGTGAGCGTGGGCTACATGGACCCAGGGAACTGGGCCACGGACCTGGAAGGCGGGGCGCGCTTCGGCTATCAACTGCTGTGGGTGCTGGTGATGTCCAACGCCATGGCCATCCTGCTGCAGACGCTGAGCGCACGGCTGGGGATTGTGGCAAGTCGGGACCTGGCCCAGGCGTGCCGGGAGACCTACCCGAGGCCCATCAACCTGGCGTTGTGGGGGCTGTGCGAAATCGCCATCGCGGCCTGCGACCTGGCGGAAGTGCTGGGCGCGGCGATCGGGCTCAACCTGCTGTTCCACATTCCGCTGCTGGCGGGCGTTCTGATTACCGCCGCGGACACGCTACTGGTGTTGTGGCTGCAGAGCTTCGGCATCCGCACCATTGAGGCCTTCGTGCTTTCGCTGATCGCGGTGATCGCGGGGGGCTTCTGCATCGAAATCCTGTGGGCCAAGCCGTCGATCGAACAAATGGCTACCGGCCTGATGCCGCGGCTGAATCGCGAGAGCCTGTACGTGGCTATCGGAATCCTGGGGGCCACGGTGATGCCGCACAATCTGTACCTGCATTCGGCGCTGGTGCAGACGCGGCACATCGGCCAGAGCGCGGAGGCCAAGCGCACGGCTTGCCGGTACAACCTGATCGATTCGGCGGTGGCGTTGAATGCCGCGATGCTGGTGAACGCAGCCATCCTGGTGCTGGCGGCCGCGGTGTTTTTCAACCGCGGAATAGTGGTCACCCAGATCCAGCAGGCGCACGTGCTGCTGGTGCCGCTGCTGGGCACGAGCCTGGCCGGGGTCATCTTCGCGGTGGCGCTGCTGGCCTCGGGCCAATCGTCCACGCTGACCGGCACCCTGGCCGGCCAAGTGGTGATGGAGGGCTTCCTCAATTTCCGCATGCGCCCCTGGCTGCGCCGCCTGATCACGCGCTCGCTGGCCATCACACCAGCGGCGGTAACCATCTACTTCGCGGGCGAGCAATCCACCTTCGGCCTGCTGATCTTGAGCCAGGTGATTCTCAGCATGCAACTGCCGTTCGCCATCATCCCGCTGATTCACTTTACTAATGACCGGCAACGGATGGGCTCGTTCGCCAATGCGGTCTGGGTGCGGGTGCTGGCGTGGGGGGCCGCGCTGGTGATCGTGGTTCTCAACATCCGGCTGGCGGTGATGGCGATCAGCGACTGGCTGGCGGGAGCGGGCCGGTGGCGCACGCTGATTTGGACGGTGACTGTTCCGGCTGGGATCCTGCTGCTGATTCTGCTGCTGTGGGTGACTCTGGAACCGCTGGTGAGCCGCTGGACGCGCCGTTTCGGCCGGGCGCCAGTGGTTCTGCCCGAGGCGGCAGGGGCCGAGGCCGCCACCCCGGTCTATCACCGCATTCTGGTTCCCCTCGACCATACGCAACTGGATCGGCTGGCGGTGGGTCATGCGTCCGCCATGGCCAAACTGCACGAGGCCAAGCTCTACCTGCTCCACGTGGAAGAGGGGGTCACCAGCCAGATCTACGGGCCGGAAGCCTCCACAGCGGAAGTGGAGGCAGGTGAGCAATACCTCGAGAAAATTGCGGAAGCCCTGCGCCATCAAGGGATTGCCGTTGAAACCGCGGTCTTCCACTCGCCCTCGCCGCGGCGGGAAATCGTCCGTTACGCCCGGCAGATCCGCCCCGATCTGGTCATCATGGGCGCCCACGGCCACGGGCGTCTCAAGGACCTGATTTTCGGCGACACCATCAACCCAGTGCGGCATCACCTGGATGTCCCGATTCTGATTGTGAGGCCGGGCAAGCCTTAGCTGGGACAGGCTGTCCCAAGGGCGTGTCGGGGCAACACAGGAAAACCCCCGGAGAATCTACTAACTAACTTGATTTCAATAAATTGGACTGGCCTCAGAACTGCTTTTCAACCCGTCGTGCGACGTCTCTGTGGATTCGCAGCGGTTCTGGCCCTGGGCATGGCTCCTTTGCAAGGCACCACGCTGCAGCGGCTGAGCCTGGACGACCTGGTCTCCAAATCGACGGCCATCGTGCGCGGCACCGTCACGGGATCCTACGCGGCATTTCGGGGACCGGTCATCTATACCCACTACGCCGTTCAGGTGAACGAGCAACTCAAGGGATTAAGCGGGAGTACGGTCGACGTAGTGGTTCCGGGCGGAACCGCGAACAACCTGCGCCAGATGTTCTCGGGCACACCGCAATTTCAGACGGGCGACGAGTTTGTGTTCTTCCTGTGGACGGGCCCGTCGGGGCTGACCCAGATTATGGGGTTGACGCAGGGGCTGTTTCAACTCTCGACCAGCGCTTCCACGGTGATGGCGACGCGCGCGGCGAGCGCCGAATTGATGCTGGATCCGGGCAACGGACGCCCGGTGAAAGATCAAACCCTGGTGCTGAGCCTGAGCGACTTGAAGGCGCGCATCGCCAACCGGCTGGCGCGCGGGGAGGCACGCTGATGGGCGGGATGCGCACACGCGGCTGCAATGCGCTCCTGATGGCGGTGGCGGCAGTGTGGTTCGCCGCGCCGGCCGAGGCTTACTATCACTACGTTTATTACCTCAACGGCAGTGCTCCCGGAACGCCGACCTTCGCCAGGTTCAATCTGGCGGCGCTTCCCAACAAGACGGTGACCTTCCTGGTAGCGGATAGCGGCCCGGCATCATTAGCCCCCAATGATAACTTCGCCTCGGTGCTGACCCAGGTGAAGCAGGCGGCCCAGGTGTGGAATTCGGTAGCGAGCTCGGACTTGCGCGTGGCCTTCGGCGGCGTGCAGGCGGCGAACCAGTCGGCCCATACGCCGGGCGGGGACGTGGTGTTCATCGACTTGCCGCCGGGCCTGCTGGGCATGGGGACACCGTCGCTTCCCGCAACCCCGACAGCAGTGAGCGATCCGAATGGGGCGTTCATTCCGTTCGTCCGCTCGACGGTCATGCTGACCAACGACACTTCGCTTGCGCCGGGGCCGAGCTACCTGGAGAGTTTTTTCACCACGGCGGTCCACGAAATGGGACACGCCTTGGGGCTGCAGCACACCTTCACCGCCGCCGCCATGGCCACCACGGTGGGGGGCCGCAACACCTCGCGCACCCGGCCGATTGACGCGGACGATATTGCGGGGATTTCGTTGTTGTACGGCAACGCCGGCTACGCGGCCAAAGTAGGTTCCATCGCGGGACGGGTGACCTCGAACGGGCAGGGAGTGGCGCTGGCCTCGGTGGTGGCGCTGTCCTCGGCCGGGCCGGCCATCAGCACGCTCACCAATCCAGACGGCACTTATGAGATCGACAACCTGCCACCGAACCAGTACTGGGTCTACGTTCATCCCATTCCGCCCGACGCCGACATCAAAGGGCCGTTCGATGCGGCCGGGAACGCGATTGCAGCCAGCGGCCCAGTGGAGACACTGTTCTACCCGGGCACCCGCGATCCGCTGCAGTTCGGTGTGATTCCGGTGCGCGCCAGTGCGATGGTCACAGGGATCGATTTCTCGGTGGCGCCGCGCGCGAACGTCCCCGTGTACGACATGGCCACGTATAGCTATTCCGGCCAGATGCCGGTCAGCCCGGCGATCGTCAATACGAGCATGGGGCTCAGCACCATCGCGGCCCAGGCAGTCAACCCGGTGTCCACTCCGATTCCACAGTCCGTCAGCGTACCGGGATATTCCAACGCGGGCGTGCGGCCGTACGGATCGCCGGTTGCGCTTGCTCTGGATCTGGCCAGCCCGATGATTATCGGCACGGGACCGCGCCACATTCTGTTCAATTTCGGCAATGATCTCTACGTCCTGCCGGACGGGTTGGTCTTGGTGAAGGAGGGCCCGCCGGCGATTACCTCGGTGACTCCCAAAAGCGATGGCACGGTGACGATTGCGGGCGCCAATTTCGGACCGGACAGTCAAGTCTACTTCGACGGGCTGCCCTCGACCGTGTCCACTCCGTTCAGCGGCGTGGCCGGCGGAGGTTCGATTACGGTGACACCGCCGCCCGGCTATGCGGGCCAGACCGCCAGTATCATCGTCTACAACGGCGACGGGCAGAATTCGACGTTCTACCAGGCGCAGGCCCCTCCCACGTACGTATATCCTGGCAGCGGCACGCCGCAAATCACGGTCACGCCCGCAGCCTTGCCGGCCGGATCAGTGGCCCAGGTGGACGTGACGAGCGCGAACCTGCAGTTTGTGGACGGCCAGGTGACGCTGGGGTTCGGAACGTCGGATATTTCGATCCAGCGCGTGTGGACGCTGAGCCCGAACCATCTGATCGCCAATGTGGCGGTGGCGCCGGGCGCGACGCTGGGCACTTCCGATGTCAGCGTGATTTCCGGTTTTCAGACGGCGGTGCTGCCGCTGGGTTTCCAGACGCAGCCAGCGAACGCCGCGCTGCCGACGATCGCGGGGGTGGTCAACGCGGATCAGTTCCAGGAGAATCTGTCATCGGGTGCGTATGGGAGCGTGTATGGCTCCAACCTGGCGGTCGCGCCCGCCAGTGCGCAGGTGACGCTCAACGATCAACCGGTCCCGATTCTGTTCACGTCGGCGGGCCAAGTCAATTTCGCGGTGCCGGCCGGACTTCCGATCGGGCTGGCTGTCCTCAAGCTGTTCAATGGCTCGAGCAGCGCGCTCCCGATCGTTGTCCAGATTGACGCTCAGGCGCCGGTCATCTCCGGCGTTTCCGGGTCTCAGGGTCCTTTGCTCAGCGGCCAGAAGGTCTCTGCGGGCGATCTGATCGTGGTCACGGTGTCGGGCGTCGACCCCTCCGTGGCGGGCAGCCTAGACCGGATTCACGCGACCATGGGCGGAGTGGACACGCCGGTGCTGCAAGTGGCCCCCGCTTCGACGCCCGGCGCGGCCCAAGTCTTCTTCCGAATCACTCAGTCTTTTGGGGGAGCGGCCGTGCCGCTCGTGATCACGGTGGATTCCAACCACACCGATCCCTACACGATTACGGTCCAGTAGCGTCACCCAGGAGTCGCCAGTAGGATCCGGCCGTGTTGACACAGCCGTCCGGCAGCGATAGGATCGACCAGAAGCGTGCCTGTGCGAGGACATTCTGATGGAGGGGTCCCTATGACGTTGAAGTTCCCGAGCATTCTGGCCGCGGGCCTGGGCCTGCTGGCTGCGGCCGCACCAGTGATGGCGCACCACTCCTTCACCATGTTCGATATGACCAAGCGGATCACCCTTACCGGCACGGTCACCGACTTCGAATGGACCAATCCCCACTCCTACATCGAGATCGATGCCCCGGACGAGAAGGGCGTGATGAAGCACTGGAGCATCGAAATGGGCAGTCCGAGCATCCTGCAGCAGAGCGGCTGGAAGTTCAGCAGCCTGAAGAAGGGCGACAAAACCACGCTCGTCATCAACCCGCTGAAAAGCGGACAGGCGGGCGGGTTTCTCGGCAAAGCCACCCTGCCGGACGGACGCGTGCTGGGAAACGGGCCGGGGCGGGAACCCTAGCTCCGGCGGAGAACCCTCATGGAATTGACGACGACGTGGCGCCTGCGTTCGGGCGGCTGGAAGATGGTGTGGGCGTTGGGGTGTTTGGCCCTGGGGCCGGCGGCCGCCGTGGCGCAGACCGGCCCGCATCCGCCGGACCTCAACGGCGCGTGGGGCATTTATCGGGGCGGGCCCGGGAGCGATGCGAAACTGGCGCCGCCCGCGGCTTCGCCGCTGGTCTTGAAGCCGGAATACGCCAAGCCGTACGAGGAGGCGCGCGCCAAGCAGGCCGAGGCGGCCAAGCGGGGCGAGCAACTAGCCAACGGGAGCGTGCAGTGCGTGCCGTATGGCGTGCCGACGATGATGGCGGTGGCGGTGTACCCTGTGGAGTTCATTCAAACTCCGAAGCAGGTGACGATCATCGCGGAAGCCTTCAGCGAGGTGCGGCGGGTCTACCTGGACCGGCCGCAGGAGAAGATCGGCGACGTGGCGCCGGGGTATTACGGGCGATCGGTGGGGCGCTGGGATGGCGACACCCTGGTGGTCGATACCGTTGGGATCAAGCCAACGGTGGCGGGTTATCGCGGGATGCCGCATAGCGACCAAATGCGCATCACCGAGCGAATCCATCTGATCACGCCCGAGATTCTGCACGATCAGATCACCATTGAAGACCCGGTGGTGCTGGAGAAGCCGGTCACCTATACGGTGGCGTACAAGCGCATGCCGAACTACGAAATGGTGGAGTTTGTCTGCGATAACAATCGCGAATACGTGGATGCCAACGGGATCGTGCGGCTGAAGCTGCACAACGAATGAGCGGATTGGCGGCAGGCATGATCGGGGCGGTTTCGAGGAGCGTAATGATGAAGAAGCGAGTTGGAAGGGCGAAGGCGGCTGGCGCAGTGGCGATCCTGCTGGGGAGTGTGCTGCCGGCGGCGGCCCAGCCTGCGCCAAAGCCGGCGGCGGCGCCGGTTCCGCTGGGAGCGCTGGCGCCCGCCAATCTGGCGAAGCCTCGTCCCAAGCCGGCGTTCGATATCACAGGCACCTGGCTTCACGGTGGGGGAGCAAACAATGGCTTCCGGTTCTCTCCTCCTGCGGGCTTCAAGCTGACGCCGGAGTCGCAGGTCCAATACGACGCGGCCCAGGCCGCAGCCAAGCAAGGCAAGGTGTACCGCGACGACATCGGCCAGTGCTGGCCGGCTGGCTTGCCGGTGATCATGACGCGGGTGTGGGCGATCGCCATGGTTCAGAGGCCGACGGCGATCTACATGATCAGCGGCTTCATGAACAGCGTTCGCATCATCTACCTGGACGGCCGCCCGCATACGGACCCCGACGTGGTCATCCCCAGTTTCAACGGCGAATCGATCGGGCGCTGGGAAGGCGACTCGTTGGTGGTGGATACCACGGGGTTCGTAAACGACCATCACTGGATCGACAATGGAATCCCGGTGACGGACGCTCTGCATATTGTCGAGCGTATGAAGCTGATCGACAACGGGGCCAACCTGCAGATCGAAACCACGGCCTCGGACCCCAAGAGCTGGGTGGGGGAGTGGAGTTGGACCAAGCGCTGGCGGCGGGTGGATGACACCGACATCACCGAAGCCTCCTGCCTGCCCGACCTCAACGAACATATGCTGAGCACCAAGGGAAACGCGAACGTCCGCTGATAGGGGAAGACGGCATGGATACCGACGTCAGGAAGAAGAGAACTGTCATGAAACGAATGCTAGTGGCGTGCGCGTGCCTGCTCGGGTTTTGGGCGGTTCCCTCCGCCGAGGCGCACCACTCGATGGCGGGATTCGACCGGGCCAAGACCCAGACGCTGGTCGGGACGGTGAAGCAATTCAAGTGGGCGAACCCGCACTCGTGGATTGAGCTGGAAGTCCCCAACGACAAGGGCGGCATCGATGTGTGGAATGCCGAGATGACCGCGCCCGGCATTCTGGCCCGCGGGGGCTGGAAGTCCACGCTGCTGAAGCCCGGGGACAAGGTGACCATTGTGGTGCGTCCGCTGCTGAGCGGCGAGCCCGGAGGGCTGTTCGTCTCGGTCACG
Source organism: Terriglobia bacterium (assembly GCA_020073145.1). Lineage (GTDB taxonomy): Bacteria > Acidobacteriota > Terriglobia > Bryobacterales > Bryobacteraceae > PSRJ01. The sequence continues at coordinate 151,866 of JAIQFS010000001.1, forward strand.
CTGGCGGACGGGCAGACCTATACCGAGCGGGGCGTGCAGCCGGCGGCGGCGAAGTAGACGGCGGGGCGGCCCCAGCGCCTCGCGCACACGATCCTGTTCTTCAGCGCGGCGAGTGTTCCTGGCCGGAGGCTCCCTACTCGCTCTTGACGGGCCATTGATTTTATACTGGGGACTTCGGTACTCCTTCAGCCATCACACGGGGCTGGAGCTGCTCGCGGGCCTGGTCCGGCTTCGGTTCGACTGGCCTCCTCTGGGGGCGGCTCTGACGCACTCGATCGAACTGCTGGTGATGTGCGGCGTCGCCCCATTCCAGGTCGGCCGCTTTACCGCGCGCTGGGGGCCGGGGCAAGAGGTTGCTGCCTGCGGGCGTTTCGTGACCCCAGGCCGCGGTTGCTATGCCACCGGTTCCACGGCGCGGCGCAGTTCGGCGTCAAGCGCGGCTTGTCGCGGCGCGTCCAGCTTTTTACCCTCCATGGTGACGTAGAAGACATCGATGGCCTTGTGGGCCTGGGTGTCGATCAGAACCACTTCGATGTTGCAGCCACTGGCGGCGATGGCCGAGGCTAAATCGTAGAGCAGGCCCGGCCGATCCTCGGCCACGATTTCCACCAGGGTGGCGATTCCACTCGCATCGGCATCGAAAGCGACGGTCGCCGGGATGCGGGCGTGCCGGCTGGGCAGCGGTTGCTTGGGCCGGTTCTTGAGCAGTTCCCGCACGTCGGTCTTGCCAGTAATCACCCGTTCGGCGACAGCGCGCAGGCGGTCGACTTCGGTGGGATTCAATTCCAAGGTGCGCGAGGGGTCGGCAAAGGTAAACGTGTCGAGGATGAGGCCGCGGTGGTTGGCAAACGCTTCGGCCTTGAGAATGTTCATCCCGAAACTGGAGAGCGTGCCCGCCACCGAGGCGAACAGGCCGGGCCGGTCCGAAGCCGTCACCAAAGTCAGTTGATACGCAGTCTCGAACTTCCCCACTTCCACGGCCACGCCGCGCTTGCGGCTTCTCTCTTCGAGCGCCACATGCCGGTCGATTTCGGCCTGGCTATGCGTTCGCAGATAACGCGTGGGGAAGCCCTTCAGGAACTCCCGGCGCTCCGGGGAGACGGCTGCGTCCTCTTCGATCCGCTCGTTTTCCAGTTCGCGCGTCAGCTCCCCATAGACCGACAGGTAGAGTTGCCAGAGCCGCTGGGCGCGCCAGGGCGTCATGACCGTGGGATTGACAGCGCTGATGTCGGCATAAGTCAGCAGGGTGAGCGCCTTCAGCCGCTCCACGGTTTCCACCTGGTGGGCGACGTCGCGGACCGCCTGCGGGTCAAACACGTCGCGAGACTGCATGGCGGAGGAGAGCGCCAGATGCTTGCCGATGAGGAAGAGGACGGTTTCTCTTTCTGGCGGCGGCATCTGGATGCGGGCCATCGCGGTTTCCGCGAGACGCAGAGAGGCTTCGACGTGGTCTACGCCGCGCCCTTTGCCGGAGTCGTGAAACAGGAGGGCGCAGGCCAGCGCGGCGGGCGGCTGCATTTCGGCCCACAGATCGCCGTAGGACTTGAGCTGCGGGTCGGTGGCGGACTGGAGGCTCCACAGATTCTGGATGGCCACCAGGGTGTGCTCATCCACCGTATACCGGTGATAGAAGTCGCGGACCACGAGGCACTCGATCCCTTCCAGCTCGGGAAACAGCGCTGTAAGGGTGCCTGTCTCGTGCATCGAGCTGAGGGCCAAAGGCGTGTAGGGCAGGGAAAGTATGGGCGCCAGCGCCGGCCAGATGGGACGAAGCTCGGAAAAGGCGGCGCGCAAACGGTCGCGCCGCGATTCCAACTGCTGCATGGCGTCGAAGGAGGGCCGGATGCCGTGGCGCGCCACGAATTCAAACAGGCGCAGGGCCAACTCCGGCTCCAGATCGAGGCGCTGCGGGGCGCGGAAGTGGGCGCGCTCGCGATGGATGGCGAAGTCGGAGTTGGACAGGCGCGAACGCCAGTCACGGAATTGGGCGAACAGGGAACTGGATTGCGCCTCGTTGGCTTCCAGCTGATGGATGGCGGCGCGGTAGATCGTGCGCGCATGCCGGTAATATTCGCGCATCCACTTGGCCGGATCGCCGCCGCGCCACTGGTCGGCCATGGCATCCTGCATTTCGAACGACAGGACGTTGTTGTCGCGCGCGGACTGGCAGTGCAGGTAGCAGCGCAGACGCGCCAGGAACCCGAAAGCCTGCGCCAGCTCCGGACCGGGGTCGGCCGTGCCCAGGCGGTTGGGCTCGGTTTCGCGCATCTGGGTCAGCCAGCAGAGGAGCTGGTAATCGCGCAGGCTGCCGGGAGTCTCCTTGACGTTGGGCTCCAGGTGGTAGAACGTGTCCGCGTATTTGGAGTGCCGGTCTCGCGTGAGTTGCGAGAGGTTGCGGATCAGCGAGTCCCGGTTGCCGGTGATGAAACGCGGCAGCTTCCCGGCCAGCTTGGCATAGAGCGCGCGGTCTCCCGCCAGATAACGCTGGTCGAGCAGGCTGATGTTCAGCTCGGTGTTGTCGTTGTGGACCTCGGTGCACTCGGCGGGCGTGCGGACCGAATGGCTGACCCGCAAGCGGGCGTCCCAGAGGCTCTGGAGGAACGCGGAGATCGGCTCCCGGCTGGCGAGCGCCTGCTTGTCGGTTTCGAACAGCAGCAGCAGGTCGATGTCGGAATACGGGAACAAATGCCGACGCCCGTAGCCGCCCACGGCCAGCACGGCGAGACCGGCCGGCGCCGCCTGGAACAGCACGGCCGCAGCTTCGGTGACTGCGGTGTCCACCTGGGCGTTCCGCTCCGCCAGGGCCGTCAGGGAGTCGCCGGTAGCCAGGAATGCCTGCTGAATGGCTTCCGGATTGAGGCTAGAGTGCGCTTTCTCCACGATCGTCATTCCGGATACGGATGGCTTCGGCCACGTCGAACACGAAGATTTTGCCGTCACCGATCTTGCCGGTCCGGGCCGCGCCCGCCAACGCCTTGATGACATCGTCGGCGCGACTCGAAGACACCACCATTTCGAGCTTTACCTTGGGCAGCAGGTCGACGTTATACTCTTGCCCGCGATAGACCTCTTTGTGACCTTTCTGGCGGCCGTGGCCGCGCACTTCGGTGATGGTCATGCCATCAATCCCGATGCTCTTGAGGGCCTCTTTGACATCGTCCAGCTTAAACGGCTGGATAATCGCTTCGATCTTCTTCATGGCCTCATCCTAACTGTCCGAGACGCCGGCTGCGACTTGCCCACAGGCCAGCGGAATCGAGCTCTACGACTCAAAAATGTATCCCTCTTCGCCGTGCAGGCTGACGTCGAGCCCCTGAATCTCCTGTTCCTTGCGCACGCGGACGCCGAGGAGCAGGTCGCAGATCTTGAGCACGATCAAGGTGCCGACAATCGCGAGAACCCAGGAGATGGCAACGCCGATGGCCTGGTTGAGCACCTGCGAAGGGTGGCCGTCGACCAGGCCCAGCGGCAGCAGTTTGCCGGCGGAATCCTTGAAGCTGTCATTGACCTGGTTGGTGGCGAAGACGCCGGTGAGGAGGGCGCCGAGGGTGCCGCCGATGCCGTGCACGCCGAAGGCGTCGAGCGAGTCGTCGTACTTGAACTTCTTCTTGACGTGGGCCACCATAAAGAAACAAACGATGCCGGCGGAGAAGCCGATGGCCAGCGCGGGAAACGGTTTCACAAAGCCTGAAGCCGGCGTAATGGCAACCAGCCCGGCCACGGCGCCGGAGATGGCGCCGAGCACACTGGGCTTGCCGTCGTGGCGCCACTCCGCCACCACCCAGCCGAGCGCCGCCGCCGCAGCGCCGAAGTGGGTGGCGACGAACGCGCTGGTGGCCAGTCCCGAAGCCGCCAGGGCGCTACCGGCGTTAAACCCGAACCAGCCCACCCACAGCAGGCAGGCGCCGATGAAACTGATCACCAGGTTATGCGGCTTCATGGCGTCACTGGGAAACCCCGTTCGTTTCCCCATATACAGAGCGCAGACCAGGGCCGACACCCCCGAAGTGATGTGAACGACGGTGCCGCCTGCGAAGTCGAAGGTCGGCACCTTTCCACCCAGCGCCGCATTCAACAAGCCGCCCTTCCCCCAAACCATGTGCGCCATCGGGAAATACACAATCAGTCCCCAGAGCACCATGAACAGCAGCATGGCGCTGAACTTCATCCGTTCGGCAAAAGCGCCCGAAATCAAGGCCGGCGTGATGATGGCGAACATCAGCTGGTAGATCATGAAAGTCTGCTGCGGAATGGTGGGGGCATAGTCGGGATTGGGGTCGCTGCCGACATGGTTCAGCAGGGCGAAGTGAAAATCGCCAAGAAACGGCCCGCTGCCGCCAAAGGCCAGGCTGTATCCCACCACGGCCCAGACCACCGTCACGACGGCCATCAAAATGAAGCTCTGCATCATGGTGGAGAGGACGTTTTTCCGCCGGACCAGGCCGCCGTAGAACAAGGCTAAACCCGGACCCGTCATCATGAGAACCAGCGCCGAACAGACCAGCATCCAGGCGTTGTCGCCCGCGCTCTGCGCGGACTTCGCGGCTGATTCCACGGCCGCCAATCTCGTTTGGATATCAGGGTTCGCCTGCGCCCACACGGCAGCCGGCGCGGCGAACATCGTTAGCAGACAAATCTTCCGGAAGTGTTTCATCATGGAAACCGTTCGCGAACAGGGCGATAGCGACTAGTCCATTCTCTTATACCGGCGCAGCCGCCGCCAAATGCAACGTTTCTATTCGCGGAATTGTATTTTTTTATGATACGCGAAGGCGGCCTGCTCCGGTACAATGCAAGCATCCAGGTTCATGGCCAGTCTTCTCGTTGTCACTCCACTCATTGATCCGAGACACACCCCGTTCCGGCTCTCGATTCGCGAGTCGGCAATCCACCAGCGCGGCGTCTACGCGGAAGAACGCATCGCCGCGCATCGCAAGGTCATCGAATACACCGGCGAAAAGATCGGCCGGCGCGAGACGAAGCGCCGCGGCCAGGGTACTCTGACGTATCTGTTCACTCTCGACGACTACTGGACAGTGGACGGCTCGGTGGGCGGCAGCGGGGCCGAGATCATCAATCATAGCTGCAACGCGAACCTGCGCAGCTCCATCTTTAAGGGGCACATCCTGTACTGGAGCAAGCGCACAATTCAGCCCGGCGAGGAGCTGACGGTGGACTACCTGTTTTCCAAGAAGATCGACTCCGTGGCCTGCCTCTGCGGCGCGGCCGGCTGCCGCGGCACCATCAACGTGCGGTAGGAGTTACGACGGCAGTCCCTCAATCACGCTGGCTGGAGCCGCGGTGGGTCAACGGGCGCCGGAGGTTGCGCAAGATCGCCACCGCACGGAAGATCCCCACGCCGGTTTCGCCTCCGCATACCATTCCTCCCGCCGGTTCTATAATTGAAGGTTTGAGCGTGACCGTTCCGGATTCAGCACACGTGCGCGCCGCGCCACTGCCCTGGTACGTGTGGTGCTTGGTCGCCGCCGTCACGTCTTCCATGGTCGGCGTGCACTGGGACATCTCCTGGCACCGGTCGATTGGCCGCGACACGTTCTGGACTCCGGCTCACTTGGCCATCCATCTGTGCGGCGTGCTGGCGGGCATCGCCTGCGCCTACCTGATTCTATCGACCACGTTCCGGGCGGAGTCGCCGTTGCGGCCGTATTCGGTGCGGATCTGGGGATTTCGCGGGCCGTTCGGCGCCTTCATCGCGGCCTGGGGCGGCATCGCCATGATCACCTCGGCCCCATTCGACAACTGGTGGCACAACGCCTATGGGCTGGACGTCAAGATTCTCAGCCCGCCTCACATGGTGCTGGCGCTCGGCATCGTTGGAGTGAACGTGGGCGCGCTGATCCTGATTCTCGGCTGCCTCAACCGAGCGGGCGAAGGAGGGCGCGGCCGTCTCCTGGCCCTGTTCCTTTACGTGGGAGGGCTGATTCTGGTCAACCTGATGATCGTGGAGATGGAACTGACCTCTCGCACCGCGATGCATTCGGCGCGCTTCTACCGCGTGGTGGCCACAGTGGCGCCGCTGGTACTGGCGGTGGTGGCGCGCGCAGCCCGCTACCGGTGGGCAGCCACGGCCACGGCCGGCATCTACATGGCATTTGTGATGCTGATCGGCTGGATTCTCCCGCTCTTTCCCGCCGAGCCCAAGCTCGGCCCCGTGTTTCACACGGTAACCCAGTTCACGCCTCCGGAGTTTCCGCTGTTGTTGATCGTGCCGGCGTTTGCGCTGGATCTGGTCTGGCAGCGCACCGGGCACTGGGGCGCATGGAAGCAGTCGCTGGCTTCAGCGCTCGCTTTTCTGGCCGTATTCGCGGCCGCGCAGTGGCCGTTCGCCGATTTCCTGATGTCGCCCGCCGCCCGCAACTGGTTCTTCGGTACGCAATTCTTCGGCTACAACACGAGTCCCAACTCGCTCTATGCGCGGTATCTGTTCGCGCCGCCGCAGAGCGCATCGGTGTTCTGGCGGGAGACCGGACTGGCTTTCGCGATTTCCGCGCTTTGGATCCGGCTCGGTATGGCGTGCGGCGACCGGATGCAGCGGATCCGGAGATAGTCATGCAACGGCTCCTGCGGATCGAGATTGCCGTCCTACTGGGCTCGCTTCCGCTGCTGGCCCATGTGGGCAGTCCCGACATTTTTTACGAGGGTACGGCCGGCCCGTACCGGTTGCTGGTCACTATCCGGCCGCCGCAGGTTATTCCGGGGGTGGCGGAGGTAGAGGTTCGCAGCGTTTCGCCGGAAGTTCGGCAGGTGCGGATCGTGCCGCTGCCCATGACGGGCCCCGGGGCCCGCCTGGCTCCCGTGCCGGATGTGGCGCAGCCGTCCCATGAAGACCCGCAGTTTTACACCGGCTCGCTTTGGCTGATGGCGACGGGCTCGTGGCAGGTGCGCGTCAGCGTCGACGGCGGCCGCGGGCCTGGTACAGTCTCCGTGCCGGTTCCCGCGGTCTCCACCCGCATGCTGGCAATGCAAGGGACGCTGGTGGCAGTCCTGATTCCGCTGGGGCTCGTGCTGCTGCTGGGGATTGTGAGCATCATCGGGGCGGGCGCGCGGGAGGCGCAGCTGGAGCCCGGCGAGGAACCGGACCGGCCGCGCATGCGGCGCGCGCGGGTCGCCATGGCGGTCACCGGGTTGGTGGCCGTCGGCGCGGTCTGGATGGGGAACCAGTGGTGGACCTCGGAAGCCGGGGTTTCGCAGCGCAATCTGTTCAAACCGCTCGCGCTCCGGGCCACGGTCGAAAACGGCGGCACGCTGCGGTTGCGGCTGGAAGATCCGGGCTGGCTGAACCGCCAGACCGACGACCTGCTGCCCGACCACAACCATTTGATGCACCTCTACGTGATTCGACTGCCCGCCATGGACAGAGTCTGGCACCTGCATCCGGAACTGACCGCACCCGCGACCTTCACCCAGGCGCTACCCGACATGCCGGCCGGGCGCTACGCCCTGTACGGCGACATCGTGCATGCCAGCGGCTTCCCCGATACCGCCACGACTGAGCTCGACCTTCCCGCGATTGCCGGCCACGCGCTGACGGGCGATGATTCGGCGGGGGAGGGTCCCCGGCTGGACGAAGCGGATTACAATCGCAATGTGGCCTTGCTACCGGACGGCGACCGCATGGTTTGGGAACGCGGGCCCGGGCCGCTTCGTGCGCGGCAGGCGTACGAGTTCCGTTTCCGGCTGGAAGAATCCTCCGGGCGCCCCGCCGGCGGCATGGAGCTGTACATGGGGATGCAGGGGCACGCCGCCATTGTGAGCCCGGATGGCAGCGTGTTCGCGCATATCCATCCTGCCGGTTCGGTTCCCATGGCCGCGCTCAGCCTGACCACACCCGGCCTGACCATGCCCGGCATGGCGACGGCGAACCCGGGCGGCGGCCTGAATCCGCACGCGGCGCACGGCATGGTCTCGGGCGAGGTTCCGTCAGAGATTTCTTTTCCATATGGGTTTCCCAAGCCCGGGCCCTACCGTCTGTTTGTACAGGTCAAGCGGGCCGGCCAGGTGGAAACGGGAGTGTTCGATACCCGGGTGGAGAACTGATTGGGCTCCCACCGCGAGAAGAGCGTCTTGATCGCAGGGGCCGGCCGGGGCATCGGCAAACGGCTGGCCATGGGATTTGCGCAGGCTGGCGCGCGGGTCGGGCTGCTGGCGCGCAGCCAGGCGGAGATCGACCTGGCGAAGCTGGAAATCGAGCAGGCCGGAGGCAATGCCCTGCGCATCCGCGCTGACGTGCGCGACCTGGAACAGATGGTCGCCGCTGTGGACCGGGTGCGCGCCGTGTTCGGCCGGCTCGATGTGCTAGTGGTGGCCGCCGGCGTGCAAGGGCCGATCGGCCCGCTGCTTACCACCAAGGCCAAGGCCTGGAACGAGTCCATTGAAATCAATCTGATCGGCACGGCCAACGCCTGCCGCGCGGCGTTGCCCGTCATGATCGAGCGGCGTTCGGGGAAGATCATTCTGCTGAGCGGCGGCGGCTCCGCCTATTCGCGTCCGAACTTCACGGCCTACGCCGCGGCGAAGACCGGTGTGGTGCGCCTGGCCGAATGCCTGGCCGACGAAGTGCGCGACCACAACGTGCAGGTGAACTGCATGGCGCCCGGGGCCTCCTATTCGCACATGACAGACGAGATTCTTCGCGCCGGGGAATCCAAAGCCGGTCCCAAAGAGATCGAGGATGCCGAGCGGGTGCGCATCACCGGCGGCATGGCCGCGGAAAAGCAGATCCAGCTCGCCTTGTTTCTGGCCTCGGAGGAGTCCAATCACATCAGCGGCAAGCTGATCCACGTCAACGACGATTGGAAGCGCTTCGCGTCCCAGAACATGAAACCGGAACTGTATACGCTGCGGCGCGTGCAGAGGATCTGAGCGCGGCTCACGATACTTTCAGTTCCAACCAGTCTCCCAACACGCGCAGTTCGGCCGCCAGGGCGTCCGACACCGCCGCCGTTTTCCGCCCTTCGAACCACTTGCCGAGCACGCGCAGGCGTCCCTTCGCGCGATCGGCTTTCAAATCGACGCGGGCCACCAGTTTGTCCGCGACCAGAAACGGAAGCACATAGAAGCCATACCTCCGCTTCGCGGGCGGAACGAAAATCTCCACTCGATACTCGAACTCGAACAGGCGGGCTACGCGAGGCCGGCACCAGATCAGCGGATCGAAGGGCGAAAGCAGCGCGGCCGCTTCGATTTTTCGAGGCAGCTCCGCCCGCGGATCGAGATACGCTGGCTCACGCCAACCCTCGACGCGGACTTCCCGCAACTGGCCCGACTGCACCAACTCGCGCAATCGCGGCTTGGCGCTGGTGACCGGCATCCGAAAATAGTCCGCCAGATCCTTGGCCGTGCCCACGCCGTGCGCCCGGGCGGCCTGGAGCAGTACAGCGCGGCGGCCTTCGTCGTGGTCCACGTGAGGGCAGCGGTGTTGGTCGGGAATCAGCCGCTCGGCCAGGTCGTAGAGCCGGGAGAAATCGGAGCGCCGTCCGGCCGCCGCCAGATCGCCGCGCAGAAAATGCGCCTCCAACACGCCGCGAGCGACGGTACCAATCCACGATCCGGGAATGCGGGTGGCGACGCCGTCAGGCGGCGGAAGGTCGTCCGCCGCCAGCGGCCCGCGCCGCCGCACCTCGTCCAGGACCCAGGCGGCGTACTCGGCGCGCTCTTCCAGCACCTTCGCAAAACCCCAGGGCCGCACGCGATCTGTCTCCCGGCGGTACCGCAGCAGCGGCCACGTTTCCACCGGGACGATGGAAATCTCGTGGGCCCAGTGCTCCGCGAATTGGCCGCTGCCGTAGAGCAGCTGGTGGAAGGCCGGGCGGTCGTAGGGGCCGAGGCGGGAGAAAGGGACCATGTGATGCGCCGGGCAAACCACGTTGACGCAATCGATCTGCAGCAGTCCCAGCCGGCGAATGGTATCGCGCAGGTGCCGCACGGTCGCACGGCCGGGACGCGCCCGGTCGAACCCCTGGGCCGTCAGCGCCAGGCGCCGGGCTTCGGTCAGCGAGAGGGAAGCGGGCATGGGAGATTTCCATGGTACGCGATTGGGACCGTCCGGAGCGCGAGCCGGCGGCGATGGCGCATGGGGACGTGCCGCGGGCCCTCACGGCGCGACCTGAGCGCGAAAATTTCAACGCTTCGCTATCGGGTTGAAACCGTTCGGGCGGCGAGCGGGTAACGGCCGAAATCGTAATGATTTCGCGAAAACATTTCTGCAGAGGAATGTATTGATTGGCTTGCAGGCTGCGCAGCCGCACTGCGCCTCAGCCCAGCCGGGTACGGCGGGGGCCGTTTTTGACGCTACGGCGCTTTGCAGGCGAAGCTCGCGGCGTCGTCCGTGCTGCCGGTTCCCTGGTACTGCGCCACCTGCGGATACGCGCACAGCGGCCGGGTGCGGTCCGTTGCGCCATTGCGCACGCGCGAGGCGACGATCTGTTCGGGCGCTCTCCCGGTGGACACCCAGCGATTCAGCGCGCCGACGGCGTCGAACGTATCGGTGCCGTCGCCGCCGCGGCAGTGCCCCATCCCCGGCACCATAAAGAGCCTGACCGCGTCCGCCGTCTGCGCCGCGCCCAATCGATTCACCACGCTGGTGTAGTAGTTCACGCTGTTTTGCGGCGCGATGCCCGGGTCCGCCCAGCCGTGATACATCAGCAGCTTCCCTCCGTGCGAAAAGAACGGCTGCAGGTCGGGGTCGGTGGAATTCATGGTGGCGGCTACGGTCTTGTCCGCCAGAGCGACGTCGCGATCGGCATCGAAGGTCTTAAAATCCCAGGTGCCGCCCTGGTGCACCAGGTATTGATAGGTTTCGACGGCCAGCGCCATGGGTTCCGGCCCAGCCAGGCCGTTCCATCCGGCTTCACTTCCGGGCTCCAGGCCCGGAAAGACCGCCTTGCCCGTGCGCGGGTTCTTGGGTCCCGCGTAGATCTTTTCCGCCAGCCGCACCTGCGCCGCCGTCAGGCAGTGGGGCGCGCCGCTCTCCTTGCAAGCGATGGTTTTGGGATCGAAGTGGCAGGCCTTTGGATTTTCGATCACGCCGTCTTTGACGCCATCCAAGGCATCGCACTTCTCCAGTGCCGCCTGGTGGAGGAGCGCGAGCGTTTCGGCAGGTAGTGCGCCGCCCTCTTCGAGATGCGCCTGCTCGGCGATCCACACCTGCTGGCCTTGCAGATGCGTCACATAGTTGGCGGCCGCACCCGCGACGATGCCGTCGTAATCGTTGGGGAAGCGCTGCGCTTCGGCCAGCGCCTGCCGCCCGCCGGTCGAGCAGCCGTTCCAGTAGGAGCGCTGCGGCGCGTTGCCGTAAAACGCGGCGACGACCGCTTTGGCCGCCACGGTCATCTCATGCACCGAGCGGTAGGCGAAGTCCACCACTTTTTCGGGATGCCCCATCACGAAATTGGCGTTGTTGCCGGTGTGCCCGGTGTCGGTGCCGGCCGCCGCATACCCATCGGTCACCGCCGTGCCCAGCGCCGGATAACTAATGGTTCCGGCCCAGGCGCCGTTGCCGACCGACTGCAGCTTTCCGTTCCACCCGGTAGAAGGCATCCAGACTTCGATCTGGATCTCGGAATCGCTGCTTGGCTGCAACATGGCGGCCACCCGGCAGAAGGCCGGCAGGTTCTTGAAGGCAGCGCCGCCGCGGCCGCGGCCCGTCGGCACAAAGGCGCCGGCCGCAACCTCTACCGCGGAAGTGACGGTGACGTGGGGCAGTGCCAGCTTACCCAGGCTCTCGCACGGCGCGCCGAATGCCGGCCCGGCCGCCAGCGCACACAGCACCGCCGGCGCCAGCCATGCGCTGGACGCTTTCGATCTCATGAGGAATACCTCCGGCGGGAACGCTACGATTTGATCACGCGGCCGTCCGCCAGCTTGATCAGCGAGCTGAGCATGGCGGGCAGGCCGCTGCGGGCGGCGCCGCCCGTGCAACTGACCAGGTCTCCCGGCTGCACCGTGCTGTGCGACCATCCATAGCCCTTCAGGTGGTTCAAGCTCATCATTTCGATGTCCCACTCCACCTTCTTGCCGCTTTCGTCGGTGACTTCCAGGAAAATGTGCGCGTGCGGGTTGGCCCACTCAAAGCGCTTCACCACGCCGGTCACGGTGACCGGGTTCTGCATGTTGTACATGGTGGTGGAATGGTGCGCGAGCGCGGGCACAATCGCCGCCAGGGCACCGACTCCGAGCATCAGAACGATTCGCCGCGATCGCATCCGCCAACCTCCCAGGGATTGCACTGGGGGCCACTATACAGCAGGTTTTGGAGGCTTGTCAAACCATGGCCGCCGACAACCATGGGGCTGCCGACAACCAAGGGGGCGGGCTAGAAGAAGGCAATCCCGCGGGCCGCGAAGACAATGCCGATCCAGAGGGCGATCGAGAGGCCGGCGGAGAACCGAGCCCGCGACGATGGGTCCGCGTTGCGAGGGATCCACGCGTTCAGCCCGATCAGCGCCAGGAGGCCGATTTTGACGCGAAATGAGACGCTGCGATAACAGACGAGAGGTTCCACGGCAAACAAGAAGATGCCCGTAGTGAGCAAGGCGGCCAGGCCGATCCACCTCCACTTCGACAAAAGGCCGGCCCAGTCCGGCAGGTCCACGGGCAGCCGGCGCAGATCCAGGGCCAGCACGGCTCCGCCGAACCACGCGAGCGCCAGCACATGCAGCGCCCCGAGGATCGGCACACCCCAGGTGGAGCCGCGAATTCCGGCGCTCATCGCGGTCTCCTGAAGCCACTGGCAGAAGGCGAGCATCTCAAAGGTCGAAGTCGGCGATGGCGCGGCCGCCCAGCACGACGCACGTCCACAGCGCCAGCGAGAGCAGCGCCGCCAGCCGCCCGCTCGCGGCGGATCCCCGGAGCGCGCGGCGGCGCACCGTGAAATGAGTCACTAATGCCAGCAGCAGGCACCCCATCTTAAAGCGGAACGCTCGATTGGCGGCGTAGCGGGGCATATCGGAGAGAAACAGCACCGGCCCGGTGGTCAGCATGACGGCGATGCCCGCCCGGGTCCATCGCCCCAGTGCGTCCGCCAACGGACTCACTGGCAAACGCCGCGCCCATCCCAGCAGGCGCAAGTCGACCGGCACGATGGTCCCCACCAACAGCGCCAGTCCGCACAGGTGAATGGATTCAATTGCCGGAAACAGCCAGGAGTTCTTGAGCGTGGCGGCGCAGCTCCTTCTATTCCTTCTTGAAGAACTTGCCGTAGTCTTCGTTGGTCTCGCACACGAACTCGTCGACCTTGGCCATGTCCGGACGAAGCGCGAAGGTCCGTGTCACCTTCCACGGTTTCGCAAACACGTTCGCGTCATCCAGCGTGGCCTCGTACTGCAGCGTGTCGTAGGTTGAGCGGCTGAACCGCTCGACGATGTGCAATGCCTCTGAGTGTTTGAACCCGCTGATCTCGGTTTTATCGTTGAAGCCGACCGTATCCACCACCAGGGTGTCGCCCTCCCAGTGGCCGGCGGAATCTCCCATCCACGTGGGGTCCGGGTCGGCGGGGTGCGGCCCGCCATCGGTTGGAATGATGCGGAACGTGCCCGGATACTCATTGAGGATGGCCACCTGGTGCGCGCCCTCGACGAGTTGGAATTGGTACGGCACACTGAATGCCTGCGGCCCGGCCAGCGGCATACAGTCGGAGGTCAGCCCCGGATCGTTGGGGCCGCGGACCACGCGATATTTCTCGGCACCCGGCTTCAACGCCGGCCCATCGGCCGCAGCCGCTCGGCCGCCGCGCCCGCCGGGTGCGCCCAGGCTGGCCGCATAAACGCCCGAAAGATCGGGCCGGCCGTTGGCCAGTCTCGGAACCGCCTTGGTGGTGGGGGCGGCGGTGGTCGTAACGGGCGTGGTGCCCGGCACGGTGACGGTTGCCTCGCGCGTCAGCACCTGATTGTTCGGTCCGCGGACGGTCAGTTTGTAGGTCGTCGTGGCCGCGGGAGACACCTGCATGCTACCGCGCGCCGCGACCGTTCCCATCGCCGGATCCAGCGTCACGCCCGATGGGTTTTCGGTGGCCCATGTCAGAGTGGCCGGCTGCCCGGGCTGAACGGTGCCCGGCTCAACCGTGAAGCGGGTGATGCGCGCGGGCGGCGCAACCCGCCGCTGGATGGCCCCGGAAGTCGCCTCCGGGTTCGGCGCTTCCTGCCGCACTGTCTGGGCAGACATCGCCACAACCGTCAAAACCAAAATCGCCAGAGCGCGCCGCACGGCCTATTCCTTCTTGAAATACTTCCCGTAGTCTTCGTTGGCCTCGCAAACGAATTCGTCGATCTTCGCCAGATCCGGACGAAGCGCAAAACTCCGGGTCACTTTCCACGCCTTCACAAACACGTTTGGATCGTCCAGCGTCACTTCATACTGCAGCGCATCATGAGTGGGACGGCTGAACCGCTCCACAATGTGTAACGCTTCGGAATGTTTGAACCCGCTGATCTCCGTCTTGTCGTTGAATCCGACCGTATCCACGACCAGGGTGTCGCCTTCCCAGTGGCCGATGGAATCTCCCATCCAGGTGGGGTCTGGGTCAGCCGGGTGAGTCGCTCCGTCCGTCGGAACGATGCGAAAGGTGCCCGGATACTCATTCAAGATGGCCACGGAGTGCGCGCCTTGCACGATTTGAAATTCATACGGCACGCTGAACGCCTGCGGCCCGGCCAAGGGCTTGCAATCCGCGGTCAGCCCCGGATCGTCGGGGCCGTGCACCGCGCGGTATTTCTCCGCACCGGGCTTTAAGGCCGGTCCATCGGCCGCGGCGCCCCGGCCGCCCCGGCCGCCGGGCCCGCCCAGGCTGGCGCCGTAGACTCCGGAGAGGTCGGGCTTGCCGTTCAACCGCGGGGTTTCCTGGGAAGCGGCTGGGGCGGGCGCGGCGGTGGCCGCCACCGGCGTGGTTCCCGCGACCTTCACCGTGACCTCTTTCGTGAGGGTCTGGTTGTTGGGACCGCGCACGGTGAGCGTGTAGGTGGTGGTCGCGGCCGGCTTCAATTCCCGACTGCCGCGCGCCGTCACACGTCCGAGCCCGGGCTCCACGGTCACTCCGCTCGGGTTCTCCGTCGACCAGATCAGCATCACCGCTTCGCCCGGCTGGATCGATTCCGGCTTCGCCGTGAAGCTCTCAATGCGAGCGGGCAACTGGGCCGCCCGCCGGTAGGCATTCCCTTCCCCGGCGGAAACCACTCCTTGCTTCGGCGCATCCGCGGGCGCCTGCCCGCTCGCCGGAATCAGCAGCACAGTGGCCCACGCAACACTCACGACGATACTGCCCCGGACTCGCATAGTCTCGCGCTCCTTGTCGTGCCACTATATCAAGTTCCGCCCGGTGCGTGAGGCGGGTGCGGCGGGCGGCTCAAACGCGCTGGAAGGTGGCGTCGTTCCGGCCCCAGGGCAAGGTCAGCACCTTGCCGTCCCAACGCATCGGCCCTTCTTTAGAGCCTTGCCGGTTGGTGAGGCGAATCCGGTCGCCGGAGACGGCGTAGGTGCAGTGGTCGGTAAGAAACGGGATGACGAAGGTCTGGCGGCCGTCCTTGCGAAAATAGTAATAGCCGTGGGGCGATCCTGGCATACCCGGCATGGGTTTTACCGTGACCCAGACACCGAGCAGCAGTTGGCCGGCATCCTCCACTTCCGGGGCCGGGGCAGGTCCTGATTTTTCGGCGGGATCGAATGGTTCACGAGCCGCTCGAGGAACGCGATCTCGATGGAGGCGATTGCCCTGCGTGCGGCCCCGTGATATCTTCAGACCCAAACTGGATCTCTCGTCCAGCGAGTTGGTGGAGAAAGTATGAGAAGCGCTCTCATCGGTTCGCTCTTCGCAATCGCCGCCTGCGCCGAGCCGGCCGCCGCTCAGGAACCGATCATCGCCGGCCGCCTTCCCGAACCGCAGGTCAGCCAGCCAAAGCCGGCCCCGCGCCTGCCCGACGGCCACCCGGATCTGGGCAACGCCAAAGGATCCTGGAACCCGCGCATTATCGAGAACATCGCCGGAGTGGGGCCCGGCCAGGCCAGCCGTTCACCCGTCGATTACAAGGTCGACGTTCCCTTTCAGCCTTGGGCCAAGGCCGTCTACGAGGAGCGGCTGGCGAATCTGCAAAAGGAGGATCCGGAATCCCGCTGCCTGCCGCCCGGCATCCCGCGCATGATGGCCACGCCCTTCCCGTTTCAGGTTTATCAACTGCCCGACCGCGTGATTTTTCTCTTTGAAGGCGGCGCGCACATCTGGCGCACCGTCTACACCGATGGCCGCGCGCATCCCAAGGACCCGAACCCCACCTTCGTAGGCGACGCGGTCGGCCACTGGGACGGCGACTCCCTGGTGGTGGACTCGGCCGGCTTCAACGACCGGACCTGGCTCGATCAGGACGGTCATCCCCACACCGAAGCCCTGCACGTCATTGAGCGTTATACCCGGATCGATGAGATGACGCTGCAGTACCAGGCCACCATCGACGACCCGAAGGCCTACACCAGGCCCTGGACCATCAGCTACAAAATCCCCTGGTCTCCCGGCACCGAACTGCTCGAGTACATCTGCCAGGAAAACAACCAGGACCTGTACCACATGGTGGGCAAGTAGGCGCACCTCGTGGGGCACACCAGGGTGCGGTGCCCTATTTTGAGGACAGATGCGACGCGTCCTGCTCGTTTTCGTTGCAAACGAAGTCCAGCAGCTCCGTATCGAGTTTGATGGTGTGGTGCAACGTGACGGTGAATGGCCTGGTATAGGCCTTGGGATCGCTCACCGTGATCTCGATTTCCATGTGACCGAAGTTGGGACGCCGGAAGCGCTCGGTCAGCCGGGCCGCATCCGTCATCGGGTTGCCGGCGGCATCGAGCCATAGGCCATCGCGGAAACCATTGGTCTCAATCACGAGCGTATCGCCGTCCCACTTGCCGCTGGAGTAGCCGTTCCAGGAGGGGTTGGGATCGACCGGTAACGGCCGGCCGTCGGTGAAGATCTGGCGGTAGCTGGCGTTCCATTCGTTCAGAATCAGGAGCAGTCCGGGAGTCTGGATCATCTTGCTGGGCGTCGTAAAGGTATTCAATCGGACCGGACCGATGGGTAAGCAATGCGACATCGGATCGTGCAGACGCTGTTCGGAACGGCGGGCTTTCACCAGATCGGCCGCCCAGGGTTGATAGGGCAGACCGCCCTTCAGAGAGACGCCGATATTGGCAAACTCGTCAGCGATGGCTTCGCAGCCAGGGAAATTGGGGTTCGGCTCGTGGCTGGGCTGCATCACCCATAGGCCGGACAGATCCGGCTTGCCGTCCGCGGTGCGCGGGCAGGCCGCATTGAGATTGGGTTTGCCATCCGGCGTTCGAGGCACCCCGGCGGTCGGATAGGTGACCCATTGGGCCGCGAGCGGGGAAACGAATAGCCCCACAGCCATCATCCGAACTCCCAGTACCTGCCGTTGCGTCATGACGTCCCCGTGGTGCAGTATACCCCGCCGATGGTTTGCATGGGATCCGGCCGGCGCTGGGCCCCCTCCGGCTATTCCGCCGTCGGCATGTGGACGTACATGGATTGGATTCCAATCCGCCCCGGGCCGGTGAAGCGGTTCCATACGATTTGTGCGGCGCTGGCAAAGAGCCCGGTGGAAAACTTCTGGAACTGCGTTTCCATCCGGACCGAGCGGTCCTTGTAAATCCAGCCGCCCGGCTCGACGTCAATCTGTTGGCCGGCTTCGAGCGTCACCTCAAACACATTTCCGTACCCGTGCACCCACACGATGCCTTCGCCGTGCTGTGCCACGAAATGGTCGATGAAGAACCCAGTCCCACCGAGCAGCATATTGGAAAGGCCTTTGACCCGCGTGAACGTGTATTCCACGGTGCCGGTGGCAGCCAGAAACTGGTGCTCCCGCATCTCGATCCCGTCGCCGCGGTTCAGGTGGATGGCGAAAATGTGTCCCGCGCCATCGCGGCTGAATCCAATCTGTCCGGGACCGCTGGCCTCGGTCATAAAGATGGGCATCCCGGCCAGCACTCGCTTGAGGCCGCCCTTCAACGGCTGGATGCCGATCTGCACCCCAGGCTCCTTCCACAGAAGAATGTAGTGCTCGAAGTAGACCGGGACACCACTCAGTTCGAGATGCAGAACGGGAACCAGTTCGCCCTCGATGTGATAGGTAACGCCGGCGAATTTCTCGTCACGCGCTACGGTCGGCTTCAGAATAGGAATTGGCATCGGGCGCCTGCTTTCCGGATGAAGTGATCGACGACCTCATCATCATGGAGCGCAAACGCGAAAAATGCAATCAGGAAACGGCGAGGCCAGGGGCGGCTTCGAACACGAGTGGACGGAGGGCCTCTTCCAACTTGCGTTCGCAGGCTGGCGGGCGCAACGCCTACGCGTTCACCTTCCGTGTCGCGTCGATCTTCAGCCACATCACGGCAGCGATCAGACACAGAGCGGAGGTCATCAGAAAGGGCACGTTCCAGCCGTAGTGAGCGGCGGTATAGGTGACCACGGTCGCCGCGGCGGCCCCACCGAGATTGCCGAGCATGTTCATGACGGCGGAGACGGAGCCGGCAAAATCGCCGCCGATGTCGAGCGGCACGGCCCAGGAAATTCCGACGGTCCACTCCAGCCCGAAGAAGGCGACGCAATACCAGGCTACCGACACGTGAGGGTTGGGGGTCAGCACGGCGGGAACCGTCGCGACCGCCGACACCAGGAACCCGGCAATCGCCACCCAGCGCCGGGCCAGGTTCACCTTTCCGGTCCAGTGCAGAACGCGATCGGAAAACCATCCTCCCGCGAGATCGCCCACAACGCCGGCCAGCAGCGGCAAGCTGGCGTAGATTCCCATCTGGGACAGCGTCATCTTGCGCGACTGTTGGAGATACGTCGGGAACCAGTCCTGGTAGACATTCAGGTTGTAGTTATAGAAGAAATACATCACGGCCAGGACCCACAGGTTTCCGTGCGAAAAGATCTCGCGCCAGGGCACCTTGCCGGACTGCTTGCGCTTGACGCCGCCGCCGATCAAATCGCGCTCGGCCTGGTTGGCGCGATGGTGCTCTTCGGGCGTGTCCCGATAGTATGCAAACCAAGCGACGGCCCACACCACGCCCAGAATGCCGAATCCATAGAATGCCGCGCGCCATCCGAAGAAAGGGATGATCCCGAGCGCCACTATGGGTGGCGTGATGGCGCCGCCGAAACGCGACCCGGCGTGGGTTACCCCTTGCGCGAACCCGCGCTCGGTGGGGCGCATCCAGCGCGAAAGGGATCGGGTCGCGATGGGGAAAGCTCCGGCCTCGCCCATGCCGAACAATACCTGGATGCCGAGCATCGAACCCGCATTCCAGGCGGCTCCGGTGAGGGCCGTAAACGCGCTCCACCAGCCGACGACGAGGGTCAATGCGCGCCGTGCGCCAATCGTATCGCCCAGCCAGCCGCCGGGAATCTGGAACAAGGCGTAGGCCAGACGGAAGCCGGAGGTGATCCCGCCCATGGTGATCAGCGAGATCCCCAGCTCCTTCATGATCGCGGGCCGGGACGTAGCCAGCACCTGCCGATCCATGTAGGTGATCATGTACGCCGCCACCGTCAAGGCCAGCACGACATAGCGGACGTGGGTGGGGCGCGATGGCGAAGGGTTCACGGGCTGAGCCATTCTACAGCACTGCGGCGAAAGAGGGTACCCTCGCCCTCAGGGGCGCGGCTGCAAGCCCCACACCCAACCGCGGCCGTGAGGCGGGGGACTTCTTCGTCAGCGTTCCGTACGGGCGGATCATAACCGCTTCAGCGAGCCCAGCGCGGAGTCGGTCGCGGCCGCTCTTACGCGCGGGCGGGAGCTGCCTCCACGCGCGCCCCTTTGGCCGCTTGCGTGAGAACTTCGAGCGCCGCCTGCACGCCGCCTTTTTTGTGCGGAACTCCGGCCATTGCCAGCCCCATCTCGACGCCGCAGAGCGTGCCGGCCAGCATGAGGTCGTTGAAATCGCCCAGATGGCCGATGCGGAAGACCTTGCCGGCCAACCGGGCAAGACCGCTGCCGAGCGCCATGTTGAATTGCTCGAGGACTACTTTGCGGAACTCATCGGCATTCTGACCGGCGGGCAAAAGCACGGAGGTCGAAGAACTGCTGTACTCGGCGGGATTCAGACAGAGCACTTCGAGGCCCCACGCCTGGACCGCGCGGCGCGTGGCTTCGCCGTGCCGGCTATGGCGGGCAAACACGTTTTCCAGCCCTTCGTCCTGCAGCATCTGCAGCGCCTCGCGCAGGCCGTACAGCAGATTGGTGGCCGGCGTATACGGGAAGAAGCCGTTCTTGTTGTTGGCCAGCATGGCCTGCCAGTCCCAATACGACCGCGGCATCTTCGCCGACTTCGAAGCGGAGAGCGCCTTCTCGCTGATGGCGTTGAAGCTCATACCCGGCGGCAGCATCAGACCCTTCTGGGAACCGCCGATGGCGACGTCGACGCCCCACTCGTCGTGGCGGTAGTCGATGGAGCCGAGTGAGGAGATGGTATCGACCATCAGCAGGGCGGGGTGACCGGCGCGGTCCATGGCCTTGCGCACGGCGGCCACATTGCTGGCGACGCCGGTGGAGGTTTCGTTGTGCACGATGCCGACGGCTTTGATCTGGTGTTGGCGGTCGTCGCGCAACTGGGCTTCAATGGCGGCCGCATCGACGCCATGCCGCCAGTCGCTCTGCAGATAGGTCACATCGAAACCGAGCTTGCCGGCCATTTCCTGCCAGAGGAAAGAAAACTGACCGGTTTCGAACATGAGCACTTTGTCGCCGGGGGAAAGGGTGTTGACCAGCGCGGCCTCCCAGGCGCCGCTTCCCGAGGTGGGGAAGATGATGACGTGCCCTTTAGTCTTGAAAATCGCCTTGATGCCTTCCAAAAGTTCCAGGCCAAGCCGGCCGAACTCAGGCCCGCGATGATCGATGGTAGGCCGGGCCATGGCGCGCAGCACGCGCTCGGGCACATTGGTAGGGCCGGGAATCTGAAGAAAATGACGTCCGCTTTGATGTGACATGGAAACTCCGTGAACTTGGGTGTAATTTATCATCATAATATACCCCGCAGGCTCCCGCCGGGCCGCCTCCAGACGCGGTACACTCGTCGAGAAACCTCAACCAGGAGATGTTCGCGATGAGAAGACTCTGTAGTCAGTGGCCGGTTTGGATGATTCTGACGCTCGCGACGCTCGGTTCCGCATGGGCCCAGCAATGCCCCGGCAATGCGCCGCTCGGTGATCTGGCCGCCACACCGGCCTGGAGCGGCTGGGGCGCCGATCTGCAGAACACGCGGTTTCAACCGTCCAAAGACGCCGGCCTTTCCGCCGAGCAAATGCCCCAGTTGAAGCTCAAGTGGGCCTTCGGCATTCCCGACGCGAAATCGGTGATCGGACAGCCCATGATCGCGGGAGGCCGGGTTTTCATCAGCGGCGATACCCACACCATCTATTCGCTGGACGCCGCCACCGGATGCCAGTATTGGTCCTTCCAGGCGGAGGACGACGTGCGCAACTCCCCCACCATCGGTTTCGCGCCCGGGCGGCCCGGCCGCAGTTCGCTCTTCTTCGGCGACCTGAAAGGCAACGTCTACGCCGTCGATGCTGCCAACGGCGAATTGCTCTGGAAAGTCTCCGCCGATCCACATCCCAAGGCGCGCCTCACCGCGTCGCCCAAGCTGTACGAAGGCCGCCTCTATATTGGGGTTTCGTCCCTCGAGGAAGTGGGCAGCGCCGATCCCGGTTACCCGTGCTGCACGTTTCGCGGCAGCGTCCAGGCGCTCGACGCCGCCACCGGCAAGGTGATCTGGAAGACGTACACCATTGCCGAAGCGCCCAAGGCGACGCGCAAGAACTCCAAGGGCACGCAGCTCTGGGGTCCGGCAGGAGCCGGGGTTTGGACTTCCCCCACCCTTGACCTCAAGCGCCACGCCGTTTATGTCGGCATTGGCGATGCCTACTCTGAGCCGGCTGCCAAGACCACCGACTCCATCATGGCGCTCGACATGAACACCGGCAAAATCTTGTGGTCGGTCCAGGACCTGGGAGGCGACGCCTGGATCGTGGGCTGCGATGTCACGCCGAGACCCGAGAACTGCCCCAAGAATATGGGCCCGGATCACGACTTCGGGGCCTCGCCGATTTTGCGGAATCTGCCGAACGGCCGAAGCGTTCTCATCGCCGGCCAGAAAAGCGGCACGGTGTGGGCGCACGACCCCGATCGCAAGGGCGCCGTCGTCTGGAAAGTGCAGACCGCCGAGAAGCCGCCCAGTTTCGCCGGCCAGATCGTGTGGGGCGGCGCGGCCGATGAGCAGAACGCCTACTTCGGCCTGTCGAGCGGCGGCGTCGTCGCCCTGAACCTCGCCAATGGCGCGCGCACCTGGTTCGCTCCCCTGCCGCCGCCCGGCGGCCGGGCGCCTGGGCGCGAGTCCGCGATCTCGGTAATTCCCGACGTGGTCCTGTCCACGGGATGGGATGGCGTCGTGCGTGCGCTATCGGCCGCCGACGGCCGCGTCCTGTGGGAATACGACACCGCCAAGCCGTTCGCGACCGTCAACAAAGTCGACGCCAAGGGCGGATCGATGGGTGGCCCCGGCCCCACTGTGGCCGGCGGTATGCTGTTCATCGGATCCGGTTTCCCGGGCATTCAAAATGGCATGCCCGGCAACGTGTTGCTGGCGTTCGCAGCCCAGTAAGGCCGTGGGGCAGGTTCCGGCCGGCCCGATCGCTACACCACCGCCGGAGTCTCGAACTTCCGGCTCGTCTCGTCATACGCCGTCACCGTGCCGGAACCGATGTGATACACCCAGCCGTGCAGCGCCAGACCGCCTTCTTCCAGCCGCGCCTGTACCGACGGATGCGAGCGCAGGTTCCTCAGTTGCGCCACCACGTTCTGTTCCGTTAACGCCAGCAGAAACCCGGGACTCGGCTGCGGTTCGCGGTGCTCCACGTTCGCGTACCGGAGCCATGCCGTTACGTTGGGATACGCGCCCAGCGCTTCGGGGTTGAGCGCGCCTTTCATAACCCCGCAATCGGTATGGCCGCACACGATCACTTCCGGCACGCGCAGGACGCCCACGGCATACTCGATGGTGGCCGATACGCCGCCGATCGCATCCGGGTAGGGCGGCACGATGTTGCCGATCACGCGGCAGATGAATAGTTCACCCGGCTTGGTTTGGGTGAGCAGGCATGGGTCGATGCGGGAATCCGCGCAGGTGATGAACAGAGCTTCCGGCCGCTGGCCGAGCGCCAGCTTTTCGAAAAGTTCCTGATGCTGCGGATAAACGTCCTTCTGGAATCGGGAGATGCCCCCCAGCAGTTTCTCGACAGGCACCCTTCCAAGGTACAGCACGCGCGCTCGTTTGACTCAAGCGGGCCGTCTCTGATAGCGTCGAAATCCGGGGAGGGATCGTACGATGTGCTGTTGTGGGCGAGGGCCGGTCGCGTGGGCGCTTCTCGCTGCGAGTGCGGGCGGCCTTGCGGCCCAGAGCCAGAACGCCGCGAAACCCCCGGCGTCCGTGGTTGCCGGCATCCCGGTCAACTATGACGAGGCGCGAGTCGGGACCTACACGCTGCCCGACGCGCTGCGGATGGCCGACGGCACACCGGTCCGCGACTCCAAGACTTGGGAAACGAAGCGGCGTCCGGAGATCCTGAGGCTCTTCGAAGAGAACCAATTTGGCCGGAGTCCGGGCCGCCCCGCTGGCATGAGTTTCGACGTCTTCGACCGCGGAACGCCGGCGTTGAACGGAACCGCGCTGCGCCGCCAGGTGACCCTCTATTTTTCGCCAGATAAAAACGGCCCCCAGATGGATCTGTTGATCTATCTGCCGGCCGGCGCCTCGAAGGCCGTGCCGCTGCTGCTCAATCTGAGCTTCAGCGCCAACTCCAGCACGGTGGACGACCCCGGGATCCGGCCCGGCACGGTCTGGGGCCGCGACCACAAGAGAGTTCCCGCGGCCAGCGGCCCGAATTTCGGAAAGCTCAACGTGGCTCCATTTCTGGCCCATGGGATTGGCGTGGCCACGGTGTACTACGGCGACATCGACCCTGATTTTGCGGGCGGCATCCCGAACGGAGTTCGCGCTTTGTATCTCAAACCCGGGCAGACGGAACCGGCTCCCGACGAGTGGGGCGCCATCGCGGCCTGGGCCTGGGGGCTCAGCCGCGCCATGGATTATCTGGAAACCGACCCCGGGGTCGATGCCAAGCGCGTCGCGATTGAAGGCGTTTCGCGCCTGGGCAAGACGGTGCTCTGGGCCGGCGCGCGCGACAGCCGGTTCGCGGCTGTGATCGCCAGTTGTTCCGGTGAAGGAGGCGCGGCGCTCAGCCGCCGCAACTATGGCGAGACCATCGCCCACTTGACGGCGCCCTCCCGATACCCCTACCAGTTCGCGGCCAACTACCAGAAGTTCGCCGCCCGTCCCGACCAGATGCCTGTGGATGCGAACCTGCTCGTGGCCTTGATTGCGCCGCGGCCGCTTCTGTTGCAGACCGGCAATCAGGATTTCTGGTCCGATCCCAAAGGAGAATTTCTGGCTGCGGTCGCCGCCGGTCCGGTGTACCGCCTGTTCGGAAAGCAGGACCTGGGCACCGACCAATGGCCGGCGGCGGGAGAACCGATCCTGCACACGATGGGCTATCTGATGCACGCCGGCGGGCACGGGACGATTCCCTCCGACTGGGATACGTTCTTGAAGTTCGCCGAGATGCATCTGCAGCCCGGCCGCTAGCCGCGCTCCGCCGATTGACTCCTGCCTCTGGATTCTGTTACGGTGCAACGCAATCGGACGAGTCAACTGGAACGAGGAGCAACCATGAAAAAACGGATTCTAGCCATCATCCCAGCGGGACTTCTGCTGGCCTCAAGCGCCGTGGCGGAGGGCAACTGCGATCGCGCGTGTCTCGAAGGTTTCGTCGATCGGTACCTCGACGCCATGGTGGCCCACAATCCGAAAGCGGTGCCCCTGGCTCCCAACGTCCGGTTCACCGAGAACGGCCAGCGCCTGGTCATTCCCGATGCTCTCTGGAACTCGATGGAGAGTAAAGGCAGCTATCGCCTGTTCGTCAGCGATCCCGAGACCGGCCAAGTCGCCTTCATCGGGACCATCAAGGAACAAGGCCGCGCACCCGGCCAGGGCGTCGCCGGAGCCATCGCCCTCCGCCTGAAAGTAGTCGATCAGCGGATCACCGAAGCCGAACAACTGGTGGTGCGCACCGAGCGCACGGCGCAAAACCTCGAGAAGCTGGGGAAACCCAATCCCCTTTTCCTGGAAGACATCCCGCCCGCGGAACGCATGTCTCGCGCGGACCTCATCAAAACCGCCAACCTGTACTTCTCGGGAATGGAAAAGAACGACGGCAAAGGCGTGTATCCCTTCACCGACGATTGCAACCGCATCGAAAACGGCAGCCAGACGACCAACGCGCCGGCGCCGCCCGGCCAGGCCAGGCCCGACCCGAAAACCTCCACGAACTACTCCGCCCAGTGGAGCTGCAAGGAACAGTTCGAATCCGGCCTGCTCCACTTTGTGTGGCGGATCCGCGATCGCCGCTTTGTGGCGGTCGATCCGGAGCGCGGCCTGGTCTTCGCCTTTGGCTTCTTCGACCACGCGCTCGGCAAGGACCGCACGTTCCAGACGCCCGAAGGCCGCACCGTCACCGGAGGTCCGTCGCAGCCATGGACCTGGGAGATCGCTGAAATGTTCAAAGTCGAAAAGGGCAAGCTGCGCCAGATTGAAGCCATCCTCGACCGCGCGCCGTACGGCATGATCTCGGGTTGGAGCAACTGGGAAGACGGCATGTCCAGCCGGGCCCGCGACGTCAAGTAGCCGGAGTCCGCCGGAAATGAGTTTCTAGCGTGTCGGCAATCCGGCGCGAGGCTTGGCCGTCGCCGTACGGATTGTGGACGCGCGTCATGCGCGCGTACTCCGCTTCGTCGTCAAGCAGCCGGGTGGCCTCGGTTACGATCCGGTCTTCGTCAGTGCCCACCAGCTTCACCGTGCCGGCCTCCACGGCCTCCGGCCGTTCGGTCTTGTTGCGTAAGACCAGAACCGGTTTCCCCAGTGACGGAGCCTCCTCCTGAATCCCCCCGGAGTCGGTGATCAGAAACCACGCGCGGCGCATCAGGTCGACAAACGGTACGTAAGCAAGCGGCTCGATCAGATGGATGCGAGGCCGGTTGCCGAGCAGTTCACGAGCGGGCCCCGTGACGTTGGGATTCGGATGGACAGGATAGATCACCTCAACGTCCGGCCGCTCGGCCAGGCGCGCGAGCGCACGCATCTCGCCCGCAAACGCGGGTCCGAAATTCTCGCGCCGATGCCCCGTTACCACGATCAGCCGCCGCGACCGATCGAGCATCGGCCAATCGCCGGCCGGGAGAGCGCCGGATGCCAGCGCGTCGCGCACCTGCAACACTGCGTCGATCCCGGTATTGCCCGTGACGTGAATCCGGTCGCGGGGCATCCCTTCCGCCACCAGGTTGGCGGCGGCGGCGGTGGTAGGTGCAAAGTGTAAAGCGGCCAGGCGGCCGGTCACCACCCGGTTCAACTCCTCCGGGAAAGGCTGGCTCAGGTCTCCGGTACGCAGCCCGGCCTCCACATGGCCTACCGGAATACCGCAATAAAAGGCAGCGAGCGATGCGGCCAGCGTGGTGGTGGTGTCGCCCTGCACCAGAACCATGTCGGGAGTTTCCTCGGCCAGCACCGGATCCAGCCCTTCCAGGATCCGGGCCGTCAGCGCGGATAAGGTCTGGCCGGGGCGCATCAGATCCAGATCCCGGTCGGGGACGACTTGGAAAACGTCCAGAACCTGATCGAGCAGGCCGCGGTGCTGGGCGGTCACGCAGATCCGGACACTGAATCGGCCGGGGCGCGCGCGCAGTTCCCGGACAACCGGAC
This sequence comes from Terriglobia bacterium, assembly GCA_020073145.1. Taxonomy (GTDB): domain Bacteria; phylum Acidobacteriota; class Terriglobia; order Bryobacterales; family Bryobacteraceae; genus PSRJ01. Next base: position 178,755 of record JAIQFS010000001.1, read on the forward strand.
AAAGCTTGATGGCTTCCGGGCGCGTGCCGAAGACGAGCAGAATGCGGATCACTGGAACGATTATAGAATCCGGCACCTATTTTGAATCGGCGGCAGGACGTCGGCGATACCATTCCCAGGCGGTTTCGACGATTTCGTCGAGCGAGGAATGCCGCGAGACCCAGCCGAGGTCCCGGCACGCCCGCGATGGGTCGGCTACCAACACGGGAGCGTCTCCGGCGCGGCGCGGGCTCTGCTGGAGCGGAACCTTTCGCCCGGTCACGCGCTCCACCACCGCGATCACTTCCCGGACCGAATGGCCTTGTCCCGTACCCAGATTGAAGGCGCCGCTGGACCCGCCCTGGCCCAACCGTTCCAGCGCTTTCAGGTGTGCGGCGGCCAGATCCGTCACGTGGATGTAGTCACGCACGGCCGTGCCGTCGGGCGTTTCGTAGTCGTTCCCAAAAACCTGCAGGGCCGGCAGGTCCTCGTGTGCCGCCGCGATCGCCAGCGGAATCAGGTGAGTCTCGGGGTGGTGGAGTTCTCCGGTCTCGCCGTCCGCGTCAGCACCGGCTGCATTGAAATAGCGCAGCGCCGACCACTCCAGACCGTAGGCCTTTCCATACCAGCTGAGCAGCCGCTCCACCATGAGCTTCGACTCCCCGTAGGGATTCACCGGAATCTGCGGGTGATCCTCGCCGATCAGGGGTTGCTGGGGATTACCGTAAACCGCGGCCGTCGACGAAAAGACGATCCTGCCGACGCCGCTCTCCCGCATGGCATCCAACAGATTCATCGTGTTGACGACGTTGTTCCGGAAGTATTTAGCGGGGGCGCTCACGGACTCTCCGACCGCAATGAAGGCCGCAAAGTGGATGACCGCGCCAATCGGATAGTCCTGAAAAATCCGCCGCAGCCCCGCACTGTCGGCCAGGTCCATTTCAACCAGCGGGCCCCAGCGCACAGCCCAGCGGTGGCCGTGACTCAAGTTGTCGAGAACGATCGGTTCGTGGCCGGCGCGGGCCAAGGCCTTGGCCGTATGACTGCCGATGTAGCCAGCACCGCCGGCGACCAGGACGCGCATGTGAATTATCAGTTTCCTTGATCCAGAGTCGATTTGTAAAGGGAGGAACCCGCGGGCGTCTTGTCCGGCATCGGCGGAGCGCGGCCCGGCGCACCCCGAGGGGCTGCTTCGGAGCCGTATTTGATTGACAAGGAGGGTGTTACTATTCGTTTGAAGTGCCTCAAAGACGCCATTCGAACGGTATAGTATTCTGGGTAGAAGAGCAGCCATGAGCGCGCGAAGGATCTCATTGTTGGTTGGTGCGTGCGCCTGGATAGGCTTCGGACAGCGCTCGCCAACCTCCGCCACCGACAGCCTGGCAAACTGCCTTAAGGGCCTGCCGACCTGTGATGTGTCGACGCTGACGCCCTCCCAAGTCGGTACCGTGTCCGCGGCTTTCAAACAGCGCAACCTCAGCAATTGCACCGCTGGGATCGGTGCTTGCGATCCCACCGTACTGACGCCGGCCGAGGCCACCGCGGTGATGGCGGCGACTCGGCGGCAGAATCTGGAGAAGTGCATGCGCGGTGCGGTTGATTGCGACCCCACGATTTTGGATGCAAAGGACGCCGCGGGGGTGAGATCTTCCCGGAACCAGCGAAATCTGAACAGCTGTTTGAACGGCACCTCCCAATGCGATCCCACGGCCTTGGATGCCAAGAGTGCCGCAGCCGTGCAGGCGGCGCGGCATGAGCGCAACCGGGGCCGGTGCTTGGGAGGACTTCCCGAGTGCGATCCTACGGCGCTGACCCCCCAGGAGGCCGTGGCGGTATCGGCCTCCGCGCGGCGGCGGAACCTCGACCGCTGCAAGGCTGGCTCCCCCCAATGCGACCCGACCGTGTTAGATTCTCAAACAACTGCCGCCATCGCGGTCACGGTGCGGCGGCGCAATTTCGAGCGGTGTTTGAACGGATTCTCCCCATGTAACCCTCTGCAACTCGATGACTCCGAACGGAAGGCGGTGGGGGCTCAGATCCTCGATCGGAATTTTAAGAGCTGCATACAAGGGTCGCCGAATTGCGATCCAGCGCGGTTAAATGCCCCGCAGATGGCCTTAGTTGCAGATGCCTTTCGCCAAAGGAACGCAGCCCGAAGATAACCCCCAACGCCCAGAACGGGCAATTCGAACGATGACCCCACCCCGAAAACGAGCGCTGATCACCGGCATTACGGGCCAGGACGGCAGCTATCTGGCGGAATACCTGGTGGGTCTGGGGTATGAAGTCCATGGTCTGGTACGCCGGGTGGCTTTGGAACAGCCCGAACTGCGGCTGGGACGTTTACGCAGCGTCCTCAGCCAGATTCAGATTCACCCAGCGAATCTGGACAGCTATGCCAGTATCTTCCATGTTCTGAGCCAGCAGCGCTTTGATGAATGCTATCACCTGGCCGGTCAGAGCTTTGTGGCCGAGAGCTTCGCGGACGGGTTTTCCACGATGTCCACCAACATCAATGGCACTCACTACGTGCTGGCGGCGCTGAAAGAGCTGCAACCGAAGTGCAAGTTCTATTTCGCGGGTTCGAGTGAGATGTTCGGCCGGGTTCATGAGACTCCCCAGCGGGAAACCACCCCCTTCCAGCCCCGCAGCCCCTATGGCATCAGCAAGGTAGCGGGATACCACCTGTCCGCCAACTACCGGGAGGACTTCGGCATGTTCTGCGCCAGCGGGATTCTGTTCAACCATGAGAGCCCGCGGCGCAGCTTCGAGTTCGTAACCCGAAAAATCAGCGCCGGTGTGGCCCGAATCAAGCTGGGCCTGGCCTCCGAGTTGCGGCTGGGCAACCTTGAGGCCCAGCGCGACTGGGGCCATGCCAGAGACTATGTCCGCGCCATGCACCTGATTCTGCAGCAGCCAGAACCGGACGACTACGTGGTGGCCACCGGAGAGGCCCACAGTGTCCGGGAGTTCTGTGAACTGGCGTTCGCCGAGGCGGGTCTCGATTACCGAGACTTCGTCAAGAGAGACGAGGCCGTCCATCGCCCCGCCGAGACCGACCTGCTGATCGGGGATGCCTCCAAGGCTCGCCTCGTACTCGGTTGGCAGCCGACTGTCGGTTTTGTGGGCTTGGTCAAAGAACTGGTCCAGGCCGACTTGGAATTGCTCGCGTCCACCACCCAACAAAACCCGTCCGCGGTACACCCCGGATAACGCCTGACACTCCACGCGCCGACGGCCCCGCTTGACCGCGATGCCGCGCTGCGATACCTTCGGAGCGCTATGCTCTCGCGACGTTCCTTCTCGAAGACTGTGCTCGCGGCTCCCGCGATTCTCCGCGGGCAATCCGGGCAGCTCCACGCCCGCGTCAAGATCGACACCGAGCGCACCATCGGCGACATCGACCCGAAGCTCTACGGCAATTTCATCGAGCACCTGGGCCGCTGCATTGAAGGCGGCGTGTTCGACGAAAAGTCGCCGCTCGCGGATGCCAACGGCTACCGGCGCGATGTCCTCGACGCGGCCAAGAAGCTGGACGTGACCGTGCTGCGCTGGCCGGGCGGGAATTTCTCCTCCAACTATCACTGGCTGGACGGCATCGGCCCGCGCGACCGGCGGCCGCCGCGCCTCGAAATGGCCTGGGGCACGGTCGAGAGCAACCGCTTTGGCACCCACGAGTTCCTGAACTATGCCGAAATGGTGGGCGCCGAGCCCTACATCTGCGCCAACCTCGGGACCGGCACCTGGGATGAGGTGCAGCAGTGGGTGGAGTATTGCAACTCGGCGGAAGACACCGCCATGACCCGTCTGCGCAAACAGAACGGCCGGCGCGACCCGTGGAAGGTGACCTACTGGGGACTCGGCAACGAAATGGATGGCCCCTGGCAGATGGGTCATCGGACCGCCGACGACTACGGCAAGTTCGCCCTGGAAGCCGCCAAGCTCATGAAGCTGACCGATCCGAATGTGAAGCTGATCGCGGCGGGCTCCTCGAACTTCGGCAATGGGATTGACTGGACCGGCTGGAACCGCACCGTGCTGGAGTATCTGAAAAACCAGGCTGATTATCTCTCGATCCACATGTACGTCGGCAACCCCCAGAACGATTTCGGCGATTTCCTGGCCAGCTCGATGGAGCTGAGTACGCGCATCAAGACGGTGGAGGGCATCATCGACACCGCCATGTCGAATGTCCGCAACCGGAAAATCTATATCGCCTGGGATGAGTGGAACGTGTGGTACCGCGCCCGCGGTAATGAGGAGCGGGGCCGCCGCATTCTCGAAGAGCACTACAATCTGGAAGACGCGCTGGTGGTAGCCACGTTCCTGAACGCGTTCGTGAACCATGCCCACATCGTCAAGATGGCGAATATGGCGCAGCTGGTAAACGTCATCGCCCCCATCTTCACCAACGAAAAAGGCCTCTACTTACAGACCATTTACTACCCGCTGCAGTTGTTTGCCATGAACGCGCGCGGCAAGGCGTTGGAGCTGTTCGTCGACAGCCCGAAGTACAAGAGCCGCCGCTTCGACGACATTCCGTATCTCGACATCTCGGCGAGCTTCGACAAGGGCACGCTGGTGATGAACGCGGTAAACCGCCACCCCGATCAGACGCTGGAGGTGGAATTCGAGCTGGAAGACAAGACGTTCGGCGGGCCGGTGGAAGCGGTCGAAGTGAACGGCCCCGACATCAAGTCGGAGAACACTTTCGATGGCAGCGCCGTGAAGCCGGCGATGCGTTCCGCCACCGCGGAAGGTAAAAAGCTCCGCTACAGTTTCGCGCCCCACTCGTACACGCAACTGGTGGCCAGGCTGGTCTAGCGCAATATGGTAGAATAGTTCCAGATTGTTCTACCATGGTGCCTCATGACCCTAAACATCAAGAACCCTGAGGTGCATACCCTCGCTTCCGAACTCGCGCGGCTGCGGAAGGTTTCCGTCACGAAGGCCGTTCTCGATGCGGTTCGCAACGAACTGACCCGGGAACAGCAGCAACGGCGCAAGGACAAGATCGGAGACCAGTTGATCGAGATCGGGAAACGCTGTGCTGCCCGGGTCAAGGGGCGGGCTTCCTCGGCAGATCACGCCGCCCTGTTGTATGACCGCCGCGGGCTTCCTCGATAGGCGGCGAATCCGATGGTAGTCGACACTTCAGCGGTGCTGGCGATTCTGCTCGCGGAGAGAGAGGCGGGGCGGTTTGCCCAGGCGATTGAAGACGCCACTGTTTGCCGCGTCTCGGTGGCGAGCTACCTGGAAGCCGCGCTGGTCATCGACAACCGCGGAGACGCGGTGGCCAGTCGCGAATTCGACCTGTTCTTTCGCAGAGCCGGCATGACCATTGAACCGGTGACCTTCGAGCAGGCCCAAATCGCCCGGCAGGCCTATCGCGACTTCGGCAAGGGGAGGCATCGGGCGGGGCTGAATTTTGGGGACTGCTTGTCATACGCCCTTGCGAAGTCCCTGGATGAACCGCTTCTGTTCAAAGGCGCCGACTTCGCCCAGACCGACATCGAGCGCGCAGCCGGGCACTAGTCGGCCTCACCGGTTCAGTTTCTCTTCCACGCTCCGAACCTTGTCCTCCATCGTCTGCTTGCGATCGGTGCGGGTGCCGAATTTCATGCTGGTCGAGATGCGCGGGACGCCCTGCGTGTGCAGTACCTCGTGGCACCGCTTGACGGCCGCGAACACCCGGTCCCATTCGCCTTCGACGTTGGTACCGTAAGCGTGGAGGTGGGTGGTCAGTCCGGCCTCGGTGAAGATCCGTTCGCACACGGCAATCTCCTTCGAAACCGAAACCCCGACACCGAGCGGGATGATGCAGACATCGGCAATCACGTTCATATTGGTATTGTGGCGCGGAAGGTGGATGAGTTAGGCGGCAAGCGCTAAAATCGGTTTGGTGAGGATCCTCTGGTGTTGGCGCTGCAAGGCCGAAGTGCCGATGCTCGATGACGATGAATTTAGGACCGTCAGTTCGCGTCGCGGCACTGGGATAGAGGGTGAACTTCTTCAGCGACAGTTTGGACCGGTTCTTGACGAGTACGAGCGAATCACGGGATTCCGCGAGACGAACCCGAACGCCATCTTCCATCATCAGATCTCTCTTTACGGTCCACCGTGTTCAACCTGTGGTAAGCCGCTGCGGACGCCGCGGGCGAGAGTTTGCGGCTATTGCATGACGCGAGTTCATTAGCTCGTTACGGGGCTCTGAGCGACACGTTTACCTATTTCTGTCCGTACGTCGCTCCCGGGCCGTGCTTGCGGAAATGGTGCTTGTCGCGCAAGGTGTCGGAAATCGGCGCGGCATTGGGATTGATGGTCAGCGTCTGCCAGGCCATGGCTGCTAGTTCTTCGACGATCACGGCGTTGTGCACCGCGTCCGCAACCGATCGGCCCCAACAGAAGGGGGCATGGCTCGCTACCAGCGCGGCGGGGCAGGCTAACGGGTCAAGGTCTTGCATCCGGCGGATGATCGCCACGCCCGTGTTGGCCTCGTAGTCGGACTCGATTTCCTCGTCCGTCAGTGCCGCCGTCACCGGCACGGCTCCGCAGAAATAGTCGGCGTGGGTAGTACCGAAGCAGGGGATCTCGCGGCGGGCCTGCGCCCAAGCCGTGGCGTGGCGCGAGTGCGTGTGCACGACGCCGCCGATTGTGGGGAATGCCCGGTACAGCGCGGCGTGCGTCGCCAGATCCGACGAAGGGCGCAGCTTGCCCTCCACCACGTGGCCGTCCAGATCCGCGATCACCATATCGGCGGGCGTCATCGTCTCATAGGGAACGCCACTAGGCTTGATCATGATAAGGCCTTGCTCGCGCGCCAGCCCGCTGGCATTGCCGAACGTGTAGATCACCAGACCGCGGCGCACCAGCTCGAGATTGGCTTCGTAGACTTCAGTTCGCAGCGTTTCCAGCACTTGCGTCTCCTCGCGCGATGCGGCGCAGTTCCGGCAAGACGTCGCCGATCGCCGGCCCGCCGGAATGCTTCTGCCCGAACCCGAAGTATAACTTGCGAAACAGCGGGTACAACTCCGCGTACGGCGCCGCGGCTGCCGGCTGCGGCTCCACCGTCCGGTGTCCGGGGCACAGCGCGTCCTGCGCCTCTTCAATCGAGCGGAACGCGCCCGCCGCCAGAAACGCGAAGATGGCCGAGCCCAGGCTGGTCACGTCGCCGTTCGGCACCAGGATTGTCTTGTTCATGACGTTCGCGTAAACCTGGTTCAACACGGAATTGCGCTGCGGAATGCCGCCGCCATTGATGATGCGGTTCACTGGCACGCCGTGCTCCTCCATGCGCTCCAGAATCACGCGCGTGTGAAACGCCGTTCCTTCGATGGCCGCGAATAGCTCGTCTTGCGCGGTGTGCGTCAGCCGCCAGCCCAGCGTGACGCCGCCGAGTTCCGGATTCACCAGCACGGTGCGGTCTCCGTTGTCCCAGGTCAGGCGCAGCAGGCCGGTTTCGCCGGCGTGGTAGCGTTCCAGACCGCTCGACAAGTCCGCCACCGTGGTTCCGGCGCGCCGGGCGATGGCGTCGAAGATGTCGCCGGTCGCAGACAGGCCGGCCTCGATGCCGATGCGCTTCGGATCGACCGACCCCGGCACCACCCCGCACACGCCGGGAATGAGCCCCGCTTTTTCGCCGATGGCGATGATGCAGGTGGACGTGCCCACCACGTTGACCACGTCGCCCAGCCGCACCCCGGCGCCGATCGCGTCCCAATGCGCATCGAAAGCCCCCACGGGAATCGGAATACCGGCCCGCAAGCCCAGCTTGTCCGCCCATTCCGGCGCGAGAGATCCTGCAATCTGGTCGGACGTGGCATAGCGGCCGCCCAACATGCCGCGCACTCCCGCCAGCAGCGGATCGACGGCCTTCAGGAAATCCTCCGGCGGTAATCCTCCCAGTTCCTCGTTCCACATCCACTTGTGGCCCATGGCGCAGATGCTGCGCGGAACCGCGCCCGGGTTGTCGATGCCGCACAGCGTGGCGGCCACCATGTCGCAGTGTTCCAGGGCCGTGGCGCACCGCGCCCGCTTGTCCGGATTGTGGCGGAGCCAGTGTAGCAGCTTGGCGAAGCCCCACTCGGACGAGTAGACTCCGCCGCACCAACCGATCGCTTCCAACCCGCGTGCGCCGGCCGCCGCCGTGATCTCGGCAGCTTCCCTCCAGGCACGATGGTCGCACCACAGGTAGTAATCGTCGAGCGGCTGCAGCCTTTCATCGACGGGAATCACGCTGGAGCCGGTGGTGTCGAGTGCGATCGCCTCAATGGCGCGGCCTACGATGCCGGCATCCTGAACAGCGCGGTGTGTCGCCTCCGCCAGCGCCCGCATGTGGTCGGCGTGGCGCTGGGTGGCGTAATCGGGATCGTCTTTCTTGCGCAGCAGCGGATACTCGGCCACGCCCGATCCCAGCCGGCCGCGGCCGCTGTCGAAGATGGAAACCCGCACGCTCAGCGTGCCGAAGTCCACTCCCGCGACGACGCTCATGGGTTAATTGTGGCGGTGCACGTTCCAGCCCAGGTAGCGCGTGGCCGCCTCATGCACCGCCCCGCCGACCGTCGCCAGATTGGCGGCCACATGATGTTCGAAGCCGCGCTCGCAGATGTAATGCAGTAGTTCCTGCATGCGTGGAATCCGCACCACTCCCGCGCCGCCGAACGTGTCGAGCGGGTCATTGGTGAACTCGCCTTCGCCCACATAGCCACGGATCACGCCTTCGCGGTCATCCGTGGAAAACCGCGCGAAGCTCATGGGCGCCGCCTTCACCCGGCCGACGCACGTGCCATACGTGTTCTCGCGGCCCACCGTGCCGGCGATGATCTGCTGAAAGTCCATGCGCACGTCGGCGAAGAAATGTTTGGGCAGATTGCTGCAGTGGAAGCAGACGGCCTTATCCGGGTCGTCGCCGTAGTTGTTGTTCCAATCCAGCAGCGCGCTGGGCGTCTCCGATGCCAGTTGCAGCGCGTGCATCCCGACCACGCCGCAGATGTCCACTTCGCACGCGCTCGACATCAGCTCGTTGCTCATCATGCTCATCACCGTGCAGGGGACCACGCCGAAGAATTCTTCCATCGAGGTCCAGCACTGCACCGCGCTGATGGTGCAGCCGGTCTGCTGCATCCACTCGTCGATCACGGTGCCCAGCTTGGCCATTTTGAGGAGCGCGTCGGCGGGCACATCCTGGGTAGACACGTAGCGGTGGATTTCGTCCAGCTTTCTCTGGGCCTGGCGGTCCGGCATGCGCCCGATGCGGCCCAGGATTTCCGAAAGGTCGATGGGCTCCACCGAAATCCCGCTGGCTTCGAGAATCTTCTCGCTATACCGCACTGTATTGAACGCCGCCGGGCGCGCGCCGATCGCGCCGATCCGCAGGCCCTTCATGCCGCGCACCACGCGGCACACGGCGGCAAACCAAGCCAGGTCGCCCTGAAAAAAATCGGAATCCGGCGCCTCGGTATGGCGCGTGGTCAGCGAGTACGGAATGCCGTACTGCTTGAGGTTGTTGCAGGCCGACATCTTGCCGCAGAAGCTGTCGCGCCGGTCGCGAATGGTCATCTTGCCCGGCGCGTCGGGTGTGGCCTGCACCAGCACCGGTACATTCAGTCCAGCCATGCGCAGGGTGTCGGCAATGGCCCGCTCATCCCCGAAATTCGGCAGCGTCACGATCACGCCGTCGATCGTGTCCCGATTCTTCTTGAAGAGATCGGCGCAGCGCACCGCTTCGGCCCGGGTTTCCACCGCGCCGTGCTTGGTCTCCTCCGAGCCCACCGCCACCACGTCGTAACCGGCGCCGCGGAGCGCCCCGAGCATGTCCTCGCGCCCGCTCTTTGCCAGATGGTCGGGGAAGAAGCCGCGATTGCCGACGATCACCCCGAACGTCACGCGTTTTGCCGCCATAAGCCGCTCAGCCTACGTCTTCCTTCCCGGCCGGAACAACGCGCAGTACACGCCGCCGAGAACCATCATCAATCCGCCCCACCATACCGGCGCGTGCGCCTCCGCCAGGACCGTATCCGGCGGGTGCGACCATTCGGACAGACCGGTCGCGAAGATCAGAATTCCGTAGATCAGCAGCAGAACCCCGACGAAAAACCAGACCGGAACAATGTGATGTTTTTCGCTCATGACCTCTCACCAAAGAACAATTTGCAGAACCGCCAGTATCGCGAGGGCTGCGATTCCCCAGAACAGCGGCCGGTGCAGGAAGCTCGCGTGCTCTTCGTGCGCCACCTCCGTGAGGCTGTAGACCAGTCCGCGCAATTCTGCCTCCGGCCGGGGCTTCGTCACTACAGTCACGAGCACCGTGACCACGACGCAGGTGACACACGCCCACAGCGCCTGATACATGTCTTGCGCCAGCCCTTGCGCCTTCGGAGACAGCGCGAACACGCTCACCCAACTGTGATCCAGTTTCATCAACGTGAACATGCTCACCGAGGAAACAGTCCCCGCGAGCAGGCCCAAAAATCCGGCGGAGCGGCTCACTCGTTTCCAGAGCATCCCCAGCAGCACAGTGCCGAACAGCGGCGCGATGAAGAAACCAAACAACGCCTGCACGTAGTCCATGATGCTGGCGAACTGCATCACCAGGTACGCCGTTCCGATGCTGATGACCAGCCCGATCAGCGTGCACGCCCGCCCCATCGAAACGTAATGCCGGTCCGGCGCGTTCTTGCGCAGGAACGGCCGGTAAATGTCGTAGGTCCAGACGGTGGCGAACGCGCTGACGTTGCCGGCCATGCCTGCCATGAATCCCGCCACCAGCGCGGTGATCCCAAGCCCCAACAGGCCGGGTCCGCAATAACGCGCCAGCATGAGCGGCAGCACTTCGTTGTAGCTGTGCTGGCCGGCCTGCAGGTCGCTCGCCGGCACCAAATGCATGGGCAGAACCGCCAGTCCCAGTAGTCCGGGGACGATCACGATGAGCGGCACCGCCATTTTGAAAAACGAGCCGATGATCGGCGCCATTTTCGCGGACCGGATATTCTTGGCCGACAGAACGCGCTGCACCACCAGGAAATCGGTAGTCCAGTAGCCCATCGATTGCACGGCTCCCAGGCCGAACACGATGCCGGTCCAGTGAATGCCCATGGGATTATCCGCGAACGAGCCCGTGGGACCCCACAGATGCGTAAAGTCCTGGCCGGGGAAATTCTGATGAATCCGCGCCACCATCCCGCTCCATCCGCCGGTTTCAATCAAGCCAAGGATGGGAATCAGGAGCGCGCCGAACCAGATCAGAAAGAATTGCAGAACTTCGTTAAAGATGGCCGAGAACAACCCGCCCGCCGCGACATACACGCCCACCGTCAGCGAAGACACCCAGATGCTGAAATTGATGTCCCATCCGAGCACCACCTTCATGACGACGGCCATGGCGTACATGTTCACCCCGGACATCAGCACGGTCATCACCGCAAACGTGATGGCGCTGAGCCCGCTGGCCTCCGAGCCGTAGCGCAGCTTCAGATATCCGGGGACCGAATGCGTTTTGCAGATGTAATAGAAGGGCATCATCACGATGCCGAGGAAGACCATGGCGGGGATGGCGCCGATCCAATACCAATGGGCCGCCATGATGCCGTATTGGTACGCCGAACCGGCCCAGCCCAGCAGCTCGAGCGAGCCGAGGTTGGCCGAGACGAACGCCAGACCCGCCACCCAAGCCGTCATCTCGCGGCCGGCCAGAAAGAAATCCTCGCCAGTGGTAGCGAAGCGCTTCAGGTAGAAGCCAATCACCAGTACCAGCACAAAGTAAATGGCGATGATTGCCAGATCGACACTGGACAGGGACACCAGGCGCGACGGAGCGCTTTGGAGCAGGGCGGGCAAAAAGATCATAAAGAAGAACCGGTCCGTTTCACGGTAACATTCCGCGGCTCCTTGCACCACCTGGGGAAAGCGCTTACAATTCGGGGGTGCGATTGGCAACCGTATTTCTGATTGCGAGCGCAACCTTCATGAGCGCGGCAACCATCCAGCGGGCAGACTTCGGCAAGACTCGAGACGGCGCGGCCGTGTCCATTTATAAGCTCACCAACCGCGCCGGCGTGGAAGCGCGCATCACCACCTACGGCGGGATCCTGGTGTCGCTGAAGACGCCCGACCGCCGCGGCGTGCTGGCCGACGTGGTGCTCGGTTTCGACTCGGTCGAGGGGTACCAGGCCAATCCCGGCCCCTTCTTCGGGGCCCTCATCGGGCGGTACGCCAACCGCATCGGGCACGCGCGGTTCACGCTCAACGGCGTCGCGTACCAACTCGACAAGAACGACGGCGAAAACACCCTGCACGGAGGCGCGCGCGGATTCGACAAGCGCGTGTGGACGGCACGCGAGCTGCCGGACGGCGGGCTCGAACTCACCTATCTGAGCAAGGATGGAGAAGAAGGTTTCCCGGGCAACCTGAAGGCCACGGCCGCCTACCATTTGACCGACGCCAACGAGTTGCGCATCGACTACGCCGCCACCACCGACAAGCTCACCGTGGTGAACCTGACCAACCACTCGTACTTCAATCTGAAGGGCGCGGGCTCCGGCGATATTCTGGACCATCGGCTCATGCTCGATGCCGACCGCTTCACGCCGGTCGACGCCGGCCTGATTCCGACCGGAGAACTGCGCTCGGTCATAAGAACGCCATTCGACTTTCGCAGCCTGACCGCGATTGGCTCGCGGATCGAGCAGAACGACGAGCAGCTCAAGCTCGGCCACGGCTACGACCACAATTGGGTGCTGGACCGCGTGGGCGCCGGATTGGCGCTTGCCGCGCGGGTCGAAGAGTTGTCTAGCGGCCGTGTGCTCGAAGTGCTCACCACGCAGCCGGGAATCCAGTTTTATACCGGCAACTTCCTGGACGGAACCATCCGCGGCAAGGGCGGCAAAGTCTACGGCCATCGTTCCGGCTTCGCTCTGGAGACGCAGCACTTCCCGGATTCCCCCAACCAGCCGAAGTTTCCCTCGGCGGAGCTGAAACCCGGCCAGACCTACCGGAGCACCACCGTGTTCCGGTTTCTCACGGAAAAGCCCTGAAGGTAGCGGCCGCGGGCACGCATGAGGAACCGTTCACGGGCGCGGCAATGGAGCCGGGCGGCGTGGGCGATGGCGGCGCTCTTCGCCAGCCTGCCTGTGGCCGGCAAGCTGTTGATGGGCGGGTGGGGCTTTCCCGGCGCGGAGGAAATCGCGTTTCTCTGCTTCGTGCTCGGGTGCTATCTGCACATCCTCGGCCGCAGGCATTTTCGAGCCGCCAAAGACGACGCCCTGCTGCTGGAGGACGCGCTGCGCCTCGCCGCGGACGGCCAGCCCGGCGAAGCGATCACCGTGCTGACCAAGGCGATCGGCCGGAGCCCCCGATTGTGGCAGGCGTATCAATATCGCGGCGAACTGCGCCTCGGGCAGAGCGAAGGCTGGGCGGCGGCGCTCGCGGATTTCACCGAAGCCATCCGATTGGCCCCGAAGGAACCGCACCTGTACGCGCTGCGCGGCCAGACCTGGATTCTGCTGGGCGACGAGCAGTCCGCGCAACAAGACGCCGCGACCGCGGAGGCGTTGCGGAACCCGCACGGGCCTGCGAACGGGCAGGCTTCCTAGAGGGACTGACGCAGAGACTAACGCCCGCGGCCTTTCCACTCCTCGGCCAAGGGCCTCCACCTTCCGGCGGCCCGGCCTGGTAGCCGTTGCCCTTCCACCGACCGCGGTACAGGAAGATGAGCCGTCCCCCGATGAGGTCTGAGAATGATTGATTCTGGCGGTGAGGGTGGGATTCGGACTCCGCTATCGCATTGAGCCGATTTAACTTGTTGATTTCATGATTCGCTCGTTTTGGTCCGATTCGCCGGTGTTGCGATTCAATCGTACACGCGTCGTACATGCTAAACTGGATTGTCGCGGAGAGGTGGCAGAGTGGTCGATTGCGGCGGTCTCGAAAACCGTTGACCCTTTACGGGGTCCGGGAGTTCGAATCTCCCCCTCTCCGCCAGATTTTTTTCCGCCGATTTTTTCAGAATCCGATCTCGCGCTTTGCCACTTCCTGCCACTCACGTTAAGTAGGAGAGATCCTCACTCCCACCGGAAGACCTTGGCCGATAGCGCCACGCACACCGCAAACACCACCGCCAGCGACGCTACGTCGCCCAGGTGTGCTGACCAAGCCTCGCCTTTCCAGATTCCTTCGAGCAGCGAGACCGCGTAGGTCAGCGGCGTCACCCGCGCCATGGCTCGCAGCACGGGCGGCAGCGCTTGGATGGGAACGAATAGTCCGCACACCGCGATCATCGGATACAGAATCGCGCCGCTGATCGGCTGCGCGAATCGCGCCGTGGGCACGATGCTGGCGATCAGGAATCCCAGCGACAAGATGCTCCAGGTGCTGATCAGCAGCGCCATCGTAAACCCGAACACCGGAACCTGCACGTCCACCGGGTAGTAGCGTTTGCCGGCCACCACCATCAACAACAGGCTGAGCGCGCTGAGCAGCAGTTTCACCAGCACGTGGGCGGTCAGGATGGTTTGCGGGCGCAGAGGCGTGGCGCGCAGCCGCTTGAGAATCCCGCCTTCGCGATAGATCGCAATGATCGTCACCAGAGAGGACACGGCGCCCAGGGCGATGAGAACCGCCGCCAGGACCGGCAGCCCGACCGTCACGAACGAAATCGCTCCTAGGGAGCGCGGGGTGGGCCGCCCGCCCACCGCCCGCCCGAGCGCCACGAACAAGATCACCGGGAAGACAATGGTGCCGATCGCCCCCATGGGTTCGCGCAGGAAGATTTTGATTTCGAGCCAGGTCAAATGCCAGAGTCCGCGCAGCATCATCGTCTCCTAATCGCGAATCGAATGGCCCGTCAGTTTGAGAAAAACGTCCTCCAGATTGGGAAGCATGGTGCGGAAGTCCGTGACGCGGATCTGGTTTTCGGAAAGGCAGTGGATCACCTCGGTGACAAAGTCGTCGCCCCGCCCCCGCACCGTGAATCGGCTGTCCTGGCGCGTCACCTCCTCCGCCTGCGGCATCGCGCGCAGCCGCTCCTCGGCCAAACCGTGTTCCGTGGACAACATCACGGTTCGCTCGGGGCAGTGCCGCCCCACCAATTCGTCCGGGCTGCCGATGTCGATGATCCGCCCGTGCTCGATGATCGCCACCCGGTCGCACAATCGTTCGGCCTCCTCCATCAGATGCGTGGTCATGAAGACGGTCTTGCCGCGCTCGCGGATGCCGCGCACCAGGTCCCAGATGGCCCGACGCGCCTGCGGGTCCAGCCCCGTGGTCAGCTCGTCGAGAAAGACGACTTCGGGATCGTTGATGAGCGCCAGGGCAATGAACAGCCGCTGCTTCTGTCCGCCCGAAAGCGTCATGAATTTGGCGTTGCGCTTCTCGCCAAGCCCGAGTCGCTCCAAAAGCCGCTTCCCCTCCACCGGCTTCGGATACAGCGAGGCCCAGAGAGCCACGGCCTCCCACACCTTGATGCGCTTCTGAAGTTGGGCTTGCTGCAGCTGCACGCCGATGCGGACCTGCAGCCGGTAGACGTCTCGAAACGGATCCATGCCCAGGATCGAAATGGCGCCGCGATCCGGTGTGCGCAGCCCTTCGACACACTCCATCGTGGTGGTCTTGCCGGCGCCATTCGGGCCGATCAACCCGAAGATCTCGCCCGGGTTGACGGTGAACGACACCTCATCCACGGCCACCGTCCGGCCGTAGGCCTTGCGGATGCCGGAAACTTCGATAACGGGTGCGATTCCCATGGCGCGGCACCGATGAGGATACCAGAGCGTGCGGCCCGGGCGGGCGCAATCGGGCCCGTGCTATTGTCACTTCAGAGAGTCAATGTCCTCTAAGAACGACGCTCGGGCGATCCGCGCCTCCATCCTGCTGGCGGCCGGCCTGGCGTCCGCGGCCTGCTCCCCCCGGCCCGTGCCGCAGGTGCTCTCCGTAGCCGCCGCAGCCGATCTCCAGTTCGCCCTCGATGACCTCTCGCGCGGTTTCCGCGCCGCCCATCCCGGCCTCGATCTGCGCATCGCCTACGGATCTTCCGGCAACTTCTTCGCGCAGATCCAGAGCCAGGCGCCCTTCGATCTTTTTCTTTCAGCCGACGTTGAGTATCCGCGGAAACTGATCCAGAAGGGAATCGGCGCGCCGGACTCCATCTTCGTCTACGCAGTCGGCCGGATCGCGGTCTGGGTGCCGGAGCATTCGCCGTTGGACCCCGCCACCGCGCTGAAGTCCGGCGCCATCCGCCATCTGGCGATCGCCAATCCCCAGCACGCGCCCTATGGCCGCGCCGCCGAATCGGCAATGCGTACGCTCGGGGTCTACGACGGGCTGCAATCGAAACTCGTGTTGGGAGAGAATGTGGCCCAGACCCTCGAGTTTGTGCAGAGCGGCGCTGCCGATGCCGGCATTGTGGCCCTTTCTCTGGCGCTTGCGCCGGCGGTGCGCCCCCAAGGCCGCTACTGGGAGATTCCCCTCGATGCCTATCCGAAGATGGAGCAGGGCGGTGTTATCTTGAAGGACTCCGCGGCCGCCCGCGCCTTTCGCTCCTGGATGACGGCGCCGGAGGGCGTGCGCGTGCTGCAGCGATACGGCTTTTCACTACCGGGCAAGTGATATGGACTGGCAGGCCATCGGACTGAGTCTCCGGCTCGCGATCCTCACCACCGCGATCCTCTTGATAGTGGGAATGCCCATCGCCTATTGGCTGACGTATTCGCCGCGCCGCTGGCGCTTTCTGGTGGAAGCCGTGGTGGCGCTCCCGCTGGTGCTGCCGCCCACCGTCCTGGGCTTCTACGTGTTGTTGGCCATCGGCCCGCGCAGCCCGGTGGGCGCAATTTATCGCGTGCTGACCAGCGGCGGCCTGCTGCCGTTCTCCTTTCCCGGCCTGCTGGTGGCGTCCGTGCTCTACAGCCTGCCCTTCACCGTGCAGCCCATGGCCGGGGCCTTTGCGGCGGTGGATCGCAAGCTGGTGGAAGCCTCGTGGTGTCTCGGGGTGTCGCGCCTGGCGACCTTCCGCCGGATCGTCGTGCCGTTGGCTGTGCCGGGCATCGTTACTGGCGCCATTCTGAGTTTTGCCCACACCATGGGCGAATTCGGCGTGGTGTTGATGGTGGGCGGGAACATCGCCGGGGTAACGCGCACCGTCTCGATTTCCATTTACGATCAGGTGCAGGCGCTCGACTACACGGCCGCGGCCGAGACCTCGCTGTTCCTGCTGGCCCTCTCGTTCAGCGTCCTGGCCCTCACCTATTCCCTGCAGCGGCGCATCTGGGCGGTATGGCCAACGAGTTAGCGTGCGCATGCCGGAAGCGGCTACCCTCCGGCTTAGCGGTCGATGCGGCGTTTCGCCTTCCCCTGGATCGTGCCACCGTCACCGTGCTGTTCGGCCCTTCGGGCTCCGGGAAGACCACGCTGCTGCGGCTGCTGGCCGGGCTGGAGCGGCCGGATGAGGGATGCGTTCAGTTCCGTGACCAGACCTGGTTCGATTCCACGCGCGGAGTCTCGCTGGCTCCGCAGCTTCGCCGCACCGGCTTTCTGTTCCAAGAGTACGCGCTCTTTCCCCATCTGACGGTCCGGCGCAACATTGAATACGCGGCGCGCGATCCCCGCAAAGCGTCGGAGTGGATGTCCCGTTTCGACCTCACTTGGCTCTCGCCGCGGCTGCCTCGCTCCCTTTCGGGCGGCGAGCAGCAGCGCGTGGCCTTGGCGCGCGCTTTGGCGGCGGAGCCGGCCTTGCTGCTGCTGGATGAACCCCTCTCGGCCCTAGATTCCCCCACCCGCGGACGCTTACGCCAGGAACTGCGCCGCGAATTAGTTGAGAGCGGCATCCCCAGCATCATCGTCACCCATGACCGCATCGAGGCGATGGCGCTGGGCGATTGGATGGCGGTCTTGATCGGCGGCGTCGTCCACCAGGCCGGCCCTATCGACGAAGTCTTCCGCCATCCGGCCAACGTCCAGGTGGCCGAATCCGTCGGCGTCGAAAACGTCTTGCCCGGCGAGATTGTGGGGCGTGCCGAGGGCCTCGCCACCGTCCGGGTCGGAGGCACCCGCCTGGAGTGCGTCGATTCCGGCGAGACCGGTGCCGTCTGTGTCTGCATTCGCGCCGAGGACGTAACCCTCGCTCCCGGCTCGGCGGCCGTCTCCAGCGCGCGCAACCGCCTGGCCGGCCGCATCCGCTCGTTGGTTCGGGAAGGCCCGCTGGCGCGCGTGGAAGTGGACTGCGGGTTCCCGCTGGTGGCGGTGGTGACCGCGCAATCCGCCGGCGATCTCCACCTGAACCCCGGCGATCCCGTCTACGCGGTGGTCAAGGCCACCTCCGTGCATCTCTTGCCGCGATAGGCCGCGGTGCAGTGAGGTAAGGTGAGAACAGGATGAACTACTACCAGCAGCATCAAAAGCAGTTTGTCGAAGGCCTGACCGCCTTTCTGCGGATTCCAAGCATCAGCACGCTGTCGGAGCACAAGCCGGATATTCAGCGCGCTGCCGAATTCGTGCGCGAGGAACTGCTCACGGCCGGGATGACTGCCGCCGAACTGATCCAGGGGAAGGGCAATCCTTTGGTCTATGCGGAATGGCTGGGTGCGCCGGGCAAGCCGACCCTCCTCTTTTACGGGCACTACGACGTGCAGCCGCCCGATCCGCTGGACGAGTGGAAGTCCCCCCCGTTCGAGCCGCAGATTCGCGGCAACGATATTTTCGCCCGCGGCGCCTGCGACGACAAAGGCCAGACCTACCTCCAGATCAAGGCCGTCGAGGGTCTGCTCAAGACCACCGGCAAGCTGCCGGTCAACGTCAAGTTTCTGATCGAAGGCGAAGAGGAATCGGGCGGCGAGCACATCGAGGCCTACGTGAAGAGCAAGCCGCCGCGGTTGAAGGCCGACGCCGCCGTCATCTGCGATACGGAAATGTTCGCGCCCGATCTGCCCACCATCTGCGTGGGCCTGCGCGGGATCGTCTACGGCGAGCTGTTTGTCGAAGGCGCCAATCACGACTTGCACTCGGGCGTCTATGGCGGCGCTGCGCCCAACCCCATTCAGGCGATTGCCGAGATCGTCTGCGCGCTGAAGGATCGAGAAGGGCGCATCCGGATTCCGGGTTTCTCCGATCGCGTGGTTCCGCCCACCGCCAAGGAGCGCGAGGCCTGGGCGCGCCTGCCGTTCAACGAAAAAGAGTTTACCGAAAAGGAAATGGGCGCGCGCGCATTGGTGGGCGAGCCGGGCGTTCCGCTGTTCGATCGCCTGTGGGGCCGGCCGACGCTCGAGGTCCACGGCATTCGCGGCGGTTTCATCGGCGAAGGCGCCAAGACCGTGATTCCGGCGCGCGCCGTGGCCAAGATCAGCACCCGCCTGGTGGCCGACCAGCGCACGGAGGAAGCGGCCGCGCAGCTCAAGGCCGCGATCCAGGCCGCGTGTCCCAAGGGCGTTACCGCCGAGTTCAAAGTGCTGCACGCCGGCGCGCCCTCGCTGACCAATCCCGACAACCGCTTCATTCACGCCGCCGCCGAAGCCATGAAGCAGGTCTTCGGCAAAGAGACCGTCTACATCCGCTCGGGCGGCTCGATTCCGATCGTGGGTGTGTTCGACCAGTCTCTGGGAATCCCCAGCGTCATGATGGGCTTCGGCCTGCCCGATGACAACCTGCACGCACCCAACGAGAAGTTTCACCTGCCGAACTTTTTCCGCGGCATCGAGTCGGTAGCGCGCTACCTGGAACTGCTGGGCGGCTAGTTACCGCCAGTGTCCGCGGCGGAAGACGTAGCCGTGACGCGGCCGCTCGACCCAGCCGCCCGGAATCCAGACCGCCCGCGGGCGCGGCGGACGCAGCCAGCGGCCTTGCACCCAGACATAGTTGCCGCCCCGCCAATCCCAAAAGCCTTCCGTCCACACGTAGCCCGGGCCGGGGGCGACGCCGACCACCGCGTACCGGGGCGGGGGCGGGCCGTATCGCACCACCACCGCGCCCGGAGCGGCGCAGGCGCTCAGCAACGCGCCGCCAACCAGAGCCAACGGCGCCAGGAATCTCTGTTTCATTTCCTCCGATACCTCCTACCCATCCAACGCAGGGCGGCGGCACGGGGTTGCGCGCGTGAAACCGGCTTAATATTAGGCGCCGTTAACCTGGCGGGGCGACTCCAGTCTAGAACTCAGCCCGGAACAGGAACTCGATGCGCCGCGGCGCGCCGGTTCCCACAGCGCCGGTGTTGATGATGCCGGTGATCAGCCCGAAGCCCGAGTTCACCGAGGGCGGATTGCCGGTCAAGCTGCCGACGGATCCGGAAGGGGTATCGAAGACCGGATGGTTGAAGAGGTTGTAGGCCGCGGCGCGGAAGTTCAATGCCAGGCGCTCGGTCAGCTTGAACCGCTTCTGCAGTGAGCTATCGATTTCGAACATCCCCGGACCGTTGGCGATGTAGCGGCCCAGATTCCCCCACGTGCCCTTCGCCGGAAGCGCGAACGCCGCGGGGTTGAACCAGTTGTCAATGGTCTGGTTGGCGGCATAGATGGGGACGCCTGGCACCAGGTTGGGGCGCTGGTTCTTGTTGTTGCCATCGATCACGTCTCCGGCCTTGCGCGTCATCGTGATATTCACCGGAAGTCCGGTGCGGGCGGTCGCGATCCCCGCCAGTTCCCATCCTCCGAAAATCCGCGAAGCCAGCCCCTCGGCGAGAAAGTTCTTGCCTGGCCCGAAGGGCAGTTCGTACACGCCATTCAGCGTGAGGTTGTGGCGGACGTCGATGTCGGTGCTGCTGCGGTCGCAGGCGCGGCAGGCCATGTCCTGGAAGGAGATGGCCGAACCGGAGCCGGTGGACGCGTCGCCGATGCCGTGCGACCACATGTAGTTGGCCTGGAAGAGCAGTCCGTGCGTGAACCGGCGCTGCAAGGAAGCCTGCAGCGCGTTGAAGTTGTTGTTGCCATCGTTGGCCTTCAAGCCGAACGACCCGAAGCCGGCCAGCGGGCGCGTGCCGGTGGACGGATTGATCAGGTTGACCGTGTACTTGGAAAACAGGTGGTGTCCTTCGCCGCCCGTATAGCCCACTTGAAGCACCCAATCTTGCGGCAACTGCTGTTGGACGAGGAAATCCCAGTTGTTGTAGGAGAGGTCCTGGCGGTTGCGGGCGATCGCCTTGGGGCTAAAGAGCTGATTCGCGGGATTGAGGAACGCCACCAGCGGATACGCCAGCGCCGGGAAGTCGTCGGAGGACAAGGTATACCGGGGCACGGCGCTTTCCGCCGGGTCGCTGAAGTCGTCATTCTGGTTGCCGCCGAAATAGATGCCGAAGCCGGAGCGGATGGTGGTCTTGCCGTGGAGCGCGGCCGGCGCCCAAGCCACACCCAGGCGCGGCCCGAAGTCCTTGGTGTTGGGATCGTAGTACGGCGTCCCTTTCGGACAGAAGCCGCCACAGCCCAGGATATCGGCCACCGCCGAGCGGTTCAAGATTTCGTGTGCTACCGAATAATATTCGTAGCGCAGCCCCAGGTTGAGCGTGAGGGTGGGACTGACCCGAAACTCGTCCTGCGCGTAGGCCTGGTAAAACGTGCGGCGGTTGCCCACCACACCCTCGCCCTGGAGGTAAGACGCCGAATCGGCTTGATTATCGATGAGCTCGTTCAAGCCCGCATAAGCGACGCTCGATGTCGTCAGCGTGTTGCCGGAGTTGTTCAGCCGGATCCGCCGGACGTCGACCCCGAACTTCAGCGTGTGGCGGCCGCGCACCAGGCTCAGGTTATCGATGTAGGAGAAGGAGGTTCCCACCTCGGTGTCGAGCGAGGTATCGCTGATACCGTCAAAAGCGCCGCCCACATCGAGGGCGATGGGCGAGGTTCCGTAGGTGTAGTTGTGATAGTTGGCCCGGTTCAAGCCGAATTTCACTTCGTTGATGGTGGTGGGAGAGAGGATCCGTTGAAACTGCAACACCACGTTGGTAGGAACATGGGGAATCACGTTGCGTGTGCCCAGAGCGTCCTGGGGTTGATCGATGTAAGCGTTATCGACGTTGTATCGGAAGAACGCGGTATTGGTGTCGTTGAAACGGTAGTCGAAGCGGAACATGCCGGCGTCTTCGCGGATGGTGTCGGACGTGACGGTCCTCACTTCATCGGTGAAGGCATCCAGCGGCGTTTGCCCAGTTGGATACGCGTCGATGATCGGCTTCAGCACCGGAGACTGCGCGGCCACCTGCGCCCGCAAGGCGGCATTGGGGACGATGTTCGTAAAGGTCTGGCCGAGGCTTTGGCGCAGCCCCTCGTAGTTCGCATAAAAGAACGCTTTGTTCTTCACCACCGGCCCGCCGAAACTGGCGCCGAACTGGTTCAACGTGAAGTCAGGGAGCGTAGCGCCATCGAAGGACGAGCGGGCGTCGAGGGCGTCGTTGCGGACCGCGTAAAACGTGCTGCCGTGAAACTCGTTGGTGCCGGTCTTCGATACCACGTTCACTTGCACGCCGCCGGCGGCCCCGCTTTCGGCGGTGTAGTTGGCGGTGCTGACCCGGAATTCGGAAATCGAGTCGAGGGCGATGTTGAGGCGCGTGTCGGCCTTCTGGGTCTGCTCTTGCACGCCGCTGGTGTCGATGCCGTCGAACGTGAAATTGCTATCGTCGAGAGAGTGGCCGGAAAACTGAATGGAACGTTGCGCGCCATCGCCGTAATCGATAGCACCCGGCACCAGCATCATCAGGCTGGCCCAGTTGCGGCCGCTGACCGGGATCTCCTTGATCTGCGCGGACTCGATCACGCCTCCCACCTCGGCATTGGTGCGGTTGAGCGATTCGGCCGTGGCCGTGACCTGCACGGTCTGCGCGTCGCCTCCCACCTCCAGCCGGGTATCGAGCGTCCGGGTCTCGCCGAATTGCAGATCGATGCCGCTCACGGCCGTCGGGCGGAACCCGGTCTTCGAAATCGTAATCGAGTAAGCGCCCACCGGAAGCCCGGTGATTTCATAGAGGCCTTTTTCGTTGGTTAGCGCCGTGCGATGGAATCCGGTGGCGTCGGATCTCAGCTCGGCGGCGGCGCCGGGTACGAGTGCTCCGGCGGGATCGGTCACGGCTCCGTTGATCGCGGCGCGGTCCTGGGCCAATAAGGGCAGTCCAAGTACACAAAGGGCCGTCACAAGTCGTCGCATGGCAAACCTCACTGATGAATTTGGAAAGGGACAGCGAAATCGTAGCCGGTTTCCATTGCGGGCCGATGACGGACGGATGACGGGAACGTGAGAGGAGTGTAGTGTGGCGGCTTTGGGATGTTTTCATACTCTGCGGTCTTGGATCCGTAGCCGGGTCTTCATGAAAGCGAAACGGAATCCGGGGGATGCTGGTATAACCCAAACTGGAGAGATCGCGTGACGAGACGAGCGCTTCGCTGGATCGCGGCCGTGCCGATGCTGGCAGCCGCACTTTGGTTGTCGAATCAACTGACGCGGCCCCCGTCCGCGCAGGCGGCTGCCGGAGAAAAAGTGGTCGGCGGCCCGTACGCGGTCAATGTGGGGCCGCGCTCGGCGACGGTGATGTGGGTGGTCCAGACCGGCGAGGCCTCGCTCGGCACCGAACCAGGGCAGGCGGATAAGACGGCGCCGGCTCTGCGGGCGGAGAAGACCACCTTCGTCGGCCTGAAACGGGGAATCACCTACTACTACCAGGCCTTTCCTGGGGAAGCCGGAAAGGGCTCATTCCGAACGCCTCCCGCCGATGCCTCCCGGTTTCAGTTTGTGGTGTACGGGGATACGCGCACGCGCCACGACGTGCACCGCACCGTGATTGCCGGAATTCTGAAGTATGCCAACCCCGATTTCGTCATGCACACCGGGGACCTGGTGGCGAACGGCGACGATGCTTCCTTGTGGCCCATCTTCTTCGATGCGGAACGCGAACTGCTGCGCAAGACCGCCTTCTTTCCCTCCTTAGGCAACCACGAACGCAATGCCAGGAACTATTTCGACCTGCTGGATGCCAAGCCCTATTACTCGTTCGATTGGGGGAGCGCCCATTTCATCGTGATCGACAGCGACATCGCCAACGCCCGCGCGACCAAAGCCGAACAGGACTCGTTCTGGCAAGAAGAGACGCATTGGCTGGAAGAAGATCTGCGCGGATCGCAAAAAGCCGATTTCCGTTTCCTGTTCGCGCACCACCCTCCGATGACCGCGGTGAAGCGCCGCCAGGGAGACAACCCGCACATGACGGCGCTCGAACCGATGTTCGAGAAATACAAGGTGTCCGCCGGCTTCTTCGGCCACGATCACAACTACCAGCATTACGTGAAGAACGGAGTTCACTACTTCATCACCGGCGGTGGAGGAGCGCCGCTCTACGATGTCGATGTGCCGCCGCCGGGAATCACGCAGAAGGTGGCCAGCACGGAGAACTTCGTGGTGGTCGAAGTCGACGGGAAGAAGGCGCGCGTCGAAGCGAAGACCCCGGATGGCCAGCTGCTGGACACCACCGAGCTGGGCCAGTGACCGCGGGGCCGAGGGCTACTGCTGCCGCTCGGTCACGGTAATGGGAGCGCTCAAGCGGAAGGTGATGCGGGTTTCGGAAGGCAGCGTGGCCGGTTTGCCGCGCGTGAGCAATACGTCTCCCGCGCCGGCTCCGCCGCCGACACCGGCTCCGACCGCGGCGCCCTTGCCGCCTCCGGCGATCGCCCCGATGATGGCGCCGATGGCGGCTCCTGCGCCCACCTTGGCGGCGTCCTCTTTCTTGGAAGCCTCAGCTTGTTTTTCGAAGTTCTCGGTCTGGACGGAAATGGTCTGACCATCCGAGAGGTGGATGCGGGTGAGATCGACCACCAACGAGGACACGCCTTTGACTTTTCCGCCGCGGTCGGACAGAACCACCCGGCCCTCCACCCGCGCGCCGCGCTCCGCAATCACCAGGCCATCCACCACCAGGGGTTGATCGAGCGAGCCGGTGAAGAGATCGCCGGAGTTATTGCGCTCGGTGGACAGGCCGTCGATCAGGCGCACCGGAATCGACATTCCGGCGTTCAGCGTCACCTGAGGCGGAGGCGGCGGAGGGGGTGGCGCGCTCTCCGGTTCGGGGCGCGCGGGCGGAGGAACTTCAGCAACCGGCTGGGGCGCTGGCGGGACCACGGCGGGCGGGGGGGCGGCCGGCGCGACGGCTACAGGCCCCGGCTGGCTTTCCTGGGGATGGCGCACCGGTTTTGGCTTCGTTTTGTGTTCGATCACCGGAACGGGCTTGGCTTCCGGCTCGGCGGGGGCCGGCTGCACCGCCGCCGCAGGCGCTTGTGTCTGATTCGGAGCAGGCGTCTGGTGCTGTGCGACTACCGGCGCAGGCGCGGCCGGTTGGGAGGGCTGCGTCACCTTCATGACCAGCGCGCCGCCCACGGCGGCGACCGCCACCAGAAGACCAATCTGCCACCCTTTCATGCGCTTTTTCTCCTCAAACCCCTGAGACGCTCTGTGCCGCCGTTTCGTTTCTCCCTCGAGAACCGTTAAAATCAACTAAGAACAGCCCATGGAGCAGTTTCCGACCGAGTTGCGGATTGGCGGCGTCCGGATCGCCCCGGCCACGGTGCTGGCGCCCATGGCGGGCGTCACCGACACCGTATTCCGGAGGTTTATCCGGAACTTAGGCGGGTGCGGGCTCATCATGACGGAGTTCACGAGCTCGCATGGGGTGCGGGCCTCCTTGGGGGCGCGAAAGCCGACCAAGACGCTCAAGTATCTCGGATTTGAGCCGGAAGAGCATCCGATTTCGGCGCAGCTATTCGGGTCCGATCCGGGGGTGATGGCCGACGCTGCGCGCGTCTGCCAGGACCTGGGGTTCGACATCCTGGACCTCAACTTCGGGTGCCCGGTCAATAAAGTAGTGAAGTGCAACGGCGGGTCGGGGCTGCTGCGCGATCTGCCGCTGGTGGAGCGGCTGCTGCGCGAGGTGCGGCAAGCCATCGGCATTCCGTTCACGATGAAATACCGCGCGGGATGGAACGATTCCGAGCTGGTGACGGTGCGGATGGCGCAACTGGCCGAGGACTGCGGACTGCAGGCCGTGGCGCTGCATCCGCGCACGCGCGAGCAGGGGTACAGCGGCAGGGCCGACTGGTCGCGGATCGCCGAAGTCAAGGCGGCGGTGAAGATTCCGGTGATCGGGAACGGGGACATCGTCACGCCCGAGGACGCGGTGCGCATGGTGCGCGAGACCGGCTGCGACGCCGTCATGATCGGCCGCACGGCTTCGTCGAATCCGTGGATCTTCCGGCAGATTCAACAGTATCTGGAGACTGGCGCGTACGACCAACCCACGCAGCGCGACCGCTACGAGATGATGCGGCAGTATTACGCCATGCTGATTGAGCGCGACGAAAAAGACACGGTCGGCAAGATGAAGCAGTTCGCCACCTACTTCACGCACGGGGTGCGGAATGGTGCGCGGCTGCGCGAGCGGATCTATCACGTGCACGAGGCGGCGGCGATTCTCGGCCTGGTCGACGAATTCTTCCAGGTCGCCGAGCCGGCGCTGGCTTCCTAAACACGTCTCGTGAAGAAAGTCCATCTCATCACCGATGGCGCGTGCCTGGGCAATCCCGGGCCCGGCGGCTGGGCCTGCATCCTGCGCTACAACGGCACCAAGAAGGAGGTGTGGGGATCGGAGCCGCACACCACCAACAACCGCATGGAGCTGATGGCGGCGATCGAAGGCCTGCGCGCCCTCAAGGAAGACTGCGAAGTCGAGGTGGTGACCGATTCCGAGTACTTGAAGAACGGGATCACCACATGGATTCACGGCTGGAAGCGGAAGGGCTGGCTGACGGCAGCGAAGAAACCCGTCATCAATCAGGACCTGTGGAAAGCGCTCGACGAACAGGTGGCACGCCACCGAACCACGTGGTCGTGGACGAAGGGCCACGCCTCGCACGCCGACAACAACCGCTGCGACGAGATGGCGACGCGCGCGGCGCGGGAGCAGGACCGGGGGGCGCAGTAGCGCGACCGGTGCGGTGTCCGATTGGATCCTTTCGGACTTTGAGAAACGCCGATTGCATCGAAAGGAGTTACCCCTTACCTTCCGAAAGGATCCTTTCGAGAGTACGTTCGCGTCTCGATGGACGGCACCCTGGGGCGGCGTCGCCCAACTCCGCGGGCCGGCAATTTCTCCTCGCGTTTCGAACGGAACTGGATTGCAAACGAGGCAGTCCGGCGGCTGAGATTGCCGCAGCGCTTCGTTTTGGCCGTCCCACCGGGAACCCTCCATGCGATTCCATTATGACCCTGAGGTGAAAGAAGGCGGGCTTCCGGAATGGGCGGACTCTGTGATAAGTCATTACCTCTCAAAGGGTTGAAAAAACTATCACAGTCTGTCACCGGCCCCAAGGGGATCGACGGGAGGTGCCTCGACTCTCGGGAAGGGTGCACCCACTCTGACATTTTTGTCGCCTGTCCACTAGAGTCGAAGGGTGAGATGCGCCAGTTCCGAGCGTCTCACGGTCCCGGTTGCCGCCGAGGCGTAATTCCTTCCGGCCCTGAAACAATCTTCAAAATTTGAATGTGAAAGGCAACGTGCGAGGCGGGCTCCGCTTTCGCATGAGAAAGGGATTGCGATGATCCAAGAAACTCCAAATTGGAGACCCCTTGACCCCACGATCTGGTCACGATTCCAGACTCCGTTGAGGCCGAACCCGTCGAGGGATCGGTGCCGGCGGCGAAACCGGCTGAAAGAACTGAAAGGAAGAGAAAATCCATTGAAAGCCAAAAACACAAGCAAAGCGATCCTCGACGCAGTCGCCTCACAACGGCGGCGGGGAGAGACTGCGCTGATCGTCAGAATCGAACCCAATCTCATCCAGGAGGCAATCGACGCTCTCCCCGAGTACAGAAAAGTGTTCGCGCCCTTTGTCCCCGGCCGGACTGATTTATCGCCGATTTACGAAGCTTACGAACGAGTGCAACAAGAAGAAGGGACCGAGCAATCCGTCTTGCTGCTTGTCCAATGCCGGACGACGCAGGAGTTCCGTGACGCGATACCGCCCCTGCAAACATCCCGGACCAGGTCCAGGTGAAGGTGGTCGCGGCCTCGCCCATTCACCCACGTCAGCCGGAAACTCACAAACTGCCTCGGCCCCTCAGCGCCAGCCGAGCGCGGGGGCGACCATGGCGAGAATGGCCTCCATGACATGCGCATTGTAGGCGACGCCGAGTTGGTTCGGGACGGTGAGCAAGAGCGTGTCGGCCGCCGCGATCGCTTCGTCTTTCTTGAGCTGTTCGATCAAACTGTCCGGCTCCGCGGCATAGCCACGGCCGAAGATCGCTCGTGTGTTGTCCAGAATGCCGATCTGGTCGTCTTCTTTGCCGCCTCGTCCGAAATACAAGCGATCGCGGTCGTCGAGCAACGGAAAGATACTGCGGCTCACGGACGTTCGCGGCGACCGAGCGTGGCCGGCCTCCTTCCAGGCGGCATGGAAGGCGCGAATTTGCGCGGCTTGTTGGACGTGGAACGGCTCGCCGGTCTCGTCGAATTTCAGGGTGGAGGACTGCATGTGCATGCCGAGCCTGGCGGCCCAGGCAGCAGTGGCGTTGGTCGCCGCGCCCCACCAGATGCGATCGCGCAATCCTTCGGAGTGCGGCTCCAGACGCAGCAGCCCGGGCGGATTGGGAAACATGGGACGCGGGTTCGGCTGCGCAAAGCCCTGGCCGCTCAGGAGTTGGAGAAATTCTTCGGCGCGCCGGCGGCCCATGCTCGCATCGTCCTCGCCTTGTTTCGGCAGGTGCCCAAAATAGCGCCACCCCTCGATCACCTGCTCGGGGGAACCGCGGCTGATTCCCAACTGGAGACGGCCGCCCGCGAGGAGATCGGCCGCGCCGGCATCCTCCGCCATGTAATGCGGGTTCTCATACCGCATGTCAATGACGGCGGTGCCGATTTCAATCCGTCGCGTCCTGGCTCCGACCGCGGCAAGCAGCGGGAACGGCGACGCCAGTTGCCGGGCAAAGTGATGGACCCGAAAGTAGGCGCCGTCCATGCCCAGGCGCTCGGCCTCAACGGCGAGATCGATGGACTGCAGCAATGCGTCCGCGGCCGACTGCGTTTGTGACTGCGGAGAAGGTGTCCAATGACCGAAGGAGAGGAAGCCGATTTTCTTCATGAAAGATTAGTTTACCGTTTGGTTCGGAGAACGAAGACCATGGCCGAACCCCGAACTCCTTGGCCTTGTGCGGTTTCAAGCGCTTGCGGATGATTTCCGCCTCGCCGATTTAAGCACCGGGAGCGTTGGTCAGCGGGTCGCTGCAGGATTTGTGGAAGGCGCTCGACGAGCAGGTGGCACGCCACAGAACACGCGAAAGCGCCGGCGCCCAGGGGAAGGGCGGCCGGCGCAAGGAACCACCGTTTCGCGCGGGTTCGCCAACAGGGTTAGTGCGGGCCCATATGTCCGCGGCCCTGCGGCAGGTTCAGCGAATGCAGCAGCGACTCGGCGATCTCGATGAGGCCGTCGGCCGGCGACTCGTACCGAATTACATTGCTGATGAGCTGGTCGGTGACCGGAGAGCCGAGGCCGGTGGTGGCGTCCCATCCCGGTCCGGCCGCGAAGCCGGGTACAAAGAGCGCGTTGTTGCCGCTGGTGACGTCGAAGAACGAGGCCGAATAGTGCTTCTGGCCGACGCGGTAGAGCGCGGCATTGATGAACCCGAGGTCGAACACGGTTTTTTGATCGGCAATCGCCACCAGCGCGGCCCATTGAGGCGAGCCGGCGCTGGTGCCGCCGAACAGGTAGAAGCCGACCGGAATCCCGGGGATGTCCAGAAAGGTGAGCAGCCCGTGGTTGACGGCGGCGCTGTAAGAAACGTCCGGCACGCCCAAACGCTTACCGGGGACGGTGCCGCGCTGATAGAACGGCTGGTCGAACAAGACACTGAATGCGCCGCCGGTGGCGCCATCGATGGGGTCGCCTTCATTCCACGCGATCTCGCCCTGGTAGGTTCCGGGCGCCGGGTTGGCCGTGGGGTCGCACCCGAGGGCTATCAGACAATAATCGGCGGCGTGCAGTTCGGTACCGCCGACGGCGGTCACCAGCGGGTCGCTGGCGGGAGAGGAGACGGCTTGCACCAAAGACGTGCCGTCGCACGACGGCTGGGCCGAGCCAAAATCGCCGGAGGAGGCCAACAGCGTCATGCCTTTGAGCGTGGCTTCGGAGAACAACAGGTGCTGCTTGGAGAGCAGGGCCGGGTCCATGCAGCTCTCGTTTTCGCCGAAACTCTGCGAAACGACATCACCGAGCCGGTGATCCACCGCATACTTGGTGGCGCTCAAGATATCGGCGTCCTGGTCGGACTTGGCCAGCACCAGGACGATATTGGCGCCGGGGGCGATGGCGTGAGCCCAGGTGACGTCAAGCGAGATTTCCTGCGCCCAGCCAATCATGTCGCCATTGGTCGGGTCGAAGGGGGTCAACCCATCGGGCGCGATCTGGGTGAACGTGCCGAGCGCAGGATCGGCCGCGCCGCCCAGCCCGTTCAGCCCGGGAAGACCATAAAAGGCGTCATACGTGTTCAGCTCGAGCTGCATGTTGGGCGATTGGAACGCGTCGATGATGACAATGGTCTTTCCCTTCCCGGTGAGGCCCGCGTTGATCAGAGTATCGATGTGATAGGCGTGGCGGATCTGGAACGGGTCGTAACAGGCCACGCCGGGCGTCAATCCCACCTGGCAAGTGAACAGGCCGTAGCTCGGACCGATGGCGCTGCTCGGCATGGCTTTCGCCCCAACCTTCAGGAAGGGAGATACCGACGAGCCTCGATGGGCGCGGCTTCCAGCGATGGGTGTGAAGCCGGCCAGCCCCGTGGCTGCGACGAAAACGAATAGAACTCTCCGGATGTTCATGCAATGCTCTCCTCTCGACTGCGCTGAATGTTGCCGCTAGTTCCGGCGCGGGGGACCCAAATGATGGATGCGTGCTGACCGTCGCGGCGAAAAGATCGTCCCTGGGATGCGAAGCGCAAACCTCGCTGAAGCGTCGCCCACGATCCATTTCCGTCCGCACGCGTGACGGTTCTTCGCGGGCGACGAACGTTGCGCCCACGCACTCTTCGAAAATCATGCGCGCTGCCTGGAAAGAAGTCAATTCGTTTTTTCAGATTCAATTGACCCGAAGTCTAGCCGCACACGAATGAGCGGCTGGATGAGGGATTTCCCTCTCGACAGAGGCACGGACAAACGGTGGATGCAGTACGGATTCGCGCAAGGATCGGCTGGAAGCACAAAGGCTGGATAACGGCGGCCCAGAAACCGGTCATCCATCAGGACCTGTGGAAGGCGCTCGACGAACCAGTGGAGCGGCACAGAACCACATGGTCGTGGACCAAAGGCCATGCTTCCCACGCCGACCACAACCGCCGCGACGGAAATCCAGAACCTTGACCGTGCCGTCGGGCTTGACCTTGATGTTGGGGGCTTGAGGTCGCGATGGACGAGGTTCTATTCGTGCGCGGCTTCGAGCGCATCGGCGATCTGGCGGGCGATGGCGAGGGTCTCAGCGAGCGGGATTTTGCCGAGCGCCGTGCGGTCGGCGAGCGTCGGACCTTCGACCAGTTCCATCACCAGGTAATTGGGGCCGACGTCGTGCAGCGTGCAGATGTTGGGATGGTTGAGGGACGCGATGGCGTGGGCTTTTTCGAAGCGCTCGCTGAAACGCTCGGCGGAAACCTTGATGGCGACTTCGCCAGCGAGGCGGGAATCGCGGGCACGGTACACCTCGCCCATGCCGCCCGCGCCGATGGGGGCGACGATCTCGTAGGGGCCCAGGCGCGTTCCGGCGGAGAGGGGCATGCGGTTCGTACCAATTCTACACTGTGGGATAGAGGCGCTCCGCTCCCTGGCGGTCGCGGCTCAATACGGGCCCCTTGCTTCGAAAGGAGTAGCGAGCGGTGCGCGTACGCAAGCGGTGCCAGAATAGCCTCTTTTGATCTCCGGCGCAGGTTGCGTGGAGATGAGCCTGGCGAAAATACAACGGCCATAGCTGGAGTGGATGGACATGGGCGAGGTAGCCGCGATCATTCAGGGTGAAGCGGTCCACGCCGTATTTATCGTAGAGGTCCGTCCGGTTGACCGAAGCCAACGAGGCCGACGAGCAGCACAGTCGTCAGTGCGAAAGCCGCGGGGAGGATCAGCTTCCAGCGATCGGGCCCGGTCCCGGATCGGGATATCCCACAGGATTCAGGAAAACTCCAGGCGCCACCAAGGCTCATACGGACCTCCCAAGCTTCCTAATGGATTCGATGCAGGGGCGAGCGCCACGGTTCCGCCGGCCTGGCAGCATACCAATTCGCCTGTAGGGCGACTACTGTCCAGTCAGTACAAACGGATTGGCTGCCGGCGCGTCCATGTAAGCGGGGCCACACTTAGCGGACAGCGCTGAAGAGTTGTGGACCCCAAGACTATTCCGTTACGTGGAGGATCTATGAATCAGCAGATTTCCTGGTTGAAGCCCAAGGCAGTGGCGATGGGGGTGGTGTTGGCCTTGGGGCTGGGCGGGCTCAGCGTCGTGGGAGCCACGCTGGCCGGAGGCGCGAATCCGGCGGTCACCCTCAAGCTGGCCGATGGAAATGAAGCACCGAGCCGGATCGGGTTCGCCCCGGTGGTGAAGAGAGTGCTGCCGGCGGTAGTCAACATTTCGTCATCGAAAGTAGTCCAGACGCCAACCGGATTTTCCGGGCAGTTGCCGAACGACCCGCTCTTCCGCCAGTTCTTCGGCGACGATTCGAGCGGGCGTTTCAACATGCCTCGCGAACAGCGCGAGCAAGGCCTGGGATCGGGAGTGATTGTGAGTCCGAACGGCTACATTTTGACGAATAACCACGTAGTGGATGGAGCGAGCGATATCCGGGTGACGCTCTCCGACAAACGGGAATTGAAAGCCAAGGTGATTGGCACCGATCCCAAAACGGACATTGCGGTGGTGAAAATCGATGCGACCGAGCTGCCTTCGATCACCATCGGAGATTCTTCGAAAGTGCAGATTGGCGACTACGCGCTGGCGGTGGGCGACCCGTTCGGCGTGGGACAGACGGTGACCATGGGGATCGTGAGCGCGACCGGCCGCACGGGCCTGGGGATTGAAGACTACGAAGACTTCATCCAGACCGATGCACCGATCAACCCCGGCAACTCGGGGGGAGCGCTGGTCAATGACCGCGGGGAATTGGTGGGGATCAACACGGCCATCATCGCTCACGGATCGGAAGGCAATCAGGGCATCGGATTCGCGGTGCCGGTGAACCTGGCACGGACGGTGATGGAGGAGATCGTCAAGAACGGGAAAGTCACGCGGGCGTATCTGGGAATCCTGCCGCAGGACGTGACTCCGGCGATGGCGAAGGCGTTCGGAGAAAAGGAACCAGGTGGCGCGCTGGTAGGCGATGTCACGCCCAACAGCCCGGCGGCCCGCAGCGGGCTGCAGAGGGGGGATATCATTCTGGAGCTGAACGGCAAGCCGGTGAGGGACAGCAATCAACTGCGCATGAGCATTTCGATGATGCATCCCGACGCCAGCGTCAGCCTCAAGGTGTTGCGCAACGGCGCCGAGCACGAGATGTCGGTGAACCTGGCGGAACTGCCCGTGAAAGAAGCCAGCTTGCAGAATGACACCAACAGCTCGAAGAGCTCCCTTTCCGGCGTCTCCGTAGAGAACATGGATGCGGAAATGGCGCAGCAACTGGGCGTGCCCACGAACACCGCCGGCGTGGTGGTGACGGGCATCAGCCCGTCGAGCCCGGCCGCGGACTCGGGACTCCGGCGCGGCGACGTGATTCAGCAAGTCAACCGGCAACCAATCCGAACCACCTCGGATTTCGAGCGCGCTATGGGGAGTTCGAAAGACGAAACTCTCCTGCTGGTGAACCGTCAAGGCAGCACGATGTATGTGACTGTCTGAGGCCCACCCACAGCCAGGCCGGTCCCGGACATCCTCCGCGACGGGACCGGCCGCAAATCGCGGCGCGCGCTGTGGGAGCAGTGAGGGACTCAGTCGACGTGAATGCCGACGCCGGAGGGGGGCAAGCTGGTGACGCGCGATTTCATGTGCAAGGCCATCTCGCCTTTGGAGCCATCCTGGACGATGGTCAGGTCGCCATTCGGCTCGACGCGGCCTTTGAAGGTGATGATTTTTCCACGTTGCGGATCGTCGTGCTCGCACGGAGCCGCAGGGTGCCGGAAACAGGTTTCGATGCGGCTGCCATCGAGCGATCCGTCAGGATTGATCAGGATGGAGACAATCCACCAGTGCTCCTCGGTGGAAACCTTGGGTTCCGGATCGCGCCGCTTGGAACTGATGTAGCTGATCTGCTCGGTATAGGTGTTTTTCTCGAGCCAGTGGCCGCGGATGTTGGAGTTGCCGTCGATCTGCCAGAGAAACATTTCCCGCGACACGGGCAGGCGCGTTTTGAAGAGCGTGTGGCCGGGGAGGGTCTCGGTATCCTGGACGGGATCGTCGAACGGCACGTCGTAACTGCCCCAGAGCTTGGTGGGAGTGACTCGCTTTTGTTCGGCTTCATTCTTGCGAATGGCGTATCGGATGGAGGCGATCAAATCATCGGCGCGGGCGGATTCCTTCTCGGGCAGCCCTAACTGCATCGACTTTTCGATCGCGGGCAGGGCTTTCTCAGGCTGCTGGTTGCGGGATTCGACCACCGCCAAACCGTAGAGGACGAGGGCATCGGCGGGCGACAGCCGCGCCGCCTCATTCATCTCATCGGCGGCGATGGCCAGGTTCTCGTCTTTCAAGGCGAGGATGGCGGCGCGATAGTGCTGGGAGGCTTCGCCCTCGCCGGCGGTGGGAGGGAGGGACACGCCGGCGGCCACGGTTCCGGGAGCGCGTAGAGAGCCGTTCGACTCAGGCTCCGCTGCGATTTTAGAGGAGGCACTGGCCGGCGATTCGGCGGAGATGCCGGTGCTACCGGGCAGAGTCATGGACCGGGTGGCGGAATTGCGCCGGGATGCGGCGGCAGCCTCGGCGGGTTGATCGGCGAAACCAGGCGCGGCAGCCACGATTGCGAGGATCGCCAGGCGCACCATCCGGCTCACGGGACCACCCGGAGAACGCCGGTTGCCGTTTGGCTGTATCTGAAAGTTAGGATCCCCACTGACGCGGAAACGCATGACTTCTCTCAACAGACGACCACCTTGGGAGGATCGGAGGTGGTTTGCACACGTTCCTGCAAACGACGCCAAGTCACCAAGGGCATGACGGCTTGGGTCTGCTGGCCGTGGTGGTTGGTGAACGTGTAATAGACCATTTCGGCTTCCACGCGAGCGAGTTGGTACCGTCCCGCCTTGTTTTCGAAAGCCTGGTTGACGGGATGGGCGGGCGGCACGACGCGCCGGCTCCGAGTCTGCGTGCTTCGTTGGCTCAGTCCCATGGAATCCTGGCCTGATACTAGGCCGGGATCGCCGTGGGAGCAAGGCACAAATTGGTTAACTGCCGAAGGATAACCCCGGGTGGAAGGAGCGGAGCGGCACTGGAAGGCCTCGATGCGAGGGCCCGCGAACAGGGGGCCAGCGGGCATGTCGGGTTGAAGTGCTATACCCTCAGGAGTACTTTCGGTCTGTCGTTTCCGGGCTGCTGAGCGTAGGCTTAGACCATATTGGAATTGGATCGTTCGGACGGGTCAAGGCTTCTCCAGTCGGAGGACTCCCTACTCGTCTGTCGAAGGCCGGCCGGAGCGACGGATTCGCTGCCGAAACTCCCAGGCTGAAGAGTCAGTGAGCGCCGATTGGTGGTCAAACAAAGGAATACTCCGATGTCAAAAAGTGTGTGTCTGCTTGTAGCGCTGACGGCGGCCTTGGCAGGGCCGGGCATGGCCGATGTTTTGTACAGCAGCATGCCGAGCCCGGTACCGCCAAACGTGCCGAGCCTCGGATACGAGGCGACCTCCACCGCGGAATTCGGTCAAGGGATCCAACTCGCCGGCGGCAGCGCCGCGACGTTGACATCGGCGGACGTGCTGATGAGCAACTGGGCGTTGGAATCGACGTACGAAACCCTGGGGACCTCCGCGGGGTTCTATGTGCCGCTCACCCTGAACCTGTACAACGTGGGGGCTGGCAATACGGTGGGAAGTTTGTTTGACAGCGTGACCACGAACGCCTTCATTCAGTGGCGGCCCGAGGCGAGTGCCGGATGCGGCACGGGTTATCTGGGCGGCGACGGAACTTGCTATAACGGGCTGGCGCAGGTGGTGACGTTCGACTTGAGCGGCGTGTCGGCGCCCGGCCAGTTCATTTACGGCCTGGCATTTAACACGACCGATTACGGCGCCAATCCGACCCATGTCGCGGGTCCGTACGACTCGCTCAACTTCGGGCTGATGGGGGATGGCAGCACTTCGGTGACCCCGTCGACCGGCAGCGATTTGATGGCCAATTCCGCGTACTGGAACACCAGCTACGGACCGTTCTATGGAGACGGCGGGGCCGGGGGCGTGGGGACGTTTCGATTGGATGCCAATGACTGGACGGGTTACGATCCGGCGGTGACGTTCAACGGCAGCTCGGTGCCGGAGCCGGGCGATTTCGGAATGCTGGCGGCGCTCCTCGCGTTCGGCGCCTTGTCGGCCAAGTGGCGCAGGCGCCAGTCCGTAACCCAGTAGGGTAGCAACTTAGAACACGACGGCCGTTGCCGGTGGCAGCGGCCGCTACCCGCGCGGATTAGCGGGCGCCGCCGGCGACGCCGCGCTGCTTGCGGGTGAGGATTTCGCGAACGGCGTAGATGCGGCGGTCCTGGCTCTCGAAATAAGTCCGCATGATCAACTCGCCGATAAGGCCGGTGCTGAACATCATCATGCCGCCCAAGAGCAGCAGTCCGCCGGCGATCATCAGCGGACCGTGTTCGAGGACGATCTCAAAGCCGAGCAATTTTTTGACGGCGAGATAGGCCATGATGGCGCCGCCGCTCACCGTGCCCAGCAGGCCCAGGGGCCCGAAGAAGTGCATCGGGCGGGTGAGGTATTTCAGCAAAAACTTGACGGTGAGGATATCGAACAGCACGCGGAAGGTGCGGCCGATGCCGTAATGCGACCCGCCATTCACGCGCAGGGTGTTGCGGATGGGCACTTCGATGACGCGCGCGCCGTAGTAGCTGGCCAAGGCGGGGATGAATCGGTGCAACTCGCCGTAGAGATTGATGTCCTTCAACACTTCGGCGCGGTAGGCTTTGAAGGTGGTTCCAAAATCGCGGAGCTTCACCCCCGAGGCCTTGGACATGAGCCAGTTGGCGATGCGCGAGGGGAGCTTGCGGCTGATGGCGTTGTCGACGCGCTCCTTGCGCCAGCCGCTGGCGATGTCGTAGCCGCGCTCGATGCCGAGGAGCAGGGCGGGAATATCTTCCGGGGCGTGCTGCAGGTCGCCGTCCATGGCCACGATGACTTCGCCCTTAGATTCGTGAAAGCCGGCGGACAGGGCCGCGGTCTGCCCAAAGTTGCGGCGTAACCGGATGACCTTGAGGTGGGCGTCGGTCTCGACCAGGTTGGCGAGCAACTCGAAACTCCGGTCGGTGGAGGCGTCGTCGACGAAGAGAATCTCGTAAGGCTTCTGCAGCCCTTCGAGCACGGCCGTCAACCGGTCGTAGAGGGGCAGCAGAGAATGCTCTTCATTGTGAATCGGAATGACGATGGACAGCATAGCAACGAGTCCTCAGTGTAACATCCCGCGCCGGCCGCCCCGGCTGTCTTATGCTGAGAATTCGCCGAACCTATGGACCGTCTTCCCTTTTGCGCTACGCAGGCCGGGGCCGTTTACGACGGTCTGCGGCTACCGGTGTCGATTCTGCTGGACAATGTGCGGAGCCTGTACAACGTGGGAGCGTTTTTCCGAACGGCCGATGCGGCGCACGTGGAAAAACTCTATTTGTGCGGGATCACCGGGCATCCGCCGCAGCGGGCGCTGAGCAAGACCGCGCTGGGGGCCGAAGAGGCGGTGGCGTGGGAACACGCCGCGGAGGCGGCACCGGTGGTGGAAGCCATGCGCGGGAGGGGGCATGAGATCGCGGCGGTGGAAACGGCGGTCCACGCGGTGGACCTGTTCGACTGGAGGCCGCGATTCCCGGTGTGTCTGATCTTCGGGCACGAGGTGGAAGGCATACGCCCCGAACTTTCAGCGGCGGCGGACACGCACGTGCGCATTCCGATGCTGGGGGGCAAGCATTCTCTCAACGTGGCCACGGCCGGAGGCGTGGTGGTGTACGAGCTGCTGCGCAAGTACCGCGAGCGCGTCCCTGCGATACGATAAGGGCTTGTCCCAGCCTCTCTCCCGCCTGCGCATGACCCTGGACTTCATGCCATCTCCGTCTCCGGATCATCCGGGGCTGTTCATTCGCGATCCGTACCGCTATTCCGACGCGATGCTGGTGATTCCTCCGGTGCTGGTGAACTGCCTGGAATGCTTCGACGGCCGGCACACGGACCTGGACTTGCGCGAGGCGCTGGTGCGGCTGAGCGGGGACCTGAATGTGGGGCAGGTCCAAGAGCATCTGGTGGAGACGTTGAGCACGGCGGGGTTTTTGGAGGACGAGAACTTCAGCCGGATGCAGCAGGAACGCCGGCGCGAGTTCGCGGAGAGCCCGGTGCGGGAACCGGCCCACGCGGGTTCGGCGTATCCGGCCGAGCCGGAAGCGCTACGGGACGCCATGGCGCGCTACCTGGACGGCGATGGTTCGCCAGCGGCAGCTTCAGAGGGCCTATTCGGCATCGCGGCGCCGCACGTCAGCCCGGAGGGCGGATGGCAATCGTATCGGTCGGCCTACCGGCTGCTGGGGCCGGAGCACCGGGAGCGAACCTTTATCATCCTGGCGACGTCGCACTATGGCGAGCCGGAGACCTTCGGGCTGACCCGCAAGCGGTTCGTCACGCCGCTGGGCGAAGCGGTCACCGATAAAGGCCTGGTGGACCGGCTGGCGGAGAGCGGCGGCGAGGCCGTGCGGATGGAGGACTACTGCCACTCTTTCGAGCACACGGTGGAGCTACAGCTGATTTTTCTGCAGCACCAACTGGGACCGGGCGTACGCATCCTGCCGATTTTGTGCGGGCCGTTTGCGCGGAGCCTCACGCAAGGCGGCACTCCCGAGCAGGACGATCGGGTGCAGCGTTTCTTCGACGCGCTGGGAGAACTGGGCGAGCGCGAAGCGAACCGAACCTTCTGGGTGTTGGGCGTGGACATGGCTCACATGGGCGCGCGCTACCACGACGATTTTTCAGCGGTGGCGGACCAGGGAACGATGACGGAGGTGGGCAGCCGCGACCGCGCGCGCATCGAACGCATCAACTCGGCCGACGCGGGAGGCTTCTGGGACCTGGTGCGGGAAAACCGGGACGATCTGAAGTGGTGCGGCTCCGCGCCCTTCTATACGTTTCTGAAAACGGCTCCGCGAGCGCGCGGTGAGCTGCTGAACTACGAGCAATGGAACATCGACGAGCGCAGCGTGGTCAGCTTCGCAGGGATGGCCTTTTCGCGGATTTGACGCCGGGCGGACGGGGGGGCGAGAATCAGGCGACTTTTTTGACTTTACCGTCGCGGATGCAGGACGTGCAGACGCGCATACGGCGGCCAGCGCCGTTGACCAGCGCGCGGACCGACTGCAGATTCAGATTCCAGCGGCGCTTGGTAACATTGTGGGCGTGACTGATGCGGTGCCCGAACCGCGGCCCGCGGCCACACACTTCGCAGATTTGTGCCATAAGACGAAGACGATTGTAGCAGTTTGGTCCGTTTCACCGCAACATGCCGACTCGCTGGCGGTTTGACTGGTCGAATTTCCGGCGGTCCCTGATCGCCATCCTGTTGGGAAACGCCCTGTATTATGCGTCCTGGCGGTTTCTGCCGCCGAGGGCGCAACATCATTTGTACGGGATCGACTGGGGGTTGGCGGTGGACTTCTGGATGTGCCTAGCGTGTTGGGGAATTCTCAAGATGATCCGGTGAGGGGGGCCTGCCGGGAGGCTGCGCCGCTACTTGAGTTTGTCGAGTTTCTTGCGGATTTCGGGGGCGTTCTTGGCGTCAGGAGACAACTCGAGGTACTTTTCGAAGGCCTCGCGGACCACCTTGTCGTCTTTCTGTTTTTCGGCGGCCTCGCCCAGGCGCAGCCAAGCCTCCGCTAAGCCGGCATTCCACTTGGTGGCTTCGCGGAAGCGCAAGGCCGCCGCACGGTAGCTGCCCTTTTTGAAATAGTAGTTGCCGACGCGCACTTCTTTTTCGGCCTGGAGCGGGTTGAAGGAATACTCTTTGACGGAGAGCGACTCGTCTTCTTCCGGAGGAACTTCTTCTTTGGTGGAGGGCGGGGGTTGAGGCCGTTCCTTTTTTAGATCGTCCGCGAACCCGGCCGCCGCGCCCGCCAGGAGCAAGGCCAAAACCCAGCGTGACATAATTCGAGTATAGCTTTCCTTCCGGGGAGACTCCGTGGCCTCGATCCGCGGGCGCTCACTGCCTGTAGACCACCTGCCATCCGCCGGAGGGTATGATCAACCCGACGAGTGCGCCCACGCCGCCAAAGACGGGCGGCAAGGCCTCTTTTCCGAAGTTCTTAGGCATGGTGCAGTTGGGTCCACAGTTGGCATCGCCCAGCGCGCCGAATACGAGGCCGACGCCGGCTCCCACGCCGAGGCCAATGAGGGTGTTCCGCCCGCGATGGCCTTTTTCCCGGATGGATACGCGCTTGACCTGTGGGCGGGCGAACATTTCCTGGCCCGCACTGGTGCGGAGCAGCAGGGAATCTTCGGTCACGCTCTGGAGCGTTCCGCGAACGACGCGGGCACTCGCGACACGGATCTCGGTTCCGGGCGCGATCGCCTGAACGGCGAGCCACGACGGGGACTGGGCGGCCATTTCGAGGGCGGACAGTACCACGCAAGCGATCAGCTGGGGGAAGCGTTTTCGCAGCGTTGCACGCAATGTTACCAGTCGCGAAAACGCATTCTGCAAAAGCCCGCGCCATCGCTAACGAGAGTTAGCGCCAAACCGGAGCGTGACATAATTAGGGTATCGCGTTCCCTCCCATGGAGCTCCGAGACAAGGCTGGGCAACTACCGCTTTCGCCCGGGGTGTATCTGTGGAAAGACGCCGGGGGGCGGGTCATCTACGTCGGCAAGGCCAAGAGCCTGCGGCTGCGCGTGCGGAGCTACTTTTCCGAGGACAAGCTGGCCGACGCCAAGACGGGCGGGCTGATTTCGGAAGCGGCGGACATCGACTATATCCTGGTCGACAACGAAAAGGAGGCGCTGGCGCTTGAGAACAATCTCATCAAGCAATACAAGCCGCGCTTCAATATCCTGCTGCGCGATGACAAGACGTACCCCTACATCAAGCTGACGGCTGAGAAATACCCACGGGTGTACGTGACGCGGCGGCTGCGCAAAGACGGCTCGACGTACTTCGGTCCGTACTTTCCGGCCAACCTGGCGCACCGGCTGGTGCACTTCATCCATCGCCACTTCAAGGTGCCGTCGTGCAAGGTGGATCTCACGCGCTTCCATCCGAAGCCGTGTCTGCAATACCACATCCACCGGTGCCTGGGGCCGTGCGTGCAGGGTCTGACGACGGACGAGGCTTATGCCGGGGCGGTGCGCGAGGTCAAACTGTTTCTGGAAGGGCGTCACGGAGACCTGGCCGGGGTGCTGCGCGGGCGGATGGAAGCGGCGTCGGAGGAGACGCGTTTCGAGGAAGCGGCGTCGTTGCGGGACCTGCTGACCACGGTGGACGAGATTGCGGAGCGGCAGAAGATGGCGGCGGCGAAAGGCGACGACGTGGATATCTTCGCGTGCTACGCCGAGCCGCCGCTGGTGGCGCTCAACCTGTTTCATCTGCGGAACGGGCAGATCGTGGACCGGCGGGAGTTCTTCTGGGAAGACCAGGCGGATTTCGACGAGCCCGAGTTCTTTTCCACGCTGCTGCTGCAGATCTACCTGGATCAGCAATATATCCCGGCGGAAATCCACGTGCCGGTGGAGTTCGAAGACCGCGACGTGATGGAGGACCTGCTCTCGGAGAAAAGGGCCCGGCGGGTGGAGATCCGCACGCCGCAGCGGGGGCAGAAGAAGGCGCTGCTCGATTTGGTGCAGACCAACGCGAAGCACAGCTTCGACGCGCGCTTCCGGGTGATGAAGCCGTCTTCGAAAGCGATCCAGGAGGCGCTGCAGGACGCGCTGAACCTGCCCGAGGCGCCGAAGCGCATCGAGTGCTTCGACATTTCGCACATCCAGGGCACCGACAAAGTAGCCAGCATGGTGGTGTGGGAAGAAGGCCGGATGAAGAAGTCGGATTACCGCAAATTCATCATCAAGACGGTGATCGGCAACGACGATTTCGCCAGTATGCGGGAAGTGGTGGCGCGGCGCTATGCGCGGCTGCAAGAGGAGGAGAAACCGCTGCCCGGGCTGGTGCTGATCGATGGCGGCCTGGGCCAGCTGCACGCGGCCGCCGGTGCGCTGGAAGGGCTGGGGATCATCAATCAACCGCTGGCATCGATCGCCAAGCGGGAGGAGATCATCTACGTGTACGGCCAGGAGGAGGAGCCGGTGGTGCTCGACCGTTTCTCGCCGATCCTACACCTGATCCAATCGATTCGCGACGAGGCCCACCGCTTTGCGGTGACGTTCCACCGCTCGCGGCGGAGCGCGCTGCAGCTGACGTCGGAGCTGGAGGCGATTGCGGGGGTGGGCAAGCGAACCGTGCAGAAGCTGCTGAAGGAATTCGGGAACTCGGAGATGGTGCGGGCGGCGACGGAGGAGCAACTGGCGGCGGTGGTGGGCCCGGCAGCGGCGCGGCGGGTGAAGTCGCATTATGTCGAGACGCCGCAGGCGTGAGGGCGGGCGCGGGGCGGCAGGAACCGCGCGGCGCGCGGTGCACAAGGCAGGAGCCTTATGCCACTTTTAGAGAACCGGGTTGCGATTGTGACTGGGGCCAGCCGGGGGATCGGGCTGGCGATCGCGCGGGTGTTTGCGCGGGAGGGCGCGCGCGTCGTGATCTGCGGGCGCAAGCAGGAATCGCTCGATCGGGCGGCGGCCGAGATCGGCGATGCTGTTCTTCCTCTGGCGTGCCATGTGGGGCGGGCCGAGGATATCCGGCGCCTGGTGGAAACCACCGTGCAGCGGTTCGGAAAAATCGACATCCTGGTGAACAACGCGGGGACCAACATCGCGCAGGAGCCGGTGCTCGGGATCGACGAAGCCAAGTTCGACAAGATGGTGGAGATCAATTTGAAGAGCGCCTTCCGGCTGATGCAGGCGGTGGCGCCGGGCATGTGCAAGCGCGGCTGGGGCTCGATCGTCAACATTGCCTCCATTTCGGGGCTGCGGCCGCAGTATCACGGCATGCTGTACAGCATGACGAAAGCGGCTTTGATCATGATGACGAAATCGTACGCGCTGGAACTGGGACCGCGCGGGGTGCGGGTGAACGCGATCGCGCCAGGGCTGATCCAGACGACGCTCAGCGAATACTACTGGAAGGACGAGGCGCGGCTGGCGGAGATGCTGGGCCGCCAGGCAATCGGGCACCTGGGGAAGCCGGAGGAGGTAGCGGAGGTGGCGCTGCTACTGGGCAGCGACCGCGGGTCCTACATCACCGGGCAGACCCTGGTGGTGGACGGCGGACGAACGGTGGCGTCCGGGATTTAAGGGCATCGAGCGCACCGTGGCATAATTCTAGTTCGCCCCGGGGAGGCTCGCATGCACGTACCACTGACTCCCATCCGCTGTCTGTATCGCGCGGTGGATCTCTATGGCAACAAGACGGGCGTGGTGTCGGGGTCCTCGCGCTACACGTATGCGCAATTTGGCGAGCGCTGCGAGCGGCTGGCGGCCGGACTGTTGGCGGAGGGCGCGCGTCCGGGCGACCGGGTGGCCTACCTGAGCTTCAACAACAACCAGCTGCTGGAGGGCTACTTCGGGGCGCCGCTGATGCGCGGCATCGTGATGCCGCTCAACGTGAGGCTGCAGCAGGCGGAACTGACGGCCATCCTCAACCATGCGGAAGCCCGGGTGCTGGTCTTCGAGAACGATTTTGCGCCGCTGGTGGAAGCGCTGCGGCAGGCGTGCCCGACGATCGAGCGGTTCGTGGCCATCGATGGCCCAGCGGCCGCAGCCGATTTCACGTA
Organism: Terriglobia bacterium; assembly: GCA_020073145.1. Classification (GTDB taxonomy): domain Bacteria; phylum Acidobacteriota; class Terriglobia; order Bryobacterales; family Bryobacteraceae; genus PSRJ01. The sequence continues at coordinate 222,800 of JAIQFS010000001.1, forward strand.
TGAAGAGCTGCTCAGCCGGGGACGAATCGCCCGGCCGGACGTTTTCTCTTTCGACGAAAACGACACCGCGGAGCTGTTCTACACGAGCGGGAGCACCGGCACGCCCAAAGGCGTGGCGCTTTCGCACCGCACGCTCTATCTGCACGCGCTCTCCGTGGCGCTTTGCATGAGCCACGAGGATACAGCGGTCGACCTGCACACCATTCCGCTGTTCCATGCCAACGGATGGGGACGCCCGCAGGTGGCCACCATGAACGGCGCCAAGCAGGTGATGGTGCGGCGGTTCGACCCGGCGCAGGTGCTGCGCTTGATCCAGGACGAAGGCGCTACCGGCATGCTGCTGGTTCCGACGATGGCCAACGCTCTGCTCAATTGTCCCGAACTGGGAAAATTCAACACGTCGACGTTGCAGCAGATTTTCTTGGGAGGCGCAGCGGCGTCTCCGGAGTTGATCGGCGCTCTGGAGCGCGCGTTCGGATGCGCGGCCACGGTCGGCTACGGGCTGACGGAGACGTCTCCGGTGGTGACTTGCGCGCGTCCCAAGAGCACGATTCAATTCGCGGATGAGACGGACCGCATCCGGCACATGGCGATGGCGGGGTGGCCGATTGTCGGCTGTGAAGTCCGCGTGGTGGACCTGAAGATGGACGATGTGGCGCGCGACATGACGGCCGTCGGGGAGGTCGTGGTTCGCGGCGATATGGTGATGGATGGCTATTATAAGGAGCCAGAGGCCACGCGGGCGGCTCTGACCGGGGGCTGGCTGCACACGGGCGACATGGGGGTGTGGGATGCCGAGAACCATATTCAGATTGTCGACCGCCAGAAGGACATCATCATCAGCGGAGGCGAGAACATCTCGTCGATCGAGGTGGAGAAGGCCATCTCGGCGCATCCGGCGGTGCTGGAGTGCGCGGTGGTGGCGGCGCCGGATTGGAAGTGGGGAGAAGTGCCGGCGGCGATCCTCTCGTTGAAGCCCGGCCAGAAACTCACCCAGGAGGAACTCCTGGCCTTCCTCCAGACGCGTCTGGGAAAGTTCAAGCTACCGCGCATTCTGGAATTTGTGGAAGGGCCGCTGCCCAAGACGGGGACCGGTAAGATTCTCAAACGCGAGCTGCGGGAGAAGCTGTGGCAAGGCAAAGAGCGGCGGGTGCAGGGGTAGCGCGATGGCGTTCCTAGAGAACCAGGGAGCGAAGATTTATTGGGACGAGGAAGGGCGAGGCGCGCCCTTGCTGCTGATCATGGGGATCGGCGCGGCTTCGGCTCTGTGGTGGCGGACGCGGCCGGCATTGGCGGCGCAGTACCGGACCATCGCGCTGGATAACCGCGGCGTAGGGCGGAGCGATGTTCCGGCGGGCCCGTATCCGATGGCGTTGATGGCGTCGGATGCGGCGGCAGTGCTGGATGCGGCGGGGGTGGAGCGAGCGCACATCTTCGGGCTCTCGATGGGCGGGATGATCGCACAGGAATTTGCGCTGCAATATCCGGGGCGGGTGCTCTCGCTGATTCTGGGCTGCACGGCGCCGGGCGGGCCGAACGCCGTGAAGGCCGAGCCCGAGGCCACCGCGGCGTTGAAGGCGCGCAGCACCATGACCATCGAAGAAGCCGAGAAGGCCTTCGTGCCGTTTCTCTACGACGCCAGCACGCCGCGGGCGCGGATCGACGAGGATCTGGAACGCCGCCGCGCGTGGGTTCCTTCTCCCCAAGGGTACAGCGCGCAGTTGCAGGGCATTTTCGCGTGGCAGGCGTTCGACCGGCTGCCCCAGATCGCAGCGCCGACGCTGGTGATCCACGGCCGGAACGACCGGCTGGTGCCGCCTGGCAATGGGGAACTGATTGCGGCGCGCATTCCCGGCGCGCGGCTGGTGCTGATTCCGCAGGCCAACCACCTGTTCACCACCGACCAGCCGGAAACGGCGTGCCGGACGGTGCTGGGATTTCTGGGGGAGCAAACGGGGCGGCAGGCTCGCACTACGTAAAGTAGTGCTTGACCTTCTCGAACAAGCCTTTTTCGACGGGGGCGTTGTCGACGGGGAGACTCTCGCGCAACTGCTCGAGGAGTTTGCGCTGCTCGCGGGTGAGGCGGGACGGAATCTTGACGTCGATGTGGACGTAGAGATCGCCGCGGCCGCCGCCATTGAGGGCGGGAACGCCCTTGGAGCGGAGGCGGAACTGGGCGCCGGGCTGGGTGCCTTCGGGGATCTTGAGCTTGTGCGGCTGGTCGAGCGTCGGCACTTCCAACTCGCAGCCCAGCGCGGCCTGGGCGAGGTTCAAGGGAATGCTGCAGTGCAAGTCCTGATCGTGGCGCTCGAAGAAGGCGTGCTCTTTCACCTTGAGGAAAACGTAGAGGTCGCCGGGGGGACCGTTCTGGGAGCCGGGTTGGCCTTCGTTGGACAGGCGCAAGCGGGTGCCGTCATCCACGCCGGCGGGGATATTGACCTTGAGCTTTTTCTGGACCTGTTGGTAGCCGTGGCCGCGGCACTGACTGCACGGATTGCGGATGACCTGGCCGGCGCCGTTGCAGGTGCTGCAGGCCCGGCGGATGGAAATGAAACTCTGCTGGTAGAGGACTTCGCCGCGTCCGTGGCAGGTGGGGCAGGTGCTGGGGCCGCTGCCCGGCTCGGAGCCTGACCCGCGGCAGCGGCCGCACCCCTCCATGCGGGGCACTTGAATGTCGGCGCTCAATCCCGCGATGGCTTCTTCGAAGGTGAGCTCCAGATCGAAGCGGATATCCTCGCCGCGCTGGGCGCGGGTACGGCGGCGGCCGCCGCCAAACAGATCGCCAAAGCCGAAGAAGTCGCCGAGAATATCGCTAAAGTCGGCGAAGGCTTCGGGATTGAATCCGCCGCCGGCGGCGCCTTGCAGGCCGGCGTGGCCGAAGCGGTCATAGCTGGCGCGCTTCTGGGGGTCGCTGAGCACGCTGTAGGCTTCGGATGCTTCTTTGAATTTTTCTTCGGCGGCGGGATCGTCGGGATTGCGGTCGGGGTGATGCTGGAGCGCCATCTTGCGATAAGCGCTCTTGATCTCCTGCTCGCCAGCGTCCCGGTTGACGCCGAGGACTTCGTAATAATCTCGTTTAGACACGGGAATCCGCTATGGTTTAACCGCCACCTTCACCATCGCCGGCCGAAGGAGTTTGCCCTTAAAGTGGTAGCCCCTCTGAAACTCTCCCAAAATGGCCTGGTCATCCACTTTATCGGTATGGACGCGCTCGACGGCCTGGTGCAAGTTGGGATCGAACTGGCGGCCGGCGGTATCCATGGGCTCAAGGCCCATCTTTTTCAAGTTTTCAAAAAGCCGCTGGTAGATCAGTCCCACACCCTTGGAGTAATTCTGGTCGTTGGTCTCCACCTGAAGGGCCCGCTCGAAATCGTCCAGGACGGGGAGAATCTGCTTCACCAGATCCATGGACGCAAACTGGAGGTATTCGGAACGCTCGCGTTCGAACCGTCGGCGGGCGTTATCGAACTCGGCGTGGGCGCGCAGCAGCCGGTCGTGCAGGTCGAGCTTTTCAGCCGCGAGTTGATCGCGTTCCGCGACGATTGCGGCGAGTTGGCCTTCCCCGGTGACGGCGGGCATGCCATCTTCGGGCGACACATCCGAGGGATTGGGATCGGGCTTCCGAGTGTCCACTGCTCTTAGCTTACCAAAGGGTCAAAATTGGGCGCTTTCGAGCGCCCGGCTGGTCTGGAGAACCGCGGCCATGACACGCTCGTACTGCATGCGCATAGGGCCCAGAACCGCCACCTTGGCGGGGAGGCCGCTGGCCATCTGGACGGTCATTCCGATGAGGGCCAGGTCCTTCATGGCCGGATGGACCTGCTCCAGGCCGACATGGACCTGCAACTCGCCGAGCGGCAGTTCGAGGAACCGATCCAGCAGATCGATCAGGCGCTTCTTCTCTTCGAGCGCGTGCAGCAATTCGCGCATGGTTTCGCGGGTCAAATGGAGGTCGAGCCCCAGCAGGTTGGACGCCCCTTCCATATGCACTTCAGGGGAAGTATCGGACTGGAGCAGACCTTTTTGACAGAGAAGCTGCAACTTGCGTTGCGCGGCATCGTAAAGCGCGCGCTCCTCCTCCATGCGGCGGAGCAGTTCCTGACGAGCCGCGTCTAACTGCCAGCCGCTGAAATTCCGATTGACGTAGTTGCGGATGGAGGTAAGCTCATTCACGCTGACGGGTTCTTCAAGCGCCAGGACGCGATTGCGGACCATGTGATCGCGGGTGACCAGGACCATGAGGACGCGGTCCCCGCTCAGGGGCACGAGTTCGATCTGGTCCAGTTCCTGGGCCAGGGCCGGAATGGCGGCGGCGATCCCCACGTTGTGGGTCATCTCCATGAGGATGTGGCTCGACCGTCCGACCCGTTCCTCCACGGAGTGGAGGCCGCTCAGTTCGGAGCGCAGGCGTTCCGACTCCGCCGCGGTCATGCGGCTGGCGGTGAGGCAGCCCACATAATAGCGGAACGCCTTCTCGGTGGGCACCCGTCCGGCAGACGTATGCGGCTGCGACAGATATCCCTCGTCGGCCAAATCGCTCATCACGTTGCGGATGGAGGCCGGGCTCAAAGCGTCGCTGCGACGCTGGGAGAGGGTGCGGGAACCCACGGGCTCACCTGTGTCGATGTAGGCACGAACCAAGGCAGTCAGAATGTCCTGGTAGCGCGTTTTGAGTGGCACGGCGGTTCTCATGGGCCCTGAGTACACTTCCTCACCTCATTGTAATCTGGTGAAAGGAAAGGGTCAACATTGCACACCGGCTATCTCTTCGAAGTGCCGGAATAGTCCAACGAATCAATCAGTTTCGAGCGCCGGCGTCGATTGCTCGACCGGCCCCAGAACAGAGCAGGAAAGCGGGACAATTCCTGATACCGGGCGGCCACCTCCGCAGGATACCGGAGAACTACGGTGACATACTACTACCTATGGTCTTGTACGTACTAGAAGCACATGGTAGCGTGCAATCGAGTACAGGAGCGCGCGACCATGAGCTTCGAATTGGGACGGACCGTCGGCGGCTATGAGTTTCTGGATGTGCTGGATACGTCCAGCATGGACGTCGCCTATAAAGTACGAAACCACCTGAGCCAACGCCTGGAAGCGCTGAAGGTTCTTCCGGCGAATTCGAGCGATGACCGGGAAGGCGTGGAGCGGTTCCTGCGCGAGATCAAGGTGCATGCCCGGTTGCTGCATCCGAACATAGTCACCTTCTACAATGCGGCCGAACTCGAGGGTCAACTGATCATGACCACGGAGTTCGTGGAAGGTATTACGCTCACCGAACGCGTGAAGCAGATGGGCGGGCTGCCGTGGTGCGAGGCCTTCTCACACGTCACGCAGATTCTGCTGGCGCTTGGCTACGCGCACGAGCAGGGCATTGTGCACCGGAACGTGACGCCGGATTCGATTATTCTGACGGCGGACGCGACGGTCAAGCTGTCGGGGTTTGGTCTAGCCAAACTGATGGCGTCGCCGAGCCTGACGCAGGCGGGCGCGGTACTGGGCGCGCTGGGGTACATACCGCCGGAGCAGATTCGGGGAGTGGGGACCCTGGATGCGCGATCCGACCTGTACTCCGTCGGAGTCGTACTGTACGAGGCGCTCACGGGGCGGCTGCCGTTCGACTCGCAGAGCCAGTTCCAGGTGATGCTGGATCATGTGGCTGCGGAACCGCCGGCGCCGAGCGCGATCAACCCGCAGGTGCCTCCGGAGTTCGATTCGATCGTGATGACGGCTCTGGCCAAGGACCCGGCCGCGCGGTTTCAGAGCGCCGATCAATTCCGAGCCCGGCTGGAAGGAGTGAGAAACACGCTGCGCGGAAAGACTGGAGCGCCGGCGGTGAGCGGCCCGAGCAACCGCGAAGTGCCTTTGGAAACAGCAGCGCCGGTTGCGGCGCGCGAAACAGTGGCGGATACGCACTTAGGAGCGGAAGGGTCTCCGGGACCGGTTCTCGTGCCGGACGGGGGCAGTCTGGTTCCGGCCTTCTGCGCGGTGCCGCCGGTTCATCTCGGCCACCGGAGCCTTCTCATTCTGGGAGTATCGTCCCTGGCGATCGGGATGGTGGTAGCCGTGTTGATGACGGTGGCGCGGCCTTGACGGACGGATCAGGACGAAGCCAGGAGGTTGGATGAGTTATAAGCCAGGCAGCGTCATCGGCGATTACGTCGTGATTGCCACCGTGGGCAGCGGCGGCATGGGGAGCGTGTACAAGGTCCAGCACGTCATCACGCAGCGCATCGAGGCCATCAAGCTGCTGGCCTCGGGGCGCACCGAAACCGACCAGGAGCAGCGGTTCGTGCGCGAGATGCAAGTGCAGGCACGCCTGCACCATCCCAACATTGCGGCGGTGTACAACGCGTTTCGATATTACGACGAGTTTTTCCTGGTGCTGGAGTTTGTCGAGGGGGAGTCGCTGGAGACGGTGCTGAGTCGAGGCCGGCTGGCGCTGGCCACGGGGCTGCATTACGCGCGGCAGGCGCTCTTTGCGCTCGGCTACGCGCACGCGCACGGTGTGGTGCACCGCGACATCGCTCCATCGAACATGATCATCACGCCGGATGGCACGGTGAAGCTGACCGATTTCGGCCTAGCGAAGACGGCAACGGACATCCGCCTGACGCACTCGGGAGCACCGCTCGGCTCGCCGTGGTACATGTCGCCGGAACAGGTGAGAGGCAATTCGACGCTGGACGCGCGCAGCGACATCTATTCGCTAGGGGCGGTGTTGTACGAAATGGCGACGGGGGCCAAGCCCTTCGACATGGCGAGCACGTTCGACGTGATGCGGGCGCAAGTGGAGACGGCGGCGATGCCGCCGCTGGTCCGGAGGCCGGACTTGCCGCAGGCGTTGAACGACATCATTCTGACAGCTCTGGCCAAGGATCCCAACGCGCGATTCCAATCGGCCGAACAGTTCTACGCGGCGCTAGAGACGCTGCAGCCGGCGGACGTACGGTCCGAAGCGCGCCCGGCAGTTCCGAATCCCGCTGCCGCCGCCACCGCCGCACCTGCCAGCGCTGCCGCCCCCCGCGCTTCCGTGCCGCTGCTGAGGAGGCCGCGGAAGTCGCGAATGCCGCGATTTTTCGCGCATCCCGTGGTGCAAGCCGGCTTGGGGACCGCGGCGTGCGGTCTCACGTTGTTCGGTGGGTACACGGCGTACTCGATGGTTCGGGTCGCATCGGCGCCGGCGGTGCCCGCGATCGTCACCGCCCAACCGAACATTCCGCCGCCGCCGGATTTTCTGCTCCCTGCGGCGCCTTTGCCGCCGGCGGCCGAGTCCGCAGCGAGTGGAGACCCACCCGTCCCGCCGAGTGAGCCACCGGCGCCGCGACGAATCCGGAAAGTGGCAACGCGCACCGCAGAGCCCGGGATGTTCACGCCGCAACCGGCGCGGGCGTTGCCGCCGTCGGCAGCGCCGTCGGCTACGCTGGAAGCTGAACCGCCGAAATCGCACCCGGACCTACCACCGCCTCCAACGGTCGCGGCGGCGCCGGCGATTCCCAAGCTCCCCGCGTCCCTTGCGGCCGCCAATCCAGCGGAGAGCCAGGACGAACCGCCGGTGATCACCGGCCCCTCCGAACCAGCGCATCGAGACAAGAAGGAAGGCAACCGGTTCTTCCGAGCGCTGCACAAAGTGGTGCCGTTCCACAAAGAAGAGAGCGCGGGGCCGGCGGCTTCGTCCGCGACCCGTTCGTCGCCGGATAACCAGTAGACGAGTCTTGCCACCACGCACTTCGCGCGAGCACAAGCTAGAGCCTTATGCATGGTGAGGCCCCACATCAGTAGACTGCCCGCTCTTGTGTTAAGCCCTTGGCGGCGAGCGAAAATCGCGGCTCCACCGTGGCGCCGTGCAAGATGCGGGCGGCGGTCCACTCGCCGACAGCGGGGCCGTGTTTGAAGCCGTGGCCGGAACCGCCGCCGACCAGCCAGACGTTCTCAGGCTCGGGGTGCCGGTCGATCAGGAAGTCGCCGCTGGAGGTGTTTTCATATTGGCAGACCCGCGATTCGACGAGCGGGGCACCCGCGAGCGCGGGGAAACGCTCGGCGAGGAAGCGGCGCGCATCGGCCAGGCCGTCGGAGCTGAGGCGGCGGTCGCCGGTGTCGGGATCGAACGCGGGGCCATGGCGATCGAAGGCCAATTTGACGCCGCGGTTTTCCAGGTCGGGGAAACCGTAGGGGCCGCGCGGATCGGTGAAATCGATCCAGATGGGAAGGTGGGACGGCGCGAAGCGACGGTCGCCAGGTGGCGGGGCGAAAAAATAGACCTCTTGGCGGGTGGGGAAAATGCGCCCGCCGAGCAGGCCGGGGAAGAGTTTCGGTAGCCACGGACCGCAGGCGAAGACGAACACACCCGCGCGGATCTCTTGGCCGGACGCGGTGCGAACCGACGCCCGGGGGCCTGAGGCGGACACAGGCGCGACGGCTTCCAGAGCGTACGCCATCCCTTCGCGGGCGGCTTCTTCGACGACGGCGGCAACGGCGCGTCGCGCCATCAGGGCGCCGCTGTGCGGTTCGAAGATGGCGTAGGTCCGTGGATCGGCGACACGCATTTGAGGATAGCGGCCGGCCAGATCCGCGGGCTCCAGGATTTCCGTCTGCACTCCGGACTTATCCAGGGTGACGCGCGTGGAAGTGCTGTACGGATCGTCTGCGCGGGCCATCCAGAGGACACCCGTGCGGCGGAACAAGGGCTGGCCGGTTCGCTCCATCAGGTCACGCCAGGCCGCCAGCGAGCGCACAGCCATGCGGGTGTAGATGTCGTCAGAGCCATAGCCCATGCGAATGACGCGGGTCTCGCCGCCGGAGCTGGAGCGGCCGTGCCCGGGACCCCACGCGTCGACCAGCAACACCGATTTCGCGGCACGGTGCAAATGCCAGGCGGTCCACGAGCCGAACACGCCGGCGCCGATGACGGCGAAATCGTAGGCGGCGTCCAACATGGCAAAGTCCCTTCCGAGGATAACCCGCCTGCTATCCTGAATTTGATGTTCCTGAAAATCCTGTCCCACCCGGTCTTCGTCAATTTGAATTTTCATATGCCGATGATCGTGGATCTGTCGCACCCTCTGGTCATGCTGCAAGGCGAGAACGGCTCCGGCAAGTCGACCCTGCTGCATTCCATCCATTACGCGCTGCGCGGCGAGAAGGTAGAGGGCTATGTATACCGGCTCGACGCCGGTGGTGTAGCGATCGGCAGCAGCTTTCTATTCGACGCGGAGCAGCACAATCCGCGCACGCAACTGGAGCTATTCAAAGACCAGCCGGAAATGGTGGAGTTTCTGAAGATGGCGAGCCACGGCCAGGTGATGTTGTCGATGTTCCGGGAGACGTTTCCCAAGATGGGCGAAGGCACCATTCTGCTGCTGGACGAGCCGGAGATGGCGCTGTCGGTATCCAACCAGCAGAGGATTCTCAAGATGCTTAAGGAGCTGGTGGACCAAAAGGGCTTTCGCATCATTTGCGCGACGCACTCACCGGTGCTGATCGAAGCTCCCGAGACGTACGTGATCAACCTGGACCGCCACATCAACCGGAACGTGGTCGATACCGATATGGGCGTACAGGGCGCAAGCACGATCCAATGACCTGCTGCGCCGAGTTCAACCGGCTGATGGATCAAGACCTGGCACGGTTCTCACAGCCGCACCAGCTTTCCAACGGCACCATCGTGAATGAAATCGACACCGAGTATTACCTGGTGTTCGGCGAAGAACGCCACCGCTATGTGGGCGTGAACTACTGCCCGTTTTGCGGGCGCGTGCTCTCGCGCGGGTTGTGGAATCTGGAGAAGAAGAAGTAAATCGAAGCTGTCCGATGCCGCATCTGGCCGGTTCCGCCGAAAACGTGCCGCGCTCGCGGATTCGTGAGCTGGCGGAGATCGCCATGTCGATGGACGGGGTGCTGCGCCTGTATTTCGGCGAATCGAACCTGCCCACGCCGGAATATATCAAAGACGCGGCCATTCAGGCGATGGAGGACGGCTACACGTTCTACACGGAAAACGCCGGGCTGCCGTCGCTGCGCGCGGCTCTGGCGCACCACTATCAGCGGATGCAGGGCGTGACACTCGATCCGGCGCGCGAGATCGTCATCACGGCGTCGGGTGTGCAGGCTCTGCACGTGGCAATCCGGTGCGTACTCGATCCGGGCGATGAGGCGCTGGTGCTGACGCCGGCGTGGCCGAACGGATCGTCGATCGTGGCAATGGCGAGCGCAGTGGCGCGTGAAATCCCGCAGCCGTTGTGCGGCAGCCGCTATAGCGTGGATTTCGACGCGTTGCAAGCGGCGGTCACGCCGCGCACACGGTTGCTGGCGTATACGTCACCGTCCAACCCTTTGGGGTGGGTAGCGACGGAGGAGGAGCAACAGAAGTTGCTCGATTTCGCACGCCATAACGAGCTGTGGCTGCTGGCGGATGAAGTCTACGACCGCCTGTTTTACGCGGGGCCGAGCCTGGGCTCGCCGGCGCCGTCAATTCTGCGGAAAGCCACGCGAGACGATGCGGTACTGGTGGTACAGTCGTTTTCGAAAAGCTACTGCATGACGGGGTGGCGGCTGGGCTGGCTGGCGGCGCGGCACGACGTGGCTGCGAAGGCCACGGAGCTGAACGAATTCATCGTGTCGCACGCGCCCAGCTTTACGCAGAAGGCGGCAGAGGCCGCGCTGGCCGAGGGCGAACCAGAACTGCTGCGCATGCTCGAACGGCTGCAGGAGAACCGCGGCCTCTGTCTCGAGGCGCTGACCGGAATGCGCGGCCTGACCGTCCCGACGCCGGATGGCGCGTTTTATGTGTTTCCGCGCATCGACGGGTTGACCGATTCGTTCGGTTTCTGCAAGCGGCTTCTGGAGGAGACGCGCGTCGGGCTGGCGCCGGGCGTGGCCTTCGGTACGGGCGGGGAAGGCTCGGTGCGCATCTGCTACGCGGCCGAGCGGGGAATCCTAGAGCCGGCCCTGGAACGGCTGGCGCGGTTTCTGCGCGCCGGTGCGTGAGGCCCGCCTGCCGCTTGACAGACTCCTCCGCTTTCCGATATAACGGAAGTCGAGTATGGGCGAAGATCTGAGTTCGTTTCTTCCGTTGTCGCCGGCCATCTTGCATATTATGCTGGCGCTCGCCGGGGAGGACCGGCACGGGTACGGGATCATGCAGGAGGTGGCGCGGCAATCCGAAGGCCAATACCGGGTGGGACCCGGAACCCTTTACGACAACCTGCAAAAGCTGATGAATCACGGGCTGGTGGAGGAGGCGTACCGGAGGTCGCACGACGAGGACCCGCGTCGGCGCTACTACCGGCTGGCTCCGCTGGGACGCAAGGTGCTGACCGCCGAGGTTTCGCGGCTGGAGGAAGTGGTTCGCGCGGCCAAGGCGCACCTGCGCGTACCGAGTCCGCGGAGGGCGTAATGGTCCGGTTTCTTTACCTCTGTCTGCTCGGGCTGCACCCGCCAGCCTTCCGCGATCAGTTCGGCGGGGAGATGCTGTGGATCTTCGACCAGACGGAGGCGGGCCGCGACGTCCTGGCTTTGTTTAGCGACGGTGGGGCTTCGCTGGTGCGCCAATGGCTGCTGCGGTCGGGGGCGTGGAAGATGGCGACGGGCGGCGTGGTTTCGTTGGTGGTGATCGGCGGGATGTTGAGCGGGGCGGCCATCCAGCCGGCGGCGCGCCGCGGGGAGGTGCGAGTGGCTCCTCACTGTCCGGCGCCCTGCGAGCCGGCCGACTTCAGAGGTCAATGGGCCGGGAATTTTCACTGGCCGGGGCCGTCCGGCCAGATGATGCTGACCTTTACCAATACGGGCGACACCTGGAACGGAGAGCTGGTGGTGCAGGGAGGCGATGGCGTCGCACATCGCGGGGCCGCGGAAGATCTGCGGTTCGACCGGGGTTCGGTCTCCTTCCGGGTGCAAACGGCCCATGGCCCGATGCGATTTTACGGCTGGGTCGCACAGGGAAAGCTCACGGGCGCGCTGGAGCCGGCAGACGGCGTCTCGTTCTGAACTGGGGGAACTTCAGCATGTCTGGCTCAACGCGCTGATTCTTGTTGACAGAGCAGTCGGAATCCGATATAACTGAATCCGAACTATAGGGAGGGCGCCATGAGAGCGTTCGGGCAATGCACCAGATGGTTGGTTCTCGGGCTGTCCGTTGGCTTGCCGGTCCTGCCGCTGGCCGCGGCCAGCACCGCCGGGAGTTGGAGCGGCCTCGCGACTCCCAACCAGGGCGGCCACCAGGAAGCGTTCTACCTGGTGTTGAAACAGGCGGGGCCTGAGATCACCGGAACCCTAGGTCCCCGCGCCGACGAGCAATACGCGATTTCGGAAGTGAAGATGGAAGCCAACCGGATCGCGTTTACGTTGAGCCTGCCGCCCAAGGGCGTGCTTCATTTTGACCTCACTCTGGACGGCGACACGCTGCGCGGAAAGGTCCACCTGAGCCGCGCGGACGGCGAGTTTGACGGCACAATCGAGCTGAAGCGGGTGCCCTGAGCGCGAAGAGAAGGCTCCATGCTCGAACTCCGCCACGTCACCAAACGCTACACCGGCATCGCCGCCGTCGAGGACGTGAGCTTCACGGCGCGCGCCGGAGAGATTACCGGTTACCTGGGCCCAAACGGCTCAGGCAAATCCACCACGCTCAAGATGATCACGGGGCTGATCGAGCCGAGCGCGGGAGAAATCCTATACCGGGGCCAGCCGATCCAGCGCAACCCGATGGCCTATAAACAGCACCTGGGTTACGTGCCGGAGGAGCCGCACCTCTACCCTCACCTGACGGGCGCCGAGTACCTGGAAATGGTGGGGCAACTGCGCGGCCTGCCGGCGCGGCCGCTGGGGGAGAAGATCGACGGGTTTCTGACGTTACTCTCGCTCTACGACGACCGCTATGTTCCCATATCGTCCTACTCGAAGGGGATGCGGCAGAAGGTGCTGCTGGCGGCGGCTCTGCTGCACAACCCCGATCTCATTCTGTTGGACGAGCCCTTCTCGGGACTGGACGTCACTTCCGCGCTGGTGCTGCGAGGGCTCATTCGCCAACTGGCGGCGCGCGGGAAGGTGGTGCTGTTCAGCTCGCATGAGCTCGACACGGTGGAGCGTGTATCGTCGCGGGTGGTGATCCTACATAAAGGCCGCGTGGTGGCTAACGATTCCATCGAGCAGCTCCGCACGCTGATGGCGCTCCCCACGCTGGAAGAGATTTTTTCGCAGCTGGCCGTCGAGCAGGACACCGAGGGGGTCACGCGGCAGATCGTGGAGCTGATCGAGCGATGACCGTGCCCAGCGAGCGCCGCCAGTTTCGGATTCTGTACCGCGATTTCCTGTTTCGCATGGTGGATCTGGAACTGCTGTCGAGCCAGGGGGACATGCAGAACCTGCTGGGCCAGTTCGCGGCCCTCCTGGGGGCGTTTAGCTTCGTGTTGACGGTTCTGATCGTCCCGCGATATGTCGGATCTCGGTTGCCTCTGCCGCAACTGGCGGTTGCGGCCTGGGGAGACGAGGAGTTCCTGATCTCGACGACGATGGCCGTCGTGGGAATTTTTGCAGTGATTGCTTGGAACGCTGTGTTGCCTGACCGGCGCGACAGCCTGGTGCTGGGCCCGTTGCCGGTGCGCGCGCGAACCATCATTGCGGCCAAGGTGGCGGCGATGCTCACGGCGCTGGGCATCAGCGTGGCTGCCGTCAACGTTTTTATCGGGACAGTCTTTCCGCACCTGGTGGGGGGCGGGCGGACCCAACTGGCATACTACGCGACGGTGGCGTGCGCCGGCTTGTTTGTGTTCTGCTCTCTGCTGGCGCTGCAAGGGCTGGCGGCTCAGGTGCTGAGTTACCGCTGGGGGATGCGGGCTTCCGCCTTTCTGCAGATGGCGGCTTTCTTCGCCATCCTCAGCGTCTACTTCCTCACGCCGCCGCTCGCGAGCCCGCGCGGGTTGGCTGCGCCGGAGAACCAACGCCAGCTGGCCTGGCTTCCTTCGTTCTGGTTCCTGGGGCTATTCCAGGAACTTCAGGGCGGAGCCCGGCCGGTGTTTCAGCCGCTGGCCGCGCGGGCGCTGACGGGGTTGTCGGGGACATTCGCTGTGGCCTGTATGACCTACGCGCTGACCTACTACCGCCACTTGCGCCGGGTGGTCGAGCAGCCAGACATCGCGCCCGCGGACCGTTCGCGGCCGGCGACGCGCTTCGGCAGTTTCGCGGCGGCGCAGTTGTTGCCGCGGCCACTGGACCGCGCGCTGGTCCTTTTCACCGCGCGCACCATGGCGCGCAGCCGCCAGCATCGACTTCTGTTGGCAGCTTACGGGGGTGTGGGCCTGGCGATCGCACTGGCGTACGCCAAAGAATTGATTTATGGCTCCGAGCGCGCGCATTGGCGCGAAGTGACGCTGGATGGTCTGATCGTCAGCCTGGTGCTGCTCACCTTCGCGGTGGTGGGCGCACGCGCGGTATTTACGCTGCCCATCGCGCTTCCGGCCAACTGGATCTTCCGCATTACGGCGGTTCACAGTCCAGAAGCGTATTTCGCCGCGGTCCGGAAATCACTGCTGGCGCTTACCGCCGTCCCGGTCTGCCTGATCTCGGCGTTGGCGTACCTCGCCATCTGGCCCGGCCGGCCTGCGGTCGAACACGTGGCGGTCCTGGTTCTCACGGGCATCCTGCTGGTGGACCTGGCGCTCTATCAATTCCGGAAGATTCCGTTCGCCTGCTCTTACCTGCCGGGAGGAGCGAACCTGAAGGTGAAACTGGGAGTCTACGCGATTGCATTTCTGACCGCGATTAGCGCCGGAACCGGCATCGAGTTCGTCTCCATGCGGCGATTGGCGGGGTTTGCGGCGTTCCTGACTGTTCTGCTGGCCGTGACTGGGTGGGCGTGGCGTCGCCGGATGGCGTTCGCCGCCGCGCCGTCCAACGGCGTTCAGTTTGAAGATCTCGCTCCCGCCGACGTCACCACGCTCGATTTGCACGGAGAGTGACGAGCCCTCCCCAGGCGCGTTGGTTCGTGCCAAAATGGTCCCATATGCGTCCATTTCGCGTGATGATGTGCGTGGCGGCTCTGGTCGCCGGATCGAGCTCGGCATTTGCGGCAGGTGACGCCGCGAAGGGTAAGGAAGTCTTCGATCAGTGCGTGGTCTGCCACAATGCGGACACCACGGAGACGAAAATCGGGCCTGGTCTGAAGGGACTGTTCAAGAAAGACAAGATGGCCAGTGGAAAGGCGCCCACGGAAGCCAACGTCCGCACCCAGATTGACGAGGGCGGCAACGGGATGCCCGCATACAAGGATATTCTGAGCGATCAGGAGAAGAACGACGTGATCGCGTATCTGAAGACCTTATAGGGCGTACCGGGCCTTCGGTCCGAGGCAGACGAAGACCTCGTCTGCCCCACTTCCACGCTCAGGCCTTGGCTAAGAGGTCCAGGGCTTTCTTGACCATGGGGTCGTCCTCGATCTTCTTTTGCGGCGGGGGCTGCTGTTGCTGGTCCTGCACAGGCAAAGGCTCGCCGTTTTCATCGACGTCGACCGTTGGTTCGGCTTCGGCGACCAGCGTTGCCGGGGTGACTCCGTTATCCTGAATCGACTTGCCATCGGCCGAGTAGTATTTGGCCACCGAAAGAATAATCGCTGCCCCATCGTCCATGGTGAGGGCGTGGCGCAAGGACGCATCGCCGTAGGTTCGCTCTCCCACGAGCTGGGCCCGCTTGTTGTCCATCAGGGCGGCAGCTACGATCTCGGCGCCATCCGCGGTGCCGCGATTGGTGAGGACCACCAAGGGGAGGTTGGTGATGGCCTTGGTGGAATCGGCGTCAAAGTTCTGGCGCGGCACGCGCTGGCCCTGGAGATAGGTGATGCGGCCTTTGTTCAAGAACAGGTTGGCGAAAGCCATCCCGTCTTGCGGGGTGCCGATGGCGCAGTTGCGGAGATCCAGGATCAGCTTTTGGGCGCCCTGTTTTTGGAGTTTTTCGATTTCCGCTGCGGTTTCCCGCAAGGTCAGGGACGATAGAACGCCGGGCTTCAGATACCCGACCTGACCGGCCAGCACCTGGCTGTCGACCGGCACCTGCACCGGGTTGGCGCGGGTGAGTTTCACGGTCTGCGGTTCAGGACGCTGCACGCGCACGACGCTCAAATCCACCGTGGAGCCGGGATCGCCTTGCAGCAGGAGGCTGGCGTATGCCAAGGGCATATCACGGGTAGCGATGCCCTTGATGGTCTCGATCATGTCTCCGGTGGAAAAACCGGCTTTAGAGGCGGGAGAGCCCGGGGCAACGCCCACCACGCCGACGTACCCGAATTTCTTGGACAGGATCAGACCGACGTCGGCCCGCTGCGAGTCGCGGTTCTTGAGGTAGTCCTTGTACTGTTCGGCGTTGAGGTAGCTGGCGAAGGGGTCGATGGCTTCGAGCATGCCGTTCAATGCGCCCAGGGTGACGCTCTTCATGTCGGGCTCTTCGACGTACTCGCTTTTAATGCGCGAGACGACGTCGGTGAAGACGCCAATGTGCTTATAAGTATCGTCCGGGGAAGCGCTCTGGCCGAGCACGCTTCCGATGAGGAGTAAAACGGTGAGGCACGTGGAAGCGCTCACGATGGTGTATTTCAAGCGGCGGCTCATGGATGATAAAAGCTCCGGAATCCCCTCTGTTTATTATACTGCGGTTACCGGACACACCCTCCAATAGGGTTGGACGAGCGCGTCACAGGTTTGGTGACGGCTTTCTGGGTTATTTCCAGTTCTGGCGGTGGCGGAGGGCGGTGATGTGGGCGGCGTGGTGGCGGCAGTGCCATGCGCAGGCGGCGAGGTACGTGTCCAGCCGCACGGGTCCGATCTCGGGATGACGGAAGGGGCGGCCGAAATCGGCATCGGAAAGGGAAACGAGCAGCACCACCCACCGGCGGTGGAGCGAATCGAGGAGCTGCAACGAGACTTCTGCCGGAAGGGCGGCGACGTCGGCTAGTTCCGACCATTTTTTTTCGTCGTAGGGCTTGATGGTGGGTTCGTCTTCGGTAAGGGCCAGGCGGAAGCGCACGTACGAGTTGATGTGGCTGTCGGCGACATGGTGAAGCACCTGGCGGACGGTCCAGCCGCCGGGACGGTAGGGCGTATCGAGTTGCGAGTCAGTGAGGCCGCGCACGGCTTCCCGGAAGCGTGCGGGCGCGGCGGCCAGTTCTTCGATGTGTTGTTTGCGCGTCTCGGGGGATACGGTTTCGGGATACTCGCAAGGGCCGACGGGGTAGCGCAGATCCATGGGTTCGATCTTAGCAAGCGCCCCGGAGGCGCTGACGCTCGGCGATCGAAAGGCGCTGGCGACCGGTCACAATGCCATCGCCCGAGGGAGCGAGTGTGAACCCGGTAGCGCCGAAGCCGATGACGCCAGCCCGTGGCCAATTCAAGCGAACCTTCCAGCTGTAGTAGCGGCGGTCGAGGTGAACTTTCTGGTCCGCCACCGGTTCGCGTTCAAGGGCATCGATCGAGACAGGGTGGAGCGAGGTTCGGAAGCCGCTATCGCCCCAATCGATGCCGATGCTGAGATCGGTGATGTTGTGAAAGACCAGCGAGGCCGGGGCCACACGGAACTGAGCGGCGGCGCCTATGGGGCAGATCCACTCGAGGATGTAGTCGATGTCCAAGGCGAGTTCGCTGACCCACTCGCCGACATCGGCGTCAGCTGTGCGCAGGTCGAGAGCGTAAATGTGGCAATCGTGGAAAGAAAGCTGTTCGAAGTCGGACTCAGTGTACGTGCGCGCCATGGATGCCAGACTCCAGGTTACGCCAGGAAACGAGATGGTGTTGGGGCGTATGGGAACTGCGGGACGAGATCGCGCAACGCCCCGATGTTATGCTTGCGGTCCGAGCAGGACCCAGTCGGCAAGCTGAACCATGCGGTCGACCAGGAGGTCGGGTGCGGGGTCGGCGAGGGTTTCGGGGGCGAAGCCGTAGGTGACACCGCAACTGCGGACGCCGGCGTTACGCGCGGTTTGGATGTCGACGGAGCTGTCGCCGACCATGAGCGTTTGCGCGCGCCCCACTTCGGCCTCCGCCATCAGGGTTTCGACGCCGATAGGGTGGGGCTTCTTGAAATCGAAACTATTACCGCCGTAGACGCGGAAGAAGTGAGCGCTCACGCCGAGGCCGTCGATGATTGCGCGGCTGACGGCGACCGGTTTGTTGGTCAGGACCGCCAGGCGCTTGCCAGCGGCGCGCAATCGATCGAGCGATTCCAAGACGCCAGGATACAGGCGCGTGCAGTCGAGGCTGTGTTCGCGGTAATACTCGAGGAAAAATTCGAGCGCCTCTTCGATCTGGGCGTCGGTGGCCTGGCTGCCGAGCACGCGGCGGATCAACACGGGAGCGCCGTTGCCCACGTAGGAAGAGATCAACGCCACATCGAGCGCGGTCATGCCCATGTGTGCGCGCGTGGCATTGACGGCTTGGACCAGATCCAACTTCGAGTCGATGAGGGTGCCGTCGAGGTCGAAGACCAGCAGATCCATCGTCAGGCGGCGCCCGCTTTCGGTTTGCGGGGGCGGCCGGCGCGCGTCACCGGTTTGCGGCGGGTACGTCCGCGGCCGTTGACGAGACCGTACTCGACCATCTTGCGCTGCAGGGTATTGCGATGAATTCCAAGCTGCTTGCTGGTGGCAGACTGATTGCCCGCATGGCGTTCGAGGGCGCGCTGGATCATGTTCTTTTCCAGAACCTCGATGGCTTCCTCAAGGAAAATATTACCCGCCAGCAATTGCTCCACAAGCCCGTCAAATCTGTCTTTCATGCTGTGTCTTATCCCCGTTCGGCCCGCCCCGAATCCCCTTTCGGGCAGCCTCAGCCCAGGCCGCTTTCACGCGCTCGTACGTCTTCCGGAAGCCTTCCTTCAACTCATAAGGAGCCACGGCAACGACGACACGAGCCGCATCCACCATATACGGAGCGGTCCTGGAATAGACCACCGAATCCGGAGGATGCTCATCCGAAGAAAACGCCATAATCCCCATCACCAATGCAATCGAAATCAAAACTCCGCGAACAATTCCAAATCCCGCGCCGAGCACGTGATCGAAAATCGAAAGGCCGGTGACTTTCAGAAACTTGCCAACGATGAAACTCACCAGGCTGCCTAATATCATCACTCCGCAAAAGACAATCGCGAAGCCGGCGAAATTCGCCATCGCGCGGGAACTGAGGTAGGGTACCAGATATCCACCCGCAGATCCATACAGCCAGGTTCCCAAGAGTAACGCCAAACACACAGACGCGAGCCCAATGACTTCGCGGGAGAGTCCCTTGCGAAAACTGGTCACGACCGAGGCGAGAAGGATCAACGCCAGCAGGAGGTCTAACCAGTTCATAGCGGGCGGCCGGTGAGGGCAGAATAGGCCTGCCGATACTTCTCGCCGGTTTTGAAGGCGACGTCCTCGGGCAGCGGCGGTGCCGGCGGCTGCTTATTCCAGGCGATCGACTCGAGGTAGTCGCGCACGAACTGCTTGTCATAGGAGAACTGGGCGCCGCCCGGACGGTAGGTGTCCGCCGGCCAGAAGCGCGAAGAGTCGGGCGTGAGCACTTCATCGCCGAGCACCAACTCACCTTCGACGAAGCCGAATTCGAACTTGGTGTCGGCGATAATAACGCCCTTGGTTTCGGCGTAGCGCGCGGCGCGGCTATAGATCTCAAGGGTGAGATCGCGCAGGCGGCGGGAAAGGTCCTCGCCGACCAGCGAAACCATCTGTTGGAACGAGATGTTTTCGTCGTGGCCCACCTGCGCCTTCGTAGAGGGCGTGAAAATGGGCTCGGGCAAGCGGCTGCTCTCCTGCAGGCCAGCCGGGAGGCGGATGCCGCACACGGTTCCGTGCTGGCGATATTCCTTCCAGCCAGAACCGGCGAGATAGCCGCGGGCAACGCATTCGATGTCGACCATAGTGGCGCGCTTCACCAGCATGGAGCGGCCTTCGAGCTGGTCGCGGTACTGGCGCAGCGGCTCCGGATAGTCGTCGACCCTCGCCGTGAGGAAATGCGTGGGGGTGACGTCACGCAGGAAATCGAACCAGAAGATGGAGAGCTGGGTCAGCACGCGCCCTTTATCCGGAATGCCGGTGGGCAAGATGTAGTCAAACGCCGAGATGCGGTCGGTGGCAACGATCAATAGGCGGCCGTCCACCTGGTACACATCGCGCACTTTGCCGCGAGCATGGCGGGGGACGCCGGCGAGATCCGTTTCGAGGATGACAGGATTTTGAATGGAGTTCACGAGAAGCCTTCACGATTGTTCGGGGGAGTAAAGCAAAATGATAGCGCTTCCGGCGGCTCTTGGGAAGCTGATTTTCGCAGACACACGATCGCGCGCGTGCATTGCGGGCGCGACATGGGCGAAACTGATTTGAGATGAACTGGAACGACGCGGCGGAAGATTTTCTAAACCAGGTCTTGGCGCAAACCCCGAGGCCCGTTCGAGAGGACGCGGAGCGCCAACTGCGCTCGGTAGCCGAAGGACTCGCCGAAGAGGACGGCAAGCAGCGGGTGGGCGTGGAGACGGTCATTGCCGCCTGGGTCCGCTCGACGCCCGAAGCGCTCAAGCCGGAGCTTCCCCGGCAGATGGAGCGGTTCGGGCTGGATCCGGGCGAATACCGGCACCTACTGGAAGACTAGACGCCTACGGATTCTTGCAAGCGAAGCTGGCGGCGTCATTCGTGCTGCCGACGCCCTTGTAGGTGGCCACTTGCGGATACGGGCACAGGGGGCGCGTCATGTCCACGTTGGCGCCGGTGACATGGGCCGCGGTGATCTGCTCAGGCGGGGCTCCGCCTTCGCGCCAGCGTTCGAGCGCACCCATCCAGTTGATCTGATTCGGGCCGGGACCGCCGCCGCAATGCTGCATGCCGGGCACCATGAAGAGGCGGTACCAGGATTCCTGCTTGGAGCCCATTTTCTTCAGCACACTGGAATAGTAGTTGATGCTGTTCTCGGGTGCGATGGCTTGATCGTTCCAGCCGTGGTACATGAGCAGCTTCCCGCCACGGGTCTTGAATTTGGAGAGGTCGGGATCGAGGGCGTCGATAACGCCGTCGTCCTTTTTGTCGGCGGCCGCAGTATCCCGGTCCGGATCGAAGGTATGCCAATCCCAGTTCGGGTCGGCGTAGGTGAGGTAGCGGAAAGTGTCCAGGCCCAAGGCATTGGGGGTGTCGGCGCCGGCCAGCAGAGTCCAGCCCAGCTCACTGCCCGGCTCGAAGGAAGGGAAGATCAACTCACCGCTTTTGGTCTTGAGCGGAGTGTACAGCTTCTTGACGGCTTCGACTTGGTCCGCGGTCAGGCAGTTCTGGGAGTTGGATCCCTGGCACAACAGGCTAGCGGGATCGAATTTGCATTTGCGGGGATCGTTGATCAGGCCATCGCGCACGCCGTCGATGGCGTCGCAGGCAGCTAGCGCGGCTTTGTTGATGACGGGCAAGATGCTGGCGGGGAGGACGTTCTTGCCGTCCTTGATCGGAACCATGCCAACATAGACGGTCCAAGCGTGGAGGTGGGTCTCGTAGTTGGCGGGGGCACCGGCGGCGATGCCGTCAAAATCATCGGGGAAGCGCTGGGCTTCTTTGAGGCCCTGGCGGCCGCCGGTGGAGCAGCCATTCCAGTAGGAGAGACGCGGCCCACGGCCATAGTAAGCCGTGATCAGGGTTTTGGCCTTGAGTGCGGTTTCGTGAATGGCCCGATAGGCGAAGTCGACCATCTTCTCGGGATGGCCGAGCGCGAAACTGCCGCTGCCGCCTTTGTGACCGCCGTCGGTGGAAGCGGTGGCGTATCCCTCGCGCAGGGCGGCGGCCATGGCCTGATAGACGATAGTGCCATTGAAGCCTCCGTTGCCCACTTCCTGATATTTGCCGTTCCAATCCGCGTCGGGGAGCCAGACTTCCGTTTCGATATGGGAATCGGCCGAAGGAGTCAGGAGGAGGGCGATGCGGCAGTGGGCGGGAAGCACCAGGGGCGGCGCAGCGGGACCTCCGCGGCCGGCGCGCGCGGGCGGAGCGTCGGGGTTCTGAAAGGGTCCGGCCGGAACGGATTCAGCGGCCGTGATGGCGGCATCGGCCAGAGTGAGACTCTTCAGACTGTCGCAAGTTCGAGCGGGCTGGGCCGCACTCGCCACCGCGAAGGCGATCGCAGCGATCGCAAGAGCGAGGACACGGTTCATGATGTTCCCTCCTGATTCGGTCTTTTACGCTATCGCAGGAAGCGCGGTGGTGTCAAAGCGTTTGGTCCGGCGGCCGGGTGGGGGCGCGGAGCTTAGGGGTGAGCGGCCGGCGGGGTGACGCGATAGCGGTCCCAATGGCGGACCAGTTCCTCGACGACCACGCGGCCGATGCGCCAGGCGGAATCGAGCGCGCTGAGGTACGCCACGTAATGCATGGCGGAGTTGCGGCCGAGGCTGGCGGCGGCGGTTTCGCCGGGCGCGGGCTGATCGTAGTCACTGGCGGTGCGGAGGACCAGGACGCGGTTCAGATCGACTCTGCCGGCCTTGGCCAGGAAGGTGAGGGCTTGCAGGGTGCCGGTGTCTTCCATGGCGGAGGTCACGTAGTTGGCTTTCCCGTCGGAGTGGTAGCGGACCCAGTCGTTGGCCCACTGGTCGAGCAGTTTGCCATGCCAGAAGGTGCTGGCGGAGAGGGTGTCGCCCTTCAGGACAAAGGGCGGGCGGCGCGCGGTGGCGGACTGGTAACGGCTGCGTTCGGCGCGCAGGGCGTCGGTATCGGGAATGGACACATCGCGGGTCAGACGGAACGCCCAATCGACCAGGGCGGGGTTTAAGTGGTAGATCTCGCCGGCGTCGGCGGAGCGATGGGGCTGTTCGTAGGGAACCGTTCGGCGGAAGGGAACGTAGCCGGTCTTCCAATCTTTGGGAATCTCGCGGGCATCGACTTCGTAGGCGAGGTCGCCATCGACCACCCACTCGGCCCAGGCGGCGGAGCCAATGGAGCCATCGGCGGGATCGATGCCGGCAATGCCGGCCACGAGCCAGTAGGCCTTGGTGAGATCGAAGCGGGGATCGAGGCCGAGGGCCATGATACTGGCGGCGGCGCGCGCAGTGCCCACGCCGGTGACGGTGCCGAGGACGCCATCGCGGCTGAGTCGCAGATCGTGATAGCCCTGCGGGAGCGGCAGGACGCGGTCGAGGTGGGAGCGCTCGACCCAATATTGGAATTCGCCGGGGCGGTCGCCGGTGTCGGCGCCGCTCTCGAACATGGCTACCACCACGACCTTGATGGGGATCGGGCGCGTCTGCGCGCCGGCGACGGCGAGGAAAGCGAGGAAGGCCAGCCCGCGAAGCATGCTTACCATCCGGACTTGGTGCCGTAAGGAAGCGATACGCCCGTGGCTTCAATTTCGTGGATCTGGCCGCCGCGGATCTTGAAAATCTCGCCGGCCTGCAGGTTGGAGGTGCCGCCGCCCATGGGGATGGTGTCGACGCCGGGAACGCCGAGGATCTTGATCCTGCGCACGCCGCCGCGGTGCTGGAACATGGGGAAGGCGAAGACCGAGCTTTTTTGCTCATCGACGACGTCGAGGCGGCGCGGCCAGAGGCGGGTGATGAAACTGAGGACCTGGCTATCGACCTGAGCCTTGCAGGTGAGGGTGCCGAGGATGGCCATGGAGCGGTTGGCTTCGGGAGAGCCGAGATCGACGGGCCACGGAAGGGGCGTCTTGTTGTGGGTGGTCTGGCCGCCGTTTTCGTGGCGCTCGCAATCCTCCGCAAAAGGCGCGACGCTGCCGCGGCGCTGTTCGATGGATTCGAAATAGAGGTAGGCGGCGTCGATCATGTCTTCGCGGGAAGTGCGCTCGGATGCGGGGACGTCTGCCAGCAAGCCCGGCCGCGGGGTGGTCAGATTCTGCATGCGGTCGGGCCGGAGGTTGCGGGCGAGCACGTGTTCGATCTCAGTGATCTGACCCTCGATGACTTTCAGGCGGAGGGCGATGATGAGCGGCTTGTCCCACTCTTTCATGACGCCGTAGAAAGCGACCTGACGGGTGGCGGAATCGACGGCGTAGATTTTGAAGGTGGTGGGGGCTTCGGAGGCGCCGACCCACAGGCCGTCGCCGATGGTGATCTCGGCGGTGTTCTCGGTGGAGCGCACGCCGCGAGCGAGCGGCAAGCCGGCGGGGTCGTGTTTGACGAGGGCGGCGAGATACTGGTCGACCAGGGCGGTCATGCAGGCGCGATCGCAGGGGTGCGGCGCGGCCGCTAGAGGCAGGGAGGCGATCACGAAAGAGAATGCGGTGAGGATCGATCGTTGGGACACGCGAGTTCTTCCTCCAGTTCGGGGCGCAGCGCCAGCCGGAGTCCGGCGTCAGATTACTTCTTGAGTTCAGCGTAAAAGGCGGCGGGGTCGGGGGCGCGGGGGGTGAAACCGAGATCGTCGGTCTTGATCTGCGCCATGAGCTGGTCCGGTGCGACGCCTTTCGCGACGGCTTCTTTGGCGCGAGCGACGAACGTGTCGATCTTGGCCTTGTACGCCTGCACGTCCGCCTTGGTGAGGACACCGCCGTTGCCGGGAATGCAGGCGTCCCAATCCAGCTTGAGGATGCTGTCGAGCACTTGCGACCACTCGAGGAAGCTGCCGCCGCCGGCATAGTCCGCGAGCGGACCGGTGGCGCCGGTGGTGACGACGTCGCTGACCACGACGGTCTTCAGGTCTGGGAAATACACCACCGAATCGCCGCTGGTGTGGGCGCGGCCGAAGTGATGGACTTCCACCGCAACGCCGCCGAGACGGACGGTGGTTTCCGCGCCGGCGTAGGTCATACTGGGCGGCGCGGGCACCGGGTTGGCCCGGTAGGTTTCCAGGTTCTTCTTCAAATTCTCATGGCCGAGGACTTGCACGCCCGCGGCCAGGAAGCGGTCGTTGTTGCCGGTGTGGTCGGCGTGGTGATGGGTCACGATCAGAAATTTGACGGGTTGACTGGAGACCGATTTGATCTGGGCCATCAGGTCGTTGTAATTCTGCTCGCCGGCCAGCTTGCCATCCACGACGATGAGACCGTCGGGAGTCACCCGAATCTCCGAGTTGGCTCCGGCGCCCGCGACCATGTAGAGGCCGGGCTTAACCTGCTGAATCGGCTGGACGGGCTGGCCGCCGCCTTTCCTGCCCTGGGCGGGCGCGATCACGGCCAGGGATACGGCCAGAAGGGAGAGAAGCGCGGTCTTCAGAAGCATGATTCCTCCTCGGGTAAGAGGAAGTATATCTCAGTCTTTCCACTCGACGTTGATCATGCGGATTTCCGAGGAGCCGATGTTCTGGACGGAGTGCGGTGGCATGGGAGGCACATAGACGGCGCCGCCCTTAGGCGTAGGTTGCGCCTGGGTGCGGCTATCGGTGATGACGGCGCCGCGGTCGTCGTAGCGCAGGAAATCGCTGACGCTCAGCATATAAAGCACGCTCGGCCAGCGGTGGGTGTGCACGGCGGTGTGCGCGCCCGCTGGAATGATGGTTTCGAGCACGCGGACACGCTCATTCTGCATCACCAGCTTGTGGTGGGCGGGATCGGCGATGAGGGCATCGAGCGTATCGTCGTACGGCCAATCGGTCATTCTTCGGGGAACTCTCCGGTATCTTCGGCGCGGTTTTCGAACTTGGTTTGCGCGTGCAGAAACACCAAGTTTACCGTGCCGACCGGGCCGTTGCGCTGCTTGGCGATGATGAGTTCGGCCAGGCCGCGGAGGTCTTCGCGATTCTTGTTGTAGACCTCTTCGCGGAAGACAAAGCTGACCAGGTCGGCGTCCTGCTCGATAGATCCGGATTCGCGCAGATCGCTGAGCTGCGGGCGGTGGTCGCCCTGGCGGGTCTCGACCGCGCGGCTCAACTGCGACAGCACCATCATGGGCACATTCAGTTCCTTGGCCAGCAGCTTCATGCCGCGGGACAACGCGCTGACTTCCTGGTTGCGGTTTTCGAAGCGGCCGCGGCCGGTCATCAACTGCAGGTAGTCCACGATCACCAGCTTCACGCCGCCTTTGTCCCGATGGTCTGTCTGGAGACGCCGGAGCTTGGCGTGCATGTCCATGAGGTGGACGCCCGGCGTGTCGTCAATGTAGAGGGGCGCCTCCACCAGCTCGTGGAGCGCGTGGTTGAGCTTGCGGCGCTCGTCCTGGCTGAGATAGCCGGCGCGAAACTTCTGGCTGTCGACGCGGGCGGCGGCGCACAGCATGCGGGTGAGCAGGGACTCCTTGCTCATTTCCAGACTGAAGATGGCGACGGTCTGCTTGAGCTTGAGAGCGACGTGCTGGGCGATATTCAGGGCCAGCGCGGTTTTGCCCATGGAGGGGCGGCCGGCCACGATGACCAGGTCACCGCCGTGCATGCCGCCGGTGTACTCGTCGAACTTGGTGAAGCCGGAGCTGATGCCCTTGATCCTTTTGCTAGGGTCGAGAAAGGCGTTGATGCCGCCGTCGTAACCCTGGAGGATCTGCCCGGGATTCAGCAGTCCGTCCTTGACGCGCGCCTCACCGAGCTTGAGGAGAGTCTCCTCGGCGCCCGCCAGGATTTCCTCGGGCGCCTCTTCGCCCTGGAGGCAGCGGTTCATCATGTGCTGCGAGGCGAAAATGATGCGGCGCAGCACGGACTTGTCCTTGACGATGCGGATGTAGCTGTCGAGGTTGGGGATCTGCGGCAGCCCGTCATCGAGCGAGACCAGATAGGTCAGGCCATCGCAGGCTTCGAGTTCGCCGAATTTCATGAGCTCGTTGGCGATGGTGATGCGATCGATCTTCTCGCCGCGCTCGTTGAGGTCGCCCATGCGGCGGAAGATGCGGCGGTGCTTCTCGAGGCTGAAGTCGTCGGCGTCCAGAGTTCCGGCGGCCTGGATGAAGAAACTGTCATCCAGAAGGATGGAGCCGAGGACGAACCGTTCGGCGTCGACGTTGGTGGGAAGCCCCTTTTCGGTAGCGATTGGCGCGGACATTGCGGCGAACGATCTAGGTTATCCCCCAGCGGACTGTGCGCGGCATGGAAATTTCGCCCCCGCGTTTTGAACCGTTTACGCTCTGGATTAATCCCGGCGCGGGACCGTTTTGGCGGCCGGGCTGGAAGTAGTTGCGAATCAGCCGCTGCCGATCCCTTTTCCGGAGAATTGCACCGATATCCACAGCGCGTACACAGGCCGGAAACATCACCGGCTCTTTCTGTTTTAGCCGATTTGGCGGCCGGACGCCAGCGCGGTTTCCGGGTTCCGGCGATAATCGGCAGTTGGAGGATGGTTCCGATGCCTGACTGGCTGTTTGCGACCACCACGTGGAAAGACACTTTTGCGCTATCGCTACCGCTGCTGGAGAAGGTGATGCGCCCGGCGGTGGTCTATGTGTTCTTAGTGCTTCTCTTGCGGATCTTCGGCAAGCGGGAGCTGGCGCAGCTCAACCCGTTCGACCTGGTGGTGCTGCTATCCCTTTCGAACACGGTGCAAAACGCGATCATCGGCAACGACAATTCGGTGACGGGCGGGCTGGTGGGCGCGTTTACCCTATTGGCGATCAACTACCTGGTGGTGCGCTTCCTGTTCCGGCACCGGAGGCTGGATCAGCTGCTGGAGGGCAAACCCACGGCGCTGATCGAGAAGGGCCGCATCAACAAGGTCAACCTCGCGCGGGAACTGCTGACGCGCTCCGAGCTGATGACGGTGCTGTACCGGCAGGGCTTCTATTTGCTGGAGGAGGTGGAGGAATGCATCCTGGAGCCGGGGGGAACGTTTGCCATCAAGCGGAAGGAGCCACCGGCCAGCGAGGTCCACTTCGGCGAAGTGGTGCGGCGGCTGGACGCCATCGACGCCGCGCTGACGCGGCTGGCGGCCGGGCCGGCCCGTACGTGAGCAGGGACTGGGCGAACGGACCGGCGTACCGGGGGGGAATCAGACCGAGGCCTCCGCGGGTGACGGTGTATACTTCATGGAGACCGGGATGACGCAAGGCAGATCCCGGATCAGACGCAACCCGGCGGCCGAAGCCGGTCCGGGATCCAGGAGAAAGACCGAATGAGTGAAGCGCTCACAGGAGCTGAGTTTAAAAAGCAACTGCGCGAAGGGAAGCCGAAGATGGGGCTGTTCCTGAACTCGCACAGTCCAACAGTTGCGGAGCAACTGGCGCACAGCGGATACGACTGGCTGCTGGTGGATACGCAGCACGGCCCGATGGGGTTTCTTGAGCTATCGGGGATGCTGGCCGGGATCGCCAATGGCGGGGCCAAGTCGATGGTGCGGGTGGCCGGCTATCACGATCGCGGCGGCATCCAGCAGGCGCTCGACATGGGCTCCGACGGAGTCCTGGTTCCCTACATCAACACCGCCGCGGAAGCGCGCCAGGCGGTGAGTTGCGCGCGCTACCCGACTGCCGGAACGCGGTCGGTCTACTTCCCGCAGCGGAGCATGAACCGCGCCGGTCTGTTGGGTTATGCGGGATCGGCCAATGAGAACGTGATTCTGGCCCTGCAGGTGGAAACGGCCGACTGCATCAAGAACATCGACGAGATCGCGGCGGTTCCGGGGGTCGACCTGCTGTTTCTCGGCCAGAACGATCTGTGCATGTCGATGGGGCTGTACGAGAAGTACAAATTTCCGGACATGTACACGTCGCCGGAGCTGGCGGCCGCCACCGACAAGCTCAAAGCGGCGGCCAAGAAGAACAACGTGATCCTGGGGCTGTTCCTGTTCGGGACGGCGCGAGTGGGCGAATTCCTCGAAAAAGGCTTTCCGTTCATCAGCATCGGCAACGACCTGCACCACATCCTGACGCAGGCCGGCGCCTACGTGAAGGACATGGAAGGAGTTTCGAAGGAAAAAGGCAAGCCCTGGACGCGCCGGCCGTCGGCGCTGATTTAAGCTTCGCGCCGGCGGCCCAGGCCTCTACCGGCTGTGAGGCCCCGCCTCGTTGGGTCAGATCCGGCGTCCGGTCTGACCTCTGCCCGAATTTTGCGCGATGCTGGTGGGATGCGCGGAGTTTTCGGGATCGGTCTTCTGTTATGGATCGGGCCGGCACCGGTTCGCTTGCCGGCCCAGAGTCAAGCGCCTCCGGCTGGGCCTGCTTCACCCGCTAGCGGGATCGTGAATCGTATCGAGAGTCACTGGTTCACGTCCCAGACCCAGGACCAGTTCCGGCCTCTCGCGCGGCAGGAGCGAACGAAGGTCTTCGTTAAGGATTTCATTAATCCCTATTTCTATGTCGTGGCGGGTGCGGCGGCAGGCATCAACCAGTGGTTCGATTTTCCGGAGGGCTGGCCGCAGGGCGCCGGTGGGTACGGCCGCCGTGTCGGAGATTACCTAGCGCGCCGGAGCATCCAACAGACGCTGGTCTGGGGGGGTGAAATCGCGTTGCACGAAGACAACCGCTATTTCCGGTCTGGGAGGAGCGGGGTGTGGGCGCGCCTCAAGTATGCGGCGGCCAGCAGTGTGCTCGCGCGACACGATTCCGGCAAGCGCTCGATTTCCCTTTCCCAATTGGGCGGCACCGCCGGGGCGGCGTTTCTTTCGCGGGCGTGGCAACCGCCCGGCAATCGCTCGGCGGGAGATGGCGCGGCCAGCTTCGGGTTTGCGCTGGCGGGCAGCGCGGGGTGGAACGTGTTTCTGGAGTTCCTGCCCGACCTGCTGGGCAAGAAGCCGTAGCGTCGCCAGCCGTCTTGATGCCCGTTGGAGCTGACGCGGTACGCTATGCTTGGGTAAATGCTTAGCCAGAAACTGCGCGAGTGCGGCGTGGTGGGCGCCGGGGGCGCCGGCTTTCCCACTTACGTCAAAGCGCAATCGCAGGTGGAGTACGTGATTGCCAACGGGGCTGAGTGCGAGCCGCTAATCCACAAAGACGCTGAGCTCATGAAGCACTTCGCGGCGGACATCGTGGCCGGGATGCAATCCATGATGGAAGCCACCGGCGCGCGAACCGGCAAGTTCGGCGTGAAAACCAAGAACGCCGATTCGATCGAGGCAGTGCAGCGGCATCTGGATCCCGGCCGTATGGAGCTGGTCACACTGGGCGACTTCTATCCCTCGGGCGATGAGTACGAGCTGGTGTACTCCGCCACAGGGCGTCTGATTCCGCCGGCGGGCATCCCCCTCCAGGTGGGGTGCGTGGTCAACAACGTAGAGACGCTATACAACGTATCGCGGGCCTTGCAAGGCACGCCAGTCACCGAGAAATTTCTTTCCGTGTGCGGCGCGGTGAAGGAGCCGAAGAGCTTTTGGGCCCCGGTGGGCACTCCTTTTCGCGAATTGGTGGCGGCGGCGGGCGGGGCCACCACTCCCGAGTTCGGCATGTTTGTCAGCGGAATCATGATGGGGACGCTGACCTTCGATGCGGACGATGTGGTGACCAAGACGACGGGCGGCTTGATCGTGCTGCCGCGCGATCACTATCTGATGACGCGACGGACGCGGTCGCAACACGAGATGAACCAGATCGGCAAGTCGGCTTGCGACCAGTGCAGCTACTGCACCGAGTTTTGCCCGCGCTATCTGCTGGGCTACGAAGTGGTGCCCCACAAGGTGATGCGCAGCCTGGGGTTCACCACCACGGGCGCGGACATCTGGAACCAGTGGTCGGAGCTGTGCTGCGCCTGCGGGCTGTGCACGCTCTACGCCTGTCCGGAAGATCTTTACCCGAAAGAAGCGTGCGACCAGGGGAAACACGACCGGCGCGCGGCGGGCCTGAAATTCGTTCAGGAGAAGCCAGTGGAGGTGCATCCCATGAAAGAATACCGGCGCGTGCCGCTCTCGCAGTTGCGGAGGCGTTTGCAGGTAGAGGAGTACGAGCGGGAGACACCGTTCGCGGAAGTCCGCCTGCATCCCACCCAAGTGCGCATCAAAATGAAGCAACATGCCGGAGAGGCTGCGGCCCCGTGTGTCGTGGAGGGGAACAGGGTGAAGAAGGGGCAGGTGGTGGGACAGGTGGAAGATTCCAAGTTGGGTGCGCATGTTCATGCGAGTATCGACGGAACCGTCCGTCAGGCGACCTCCGAGGACGTCGAGATCGTGGCATAAAACCATGGCCAAGAATTCGATGGGGTTGATTGAGCTCACTAGCATTGCCGCCGGCTATCAAGTGACGGACGCGATGCTGAAGGCGGCGGACGTGGAACTGGTGCTTTCGCGCTCGATCTGCTCCGGCAAGTACATGGTGATGGTGCGCGGCGACGTGGCGGCCGTGGAGGCGGCGGTGGCCTCGGGCCGGCGCGCCGGCCATTTCTCCGTGGTCGATTCCTTCGTGATCCCCAATCTGCACGAAGCGGTGTTTCCCGCCCTCAGCGGCGTCACCAAGGTAGAGGCGCTGGAGGCGTTGGGAATCGTGGAATCGTTTTCGGTTGCTTCGCTGATCGAAGGCGCGGACGCGGCGGTGAAGGCCGCCAATATTCAGCTCATCGAAATCCGGCTGGCCATGGCCTTGGGCGGGAAGGCGTTCGTGACGCTGACGGGCAGCGTGGCGGCGGTGCAAAGCGCCGTGGACGCGGGCGCGCAAATTGTCGGGGCCAAGGGGATGCTGGTCAATAAAGTGGTGATCCCGAGCCCGCGTCCCGAACTGCTCAACGAGATGATCTAATCCCTACTGCCGCGTCGCTGGATCCCAGTGCTCGTCGGCCTTACCGTCCATGATCCGCCACATGTCGAACCAGGTGCTGGTATAGGCGTTACCCTTGGAATCCTTGAGGTTCCTGGCCGTCACGACGGTCACCAGATCACCTTGAGCTAAGACCGCGACCACCGGCGCGTTCAGCTTGTCGCAACTGGCCGCCTTCGGACGCGAGCTAAAGAACTTCACCACGCCGGCTCGTCCGGACGCCGCCTGTGGATTGTGTTGAATATACCGGTCGGTGAGCCACTTGTCGGATTGATCCCAGTAGTTACATTGCAGCAATTCCTTCTCGATGTGAAACGCGACCTGCTTCATCGCGTCCACCTTCTTGTTCTTGTCGTGGAAGAGGGCATCCACGTCAGCAGCCGGGGTGACCGGCTCCTGGGCAAATGCATAACCGCCCGCAAACAGGGCGAAGAACACAATGGGAACTGCTATGCGAAGTTTCATGCGTACTATAGTTAGCCAGCCCGGCGGAGCGTGTCAAGAGGCGCCGCCAAGCGAAGGCGGATTGTGGTGCGCGGGAAGGTCGCGGAAACCGGTCCCCTGCGTAGCACCGCCTAAGGGCTTCCCGCCGGTATGCTCCAGAAGCAAGAGGGAAATTCGGCCGTCGCCCTGTCATCGGGAACCTGGTTCAGTGGTGGCAATGCGCCGTGCCGCCGGCGGATCAGACCATCCCTGCATGGTACGCTGTGTATAATAATCGAAGCTTACCGTAAGGGTGTGGGTTTTCATGGAATCGCGGCGCAATTTCATCGGTAAAGTAGCCACCGGTCTAGCCGGAACGCTGGCGGCTTCGAACGTCTTAGGCGCGAACGATCGGATTCGGCTGGGATTCATTGGGATGGGCTCTCGGGGCACTGACCTGCTGCGCGAGGCCCTGTCCTGTTCCCACACCGAGTGCGTCGGGATCGCTGACGTTTATAACCCACGCCTGGAGGCGGCTCAAGTGCTCGCCCCTGGCGCGAAAATCCACGTCGATTACCGGCGACTGCTGCAAGATCCCGCGCTTGATGCGGTGATCATTGCGACGCCAAATCACCTGCACGCCCAACAGTTTGTAGCCGCACTCGATGCCGGCAAGCACGTTTACCAAGAGAAGACGATGGCGTTCACGGTGGAGCAGGCCAAGAGCATGCGCGCCGCTTACGAGCGCGCCGGGAACCGCACCGTGCAGATCGGGCATCAAACCTGTTCTTCCGGGCAGGTAGCGGACGCCGTCACTTTCCTAAAACCCGAGCTCATGGGCCGGATCACCGGAATTCGAGCGCATTATTACCGCAACACGCCGCATGGAAAGCCGCAGTGGGCGCGGCCGGTACACCCCGATATGACACCGGAGAACCTGGCGTGGGACTCTTTCCTGGGAGAAGCGCCGGCGCGGGAATTCGATCCTCAGCGGTACATGAACTGGCGGCTGTTCTGGGATTATTCCGGCGGCAGCGTCACCGAGAATCTCTCGCAACAGATGGCTTTCTGGTACAAGCTGCTCGGCCTGCAGATTCCTGCGGCGGTCACCATGACCGGCGGAGTGTATTTGTGGAAGGACGGCCGCGAAGTGCCCGACACTATGCACGTCTCCATGGAACACGCCGAAGAGATTTTGTTCAGCTGGGATTCGGGGTTCGGCAACAATCAGCTGGGCGTTGCCGAAGATGTCTTGGGCACCGACGGCACTCTCTCGAAGAGCCAGCAAATCCGCTACTTGCCGCAGAAAGTCAATCGGCCGGGCGGGAATGAAATGATGGGGACCACGCGCACGGAACCTCGTGCCCATATGCAGAATTTTCTCGATGCGGTGCGCACGGGAAAGGAACCGAACTGCTCCTTCGATGTCGGCTACCGCGTGTCCATCGCGTGCCGCATGGCGGTGGAAAGCTACCTGCAACAGCGCACGGTGTGGTGGGATCCAGCCCGCGAAGAGATCGTATAAGGGCGCCCGCATCGTGGACTTCGAGTACACGCCGGAACAAATTCAACTGCGGAAATCGGTGCGGGAGTTTGCCGAAGCTGAGATTGCGCCGCACGTCATGGAGTGGGATGAAGGCCAGATCTTCCCCGCCGAAGTCATCCGCAAGCTCGGCCAGCTCGGCTACCTGGGATCGATCTTCCCGGAGGAACTGGGGGGCGCCGGGCTGGGCTACATCGAGTATTCGATCCTGATCGAAGAGCTGTCGCGAGTGGACGGCTCGGTGGGGATCATCCTGGCGGCACACACTTCGCTGTGCTCGAACCACATCTTCAAGATGGGGAACGAGGAGCAGCGGCGGCGATACATTCCCAAGCTGGCGTCGGGCGAATGGCTGGGGTGCTGGTCACTGACCGAGCCGGAAGCCGGCTCAGACGCCGCCGGAACGCGCACGCGCGCAACGCGGGAAGAAGACGGCCACTGGACGCTGAACGGCGCCAAGACGTTCACCACGAACGCGCAGTACGCGGATGTCTGCGTGGCCATGGCGGTGACGGAGCGGACTGCGGCGCAGCACGGAATTTCGGCGTTTGTGATCGAGAAGGGCACGCCCGGATTTCGGCCGGGTAAGAAGGAAAACAAGCTCGGGCTGCGGGCCAGCGCCACCGGCGAGGTGATCTTCGAAAACTGCCGTCTGGGGCCGGCTCAACTTCTGGGCAAGCTGAACGAAGGCTTCGTGGATAGTCTCAAGGTGCTCGATGGAGGGCGCATTTCCATCGCGGCGCTCGCCATCGGGATGGCGCAAGGTGCCTACGACGCCGCGCTTCGCTATTCGAAGCTGCGCAAGCAGTTCAGCCGGCCGATCTCGGAATTTCAGGAGATTCAGCACAAGCTGGTAGACATGGCGGTGGACCTGGACGCCGCGCGGCTCTTGAACTGCCGCGCCGCGTGGATGCTGGATCGCGGGCAGCGGGTCACGCGCGAGTCATCCATGGCCAAGCTGTTTGCCTCTGAAGCGGCGGTCCGAATCGCGAATGAAGCGGTGCAGATTCACGGCGGGTACGGATTCATTAAGGACTACCCAGTGGAGAAGTTTTACCGCGACGTGAAACTGTGCACCATCGGCGAGGGCACCAGCGAGATCCAGCGTTTGGTGATCGCGCGGCAGCTCCTGAAAAGCGGATGACGGACTGGGCGCAGAAAATCCGCCAAGGCGACGCGCGCTCGCTCGCCCGCGCGGCTACCGGCGTGGAGAATCGCGACCCGCAGGCGCTGGGGCTGTTGCGGGAATTGGCGCCGTATGGCGGACACGCCCGTGTGCTGGGGATCACGGGAGCGCCCGGGGCAGGTAAGAGCACGCTGGTAGACGCACTGGCGGCCGCCCTTCGCAAACAGGGCAAGACGGTGGCCGTGATCGCGGTGGACCCGACCAGCCGGGTGACTGGAGGGGCGTTGCTGGGGGACCGCATCCGCATGCAGCAGCACCATGGCGACCCCGGTATGTTCATCCGCTCGATGGCGTCGCGGGGCGGCACCGGCGGTCTGGCGCGCGCTACGGGCGATCTCACGCGGCTGATGGATGCGGCCGGGAAGGATTTCGTCATCATCGAGACGGTGGGCGTCGGGCAGGACGAAGTGGAGATCGTGGACCTGGCGCAAGTGACGGTGGTGGTGCTGGTGCCGGGCATGGGCGACGATGTACAGGCCATCAAGGCCGGCATCATGGAGATCGCGGACGTTTTCGCGATCAACAAGGCCGACCAGCCCGGAGCGGATCGGGTGGAGCGGGAATTGCAAGCGATGCTCAGTTTGAGCGAGCGGCCGAAGCCTGCGATCGTTCGCACGGTGGCGACCGAAGGCACCGGGATTTCCGAACTGCTGGATGCAGTGGGGCAGGTATCGGGCCCGCACGGCCGGCGTGCACAAGGCCAGCAACGGCAAAACTCTGCCTTATGCCACATCGATCACTTGGGCATCGCGGTGAAGAATCTCGGTGAGGCGGTGAGCTTCTACGAGAGCATTGGACTTCGGCCCGCACACCACGAGACCGTGGAACAGGAGAAGGTGCGGGTGGCGATGCTGCCCGTGGGGGAATCGCGGATCGAGTTGCTCGAACCATCGGCGCCCGATTCCACAGTGGCCAAGTTTCTGGAAAAGCACGGGCCTGGCCTGCATCACGTGGCGCTGCGCGTTCCGGACCTTCAGGCGGCTGTGGAACGCTTGCGGGCCTCAGGGGCCCGGCTGCTCAACGAGCCGCGCGCAGGCGCGGGAGGGCACCTCTACGTATTCGTGCATCCCGCCTCCACCGGAGGCGTGCTGTTGGAACTCATTCAGGAGAACGCACAGTGAAAGCCGAGATCGGAATCATCGGGGGCAGCGGCCTGTACTCGATGCCCGGGTTTGAAGTGCAGGAACAAGTCCATATCGAAACGCCGTTCGGGCCGCCGTCGGACAACTA
Source organism: Terriglobia bacterium (assembly GCA_020073145.1). Taxonomy (GTDB): domain Bacteria; phylum Acidobacteriota; class Terriglobia; order Bryobacterales; family Bryobacteraceae; genus PSRJ01. Next base: position 258,724 of record JAIQFS010000001.1, read on the forward strand.
CGTACTGGGGAGACTGGGCGGCCACCAGGTGGCCTTCCTGGCGCGCCATGGCCAGGGCCACCGGCTATCGCCGTCGGAACTGAATTTTCGCGCCAACATCTATGGGATGAAATCTCTGGGCGTGGAGCGGATTCTCTCGCTGAGCGCCGTGGGTTCGCTCAAGGAAGAACACCGGCCGCTCGATTTTGTAATTCCCGACCAGTTCTTCGACCGCACGCGTGGGCGCATTTCGACGTTCTTCGGAGAAGGCCTGGTGGCGCACGTGAGTTTCGCCCATCCGGTTTGCCCGGAGCTGGCGCGGTTGGCGGCGGAGGCGTGCGCAGCCACCGGCGTCACCGTGAAACGCGGCGGCACCTACTTGTGCATGGAAGGCCCGGCGTTTTCCACCAAAGCGGAATCGATGGTATACCGCAGTTGGGGCATGGACGTGATCGGGATGACCAACCTCACGGAAGCCAAGCTGGCGCGCGAGGCCGAAATCTGTTACGTGACAATCGCCATGGTCACCGACTACGATTGCTGGCACCCGGATCATGACGCGGTGACGGTGAACGAAATCGTCGCGCACCTGGTGAAAAATGCTGAGAACGCGTGCAAGGTGGTGGCCCAGGCCGTTGCCAAGATGCCGGCGGCGCGCGGCTGCCAGTGCGGATCGGCATTGGCGCACGCCATCATCACGGACCGCAAAGTCGTCTCGGAAACCACGCGCCGCAAGCTGGGGATCCTGATTGACAAGTACTTCGTGTAAGGCGATTGCGGAGGAATTGCTGGCGCAGTGCCTGGCGGGGAACCCTCCTGAGAATCTGCCGCGAGCCTTGTTCCTCGAACCGTGCGGGCAAGCGCTCTTTGGGATCTGGGTGGAGGGGCTGGCGGACCGTTTCGAGCCGTCTCTGTGTGAGGTCTATGTGCGGTTGTTCGCACAGGCTCTGGCGCACGCGGACCCGGCCATGGATGCCAGGGGTCTGGTGGCGCGATACGAGCGCGTGCGCCAGCCGCGGCCGGCTTCCGGGAACCCGCGGCATATTTTTGTCCTCTCGCGCGTTACTCTGGGCGCTGATGTGGCAGTGACCAGCGTGCTGCTGGCGGCTGCGCGGACGCGCTTTCCGGACGCCCATCTGATGTTCGTGGGGCCGCGCAAGAATTATGAGATGTTTGCAGCGGATCCAGACATTCATCACGTTCCGATTGAGTACCGACGCGGCAGCCTGGGGGAGCGTTTCGCCGCCGGCGCGGAACTGCGGGGGCTTCTTGGCGCGCCGGACTCGCTGGTGATCGATCCCGATACCCGCTTCACGCAGCTCGGCCTATTGCCGGTGTGCGGCGAAGAGAGCTACCACTTCTTTGAAAGCCGCGCGTACGGCGGCGCGAGCGACTGCTCTCTTCCGGAATTGGCGGCGGCGTGGGCGCACGAGACGTTCGGGGTGAAAGACGCGAAGCCCTTTGTGGCGCTGCCTCCCGTACCGTGGCAGGAGTCGCCGATCGCGATCAGCTTCGGGGTGGGGGAGAATCCGGCCAAACGAATCGCAGATCCGTTCGAACAGGAACTGCTAACGCTCCTAGCGAAGACCGGCGCCTGTCTGGCGATCGATACCGGCGCGGGAGGAGCGGAAGCGGAGCGCGTCCGCAACGCCGTGGAGCGTTCGGGCGTGACGGCTACCCTTTGGGAGGGCTCGTTCGCGGGGTTCGCGTCGCTGATTGCCGGCAGCCGGTTGTATGTGGGTTATGATTCGGCCGGCCAGCACGTAGCGGCGGCCTGTGGAGTACCGCTGATCAGCATTTTCGCGGGATTCCCGTCGCCGCGCATGTTCGCGCGGTGGCGCCCGACCGGTGCCGGGGCCGCTGTGATCCGGGTCGATCGTCCGGATCCGGCCGAAACCATCGAGCGAGTGAAGCAGGCGGTCGCGACGAATGGCTGACTTGGACCAAGCGCGCCGGCGGCTGGCGGAGGCGCAATCGGTGGCGGTGCTGACCGGCGCGGGTATTTCCGCCGAGAGCGGCATCCCGACCTTTCGTGGTTCGGGCGGTCTGTGGAAGAACTATCGCGCGGAAGACCTGGCCACGCCGGAAGCCTTCGCGCGAGATCCGCGCCTGGTCTGGGAGTGGTACAACTGGCGGCGCGAATCGATTGCGAAGGCGGCTCCGAATCCCGCGCACCAGGCGCTGGTGAAACTGGAAATCGACAAGCCGCACTTTACCCTCATCACGCAGAACGTGGACGGCCTCCACGATCTGGCCGGCAGCGGGCGGATGCTCAAACTGCACGGTGACATCTGGCGGATGCGCTGCACCAGTTGCGGATCGAACTGGCCGGACCGCCGCCCCACGCTCCCCAAACTGCCGCCGCACTGCGCCTGCGGAGGTTTGGCGCGTCCGGGCGTGGTCTGGTTCGGTGAACCGTTGCCGGAAGGGATCATGAAGGAAGCGGAGCACGCTGCCGCGTCTGCCCACGTGTTCCTGGTGATCGGGACTTCCGCAGTGGTTTACCCGGCGGCCGGCCTGGTGCCGTTCGCCAAGCAGAGCGGAGCCTCCGTGATCGAGATCAATACCGAGTCCACTGCGTTTTCGGGATCGGTGGATTTCGCGCTGCAGGGGCCGGCGGGCGAACTGCTGCCGAAGCTGCTGTGAGCGTTGCTGCCGCCTGCACCGCTTAACGCCGGGTCGTCTCCCCCGCCAACTCCGCCACCGGCAGCGGAATGATCTCGCCATCCACGCCGCCGATCACGGCGGCCGTGTGGGCGAAGGCGAGAGGGTCGCCGGTCACAAAGTGGGTCACCCGGCCAAGCTCAATGACGCGGGGCGGCCGCTCAAAATTGGCGCTGACGGTTTCGGCCGTCACTTCGGCGCTGTCCACTAAGGTGACGCTTTCGCCGACTGCCCGCTGAATCACGGGGCGCAGCAGCGGATAGTGAGTGCAGCCCAAAATCAAGGTGTCGATTTCGGGCCGACCGCTCAGGTATTGCCGTACCAGCAATTCCGCTTCGGGAGACTCCGCCAAGCCTTCTTCGACCACATGCACCAGCATGGGACAGGCCTGCGACCAAGGACGCAGCCCGCGCGCCTCCAGCCGGCGCTGATAAGCGCCGCTCCCGATGGTTCCCTTCGTGCCGATGACGCCGACGCTGCCCGAGTGGGTGACGCGTGTCGCGGCTTCCACACCCGGGTCGATCACGCCCCATACCGGGACGGGTGCGCGCTCGACCAACGCCGGCAGCGCCACGGCCGAAGCGGTATTGCACGCCACCACCAGGCCTTCCACACCGAACCCGCAAAGGAAATCGGCAATGCCGGTGGCGAACTCGATCACCATCTCGGGCGGCTTGCGTCCGTAGGGAACGCGCGCGGTGTCTCCGAGGTAGACGAAATCGCGATGCGGCAGGCGGCGGCGCAGAGCTTGCAGCACCGTCAGGCCGCCAACGCCGGAGTCGAAAACTCCGATGGCGTGGTGCAAGGGTGACAGAGTCATCTCTTTCTCTATCGTGGCACGTTTCGGGCCGTTTGCCCGCGCGCCGAGAGGCGCGGTCCAAAGCTCACTTCGCCGGGGCCGCACCTGGATCGCTTTCCGGCCGCAGAGACCGTTGTCGGAAGACCGTGATATCGTCGAGTGTAGAAAAGTATGAGATTCCGATCGAACGAAATTACACTTGGCTCCACGGCGCTAATCGTCTGGGCGGCCATTGCGAGCGCCGCCCCTGCCATTACCGAAATCACTCTTCCCGGAACCAAGGTGTTCCCTGAAAGTATTACCTCCACGGCGGACGGAACCTTGATTGTCGGGAGTTTGGGCCACGGCAACGTGATGCGGATCGCGCCCGGAAAGACCATGGCCGAGGAATGGATTAAACCCGGCGCTGGTGGCCTGAATCAAGTACTGGGCGTCTTCGCGGATGAGGCGGGGAAGAGCCTGTGGGTATGTTCGAACAATCTGGAGAACAAGGGCGAAGCGACCTCGGTGATGGCGTTCGATCTGAAGACCGGGGCGCCCAAGGGCACTTATCCGCTGCCGGGCGATGGCGTGCTGTGCAATGACATCGCGGTTGCGGACAATGGCACGGCCTACGTGACCGACACCCGTCAAGGCAGCGTGCTCATGCTCAAACCCGGCAGCAAAGGCCTGCAGATCGCCGCCAAGGATCCTCTGTTGGCGGGCGCCGACGGGCTTGCCTTCGGTGAGAAGACGGTTCTCTATGTGAACAGCGTCACGACGGGCAAACTCCTGCGCCTGGATCTGGGGCCGGATGGCGAATCGAAGAGTGTGATCGACCTGAAACTCTCGCGCCCCCTCGATCGCCCGGACGGTCTGCGCACCATCGGAAAGAACCGTCTGTTGCTGGCCGAGAATTCGGGTAAGATGACCATCGTCACGTTCCAGGGGCCAAAACTGCAGAACGCCGTCATCAAAACCATCAAAGAGGGATTAGAGAGTACGCCCGGCGTGACCGCGACGCGCGGCATGGCCTGGATCGTCGAGGGCAAGTTGAATTACCGGAACGATCCGGCGTTCAAAGACAAGGATCCCGGGACGTTCAAGATGTATGCCGTGCCGTTACCCAAGAACTGACCTCGGATTGTCGATACCATGAGGGAGACATCCGGATGGGTCCGGAGGTCGCAGCCTGTGTTCTCACGGGCGGAGGCGCTCCCCACGAGGAGAGGACAGCATGATCGCACCATATATCAACGGACAAGAAATTCAGGTGGAGGCGGCGGCCTTGACGCCCGTCGTCAACCCTGCAAGCGGCAAGGCGTTTTCCAAAGTCTTTATGGCTCGTCCGGAGCACATGACTCGGGCGATCGATGCCGCATACGCGGTGAAGGATGTGTGGGGCAACACCTTGCCCTCGGAGCGCGAGCTGATTCTGATTCGGGCCGCGGACGTTCTGGAATCCATGCGCAGCGAGGTTGTGGATCTCCTGATCGAAGAGGGCGGCGCGACCTTTGGCAAGTCCCAATTTGAAGTTTCGTTCGTTGTAGGCATTCTTCGATCCGCTGCCGGTGAATGCCGTCGCGTCATGGGACAGACCATCCCCTGCGATATTCCGGGCCGTATCTCCCTCGCGATTCGCCGCCCGTTGGGGGTGGTCGGAGGCATTGCGCCCTTCAACTTCCCTCTGATCCTGGCGACGAAGAAAGTGGCGCTGGCCCTGGCCGCTGGGAACACGTTCGTTCTGAAACCTTCCGAGGAAACTTCATTGGTGGGGCTGAAGATCGCCGAGATCTTCGACAAGGCCGGGCTGCCTCCAGGCGTGCTCAACGTGGTTCCCGGTGACGGTCCGACCTTAGGAGAGGCTTTGTACAGCGATCCTCGCGTCAAAGCGATTCTCTTCACGGGTTCCACGGCTGTCGGGCGCCAGATCGGCATCGAGTGCGCCAAGCGTGGGAAGAAGTTCGATCTGGAGATGGGCGGCAAGAGTCCGCTGCTGGTGATGAAGGACGCCAACCTCAAGTACGCGGTGGACACGGCCTGCTTCGGGTTGTTCATGCACCAGGGGCAGATTTGTATGGCGGGGTCGCGCGTGATTGTGGAGGAGCCGGTCTATGAGCGGTTTCTCGATCTCTTCGTGGCCAAAGTGAAATCGCTGAAGGTGGGCGATCCGCGCGACCCGCATACGGTGATCGGGCCGCTGATCCGCGCCTCGCAGTGCCCATTCATCGCCGCGAGGATCGAAACTTCAAAAGCCAAGGGCGCCCGCGTGCTGTGCGGTGGAACGTTCGAAGGGAATTTTTTCCAACCCACGGTGATCGCCGACGTCACCCCATCCATGCCGGTATTCCAGGAGGAGCTCTTCGGGCCGGTCGCCAGCGTCAGCAAGGCCAAGGACGCCGCGGACGCCATCCAACTGGCGAACAACACACGGTATGGCCTCACGTCTGCAGTCATCACCAACGACCTGCAGCTCGCGATGCGCTGCGCCTTGGAGTTGGAGTCTGGTTCCGTGCACATCAACGGATCGACCATTCATGATGAGCCGCACGCCCCGTTCAGCGGAGTCAAGGATTCCGGAATGGGGCGTGAAGGGGGCCAATGGTCGATGGATGATTTGACTCAGCTCAAGTGGGTGACGATTCAGCAGGGCGAGGCGCACTACCCGTTTTGATTTCGTCCCTCCGAGCAGGGAGACTGGCCGGGGCGCGTTGGCACGCACCCCCGCGGTAACCGCCAGGAATCCTAAGGCATCCGGTGAAAACGGCCAACGTAGGCAGCCTTGCCGATCACGTGGCCTTCCATCGCCTTCATCAACTCCTCTCGCGACGTGTTCGCCGGGAGATCCAATTTCGTGTCCAGAGCATAGAACTCAAAGACATAGTGATGGAACGGTCCAGGACCGGCGCCAGGCCCGAAATATCCAGGCGTGCCATTGGGGCGGCTGGCCGCAATGCCGGGGCCATTGCGCGTGCCGTCCGGCAAGTCACCGGCCGCCAAACCTTCAGGCAAACCCTTGGCGGTTCCAGGGATGTTGAATGCGGACCAGTGTAGCGTGTCCGCAGGGCCTTTGTTCGTGGCATTCTCGATGTCGTGGAAGATCACGGCATACGTCTGGAGCGCCTCCGGTGCCGGCCCCGGCGCGGGACCAAGCGTCCAGTTGAAGGTGAAGTCCGGCAATTTGTTGTCCCCGTAGAAGGAGTTCTTCACAGGCACTTCCCCGCCATCGGGGAACGCTGAGGAGGTGACGGAGAGCACGGGACGCGCCGGGCCCCTCCCCCCGCCCGGACCTCGACCGGGACCCGGGCCTGCTGCCGGCTGGCCCAGAAGCAAGGCGCAGGTGGAGAGCGAGAGCACTGCCGCGGAAAGGATCGGTTTCATCAGGTGAATTCGCATATACGCAGATTGTAGTCCATACCGGATCCTGCCCTCTATAAAAAACGTTCCACCCCTCCTTGGATCGAGGGCCCTCGTCTGTGACGGTTGCCCATCCGCCTGGCGCGGCGTGCAATAATCGAGATTCCCCATGAAAGCACGCGTGTTCGTGTCCTTCAAGTCCACGGTTCTGGACCCGCAAGGCCAGACCATCTGCTCCAAGCTGCACGATCTGGGTTATCCGGCGATCGCGGATGTCCGGCAGGGCAAGTTCTTTGACATTGCTTTGGCCGCTGGAACTTCCGCTGAACAGGCGCGCCGCGATATCGAGATCATCGCGCAGGATGTGCTGGCCAACCCGGTGATCGAGGAATATCGGGTTGAGATCCTGGATTGACTTTCGATAGCAACTCGAACACTAACGGACGCCGGTAACCGCTCTTGATCAGTCGGCCCACTATAATGTTGGTATGTGTGGCATTGTCGGTTATGTCGGGACGCGGAAGGCGGTACCGATCATTCTGGAAGGTCTGAAGCGCCTGGAGTACCGGGGATACGATTCGGCCGGGCTGGCGGTGTATAACGATGAAAACCGCCTCGAGGTCCGCCGCGCCCAAGGCAAACTGCGCAATCTCGAAGAGGCGGTCCGGCAGAGCCCGGTAGACGGCACGTTCGGCATCGGTCATACCCGCTGGGCCACGCATGGGCGTCCGACCGAAGAGAACGCCCACCCGCACCGTGACTGCAAAGGCGACGTGGTGGTGGTGCATAACGGTATCGTCGAAAACTACCTGGCGCTCAAGCATCAGCTCCAGACGGAAGGGCACGTTTTCAAGACCGAGACCGACACCGAGGTCATCGCGCACCTGGTGGAGAAGAACTTCAAGGGCAATCTGGAAGAGGCGGTGCGCGCGTCGGTGAAGGAACTGACGGGGGTGTTCGCGCTGGCCGTGGTTTCGAGCTCCGATCCGAACAAGATCGTGGCCGCGCGGTCTGGGCCGCCGGTGGTGATCGGCATTGGAGACAACGAATACTTCGTGGCCTCGGACGTGCCGGCCATCCTCAGCCACACGCGCGACATGTTTTTTCTGGCCGACGGCGACATGGCCATTCTCACGTCGGGCGGAGTGCGCCTGAGCGACTTCCAAGGCCGTCCGGTGAATCGCCAGATCTCCCATATTCTGTGGGACCCGATCATGGCGGAAAAAGGCGGCTATAAGCATTTCATGCTCAAGGAGATTTACGAGCAGCCGCGGTCGGTCAAAGACACCACGCTGGGACGGGTGGGACAGGAGACGGGGCGCATCTTCCTGGATGAAATGGACATCACGCCGGCGGAGTTCGCGCGTTTCCGGGAAGTCAAGATCATCGCGTGCGGGACGGCCTGGCATGCCGGGTTGGTCGGCAAATTCATGATCGAAAAACTGGCCGGCATCCCGGTGGAGGTCGACTACGGCAGCGAGTTCCGCTACCGGAATCCAATCCTGGGCCCAGACACGCTCACGGTGGTGATCTCGCAGTCGGGCGAGACCGCCGATACGCTGGCGGCGCAGCGCGAGGCCAAGCTGAAGGGCTCCAGGACGCTGGCGATCTGCAACGTGGTCGGCTCCATGGTGACGCGAGAGGCCGCGGGCACGATCTATACCCACGCCGGGCCGGAGATCGGGGTGGCGGCGACGAAGACGTTTACGGCGCAACTCACCGCGCTGTTCATTCTCGGAATGTACCTGGGACAGGCGAACCGGCGGCTGGACGAGAGCGCATCGCGATGTCTGGTACAAGAGCTGCTGCAGATACCGGCAAAACTGGAATCGGTGCTCTCCAACGACCCGCAGTATGAGACGCTGGGCCGCGAACTTCATCACGCCACCGACGCGCTGTATCTTGGGCGGGGAATTCACTTCCCCATCGCGTTGGAAGGCGCGCTCAAGTTGAAAGAGATCTCCTACGTCCATGCCGAGGGGTACCCGGCAGGCGAGATGAAACATGGCCCGAACGCGCTGATCGATGAGAAGCTGCCGGTGGTGGTGCTGGCGACGCGCGATCCCAACAACGACGAAAGCCGGATTCTTTATGAAAAGACCCTCTCGAACATCCAGGAAGTGAAGGCGCGCGAGGGCATCGTGGTGGCGGTGGCCACGCAAGGCGATCCCGAGGTGCACAAAATTGCCGATCACGTGATCGAGATTCCGCCGTGCTCGGAGCTGCTGGCGCCCATCCTGGAGATAGTGCCGTTGCAGTTGCTGGCCTATCATATCGCCGTACGGCGCGGCTGCGACGTGGACCAACCGCGCAACCTGGCCAAGAGCGTCACGGTGGAGTAGGGCTCCGGCGGCGGGTTGCCGAATCGAGGAACGCGTTTAGCCGCTGGTAAGAAGATTGCCGGGACCGGCGGGTCCTCACGATCCCTTCGCAGTGAAGCCCTCTTCCAGCGAAGACCCTGCCGATTGTGGATAATGAAACGCGGAGGTGCGAATGGCTTTTAAGGCAAGTGTACGTCACACGAGCGATGTCGCGATTGTCGATCTGGCGGGCAAGCTGACGCTGGGAGAGGGTTGCGGCACGCTGCGGGAGACCATCAAGGACGCGATCGCCAAAGGGGACCGCAAGATCCTGGTGAACCTGAAGGAGACGACGTACATCGACAGCTCGGGGTTGGGCGAACTGGTCTCGTCCTACGCCAGCGTCACCAACGCCGGCGGGCAGATTAAACTCCTGAATGCGGAGAGCCGGGTTCACGACCTGCTGACCGTCACCAAGCTGTACAGCGTGTTTGAGAGCTTCTCGAACGAGGCTGTCGCGCTGATCAGTTTCACCGGCAGCGCGGCCAAGGCCTGAGAACTCACCCGGCGCGATGGGGCCGCCATATCCTTGACGGCCTTGACGACTGGCTGGAGTGCGAGCCGCCAAATTTTCTGCAAGGGTTAAGGAGAAGGCGGATCCTGCCGCGCCACGCGCGACACGGCGTTGACCACCTTGCGATACGGAATCTCGTCGTAGCTTTCGAAGTTCAGCCATTCCCCATCCCGCCAGCTCGAATAGTACCAGCGCGCCAGCACCGCGAGATACTCCTGGCGCTCACGCACGGTCAGCGGGCGCGGCGTCACCGCGGCGAAGGTTTCGCGGAGCTGACGGTCGAGCGATACCGGCCTGCCTTCCTGGACTTCGAAGCTGAACCGGCGCGGCATCTGCCAGTTCCCGTCGCGCACGAACCACAGCTCCACCGAGCCCGCCGCCAGTGAGCGGGTGATGGCCACGCCGTGCAGATGGTCGACATCGCGCGCCAGTTCGTCGCGCAGTTTCAACACGTCCTGCACCTTTTCGAAGCGCTTGTGCAGGCGGGCCGCCTCTTCGAAGTTCGTTTCTTGGCTCAACAGGTCGCGGGAGTGCGCGATGGAATCGAGGAGAGATCGACCGTCAGTGCGCAAGAACTCCGTCACCCGCGCCACCTCATGCGCGTACTCGGCCGGTCCCACGACTTGCTGACAAGGGCGCAGGCACATCCCCATCTCACCGTAAATACATCCCGGGTGCGCGGGAGAGGGCGCCAGATCCTCCTGACAGCGCCGCATCTGGAAGAGGTCGAGGAACTGTTCTTCGAAACGTTCGGCGGAAGCGCGCGACCGGAAGGGGCCGAAGTACAGGCCCGCCGTGCGCGTCAGGTGCGTGGTGATGTGGCTGCGTGGGAATTCGTTGTGGAGGACGAGCTTGACGTAAGGGGGCATGCGCAGGCGGAGGACGTCCAAGTACCGAGCGGCGAAGTGACGTTTAGCGGCTTCGTAATGGACCACGCTCGATTCCAGGCCTGAGGCCGTGAGCTGGTATTCAATGCGCGCCACGGTGTAGCGGAGGTTGAGCAGGCGCGACGGTTTTTCCCGCTCCTTTAAGAGCCGTAACAGGCGGCGCCGCAGGAGCGCGGTCTTGGAAAGGTAGGGGTCGCCTTCCTTCGGCCACAGAATGAAGACGGCGGGAGAGTTGGGCACCAATGCAAGCTCGGCGTCCAATTGGGTGAGATCTTCACCGACGTTGATAGCCGTCATCACGGGTGCAGCCACGGGTCTCGGGCGCGAGGGACGGGAACACCCCGTGCTCTGTTATTCGGACACGGCCTTGGAGTCAATCAGCTTCCGAATCTCGACTAGGAACTCAGCCAGCGGCTTGGCGCCCTGGTCCCCGTGCTTCCGGTTGCGCACGGCCACTTGCCCGCTCTGCTGCTCGCGGTCGCCGACCACCAGCATATACGGGACCTTTTGCAGCTGCGCCTCGCGGATCTTGAGGTTGACCTTTTCGCTGCGGTCGTCGAGGGTCGCGCGGACACCGGCTTGTTCGAGTTGCGCTCGCACGCTGCGCGCGTATTCGAGCTGCCGGTCGGTAATGGGAAGCACGGTGGCTTGAACCGGCGCCAGCCACACCGGGAACGCGCCGGCGTAGTGCTCGATCAGGATTCCAAAGAAGCGCTCGATGGAGCCGTAAAGCGCGCGGTGAACCATCAGCGGCTGGTGGGCCTTGCCGTCTTCGGCAATGTACTCCAGCTCGAAGCGGCGCGGGAGAGTGAAATCGAACTGCACGGTGGAAAGCTGCCAGGGGCGGCCGATGGCATCTACCAGCTTGACGTCGATTTTCGGGCCGTAGAATGCGGCTTCATCGGGCATCACCTTGGCCTTGATGTTCAGCCGCTCGGTGGCGCTGCGCAGTGCGCTTTCGGCGAGATGCCACTGGTCGGGAGTGCCGTCGTACTTGCCGCTGACGCCGCCGTCCCAGGTGGAAAGCTCGGCATGATAACTGTCGAACCCATAGGTGGTCAGGGTGTCCACCGCGAACTGGAGGCAGTTCACGATTTCATCTTCAATCTGCTCCTTCGTGCAGAAGATATGGGCGTCGTCCTGGGTGAATCCGCGGACCCGGAACAAGCCGTTGAGGACGCCCGAGCGTTCGTAGCGGTACACCGTCCCCAACTCGCCGAGCCGTACCGGCAGATCGCGGTAGCTGTGCTGACCGTCCTTATAGATCAGGATGTGGAACGGGCAGTTCATGGGTTTGAGCTGGTACTCGGCATCATCCAGCTCCATGCGCGTGAACATATTCGCCTGGTAGAAATTGGCGTGGCCGGAGGTCTTCCACAGGTCAAAGCGAGCCACGTGCGGAGTGTAGACGAGCGAGTAGCCGCGCTTCAGGTATTGATCGCGCATCCAATCTTCGAGCTGTTTGCGAATCATGCCGCCTTTGGGGTGGAAGAAGATCAGCCCAGGACCGGCCAATTCCTGAATACTGAACAGATCGAGTTCCTTGCCCAGCTTGCGGTGGTCGCGCTTCTTGGCTTCTTCGATCTGTTTGAGGTATTCCTCGAGGTCCTTCGGGCTGAAGAAAGCCGTGCCGTAAATCCGCTGGAGCTGCTTGTTGTGCTCGTTGCCCTTCCAATAAGCGCCGGCGATGGACAGCAGCTTGAAGGCTTTGATTTTCGAGGTGTCGGGCACATGCGGGCCGCGGCAAAAGTCGATGAAGTGCGGCCCCAGGGTGTATTCGCTGAAGATCTCGCCGGCTCGCTCGGCGATCAACTCACATTTCATCCAGGCGTCGGCGTATTTCTTCAGGCCGTCGGCCTTCGGAGTGTAGATGCGCTCGTAGGGCAGATGGCGCTTCTGGATCTCCCACATGCGCTTCTCGATTTTCTCCAGGTCTTCGGGAGTGAATGGCGTGGCCCGGTCGAAGTCATAGTAGAAGCCGGTATCGATGGGGGGGCCGATCCCCAGTTTGGTTTCGGGGTACAACTCCAGCACGGCGGCCGCCAGCAGGTGGGCGGTGGAATGGCGATAGACTTCCAGAGCATCGGGATCCTTGTTGGTGAGGATCTGCAGGGTGGCGTTGCTTTCCAGGGGGCGGGTGAGATCGTACAAATCTCCGTTGACCTTGGCCACGATGGCCGCATCCGCCAGCCGGGGGCTGATCTTCTGGGCGATGTCGAGAGGCCGAGTACCTGGCGGCACGGACTGTTTACTGCCGTCGGGCAGCGTGATTTCGATCGGGTTCATAGGGAAATTTCAGCGTAACATGTTGGTCGGACTGAGTGGCAGGCCGGGAAGGCTGACAGGGCCGGGAAGGCTGGTGCGCTATGATGAAGAAAGCGCTTCTTCATGACAGCCTCCAGTCAAGCCGGGTTCGACGAAACGACGCTGGTGACCCAGGCTCGCGGCGGCGATAACCGCGCGTTCGCCGAGTTGGTGAAGCATTATGAGGCCAAGATCTTCCGCCTGGCTCAGCACATTACGCAGAACCGTGAAGACGCCGAAGACGTCCTGCAGGAGACGTTTCTCAAGGCGTACGAGCATCTCGACCAGTTTCAAGGCAATTCGAAATTCTATACCTGGATCGTCCGGATCGCAGTCAATCAGGCTCTGATGAAGCTACGACGCCGCCGGACCGACAAGTCGGTTTCGCTCGATGAAACCATCGATACCGGCGAAGACACGGTGACGCGGGAGGTCGCGGCCTGGGGCGAGGATCCTGAGCAACAGTTTACCCGCGAGGAGCTGGGCCAGATCCTGGATGCCTCCATTCAGAGTCTGGCTCCGACGTACCGCTCGGTGTTCCTTCTGCGGGATGTGGACGATCTTTCCACGGAAGAGACGGCGGAGGCCCTCGGGCTTTCGGTGCCGGCGGTCAAGAGCCGGCTGTTGCGGGCCCGCTTGCAGTTGCGCGAAAAGCTGACCCGGTACTTCAAACGCAAGGGAGACGACACCTTTGCTTACTTGTAAGGATTTTCTCGCCGAACTGAGCGATTATCTGGACGAGCGCATTGACGCCGAGCTTCGCGCCAAGCTGGAGCGGCACATTACGGAGTGTCCGAACTGCTGGGTCATCGCCGATACGACCCGGAAGACCATCCAGATTTACAAGGGCATGGACCCTTACCCGATTCCCAGCGAGGTGGAAACCCGGCTGATGCTAGCGCTGGAAAAGCGGATGGCGGCGAAGCAGAAGTAGCTTCGCCCCTGCCCTATTTCAACGCCAGCGTCACTCCGGTTTGTGCCGAGGCCGCGCCGATACTGACTGTAAGGGGCACGGCTTTGCCCGGAGTGGCATCTGGGGGAACCGTGACATTCAACTGGAGCAGACCGGGAAAGGAGCCGGCGGGAACACCGGTGACCACGGGCGCAGCGGCTTTTCCGTCGATCGTCACCGAGGCCGCCGTATTCGTGTCAACCCCGGCGGGAGCGGGCGTCGTGGAGGAGACTGGAGTCGCCGCGCACCCACCCACGGTCAACTGGCACCGGGTGATCCCAAAGCCGGTCAGATACAGAACCACGATGGGGGCGGACTTCATCAGCGCAGGGTTGGTGGCCGAGTTGATGGTGTAATCGTTGGTCGCCGCGATGTAGTTCAGAACCGAGCCCTGGCCTTTTCCCGAGGCATCGGCCGTGAAGATTCCAGGTACGGCCGCCACCACGGTGAGGTCGACGGGTTTGGAGGTCAGCCCGGCATAGCTGACGGTCAACTTGACGGAGGCTGCACTGGCCACCTCAAACGGAACCATAGCCCCCACCTGCCCCGCGCTGGTGTAGATCAGGGCGGCGTCATAGACCGGGTGTACGCTATCGTCAAACTGCACTCCGGTAACGCCAGCGGGCGGCGATCCGGACGGTAAGACGATCGGCAGAGGGTTCGCATTCGGATCGTAGACCGAGAGGACGGCTGGACCGAGGCCGGTTCCGAAAATCGCGATCAATTCTCCGGGCGCCACGGAGCCGGAGGCATAGCTCGCCGCATTGCCCACTCCCAACACCCGAGGTTCGGGTCCGTATACTTCGATCTGGGCTTCGTTGGAGTCTCCCCCTCCCGGGGCCGGGGTGTGGGCGGTCAACCGGAGAGTGCCCAGCTTGGTGAGGTAGGTATTGGGGACCGTCACCTGCAGCGCGCCGTCACTCAGGCGCCTTTGGGTTAAGTTGCCGATGGGGCCGACCGACGTCGGTGTACCACTCACGGCGGCGGGGCTTCCGGTCAGTGCGATCCCGAGACCGGGAGGAAAGGGTGTGGCAGCATCGAAGGACCAGGCGAAGGGTCCTGTACCTCCAGCCACGGTGAGATTGGCCGAGTACAGGCTCCCGACCGTCCCGGAAGGCAACACGCCGCCCACCGTAATCCAGACCGAGCCGCCGGGCGGTGTGCCGGTGGCGTGCACTGTCAGGCTGACCGGCATGTAGGCACTCAACCCGTGGGCGTCGGTCACTGTCAGCACCACGGAGTACGTGCCTGCGGCGGGAGCCGCGCCGCTCAAGACTCCTGCCGTACTCAGGGTTAGGCCCGAACCGGTCAAGCCGGTGGCGGACCACGAATAGGGGGCGGTCCCGCCGGCCGCGAAGGCCCCTAAGTTCTGCGAGTAGGCGGTTCCCACGTATCCGGTGGGCAACGGCGATGCCAGGATCAGGCGAAGGAAGTTCGCTCCATTCTGGTAGACGGGTATGGATATCGTATCCGAGGCAGTGAGAGGAGAACCGCTCGAATCGGTGACTGTAACTACGGTCGAACTGGTGAAACCGGAGGCGGAGACGGTGGTCGTGTCGAAAAAGCCGGTCCCGTCCAGGACCACGGTGGTCGAGCCGGTGCCGCCGGCAGTAAGGACGACGCCGGATGGCCAGGTATCGGTGACCGCGGGCACAGCGGCCTGGACGTTCAACGTGATGGGATACGTGGTCGATTTGTTGATGGCCGTGGGCGCCGAGATGGTGATGTTAGCCGCGTAGGATTTCGGAATCAGCTTGGCGAGTTCGGTGGGATCGATACTGACCGTGAGCGGCATGTAAAGTCCCCCCACTTGCACCGAACCCGTCGGATTGAGTTTCAGCCAGGGAGCTCCCGAAACCGACACGGTGACGGACAACGGCGCGCCATTGCTGTACATCAGGAAGAGCTGGTTCGCCGGAGTTGCGGCGCCGGTGACGTAGTTAAACGTTAAACCGCCGGGCGGGCTGAAGCTCAACTGCGAAGGCGGAGGAATCACCACCAGGGTCACGGCAATGGTTTGGGTGACGGGGTTGCCGCCGGAGTCCGTCGCGGAGAGCGTGATGGTGGCCGAATAGGAGCCCGCCGCCAGCGAGGTGGGCGTGACCGTGACGCTGAAGCTTCCCGGGATCTTGATGTTCGCTCCGCGCTGGTAGGAAGGCTCCAACCAATCCCCGTTGCTGGGCAAATCGCCGCTCACTCCGATGGTGGCCACCAGACTGGTGGCGTTGGTCTTCAAAGCCACGCTCTGCGACACCGGCAGTTTGGCCGTGGGGCCCAGTTGGTATTGAAAGGTCAGCGAGGCGGGGGTGGCGGTGATGGTGGTGGGGATCACCACTTGTGCTGGAAGCAGGACCGGCACGGCCAACAGGCCCACGGCCGGGAGCAAGCCTCTCAGCGCCAGGCTTGGGCAGAAGGCAGAGAGACGCACGCGAAGAACCTCCAGCCCCTTCATCGGCGGGATCGAACTCGAACTTGAGGGCCGAAGTCTTCCCCGACCGTCGGACTGTCAGCGATGCCGCGCGGGGTGGAAGGAGTCGGGCGGGGCCGAACTGGGTTCCGGACTCTCAATGTTGAGGTTCACTACAATCGGTTCCTGGCCGCTGCGCACCACCACGGCTTCCACCGGTTCATCCGGCTTGGCGTTGATTTCCTGGTGCGGGACGAAGGGCGGGACGTAAATAAAATCGCCGGGGCCCGCTTCGTCCACGAACTCCAACTTCTCCCCCCAGCGAAACCGCGCGCGGCCCTTCACGATGTAGAGCACGGTTTCCAGTTCGCCATGGTGATGCGCGCCGGTCTTGGCATCCGGCTGCACCACCACGGTGCCGGCCCAGAGCTTGTTGGCGCCCGCGGTGGCGTGAGTGATGGCGGCGGCGCGCGTCATGCCGGGGGTCTGCGGAGTATTGGTGTCGAGCTCGCCCGCGCGGACGATGCGGATGCCGTGCTGCTTCCAGTCCATTTCGCCATGCTATCAAAGGCCGGAATGCTACACTGGCGGTGCATGGAAAGCCGGACAGACGGGGAAGTGCGCGACGACACTCGTTTCTTCGGCCATCCGCGCGGACTGGCCACCCTCTTTTTCACCGAGATGTGGGAGCGCTTCAGCTACTATGGCATGCGCGCCATCCTGATCCTCTACATGGTGGCGCCAGTGAGCACCGGCGGCCTGGGCTTCTCGGTGGCCAAGGGCGGCGCCGTGTACGGATTCTATACGGCGATGGTGTACCTGCTGGGCCTGCCGGGAGGCTGGGTGGCCGATCGCATCACTGGGCAGCAGAAGGCCGTGCTCTATGGAGGGGTGCTGATTTCCGCCGGTGAATTCTGCCTGGCGGCGCCAGGCATGGCGATGTTTTATCTCGGGCTCGTGTTTCTCATGATGGGCACCGGCCTGCTGAAGCCCAACGTGAGCACCATCGTGGGGCAACTCTATCCGGCGAACGATGTGCGGCGCGATTCTGGCTTCTCGATCTTCTACATGGGGATCAACGTCGGAGCGCTGATTTCACCGCTGATCTGCGGGTACATTGGCGAGCGCGTGAACTGGCGGATGGGGTTCGGAGTGGCGGGCATCGGGATGCTGGCCGGCTTGATTCAGTACATGCTGAGCGGCAAGTACCTGGGCAAGGCGGGCCTGCATCCGACCTCGACGGGAGATCCTGCCGAAGACCGGCGGCAGAAGCGCCATGGGCTGCTGGCCGGCCTGGGCGCGCTGGCGGCCCTGGCGACGGTTGTGACGCTCAGCCAGGCCGGCATCGTCGCCATCACCGCTGAAACCATCTCCGATGCGTTGGGCTGGTTCCTTCTGGTCATCTCCGCGGCGGTGTTCGCATGGCTCATCTTGGGCCGCGGGTGGTCCCCCGTCGAGCGCAAGCGTGCCGTAGCCACGCTCGTCATTTTTATGGCTTCCGCAATCTTCTGGGGCGCCTACGAGCAGGCAGGGTCCTCGCTGAACCTGTTCGCCGAGCGCAACACCAACCGGATGCTGCTGGGCTGGGAATTTCCCGCGAGCTGGTTCCAGTTCGTGCAGCCGGTGTTCGTAATCGCGCTGGCACCGGTGTTCGCCTGGCTGTGGATCGCCCTCCGGCGCAAAGAGCCGTCGATTCCCACCAAGTTCTCGTTCGGTCTATTGTTAGGCGGGCTGGCGTTCGTTATTCTGATTCCCGCCGCCGGGGGCAAACTGGTCTCGCCCTGGTGGCTCACCGGCACCTATTTCCTGCAGACGCTGGGCGAGTTGTGCCTGAGCCCGGTGGGGTTGAGCGCCATGACCAAGCTGGCGCCGGCTCGCGTGGGCGGGTTCATGATGGGAGTCTGGTTCTTGTCGGTGAGCATCGGCGACTGGGCCGCCGGCAAGGCGGCCTCCTTTTATGAGTCAATGCCCCTGACGCAGCTCTTCGGCACGGTGGCCGGGCTCAGTCTGGCCGCCGTGGTGCTGTTGGCGTTGATGATCCGGCCGACGGTGCGGTGGATGGCGGGTGTGAAGTAGAATCGATCACTTTTTGGTATGCCGCGCTGAGGAGCTTGCGGGCGAAGTCCAGGTCGCGCCGGATGGCGTCCACGCGGTCTACCGCCGGATACTCCGATTGTAGGGTCAGGGGTCCGGAGAACTTGGCGCGGGCCAGGGTCTCGAAGAACTTCGGCCATTCCACGATGCCTTCCCCCAGCGGGCACGGCGTGAGGCTTCCGTTTTGCCGGCGGGCATCGCGCAAGATCAGCATCTTGACGCGAGGCAGGGCGGCTTCGAGGGGCAGTGCGGGCGTGGCTTGGGAAGGGTCGAAGTCGTAGCCAATCCAGTGGGGGTCGAGGTCGGCAAGCAGATCCGCGGCGGCCGTGTTGGGCACTCCCATCGCCATGGTGAACTGGCGGCCGGCGCTGGCCAGTCCCACTATCTGCGTCTTCATGGCGCCGAGGAGCGCGCCGGGGACCCTCCAGTAGCCTCCCCGGAAGAACGGGACGCCAGAACCGCCGCTCACATACAGCACATTGCGCGCCCAGGGCTCCTGCGCGTTCAGGAAATCGGTGGTAATGACTGGGACTTCGACTCCCCGCCCCTGCAGGCTCTCGATGGCGCGGACCAGGTCCACCGCGATCAGTTGCGGCTGGACCGTGCCGCCTGTCTGGACGGAGAGATCGCAGCCGTCGAAGCCCATTCCGCTGAGGATGGGGCCCAGGTCGAAGTACTCGACGTCCGGCAGGAGCCGCGAGTAAAGGCAGATCAACGGGCCGGTGCGGGACTTCGGCTGGGCGGCCAGGCGGCTGGCTACCGCAAGAGCCGCCAGCAACTCGCGTCGGCTGATCCCCATACCGTTATTGTAGTGGAGCCGCGTTGACCGATCCGAGCGGGCTGGAGAGCGAATCAATGGATTACCATCATTCGAACCGCAATGCCCTTCGGTACTGGAACCCGGCTCGGCCCGTTTGAGGTTTTCGCGCCTCTGGCCGCGCGCGGGCTTTTGACTTTTCCCGATCACCCAACTACGGTTGGGGTATGAGCACTGCCACCGGAATCCGCGCGCCGCGCGGCCGGGAAATGACTTGCCGCGGCTGGCACCAGGAAGCGGCGCTGCGGATGCTCATGAACAATCTCGATCCGGAAGTGGCGGAGCGGCCCGACGATCTGGTGGTCTACGGCGGGGCGGGGAAGGCGGCGCGGAACTGGCCGGCGTACCACGCCATCGTGCGGTCTCTGCGGTCATTAGGTAATGACGAAACGCTGCTGGTGCAGTCGGGCAAACCGGTGGGCGTATTCCGCACGCACCCGGAGGCGCCACGCGTGCTGCTGGCGAATTCCAACCTGGTGGGGCACTGGTCGAACTACGCGAAATTCCGCGAGCTGGAGCAGTTGGGGCTCATCATGTACGGCCAAATGACGGCTGGGTCGTGGATCTACATCGGCACGCAGGGCATCGTGCAGGGCACGTACGAAACCTTCGCGGCGGCGGGGCGGCAGCACTTTGGAGGGTCGCTGCACGGCAAGCTGGTGGTCTCGGGCGGGCTCGGCGGCATGGGCGGGGCGCAGCCGCTGGCGGCCACGATGAACGGCGCCTGTTTCCTGGGGATCGAGGTGGATCCGGCGCGCATCGAAAAGCGCCTGGCCACCGGGTATTGCGACCGGATGGCGCGGACGCTGGATGAGGCGCTGGCGTGGTTGGATGAGGCCCGCCAGCGAGGCCCGGCGCTATCGGTCGGCCTGGTGGGCAACTGCGCCGAGGTGTTGCCGGAGATGGCCCGGCGGTCGCTCGTTCCCGATGTGCTGACCGATCAGACCAGCGCGCACGACGCGCTGAACGGCTACATTCCGCGCGGGCTGCCGCTGGCGGAGGCGGCGGCGCTGCGCAACTCGAACCCGGAAGAGTATGTGCGGCGTTCCATGGATTCGATGGCGGTTCACGTCCGGGCCATGCTCGACTTGAAGCGCCTGGGCGCGGTCACGTTCGACTACGGCAACAATATCCGCGCGCAGGCCCAGCAGGCCGGGGTGGCGGACGCGTTTGAGATCCCGGGTTTTGTGCCCGAGTACATCCGGCCGCAGTTTTGCGAAGGCCGCGGCCCGTTCCGCTGGGTGGCGTTATCGGGCGATCCGCGCGACATCTATGAGACCGACGCCCTGGCGGCCCAACTGTTCCCGGAAAATGAATCCCTGCAGCGCTGGCTGCGCCTGGCTCGCGAGCGCATCCATTTTCAAGGGCTGCCGGCGCGGATCTGCTGGCTGGGTTACGGCGAGCGCGCGAAGTTCGGGGTGGCGATCAACCGGCTGGTACGGACGGGCAAGATTCAGGCTCCGGTTGTGATCGGGCGCGACCATCTGGACGCCGGCTCGGTCGCTTCGCCCTATCGCGAGACGGAAGGCATGCGGGACGGCAGCGATGCCATCGCCGACTGGCCGCTGCTCAACGCGCTGGTCAACACGGCGGCGGGGGCGTCCTGGGTGTCGATCCACAACGGCGGCGGCGTGGGCATTGGCTATTCGCAGCATGCCGGCATGGTGGTGGTGGCGGAAGGGTCGGAGGAATGCGAGCGGCGGCTGGAGCGAGTGCTCACCAGCGATCCTGGAATGGGCGTGATCCGGCACGCCGATGCGGGTTACGCGCGCTCGATCGAGGTAGCCCAACGACACCGGATCCGCATTCCCATGCGCGAGGAGCCATGACCACCGGTTTGTATTCCGATCCCCGCTGGCCGCGCGCCAATCGCTGGCTGGCCGGAGATCATATCGAGGAACCGACGTGGTCGCTGGGCGTGATTGGCTTGCCTGCGTGCCTGGGATCCATCACCGAAGGCCGCTGCGATCTGGCGCCCAAGGCGATCCGTCGCGCGCTCGAGAAATTCAGTACCTATAACGCGGTGGACCGCGTGGACGTACGGCAGGTGTCGGCTCACGATTGGGGTGACTTGGCCATTCGCACCCACCTTCCCGAGGAAAGTTTCGACCTCATCAAAGAAACCATGACGCGGTCGATGCGGGAGGCGGGGGCGATGCTATTGCTGGGCGGCGACAACTCCATCACCCGGGCGGGCGTCCACGGCATGGGGGTGCCGCTGAAGCGGTGCGGCCTGCTCACGCTGGATGCGCACTTCGACCTCCGCGATCTCGAAGGCGGGTTCACCAACGGAAATCCGGTGCGCGCGCTGCTGGCCGACGGACTGCCCGGCGAGAACATCGTCCAAATCGGCATCCAATCGTTCGCGAATTCCGCAGAGTACGCCGAAGTGGCGCGGGACGCGGGAATTCGCGTGGTGACCGCCGAGGAAGCCCACCACAGCGGCCTGGCGCGCACCGTATCGGACCGGCTGGCGGAGCTACGGGCGCGCGTGAAAACGATCTACGTGGACGTCGACCTGGACATTCTCGACCGTGCCTTCAGTCCGGCGACGCCTGGATCGCGGCCGGGGGGATTTGCCGTCTGGGAACTGCGGGAAGCGGTGCGTGCGGCGGGCGCCTGCGAGCAAGTCAAGGTCATGGACCTGGTGGAGCTGGATCCGGAGCGCGACGTGGCGGACGCCACCACGCTCACCGCGGCGGTTTGCGTCCTCGAGTTCGCCAGCGGGCTGGTGGCGAGGCGCTAACGGTGGCAGGGGCATTCGTGGTCGTTGGCTGCCGCCAACTGGTGACCCTGCGCGGCCCGGCGCGGCCGCGAGTCGGCCCCGAGATGCGCGATCTTGGGATCATCGCGGATGGCGCGTTGCTGGTGAGAGACGGTCGCATCGCGGCCGCCGGAAAATACGCGGACCTCAAACCGGAAATCGGCGCCGAGGTCGAGGTTGTCGACGCGGGCGGCGGGGTGCTCCTGCCCGGCTTCGTCGACGCGCACACGCACCTGGTTTTTGCCGGGAACCGGGCGGATGAGTTTGAACAACGGATCGCAGGCGCGACGTACGCGCAGATCGCGGCGGCAGGCGGCGGCATCCGGGCCACCGTGGGCCGCACACGGCAAGCCACCGAGGATGAGTTGCTGGAGGCTGCCCGGCGTCATGCCCGCTGGTTTCTCGCGGGTGGCACCACCACCGTGGAAGCCAAGTCCGGCTATGGTCTCGAAGCCGAAGCCGAGTGCAAGATGCTGCGGGTGATGCGGCGCCTGCGCCAGGAAGGGCCGCTCGAAATCATTCCGACATTTCTGGGCGCGCATGAGGTTCCGGAGGAGTATCGGGATCGCCCGGAGCAGTACGCCGACGCCGTCATCTCCGAGATGTTGCCCCGAGTCGCCGCCGAGCGCCTGGCGGAATTCTGTGACGTCTTTTGCGAGCCGCATCTGTTTCCCGTGGCGACGGCGCGGCGCATTCTCTCTGCGGCGAAACAGTTCGGGATGAGGCTCCGCCTGCACGCCGATCAATTTGGCTTGTCCGGAGGCGCGCGCCTGGCAGCCGAACTGGGAGCGGCCACCGCCGATCACCTGGAATACACCGATACCGCCTCGATGGACGCGCTGGCAGCGGCGGGGATCCAGCCTGTCTTGCTACCCGGTTCGGTCTACGCACTGGGCCTCGCCCGGTATCCCGAGGCGCGGGAAATGATCGAGCGGGGGCTGGCCGTGGTCCTGGCCACCGATTTCAACCCCGGTTCCTCGCCCACCGCGTCCATGCCGATCATCCTTTCGCTGGCCTGCACGCGAATGCGGATGACTCCTGCCGAAGCGATCGCCGCGGCCACCATCAACGCCGCCTGGAGCCTGGGCCGCGGAGGCCAGATCGGCAGTCTGGAAGCGGGCAAGCGCGCCGATTTTGCGATCTACGCTTGCGAAGATTATCGCGAAATTCCCTACCACTTCGGCGTCAACTTACTGCGTGGACTTTGGAGCCGCGGCACACGCGCCGCGACATTCCCGAACTGAGCGCCCTGACGCACCGTGCGGCGTTTCACCAATCGCCAATCCCCGGTTGCGATGGAGCGTGAAAACCCGTACGTCGGCAGCAGGTATCGGTCGTTGTTGTTGATCGCGGTATCACTGTGTTTGATTGTCCCAATCCATTTCAAGTCAATTCTGCGCCATTTTATTGACAGTTCTCATCGAGTGTAGTAAATTGCCACTACGGTTCCGGATAGGTTGAAAAGGGCGTCAGTCACCGGCCCGAGCACCTGTCCTCTACGTCTGAGAGACATCTTCGTGCGAGGCCATTCAAACATGAAACAGCTCCTATTCCATGCCTTGACCGCGGTTGCAGTTTTCGTCTGTGGCGCCCACCTGGCGGTGGCGCAAGGGGGCACTGCCAACGCGCAATTGAACGGTACGGTCACCGATCCCAGCGGGTCCGCCGTCGCCGGCGCTTCCATCAACGTGCGCAACACGGCCACGAACGTCGTGTACACGGCCACCTCCAACGAGAGAGGCTTCTATGCGGCCACGAATATGGCTCCGGGCAGTTACGAGCTGAAGGCGTCGGCCTCCGGGTTTGCGAACTTCACGCAGACCGGCATCGTGTTGGAAGTCGGACAGACGCGCACGGTCAATGTGGGTTTGGCGGTCGCATCGCAGGGCGAAACGGTGGTGGTCACGTCGGAGGCGCCGACGATTGACCCGACGAAGACCGAAATCAGCCAGGTCGTCGCCACCGCTCAGATTCAGTCGCTCCCCATCAGCAATCGGCTGTTTACGGATTTTGCCCTGCTCACTCCCGGAGTGGCGACCAGCCGGACCAGCCTGGGCGCGACAATCACCGAATTCGAGGTCACGCAAATCTCCTTCGGAGGTATGCGCTCGTTCAGCAACCTGATCACGGTCGACGGCGCGGATTTTGTGAACACGACGACCGGCGTACAGCGAGCGACACCGCCGCAGGAATCCATTCAGGAATTCCGCGTGGTGAACAATAGCTTCGGCTCGGAATATGGGCGGGCCATGGGTGGAATCGTCAACATCGTGACCAAGAGCGGCAGCAACGAGATGCACGGCTCCGCTTACGAGTACTTTCAAAACCAGGCCACGGACGCGCGCTCCCTGCTGCAACCGGCGCCCCTGCCGTACGACCTGCGGCAGAATCAGTTTGGCGGCACGCTGGGCGGGCCGATCACCAAGGACAAGACGTTCTTCTGGCTGAATTACGAAGGCAAGCGGCGGGAGGAATCGCCCACCTACCCACCCGATCTGATCAACAACCTGCAGGTGATTAACGATTCCAAGGCAATGATGGGCCTGGCGCCGGAAGGCTGCACGGCGGGACTGTCCGGGTGCACCGCATCCGGCATCTCGTACCTGAATTCGTTTCTGAAGAAGACCAACGACGATTGGGGATTCACCCGGCTGGATCACCAATTCAACAGCAAGAACAGGCTGGCCATTTCATACAACCTGGAAGACACGCGGGCGCAGGGCGAGTTGGTGGGAAACACGCTCGACGGGGGCGGTATCGGCACTCCGAGCGGCGGGCGCAACCTCTATGTGCGGGACCAGTCCTTGGTCGGCACTCTGAACTCGGTGGTATCCCCGACGTTGGTCAACACGGCCCTGGTGCAGTGGTCGCGGCGCCATTACAACTTTCTCGGGGCCACCGGCCAGCCCGACTTCAGCATCCTGAACGACCTGGAACTGGGCCACAACTTCGGCATTGCAGACCGCATTTACGAGACCCGCGCGGAATTTGCGGACTCCGTTTCCTGGGTCAAGGGCAATCACGTTTGGAAGTTCGGATTCGACGGAAATTACCTCAAGAGCGCGCTCGATTTCCCAGGTTTCACGCCTGTGCGTATGCTGGTACCGGGCGTGGGCTGCCTGGCGAACTTCGCCACGTTCTACAACAGCCAACTGGCGAGTCCCAAGGGTATTCCCGCGGACGTTGCCGGGGCGGCCGCGCAGTGCGCGGTGCCTCAAGACAATGGGGTGGTGTTCACCTACGCCGGCGTGCCGGTCCCCAGCAGTCCGACGGGGTGCTCGCTGGCCAGTCCCTGCACCCCGCTGGTCACGAGCGCCCAAAACGCTCTGAACACATCCACCTGGGCCAACGCGTACCCGAACTCGCTGTTTAACGGCTATAACCGCCCCATCAACCACGGCTACTGGGGCCTGTATCTGCAGGATCAATGGCGCATTACTCCGAAGCTGACGTTCAATTACGGGGTGCGGTGGGACTACGAATCCGGCTTGTCGAGCTACGTCGATCCGGACCATAAAGGCTGGCAGCCCAGGGTGGGCCTGGCCTACTCACCAGACAGCAAGACCGTGATCCGCGCCGGATTCGGGGTATTCGATGACCGCTACAACCTGAGCTTCTTCTTCATCCCGAACACGCAAAAGGTGGTGGCGGGATACCTTTGCGACAACAATGCGCCGTCGTCGGTGGCGACCGTCTGCAGCGGGGCGGGAGTGCAGCCGCAGGTGCTTCCCATGATTCAGGGCGGGAACGGCCAGGCGGGCCAGGGCTATCAGCTCTTTGGGTTCCCATCGAGCCAGGGTGCGGCGGCCAAAGCGGCCAGCGTGATCAGGACCGGCGGCTACGACGCGTTTACGAGCAACGGCACGGCGACCGGTACGATTACGATGGCCGGAACCTGCTTCACGACGGGGGCCTGCGGGGTGGGCTCCGGCGGGATGGATCACAAGCTCAGCAGGATTCCGTACGCCGCGCAGGCGAGTTTTGAAGTGGACCGCCAGTTCGGCGCCGGGCTTGCGGTGAAACTGGGCTATCTCTTCGTAGGGGCGCACAACCTGGTTCGGGGCAATAACATCAACGTGCCCTGTCCGATGGGCACCACCGATGCGGGCCAAGCGGCAAAGCCCACCGATCCCCTGCCGGAGTGGACTCCGGGCATGCTGAATGCCAATGGCAGTTTCTCCACGTGCGGCATCGGAACCCCGACGCTGGGGACGGGAGTGCTGGCGGGTCTGGGACCGTGGTTCGGCGGTGTGTTTGGGTCCGGACTGCAGACTTTGAGCGCCGGCCTGCTGGATTACAACAACGGAGTGGCCAAGGCCGGGTATAACGGCGGGATGGTGACGGTCAACGAGAGGTTCAAGAACTTCAACATGTCGGCCAACTACACGTTGTCCCACACGATTGACAACGGGAACTTCACCACCTTCATCAACCTGCCGGTGAACCAGCTCGATCTGGCCGCGGAGCGGGCCAATTCCAACCAGGACGCTCGCCACCGATTTGTGGCGAACTTCACGGCGGAAGGGCCGGCGAAGAGCTGGGCTCGTAAATTCACGGTCAGCAGCATCATCACTCTGGAGTCCGGGCGGCCGTTTACGCTCTTCTATGGGGCCAATACGCTGAATGACGTGGCCGGTGGCGCCACCGATCGCGTGGGCGGCGCGCCGGTCGGTACCACCTGCCCGACCGCGAGCCAATGCGCCTCCATGATTCCCAGAAACACCTACACCGGCGATGCGCTGTACTCCTGGGATTTCCACCTCGGGCGCGATTTTCAGCTCTCCGAAAAAACCAAACTCAACGTGGGCGTGGATGCCTTCAACTTCCTCAACCGGCCCAACGTGGACGAGGTCACTTCGGTATACGGTTCGCCGGTGTTTTGCGGGACGACGCCGGCCATTCCGCGAAGCTACAAGGATGCCACCACCCTGGCGATCCAAGCGCAAGCGGCCTCGACCGCATGTCCGTCGGGTCCCATTCCGGTTCCCGGCGGCAGTCTGGCACCCACTCCGATTGCCGGGAATAACCTGTTTATCCCATCGAAACCGAATGCGAATTTCGGGTTGCCCCGGACGATGCTCAATCCGAGGCAGCTCCAGTTCGAAGCGAAGTTCAGCTTCTAGGGGGCAGACCTCGCCCCCTAGGGCGCGCGAACGGGAAGTGTAAGCTGGTGTCGCTCTCCTTGCAGGTCGATGATCGTTCGCTGGTTCTGGTCCGTGGGACTTTTGTGCTGCGCGGCTGAGTCCTATCCCGGGAAGCCGGCCGGTGCCGGGGGTGAAGCCTGCAAGACCCATACCGCCCATCGGTGCGATCGCCTGATGGGAAGAGGGGCTCGAAAACGGTTACTTCAGTTGCTGCGCCGCAGCGCCTTTCCGTTGGGCCTTCTTCAGTCGCCGAGGCAGCCGATGCTTGTTCTTGGGGGTCAGCTTCGGTATTTTCGCGGACTTTTGGCGTGGGGCCACGCTGGCAGGGGCCGCTGGCGGTGAGACGACTTCGGCGGCGGGTTCGCCGGCCTTGGGTTCGCTGGGTTTGACCTTCTTGGTCGGGGTCTCTTTGTCGCGAGTCTTCTTCTCGGCTTTTTGCTGGTCTGCCATTACGGCCTCCGATGCTACCTTATACCACGGCTTTCGTTTTCTCCGTTCGGATAAACACGCGCACAGGGACTTCGACGATTTCTGTCTGCCTCGCCACGTAGCCGTTCTCGAACATCTCTCCGAGGCGCCCCGAGAACTTCCCCACCGGTCTCAGGACCCAAGAATCGCGCTCGTGCCGAAGCGGATTGCCCAGTCTTGTTCGACGGGATACAATCCGCGCACCTGCGATTTCACAGGGCGCTGATTTGGCCCGATTTCCCACGGTAGGATACAATTGGCAACAGTGCTCGGATCGCGTAAGGTCGGGCGCTGGGAAGCAAGGAGAAATGACGATGAAATTGGCGAAAGCGGGGTTGCTTTTGACCCTGGCATCGGCGGCCGTCTGGGCCCAGGTCAATGCGGGCGAAGTGAAGCCCGAAGCCAGCCTGCCGTTTACCATGACCACGGTAGCCACCTTTGAACTGCCATGGCGGATTGCCTTCCTGCCGGACGGACGGATGTTGATCACCGAAAAAATCGGGCCGCTCTGGCTGGTGACCCAGACCGGGGAGAAGATGGCGGTGAGCGGGACGCCCCCCGTCTATTGGGAAGGCCAGAATGGCATGCTGGGCGTCTACCTCTCGCCCCATTACGCCACCGACCAGAATATCTATCTCACGTATGTCGAACCGGGTGACTACGGCGGGGGCCTGGCGCTGGCGCGCGCCAAGCTGAATTTCGGTGGCGGCCGCGGACCCGGCCCCGGCGCCGGGGGGGCGCGATTGAGCAACCTCCAGGTGATTTGGCGCCAGTTGCCCCGGGGCAAGGGCGGTCAGGCGGGCGGCGCGGTCGCCTTTGCGCCCGACGGTCAGTCTCTGTTTCTTTCGGTG
Source organism: Terriglobia bacterium (assembly GCA_020073145.1). Lineage (GTDB taxonomy): Bacteria > Acidobacteriota > Terriglobia > Bryobacterales > Bryobacteraceae > PSRJ01. The sequence goes on from JAIQFS010000001.1 coordinate 287,064, forward strand.
GGCGACCGCCAGCGCTTCACCCCCGCTCAGGATCCCAACCAGCCGGTCGGCAAGATCCTGCATTTGACGCTGGACGGCAAGCCCGCGCCCGACAATCCCAGTGCCGGCAAAATCGGTGCGGCCTCGGTTCCACTGATCGATCCGCCGAGCGACACTGAAGCGGCCAAGACTGCCAAGGTGGTCAGCACCTATACGTTTCCTTCCGAGAATCTGACTCCTGCGGAAACCTGGACCATGGGCCACCGCACGCCGTACGGGTTGGCATTTTCGCCCACCGGCGAATTGTGGGAGGTGGAGCATGGACCGCGCGGCGGCGACAGGTTGAACCTGATCGAGAAGGGCAAGAATTATGGCTGGCCACTGGTCTGCTACGCCGATAACTATAACGGCGTGCCCATTCCCCGTCCCGACACGCGGCCCGACCTGGCGCAGGCGGCGATCTTTTGGGTGCCGGTGGTGGCGCCGGGCAACCTGATGTTCTATACCGGCAAGCAGGCCTTCCCGCAGTGGGACGGCAACGGCTTTGTCAGCGGCATGGGGACCCAGTCGCTCAACCGCATTATCTTTGACGGCCATGGCGGCGCCAAAATCGCCGAGCGCTGGAGAGTAGGCAAGCGCATCCGCGATGTGGCAGAAGGACCCGATGGGTCATTGTGGATGCTGGAAGACGCCAATCCCGGCGCCCTGATCCACGTGACACCGAAGTAAATCGCTTCGGGTTGTGAACAAGCGAGCACAAGGGCCGGAGCGATCCGGCCCTTTTCGCTTTACGGATCCGCATTTCCGACTCAGGACTCTGCTCACCGGAAGAACATGAGGAGGTTCATCATCACCGGCGCGCCCGGCGCTGGAAAAACAGCGATCATCCGTCAATTGGAACTCGATGGGTTTGGCGTCGTCGAAGAAGCGGCGACTGACGTGATCGCTGCCGGGCATGCGCGGGGGACGATGGATCTCTGGAAACAGCCCTCGTTTCTGGATGCCATCGCTCATCTGCAAAGGGAGCGTCAGATTCGAGCGTCTGCTCAACCGGATGAGGTTCAGTTTCACGACCGTTCGGTGGTCTGTACCGCGGCACTGGCCATCCACCTGGGGTACCCGTTCTCTCCCTTTCTGGCCGGCGAACTGGAGCGCATCCAGAAAGAAGCCGTCTACCAGAACCGGGTCTTCTTCATTCGCAGCCTTGGTTTCATCACCCCGACTGAAGCGCGGAGAATCAGTCTTGAGGATGCGCTACGCTTCGAGAAAATCCACGAAGAGACGTATCGCGGCTTCGGCTTCGAACTGGTTTCGGTCGAGCCCGGAAGTGTGGCGGACCGGGTCCGCGTGATTCAAGCGGCGATTCGTTGATCTGGACACTCCGCACGGCCGCCCCGACCGCGAAAGAGCGGCACGCGAAATGTCGGGAATCGTCTACTGGAAAACGATGCGGCCCTTCAAGGGATCGAGTTTTTTTGTGTCCAAGCCGGTCACTTTCTGCAGGTCGGCATAGGCCTTGAAATCGCCGTTGGCGGTGCGGTACTGAACGATGGCCTGCGCTTCCGTGTCGGAGATCTCCAGCTGGGTTTGCAGATCTTTGGCCGCCGCCTTGTTGACATTGACCTCGGGGCCCTGGTACTTGGCGAGGTACTTGACGATGGTCTTGAAGTCGTCATCGGAGGCGTCGGCGCCGCGCCCTTTCATGTCATCGACGGTGGTCTGCCAGTCATCCTTGCCGTTATGCATGGTGACAACGACGCCGGCGTCGTGGCAGGAGCCGCAGACCTTCAGAAAGGTATCCTTGCCCGGTCCGTCGGGCAGATCCTGTGCCTGGGCGGCGGCCAGGAAAAGCAGGGGGATTGACAGGATGACGAGTCTCTTCATGCTTTCCATAATAACCGAAGCGGCCGGGCCTGTAATCTTCAGGTGTGGCTATCCTAAATCAACCTGGATGAAGGTTTCTTCAGAAACTTCCAGAGGGCGCGGCCCGGCGCACGGCGCTGTCCCGGCAATAACGGGAAACCTTCAGAGACGCGCGATGATCGGGCGGCTCCAGGTATATGGGAAGACAATGCCGAATGCCGGGCACTCCTCCTCCTCAAACTCGATACTCCGAAATCCTGCGGAAGAGAGCTCCCTCTGGAGTCCACCTCGCGTGAATAGGCGCATCTCCAGGACCAGGCCAGAGCCGCCATGGAAGGTGAGGTTTTCAAACCGCTCGACCCCTCCGTTCAGAGGGTGGTTTTCCAGAATCTGGGCCCCGTTCGCTTCCAGCAGCCTCCAGTCAAGCAAGTTAGGAAAGTGCTCCCGGGTGCTTCCCAGACACGGTCCCGGGCGGCCGTCAAAGACCAGGTCGTCATACCGTTGAACGTTACCTGCCGGGCTGCGATTCACAATGACCCAACGGCCATCCTCCTGAGCGAGCTTCCAGTCGTACAAGTCCGGCAAGGCGTTCTCGGGGATGCCGTCGTAGACCCACGGCACAGTGAGCAGAAGAAACCCGGAAGGTTTGAGAAGGCGGGCGCTGTTTCGGAAGGCTTGCCCAGCCGGGGGCTCGACATGTTCGAATACTTCACTAGAGATCAGGAAATCCAAGTCCCCAATCGGAGAGTCGTCGAAACGAATGTCAAAGCGCGGCGCGCGATCGTAGTAAGTATTCCGGTAGGAAAACTTCTTCGTCAGGTGGTCGGCGAGAGCGTCAAGGTCCGAAAGGCCCAATCCCATCACGGACTGCCGGCGGGGAAAGTCGAAGACCGGAAGGCTCCGCCCGAAGAGTTCGCGTGACACCCGATGCGCCAGCCACCGCACCCGGATATTTGAGGCACAACGCGAGCAGGAGGGCAGCTCCGGATCGACGAGATGCGCGGGCCCCAGGGCATTCTCCTGCCCACAGAGATTACATTGGAAAGCGATCCGTGTGGGTGTGCTGCTTCTTAGCGCACCCACGGTGTTACGGTGTCCTGTATTTGATCGTAGCGTGCCGGATGTGGGGATAGCATTGACTTAACATATCATGCGATCCCCGGGCTGCAATTGGGACTTCCTGCTGCTTCGGTATTGGAAGATCAAGTCGAAACGCCGACCGTGGCGAACTCAGCCGCCCGGCATCAATTCACAAAGAGCCTGGTGGGAACCATGGAGACGCAAGGCCTGGAAGATGTATTCGACGTCCCCCTGGCGATAAGGCGGTGTAAGCACGGCAGCCGCTCCTTCTTCCAGCACGTCGCTCCAGCCGCCATCTGCTTGCGCCAGCCACACGATCACCGGAACGGCGTCGGGAAGTTGCCGGGCCATCTCCACCAGGTCACGATACTCTCCATCGGGCAGTTTCAGCGGGCTGAAGATGGCTTGAAACGGCGGGCCGGCATGGAGAGCCTGGCGGGCCTCGTCGCGGGACGAAACCACCGAGATCTCGGCGCCACATTCTTCGAGCGAGGGCCGCACGCCGGCCTCCCCTCCGGCTGGGCATACCAACAGAACGCGAAGACGCGACGGGTCAAATACATCCGGATCGGCGCTAGCCCGGTTCGCCAGCCAGGCCGCTTCCACAATGGGCTCGGCGATGTCCCGGAGCTGGGTCCAGTCCAGGCTGCTCCCCAGTTCGCTATCGGAGCCGGCGGCCATGTTGGAACCGCCCCAAATCCGGGCCTCCGGCAGGTCCTCTGCTGCTTGAAACGCCTGAATCAGTTTGGTGACCTGAAACAGGTCTTCGTCGTAGGGAGAGCCGCGAATCACGCTGTAGGTGGATCGGCCGTTCTGCCGCCTGCAGAGCAAGCTAATCAGGTTGGTGTAGCCGCGGGATGCCAGCACCAGGCGGGAGTTCGGGTCGCCCTTCTCGTCGGCGATCACGTAGCCATGCGGCGACGCGTAGAGAATCTCGGGCTGGGCCGTAATCGGCGCAATCCCGGCCCTGCCGAGCAGAAGATCCTCCAGGCGGTCGCACACCTTTCGGATGGTCTCCTTGACCAATCCGGCGTCTTCCTGCGTCTTCCCGTTCATGCGTTGCTGGCGGTACGGCTCGAAGACCCACGTGAAGTGGTTGCGGACGAGTTCGTCGAGATCGACCGGATACAGCCCCCCGCACACATCGATCTTGTTGTTGAATTGCACGATCCACCGGAGCAGAGGGTTGTTGTGCAGTCGTTCCAGAACCTCGTGATACTCCAGGATGAAGGCCGCCAGGCACACGTCCTGGTCCGCGTTCCAGACGTAGACCGGCACGGGGCACCGGTGCTGCAGCCAGTTTTTCATGAGATGCCCCTGGCGGACGGCCAGGTAGGCTTGCATGGCGGCGCTCATGGTGACTTCCCGGACCACACCGGCGTGGTGGTCGAAGTGCACGTAATGCCCGCGGTGACCCGGGGTATCGTCCATCACTTCCAGCCCGATCGAATACTCCGGCGCTTCGCGGAGGAAGTGCTCCCAGTTCTCGAAACGCTGGGGCACGACGCGCAACTCGATGCAACGAAAGTCGGTCTTCATCGCCATGCCTCCGGAACCGTTCTCAAGAGGAAACCGGGTGGTGTGGGTGGTACAGCCGCCTGGTGAACCCTGCCAGATGACTTCTCAAAACCCAAAGCGCGGAATGCAAGACCGGTGGCGCCGGCCGCGGCAACGGAGTCAGACTTCGCTTGCCAAGTTCATCCACGAGGATCCGTTGGGCGATGGGGATGAACGAACTCTGGTTCGCGGCTGTCTGTAGGAGGTCCGCGTCCGTCATGGAGGCATAGTAGGCGCGAAACGCCTGTTCCGGGCTTCTCATCGGTTGATTCCTCCTTCCAATGAGACGGCGCTGGGAACGGCCTGGTCTCCCGGCGGCGCGTTTTGACCCGAGATCGGACACGGCAGGAGAAACGCCAGAAGAATGGCGCCCAGGAGCACCCGCAAGAGGGTCATCTACTGCTCCTTTCGGAGGAGTCCCTCCGAAATTGTTGTACCGCCACTCGGAGTTCTTGTCAAGCCGACTGCGGTACGGCCGTACTTCCGTGCCATCCGTCCCGTCATCCCTCGTATCCGGTATTGAGTTTCAGAGGTACGGGACTTAATATGGGGGTGGTATCGATGCCGGGGCACGCTTGGCCCTTGCGGGCCTGAGACGTGTCCCCGAAATGACCGAATGCCGCCCGGCGGCAGGAGGCTGGCTGCACAAGCGAGAGGACGACGCCATGAAAGAGACTCTCACCATCATCGACAATCGGACCGACCTCCGTTATGAGGTTCCGATCCACCAAGGGACCGTGCGCACCATGGATTTGCGAAAGATCCAGGCCGGCCCGGGAGACTTCGGTCTCATGGGATACGATCCGGCCTTCATGAACACGGCGTCGTGCCAGAGCGCCATCACGTTCATTGACGGCGACAAGGGCATCCTGCGCTATCGGGGCTACGCCATCGAACACCTGGCCGAAAAATGCAGCTTCCTGGAAGTGGCCTACCTGCTCCTGTTCGGCGAGCTTCCGACGGCCGCGGAGCTGAATGCCTGGGTGGACACCGTCACCCACCACACCATGATTCATGAGACCACCAAGAAGTTCCTGGAAGGCTTCCGCTATGATGCACATCCCATGGGCATGTTCATCAGCACGGTGGCGGCGCTTTCCACCGTATACCCCGAAGCGCGCAACGTGCATGACCCGGCCCTGCGCCATCTGCAGATGTGCCGGCTAGTGGGCAAGGTGCCGACCATCGCGGCCTATACCTACCGCCACAGCCTGGGTTATCCCTACGTGTATCCCGACAACGAGCTCAGCTATACCGCGAACTTCATGAACATGCTGTGGAAGATGGTGGAGCCCAAGTACCAGGCCAATGCCCAACTGGCGCGCGCGCTCGACATTCTGTTCATCCTGCACGCGGACCACGAGCAGAATTGCAGCGCCAACGTGATGCGTTCGGTGGGCAGTTCCCAGGCCGATCCGTTCGTTTCGGTGGCGGCTGCGGCCGCGGCGCTCTCGGGCCCGCTCCACGGCGGGGCCAACGAAGAAGTGCTCAGGATGCTCGATGAGATCGGATCGAAAGATAAGGTCTGGTCCTACCTCGAGCAGGTCAAGGCCGGGCACGGAAAGCTGATGGGCTTCGGGCACCGGATCTACAAGAACTACGATCCGCGGGCGCAGATCATCAAATGGGCCGCCAACCAGGTTTTCGAGGTGACCGGCCGCAATCCCAAGCTGGAAATCGCTCTCGAGCTGGAGAGGATCGCCCTGGAAGACGACTACTTCGTCAAGCGCAGACTGTACCCCAACGTGGACTTCTACTCCGGAATCATGTATCAGGCCATGGGCTTCCAGCCGGATTTGTTTACCGTGCTGTTTGCCATCCCGCGCACCGTCGGCTGGCTGGCCCAGTGGCAGGAGATGGTCCAGGACCCGGAACAGAAGATCGCGCGGCCCCGGCAAGTCTACATCGGCAGCGAGCAGCGGGATTTCTTGCCCATCGAGCGTCGGGGAGTCCGGGCCGCCTCGTCGGCGACCTAACCGGCAAGAGCGAATAAGGCAATTCTTGGGTGAATTTCCCCAGGGGGACACGTCTTTTGAGGCCGGAAGTGTGGAATTTCACCCCAGTACTTTGACTTCGCCCTCACTGCCATTGGGGCAGGCTTCGGCACGATACTTGCTGTAGAGAAGTTCGTATGGTGAGCCGATCGTGGAGAGTTTGGCCGTGGCTGGTGCGGCGGAAGAGGACGCAACCTCTCATGTCGTCCATGGCAGAAACAGACCACACGGCGTTTCGTCGAGGAGGGGTTATGAAGAGCGCGGGCGTTACGACGATACGAGAACGGCTGGCTGAGGCCAAGGCCTCACTCGATTACCTGGACCTGGAGCGTTCGCGCCGCGCCGACCCGGAGTTCGGCAAGCGGATCGAGGCTCACATCGTCTGGCGCGAACTCCTCGACCTCGAGTTCGACGACGCCGAAGAGCGGATTACGCGCCTGTGCGATGCCGCCGAATGGGCGCTCGCGCTCGTTTCCTGACGATTGCGCAGCGGGGCCGTGCCCCCATCGAAGGGGGCCGCTCCGCCTCACCAACCGTGCCGGAGGGCCGCTTCCCGCGCCAGTGAAACCACGGCCGGCTGGGTCATTTCACGAAACGCTTCGGTACGCATGTGGATCACGTCGCGATGCGTTCCCGCGTTGAATGCAATCATCTCTTCGTCGAGGAGGCTGCTGTCGAGATACAGCGGCAGTCCGTAGAGCGCGCCGATCGGCGGCATCGCTCCCAACTCGCAATCCGGAAATAGCTTTCCGAGTTCTTCCTCGGTAGCCAGCCGGGCCTGCGACAGACCGAGCGTATGGCGCACCTCCTGGAAGTCCACCAGCCGGTTGGCTGGAATGAGGATCATGTGATATTTACCGTCTCCAAACACCACCACCACCTTGGCCACCTCCCGTGCGGGCAGGTGCTCGACCGCCGCGACCTCGCGGGCCGTGAAGGCGGTGTGATGGCTGCTGATCGCGTATTTGGCTTGATGGGAATCGAGGAACCGTTGGAGTTGCTCTGCAAGAGGCATAGAAACCTCCGACCCAATTGTACGCCCAATCGGAGGGCAACGCGATGGTCTCGGAACCGGCTGCAGAAACCATCCGTCAAGCAGGGGCGACTCGTGACCAGCGTTTGGGGAGGCGTCAATTCTCCTGTGCTCCAGAATGTGAATGGCACTCCGGACACGTTAGTCCCAGCGCAGACCGCGATCTTTCGGCACGATCCGGCGTAGGGTGTAGATGTCACTCTCCCTTAATTCCGCGGCTCGGGCTGGCAGCTCCAGCCATGGATCCCAAATCGCGCTGAGAAGGCGCCCGGTAATGCCGTCGCTGGCGGCAGAGAGCAGAAAAGCGCAGAGCGAGGCCCCCTTCTCCGGCGGCGCACCGCCACTGGCTTTCTGCTGGACCGCCTTGTCGAACAGCGCCTGCCCCACCTTTTCCGGGCCCGCGGCGAGCACTTCCTCCAGCATCCGGGTATTCAAGGCTCCGGGCGCGACCGCGTTGATATCGATACCTCCATCGCTTGTTTCGTGCGCCAGTGTTTCCGTCAGCCGCACGACCGCTGCCTTGGACGCGGCATAGGCACTGAGGCGAGGCATGGGAGCGGTCGCTCCCCCGCCGGATAGGTTCACGATTTTTCCATACGCTTGACGGCGAAAGACCGGAATTGCAGCCCGACACAACAGAACCGTCCCGAACAGGTTGACTTCGATGGCGCGGACCCATTCCTTCCATGCCACTTCTTCGACACGGCCTTTCGGCCCATAGATTCCGGCATTATTCACCAGGCCTATGAAGCGCGGTAGTTGTTCGCTGGCCGCCCTGACCAGACGGGAAGCCGACTCGGGGTCGGAAATGTCGGCTGCTTGAAACAGGACTCGCTGGTCGGGTCGGGCGTCGGCGCGGAGCGAGCGGCAATGCTCCTCTAGTTCCCCAATTCCTCGAGCACAGAGGAAGACATCCGCGCCGGCTTCGACGCAAGCCCGTGCCACCGCCTTGCCAAATCCCCGGCTGGCGCCCGTAATCAGCACGCCCCTGCCCTGCAGGCTCAATGCCCCACTCCACCACGGCCGACCGACGCATAGACTACGGCTTTGGCCTGGCTCACCTCAGGATTTAGGAAACGGTTGGGGTCGGCTACGATCGGGCTGCGCATGAGACCCAAGTCGTCCACGGAGATGCTCTTGAACGCCGGCCACTCGGTGGCGACCACCACGGCGTCGGCCGCCGTCAGGGCCTCGCGGATGGTCTGACAAAGCCGGATCTCCGCGCTCAGTTCCGCCGGAAGCCGATGGATGGCCGGGTCGTGTGCTTGAACCAGGGCGCCTTGCCCGTGCAGCCAGCGGCAGAGTTCCACGGCGACCGAGCGCCGGAGCGTATTGGTCCCCGGTTTGTAGGTTAATCCAAGAACCGCGATGGTTTGGCCGCCCAGACTGCCGAGCAACTGCCGCAGTTTGCGGCGGGACCAATCCTTGTGGGCTTCATTACTGGCGTTGATGGACTTCAGCAAAGGAGCCGCGAGGCCCGCGCCCGCGGCCAGGTCGGCCAGGAACGAAACGTCGCGCCCCAGCGTGCCTCCACCGAACGGGGCGCCGGGGCTCAGATACGACCGCGGCCCAATGCGGCTGTCGCTTTTCAGGCCGCGCTCGATCTCCTTGGCGTCTGCACCCACGCACTCGGCCACGGTCGCAATCTCGTTAATAAAGGCAATGGAATTCGCCAGCAGCGCGTTCAGCGCGTGCTTCGTCATCTCAGCGGACTCCACCGTCATCCATTCCAGGCGGCTGCAGAACTTTCCCAGCAGCGCTTCCAGCCGGGGCCGGTCCTCCGCGCTTCGGATCCCTACGATAATCCGGTCGGGATGGCGAAACCCGTCCAGCGACATCCCCAGCCGCAAATTCTCCGGAGAGTAGGCGAAGGCCACCCGGCGCTGGGGGTAGGCGCTTCGAAATTCCGATTCCATCTGGGCGGTGAACCCTGCCGGGACCTGCGACGAAATCAATACCAACGATCCATCGGGAAGGTGCGGGAACGTGCCGCGGATATGCCGCGCCACCACTTCGGGATCGGCCGCATCGGCATCGTTGACCGGGGTATCGAAAGTGACCCATACGACATCGGCGCCGGTGACGGCTTCGCGCTCATCCGAGGTGAAGGCGAGGCGGCCGGCTGCCAGCTGCGCCTGAACCAAATCCTGAAGACTTGGCTCGTAAATCGGCGGCTTTCCGTTTTGGAGATCCGCGATGATCAACGGATCGGGATCCCAGGCCACGGTGGGGAAGTATTCGGCAACGCAGGCCGCCGTCACAGACCCCAAATGCCACAAGCCTAGAACGCGGATGCGCAACGCCGTCTCCCCCGGATCCAAGCCAATCGCCTGATCAGCGGTCTCCACGAACACCAGATTGTAACACCTGGGGTTTGACGCCAAAGGGTTGAGGAGGCATCTCGTCCGGCTCCTGAGCTGTTCCCTTTAACAGTCGAAGTTTGCGCCCATCATGCCGTCCGATTCTCAAGACCCTGGTCTCGTTGACCGGCCTTCGGCGCGAGCGCTATACTGGCTGCTGCCGATCTCCCTTTACCCGTAGACCTGCGAAATTCCGGGAGACTGCCGCGGAAGTGCTCTGATGGTCGCCGGTGACCGGGTACCATCCGCGCCTGCCGGCATTGCCGGTGTATCGGTTTCCGCTTGCAAATGCTGCCACTACCGAGTCTCCAGAGCACGCCGTGACATGCCTTCTCAGACGCCAGGTGTAAGATTCCGTGCGTTTGCCCGGCGCCTCGCCGCGAGCGCATGGTTCTCCTACTCGACACTGATTCTCCTGCAGATCAAGGTCACTTGGGGGATGTGGCGTGTCCGGGATCTTACGTCAGGAGACACCTCGTCCTATTTCATCAATGCTTACCAGTGGTTCCACAGCGGGCTGACACCGATTGCCTGGTCGCCGCTCTACATCGCCTTCTATGGATCGCTGCTGCATCTGTCTTCGAACGCTTTTGTCGTAACCACCCTGCACCGCTGGCTGATTGTCATTGCTTTGGCGGTTTTGGTTCTGGCGCTCATGCGGCGGCTGCTGCCTCCCGATGTGGCCTGGTTCATGGCTGCCTGGTGGGTCATCCTTCCGATCAACTTCGATGCGTTGTATGAGGTTCACCTCTTTGCCGTCATTCCCGTGGCGTGTGCCGCCATCGTCATCCTTGGCAAACCATGCCCGTGGCGGCGAGGAGTAGCGCTGGCGTTGCTGCTGGCCGCCTCCTTGCTCATGAGGAATGAACTCTTGCTCGCCAGCGCCATGCTGGCGGCCACCCTGCTTGGCGCAACCCTCTGGGGCTCCAGGCACTCTCCGAACCCGCGGCGATGGAGCGCCAACTCGGCTCTGGCCTATGGGATCCCGCTGCTGTGTACCGGTCTCCTGACTCTTTACTTCTACCGGCATGCCAGCGACGCGAATGATCTTTCCGCGGTGCTGGAGCGAAAGCACACGCTCAACATTTGCCAGACGTACGCGTTTGGATATCAGCAGCGTCATTCGGATTTCACCAAGTCCCCCTGGACCGACTGCCAGGAACTGATGACCCGGACGTATGGGAAGCCCGAGCCATCGATGATGGTGGCCCTTCGCCAGAACCCTGGCGCCATGATGGAGCACTTTCTCTGGAACCTGAGACTCACTCCGAGCGGTCTGCAAGTCTTGCTGTTTAACGTGAGTTCCGGTGAGGTTGACCCCGATTATGCGCCCGTGCAGCATTCGTGGCTGGCCTTGCCCTGCGGTCTGATTCTCTTGCTGATCGGTGTGGCTGGCAGCATCCGGTTGGCTCGGAACCGCCATTCCTGGTGGGAGGAGTGGCTCAAACAGCGCGCGTGGGGATGGCTCCTGTTGTTCGCCGTCGGATTGGTCACAGTCGGAGTGATCGTCGCCGAGCGGCCCCGTCCCTCTTACATGTTCAGCTTGGGGATTCTGCTCAGGGCTCTGGTGGGAATGTCCGTGGTGGTCATCTTGGGAAGCCGGCCCCTTCGTCAGTGGCTGCTGGAACTATTCCCGGCGGTTGCTTTGTTGATGGTCGTGGTCATACCGAGTTACTACGAAATTGTCACCGTACTACGTCCGTCTCAGGGACAGCCCCTGGAGAAGAGCTACTCCAGGCTTGCCGAGTACCAGGAGCTTCTGCAGCAACCTGGAGCTGTGCTGGTATCGCCCGGATACGGTGGAGAACTGTGCAACTACCTCGCCAGGGGCGCGTGCCAGCCCCTGAATTATTTCGATCTGAAGACGCGCGTCTCGCCGGCGAGTTCGTGGTCCAAGGTGTTGGAATCCTCGGGAGCGACGCTCTTCTACGCGGATGAAACCGTCCTGGACGATCCCGTCGGCCAGCGCTTCGAGCAAGAGTCGATATCCTCAGGATGGCAGGCGCTTGCCTTCGACAATGTGGGCAGCCAGCGCTGGATGTTGCTGGGGAAGCCGGGTGTCGGAGGATCCGCAAGGTCGGGAGTGGCGCCGGCCGCGGGTCGGGCGTTTCAAGTGGGGGACATTCCTGTTGTGGGTGATTGGAACGGAGACGGAACCACCAAGATCGGTCTCTTTCGCAAGGGGATCTGGTACCTGGATGTGGACGGGACCCATCAATTGAGCTCGGCGAAGGCCATCGGCTGGGGGCAGGAGGGGGACATTCCCGTTGTGGGCGATTGGAACGGCGACGGGCGAACCAAGATCGGCGTTTTCAGCAAGGGCATTTGGTATCTGGACATCGACGGATCGCATCAACTGATACCCGCGAAGAAGTTCGGATGGGGTCAGCCCGGCGATATTCCGGTTCTCGGAGACTGGAACAAGAGCCGGACCACCAAGATCGGCGTCTTCCGTTCGAACACGTGGTTCCTCGACACGACCGGCTCCCACAAAATGACCCCCGCCGACCAGATTAAGGTCGAGGTGAAATAGAGCGTTGAGGCAGTAGAAAACCTACTCAGCCCTTCCTGTAGGCTTGCCGCGAGCTCGGGACATGGTGGAGGTATTGAGGACACTTCTCAAGACAGCAGCCTGCCCTGTGTGGTGCTTTGAGGATTTGTTCCGGTGCAATACCCTGGACGACTAGACTTCAGTTTCAAACTTCCTCCAGACGCCGAGAACGGACTTGCCAAGCCGGTGATGGAAAATAGGATCAACCATCATTGAGACTGGGACGAGCCAGCGATCCCAAACGACGATCTGCTGCTCTGTGGGCAGGCTCTGTTTTAGCATTAAGCGATTGGCCAGCGAGGCTAGCAGCCCTACGGAATCGAGATAGAACAACTTCTCCTGGGTTAGAGACCCCGAGACGGTCTTGGCGAGGGAAGACACCGTATAGCGCCGGTGGTGGCCTATGGCTTTATCGAAAGGAGTGTACAGCCATTGATGTGCAGGAGCGAGGACAATCAGGTGGCCGCCGGTCCTCAAGTGGCTGCTTGCCCGCCTGACCTCCTCGACATCGTCTTCAATGTGTTCCAAGACGTCGAGGTAAAGAATCGTGTCAAAGAAATGATGAGCGGGAATATCTTGGATTGTGCCGATGACGAGCTGGCGCCGGCTAGAGAGCTCGACTCTGGCCGCGATCTGATTCGCCAGTCCGGCGTCGGGTTCGAGGCACAGCCAGTCATCGAAAGGACACTCCGAGAATAATTCGGAGTTCGCCCCGATTCCAGCCCCAACCTCAAGGACGTTTCCCCGCACGTACCCGGTGAGCTGCCTGAGGAAATAGGCCTTCCAATTGCGAGCCTTCTCGAACAGCGACAATTCGCCGCCTACGTATTGAAACTCGATCATGGCCGCTGATAGACGTTCGTTACCGTTTCGATAAGAAGCGGGCAGTCGCGAAGCGGCATGAACGAAGCTTTGGATCGTTCGCCAAGAATGTTGAACATGATCAGTACAGAGAACATCAGTGATTGCAGGAGAACGATACCGAGAATGCCAGTTGAGTAAGTAGCCCAGCCCGGTATCGCGAGAGATGTCGTCAACCTTAGGACCACCGAAGCCACGATCAACGATGCCGAGAGGATCATCAGGACGCCCAAAACAGCGAGTGCGCGCACGCCGACGATGTCGCCAAAGACTGAAATGGCGGTGAGGCCGTGAACGACTAGAGCGGTGAAATTCATTCGCGATTCTCCCGAGATCCGCATGCCGCGCGCCAGGGGCGTTGTGCGGTGTGGAATGCGGGCGCGGACCACGGCGGCAGCGTAGTGGCTCCACAGTTCGGGAACCGTGACGAGAGCAGGCAGTCTGCTGGATGGAATGGCGCTAAAGTTCCCGACGCGGACGCCAAGGCCAGTCAGCAGGTAATGGAGAACTCGATAGACTTTATAGAAGAAGCGGAACGGCGCGCGTTCGAGGCGCTTCGTTCGGGCAGCGAACACGATCGCCTCGTCCCGATTCTTCTTCACTTCGAAGAGCAGTTTGGGGACATCGGCAGGACGGTCTTCGCCATCGGAATCCATTACAATGACGACATCACATGGAAGATTCTGGTGAACGTAGACGAGTCCAATCGCGATGGCGCGCTGATGCCCAACATTTCGGCAGAGCCGGAGGAGATCGACTCGCGTAACAGCGCTGAACCTCTGCTCCAAAAGCTCCGGCGCAACGGGGCTGGGGGAGCCGTCATCCACGATCAGCACGCTCGCGTTGAGAGCGTGGGTCTTAAATTCACGATCGAGATCGCGCAGCAAGCTCGACAGCGGCCCCCAATCTTCGTACGTCGGTGCGAGAATCAGGATTCTTTGGTCGCCGTAAGGGGGCATCGCACGTCAATGTTGGCCTGAAATGAAATTGTAGTGTAGCATGGGTACCAGTTGCCAAATCTGCGGGATACGGAGATGGCGGCGACGCATCTGACAGGGAAGAACGCAACCGACGCTCCACCCGTACGGATTTGATTGTTTCCCGTTGGGCCGAATGCAGACTATTGGGAATATTGGAATTCTGGTCCTGGTTATGATGATTTGGACGGCCGCGGGAATCGGTCCTGTGATTCTCCTCGCGGCAAGGACCCGGCTCCTCTCGTGGCTGTTGCTGTCCCCGCTAGTAGGATCGTTGATGATCGCAGCGGCCGGCGTACTGCGAATCGAGTTTCTGCTCGTTCCTCCGAACCCGCTTGTGGATTGTGGTGTCTCAGTGGGGTTCTCCCTGGTTGTCATTCTGTGGTGCCGGCGAAGCGTCTCTAGGAACGTGGCTCGCTTGTGTTCTTTCATATTTAGGCTCGCGATTCCCAGCCTATGCTTTATCTTCTTTTATGCTTTGATTTTTGGATCGAGCGGGTTCGAACTGCTCTCGACGGGTTCGGACGAAGTGATGTATGGAATGGAGCAGGAGGAACTCATCCACAACACCCACCGCGATACTCCGGACGATAATCCGATCATGCGGTTGAACCACTACGTTCAGGATTACCCTGCCAAGGAAATCGCCTACTATCGGGAGTGGCGCCGCGGTCCAGATATGCTCAGCGTCGCGACTGCGATGCTGCTGGGGATGGCTCCTCAACAGGTTTATCCGGTGACGTTTGCTTGTCTCACGCTGACCTTGGCCGCGAGCGTCCTCTTTCTTTGCCGCCAGGCGTTCCATTTGAAGATGAGCCGAGCGTGGCCGTTGCCACTCTTCTTCCTGGTCAGCGTGACGTTATGGACCATGCATCTGCAAGGCAACTTCAACAATCTATCGTCGTGGCCCCTGTTTCTCCTTGCTCCCTTCTTCCTGGATCAGGCGTTGGTTCGCGCGCGTCTTCGCTGGTTGATGCCACTGGCGCTTATCGTAGCATCGGTTTACAACTTCTACTACGAGCCCGCGCTGGTATCACTGGTCGCTATGTTGGCCATGGTCTTCGCGTACCGGATTGTGACGCGCCGGACGACAATGTTACGGGTGGGGGTTGTATTCGCCGTTGTGGTTCCAGCAGTCTTAATCCTGAACCCTACGATCCCCGTCAAGCTGAGGGTCTCTAGCCGCGTCGCGCTAGGCTCGGCCTCGACGCCCCCAGTCGCTCAACCGCCGGCTTCACTGCTGACGGACGTGGTCGGAGGTATAAGAGTGGTTGGCGGAAGCGATTGGTGGCCTCACATAACTGGAGTTCTATTCGGCATGAACGCCAGTGTCGACGTATCGGAAGGGAACCAAGGTATTCGATATATTTTGCTTTCTCACCGTCACGCCTGCTTACTCGCGATCTATGGCATCATCGCAGTCTCGGGTTTTGGGCTGCTGTTCGGAAGACGAATGATCGGATTCTTTTACTGTGTGCTCATGTTGGCATGGTTCGCTGCTGCCCATCTCTTCGTGCTGGAGCACAATTTCTTCATGTTTTACCGATCGTCCATGTACGCCATGCCGTTCTTGACGCTCGGACTAGGCTTGGCTTTTCTCCACGCCAAGGACGCCCTCAGGCGGCGTACCATCTGGTGGCGAACGGCTGGAGTAGCGGCGTTGGGAACATCGGCGGCCTTCCTCTTTATGAACTCGCTCACTTCGGCGGCACTGGGGGCCTATGTTTTTTCGCACTCGGTTTGCGACGATCACTGGATTCGCAGAACTAACCCCAAAGCCAAAGTCTGGACGGTGCTGAGGGAAACGCTCTCGGAATCGCGGTCTCCGGTGATGATTTCCGGATTCACCGAGCCGCCTCGAGTGCTTTGGCTTGCAAGCGGCATCAAGCCGTTGGCGCATT
The DNA here is from genome assembly GCA_020073145.1 of Terriglobia bacterium. Taxonomy (GTDB): domain Bacteria; phylum Acidobacteriota; class Terriglobia; order Bryobacterales; family Bryobacteraceae; genus PSRJ01. The sequence goes on from JAIQFS010000001.1 coordinate 303,220, forward strand.
TCATGGGTAAGTCGACCAGCGACCACTGGATTTTCGGTGTTCACGCGAACCCGGACAGACCGTACTGGATTCTGGAACCTCGATCCGCATTGCGGCTGGACAGGTTCTATACTCGCCGGACGGAGGCAGAGCTGGTGCGAATCATCGAGAAAGAGAACATTCCTTGGAGCCAGGCCTATGCTGGCTTTCTCGAGCAGTCGCGAGTCGCGATCGTGCCCGTCCAGTACGGCTTTCCTCAGGAGTGGGGCAGTGTTGCCGATATCTATGGACCGGCTGTACTGGAATTCCCCAACATCGGCGACGTCGTGTACCGCAATCGGACGAATGTGACCGTGGCTGGCCCGGGTCTGGGGCCTCTAATAACCGACGAGGCCGGAAAGTACCGCGAGTTGACCGCCGCGGCCGCGTTCGCTGTCGATGTTGGGCACGGGCAGGCCGAGATCGTCGTCTTGCACGATGGTGCTCCCGGCTCAGTCGACGTGGTGGGTGACGGGATCAAAGGTGTGCAGCATTCTACGGAGGGAAATGAGTCGCGGTCTGTATACTACCTTAGAGACGGTCTCGACTCATTCCAGGCGAAGATTGAAGGTAAATCTGGGACACGCATTCGGGAAATCTCCGCGCGAGTGGTTCTCAGAGATCAGGGGTGTCTGGCGGAAGCCGGAACCGAATAATCAAATGCGGCGGCTAATCCAGCACGAGACAGGTGTAGGGCTGTTGGTGATCGCAGGTATGGCCGCCGGCTGCCTGAGCATTGGCTTCTTTCGACCCGCCGATGCGCCGAGCCCGCAGGCTGACGAGCTATATCTGCGAGGCAACCAGATGGTGGCTGAACATCGAATCGAGGATGCGGTGATAGCCTACCATAGGGCAATTCGGCTAAACCCGAGAAAAGCTGACGCCCTGTTCGCCCTGGGTGCACTCTTTCTCACGCAACGGCAGCCAGCTGAAGCGGCGAAAGCCTTGTCAAAGTTCGTCAAACTCAAGCCATGGTCCGCTGACGGCTGGTATATGCTCGGGCGTTCGATGGAACAGAGCGGCGACGTCCGTGGCGCGGCAAGCGAATACAAAAAGGCGGACGCACTGAAGCATTCCATCTGGCAGGCGTTGGTCGGCATGAGACGGCTGTTGGGAGGCTGACGGGCCGGCGCTCCGATGTCCGCCGCGAACCACTGCCTCGAGCCAGCTAGCTTAGCTAGTTATAATTGACTTTCTGCAACTCCGCTTCCATGGGTATGTTCCTCACAAATGCTGCTCTGTTGGTTGGAGTCCTACTCCTTTGGTCAGCCTGCGGATTGGGAGTCGTACTGGTCTGTTCCGCGCGAACTCGATTCATACATTGGCTTCTTCTTGCGCCACAGTTCGGATTACTGCTAATCGCGACTCTCGGAACCTTCCGGCTGGAGGCACTCCGCGTTCCCCTTAATCCGTGGATCGACTGCGGGTTGCTGACAGGGATAACCTCGGGTATCGTGATATGGCGTTGGAGGCAGTGCCGTCGGCGGTTTCGGCGCGCAATGTGGGGCTTGAAGATGGTCCGGCCTTGTTTGGTTTTCCTGATGTTCTGCGCCATCGTTTTCAGTAAGGGCGGCTTCGAGACCTTGTCCACGGGCTCTGATGAAGTCATGTACGGAATGCTTCAGCGGCAGATGATGGACCAGATGCATAGGGGGACTCCGCAAGACAATCCTATTCCGCGGCTGGACCACTATGTGACTGACTTTGCAGCCAAGAATCTGGTTTACCGGCGCACTTGGCGGCGAGGTCCGGATGTGTTGTCGGCCAGTTCCGCAATGCTGTTTGGGCTGTCGCCGGAACAGGTTTATCCAGTCACATTCTTCGGCCTGGCGATCGCGCTTGCCGGAAGCGTCCTTTTCCTCATGCGGCATCTTTTCGGTATTCGGTCAGGAGTGGCGTGGCCTGCTCAGCTGTTTGTACTCTGTAGCGCAGCACTTTGGACACTCCAGATGCAAGGAAACTTCCACGATCTTGCCTCGTGGGCTGTCTTCCTGCTGCAGCCATGGTTCCTTTGGAGGGCGATTCATTCGCCCCGGAAAGCGCTTTTTCCTCTGGCTCTCCTGTTATCCGCGGCCTTCAGTTTCTACTATGAGCCGGTAATCATCTCGTTGTTTGTTCCCTTGGTTGTCGTAGTCACGCTCGAATTGGTGAGACGCCAAGCGAGCCTTAAACGAATAGGGCTTGTTATGCTCCTCACCGCATCGTCTGCCATCGCGCTGAACCCGTTTCTTCCGGCCAAACTCCACTTCGCTACGGTCATCGCGGTCGACGCCGGACTGAACACATTCCCGACGACTGACCCTCTGCAGCGCCCGGAACAAAATGCAATAGTCCTCAAGAATCCCCTGTCCACACTGAGGCAGTCGCTATCTGGCCTATACCAGACGGAGTGGTGGCCCTACTTCTGCGGAGTGCTGGCTGGGGCATTCCCAAGCATCGACATTACCAGACTCCACCAAGCCGTTCGGGAGTGGTCGTTTGGGATGCAGGGCTGGGGTTTTCTATCAGCGCTCGCTTTGGCTGCGTTGTCCGTAGGGGGCTGGCTCTGGGCGGGCCGGTGGATGGGACTGGCGGGCGCTATTCCCTTACTCGGCTGGTTGTTCGCGGCGAACCTGTTCGTTCTGCAGAAACACTTTTTTACCTGGTACCGGGCGTCGATGTATCTGATGCCGTTTCTTCTGGTAGGGCTCGCGCTGGCTTTCTGCAAGGGGCGGATGGCGTTGACCAGCCGTTCGTTGGGCGCTCGCATATTTGGATGGATCGGATTTCTAGCCGGACTGGTGTTCCTGTCCCTCAACGTATTTACTTCTACGGCCGTGGCGGCCTATGTCTTCCAACACAACCTGTGTGACGATGACCTTATCCGCCGAACGAACCCTAACGGGCGCACATGGCAGCAGATGCGAGAAATCCTCGCGCAATCCGATAATCCTGTTTTGATCTCCGGCTACTCTGAACCGCCTCGAGTTTTATGGCTGGCGAGCGGGTTGCGGCCAATCGCGCACTTTTTGGGAAAATCGGTGAGTGATCAATGGCCGTTCGGCGCTCACGCGTCTCCCGACCTGCCACTGTGGCCGGTAGGCAATCCAACCGAATTGCAGCAGTGGTACTCGGTCTACTTCACACGGCTGTCATTGGACGAACTGGTTGGTGCCATGCGACGAGAGAACGAACCGTGGAACAAGATCTATCCGAAGTTCCTGAGAATCTCACAAGTGGCTGTCGTCCCCCCCAGAGGCGGCTATCCCGTCGAATGGCCGCCGCTCGAAGACGTGGTCCGTTCGGCGCGCATCCATTACAGGAACATCGGTGACATCGTATTCCGGCGAGAGCCCGCGATCCGGTTTCGAGGAGACGTGCTTGGGCGACTGGACCGAGATGACCGTGGGCTGTACCGTTGGATCGAGCCGCACGCCGTCGTCTCGTGGCTCCCTCCCGGGGAGGTCCGCGAGATTACGTTACGTTACGACGGCGCCCCTCGCGAATTGACCCTCTGGATCGGCGGAGAAGAGAAGAGTTTCACAGAAACAGCTGCAGACGGCACCGACACCCTCCGTGCCCGGATCCCAGGATCCCTCCGCGTAGAGTTCCGGGCTTCGCGGCGTTTGAAAATCCGCGAGCTCGCTGCGGTTGGGGATCCAGGATGCAGCCGATGACAGGGCCGCGAAATGGCCCGCTCGCTCTGGTCCGATACTGGTTTCTTGCGCCACTCCTGAGCCTGTGTATGGTGCTTGGCGTGCTAGTGGTCAGAACGCAACCGCCGGCCTCCGTTCCCTCACCCGCCGCCGATGCATTCTTTATCGCGGCCAACCGGCTGGCAGTTGCTGGAAAATTCATGGAGGCAATCCAGGCCTACCGGCAAGCACTTAGCGTAAAGCCAGACTTGGCTGACGCCCACTTCGCGATCGCAATGGCTCAGTCCCGGTGGGGGCGCCACGCAGAAGCAGTGGTCAGCCTCGAGACGTTCCTCAAGCTCCGCCCAAACTCCGCCGATGCCTGGTTCGTTCTTGGTAACGAGGTCCGGAGCGCTGGAGGAGACAATCAGAAGGCCGCCAATGCCTTTCGGCAGGCTCTTCGGCTGAACCCGCGCCTTAAAGCTGCTGAAGCCAGTCTCAACCACCTCCGGGACTAGCTTGACCAGCGGTGTGGGCCAAGGCACTGTGCGCTCGATTGGGATCTGCCGAAGGTTTCTCGCGTCTCCTCATGAAGCTATCGCTCCGATGATTCATTTCCAGATCGTCCTGCACGAAATCCTCGCAGTCGACCAGAATTGCCATTTTCGGGCGGGGGCGTGGCAGCTTACAATGAGAATGCTTGCAGGTGCCCAAAAGCACAAACCCATGTGGCGTGGTGACTATCTCTTTCTCCTCGAAAACCTGGTCCTGAAGGACTTCCGGATCCGCTACCGGAATATGTCCTTGGGCGTCTTGTGGTCTCTGCTGAATCCCCTGGTGATGATGGGCGTGCTTACCTTCGTCTTCACCCGGATTCAACGAAATGCCGACATCCAACAGTTTCCCGTCTTCGTTTTGTGCGGGCTCATTCCGTACAGTTTCTTTACTCTGGCATGGCTCACTGGCACCACGTCCATCACGGATAACACGGGCCTCATCAAGCGGGTTCCCGTTCCGCGCGAAGTGGTGCCAATCGCCGCAGTGCTTTCCAATTGCGTCCACCTCGGGATTCAGCTCCTGCTCCTGCTGTCGCTCGTCCTGGCCTTCGGGAATCCGATCAACATTCACTGGTTGTGGCTGCCCGTCGTGTGGGGACTCGACATCGTCTTTGTTTCCGGCATGGCCTTGCTGTCTTCGGCCATCTACGTGTACGTTCGCGATACCCGCTACGTCGTCGAATCCGCCAACGTGCTGCTGTTCTGGCTGGTTCCGATCTTCTACCCGTTCAGCGCGATTCCCGCGCGCTATGCGGACGTCTATCGCTTCAACCCCGTGGCTGCGGTCGTGCTGTCGTTGCGGAATATTCTGCTGGAGGGAAAAGCGCCGCTGCAATCGACGCTGGTCAATTTAACCATTGTCTCGGCCCTGGCGTTTGTGGCGGGTGTTCTGGTCTTCCGCCGACTGAAGGGCTCGTTCTACGAGCACATCTGATGTCCATGCCCGTCATCCGGTTCGACCAGGTTTCGAAATACTTCCACCGGCATGCCCGGCAGATGCTGCTGCGCGAGCGCCTCCTCAGTGCCTTCCATCCGGCGTCGCCGGAGCGCTTTTATGCTCTGCGAGACGTCTCCTTTTCGGTCAATCGCGGAGAGAGCCTCGCGATCATCGGCCACAATGGCGCGGGGAAGAGCACACTGCTCAATATTGCCACCAGCTTGTGTAAGCCGAGCGCCGGGAGGGTCGACATGAGGGGCCGCGTCGCTCCCCTGCTCGAGTTGGGCGCCGGCTTCCACCCGGATCTCACGGGCACCGAAAACGTCTCCATCAACGCCTCCTTGCTGGGGATGACGCGCCGCCAGGCGCGCGCCTGGCTCGACCAGATCGTGGAGTTCGCCGAACTCCGCGATTTCATGGAGGAGCCGCTTCGCACTTTCTCCTCGGGTATGGTCATGCGTCTGGCCTTCTCGATCGCCGTCAGCGTCGATCCCGACATCCTCGTGATCGATGAAGTCTTGGGGGTGGGCGATCAGAATTTCTCCAATAAATGCGTGGAGAGGATCTCGGCGTTCCGGCGCGCCGGCAAAACGTTGCTGTGCGTCTCGCACTCGCTCGATACCCTGGAACAGCTGTGCGACCACGCGCTCTGGCTCGAGCACGGAGGGGTTCGCCAGATGGGTGCGGCCGGGCCTGTGATTCAGGCTTACCGCGAATCGTCCCCCGCGCACTCCACCGCCAATCCGCAGGTGTGAAGTCCCGCCGCGCCGGAATGCTACAATGCGGGTTCGCCCGAGGGGCACGGGCTCCGTTGCCCATTGCACTATGCCTAAGGCTTTGATTACCGGCATCACCGGGCAGGATGGATCCTACCTCGCGGAATTCTTGAGCGCGAAGGGCTACGAGATCCACGGCTTGAAGCGGCGCTCTTCTTCGTTCAATACCGATCGCGTCGACCACCTGTACGAGGATCTTCATAAGTCGGGCGCCAAGTTCTTCCTTCACTTTGCCGACCTGAGCGACGCCAGTTCCTTGGCCTGGTGCCTGGCCGATATCCGCCCGGACGAAATCTATAACCTCGGAGCGCAGAGTCACGTCAAGGTGAGTTTCGATATTCCGGAGTACACCTCGGACGTGGTGGCCTTGGGGACGGTCCGGCTGCTGGAAGCCATCCGGCGGATCGGGCTAAAGTGCCGTTTCTATCAGGCTTCATCGAGCGAAATGTTCGGAAGCACGTTACCGCCGCAGAGCGAAGCCACCCGGTTTCATCCCCGGAGCCCCTATGGTTGCGCCAAGGTATTTGCCCACCAGATCGCGGTGAACTATCGCGAGAGCTATGGCCTGCACGCCTCGTGTGGCATCCTGTTCAACCACGAGTCGCCCCGCCGCGGCGAAACTTTCGTCACCCGCAAGATCAGCCGCGCCGTGGCGCACATCCGTCTCGGCTTGCAGGATCAGCTGTACCTGGGCAACCTCGAGGCGCGCCGCGATTGGGGATTTGCCGGCGATTTCGTCGAGGCCATGTGGGCCATGCTGCAGCAGGATCAACCCGATGACTACGTCATTGGCACCGGAGAAGCGCACTCGGTGGGAGAGTTCGCCGAGGCCGCCTTCGCGCACGCCGGCCTGGACTGGCGAAAATACGTGAAAGTCGACCCGAGGTACTACCGGCCCGCGGAAGTGGACGATCTGCGCGCCGATGCCTCCAAGGCGCACCGCGTTTTGGGATGGCGGCCTCGCGTGAGCTTTCCGGAGCTGGTCCGCATGATGGTCGATGCCGATCTGGCGGCGCTCGAGCGCAAGCTCAAGGGCGGCATGGAAGCCGTGGCCCTCACCAAGGAACGGTAGGCGATGGAGGGAAACGCCAGTCCCGCCAAGCTCGATCTCCGGCCGCGGCGCATTCTGGTCACCGGCGGCGGCGGGTTTCTCGGGTCCCACTTGGTGGAGCGCCTCCGCCAGCACGGATGCCAACATGTGGCCGCGCCGCGCAAGCGGGACTTCGACCTGACGAATGCCGATGCCATCGAGCGCCTCTTTGCCGAATCCCGGCCCGAGGTGGTCATCCACGCGGCCGCTTCGGTGGGCGGCATCGGCGCGAACCGCGAAAACCCAGGGCGCTTCTTTTACGAAAATGCCATCATGGGCATCCAGTTGATCGAGGCTTGCCGCCGCCACAAGGTCGAAAAGACCGTCGTGCTGGGCACCATCTGCGCCTATCCCAAGTTCACCCCCGTGCCCTTTCGGGAAGATGCCCTCTGGGATGGGTACCCGGAAGAAACCAACGCCCCGTACGGCATCGCCAAAAAGGCTCTGCTGGTGCAATGTCAGGGATACCGGCAACAATACGGAATGAACGCCGTCTTCCTGCTGCCCGTGAACCTGTACGGACCGCGTGACAACTTCGATTTGAACTCTTCGCACGTGATCCCGGCGCTGATTCGCAAGTGCGTGGAAGCGCAGGATCGCGGAGCCGTGGAAATCACGCTGTGGGGGGACGGCTCGCCCACCCGCGAGTTCCTGTATGTGGAAGACGCCGCGGAAGCCATCGTCATGGCCACCGAGTCGTACAACCACGCGGACCCGGTGAACCTCGGAAGCGGAGAGGAAATCCCCATTCGCCGTTTAGCCGAAAAAATTGCCGCGCTCACCGGCTTCACCGGCCGGATGGTCTGGGACACCGCCAAGCCCAATGGACAGCCGCGCCGCTGCCTGGACGTGAGCCGCGCGGCCCTCGAGTTCGGCTTCCGCGCGCGCACCGGTCTGGACGCCGGCCTGCGCGCGACGCTCGATTGGTACCGAAGCCATCGGGCGGCGCCACTGGTCGTCTGATCGACCGCGCGTCTCAGGCCCGCGCCGCCTGGAATAAGAGCGCCGCCCCGAGCAGGACCAGCGCCACATGGACATAAAGCAGGAATCGCGGTCCGTCCAAACGCCGGTTGAGGGCGCGGCCGAGCACGATGGCTCCCAGGACCACGGGCAAGGAATACAGGTAATACCGGCTGACTTGCACCGTCCAGTATCCGGTCACCCAGTAGCCGCCCATCACCGCCATGCTGGCCGGCAAGAAGTAACCTTGCAGGGTGGCCCGGAAGTGAATGGGAGACCATTTCCGGAGGGAGCCGTAAATCACTAGCGGCGGCCCGTTCATGCCGTAGGCGCCGCCCAGGATGCCGGCCCCAAAGCCAAACAGCCACGCCAGCCGGTCATTGCGCAATTCCTCGCGCCCCGGATTCGCGAGGAAGTACACCGAGAAGGCGATAATCACCACTCCCAGGATGGCTTTCACCAACCCTTCCGACGCGGTCTTCAACAAGACGAGGCCGAGCGGGATGCCGAGCACCGTCGAAAGCACCAGCCGGCCGGCGCTGCCCGCATGCACCTTCCGCCAGTCTTCGATCATCACGATGCCGGCAACTGTGATCGAGACCAGTGCCGCCACCGGCGCCGCGACCTCAACCGGCATCAGTAGTGCGAGCAGGGGTACCGCGAACAAAGCCTCGCCGAATCCAAAGGTCGAACGAATGAGGGTGGCGAGGAACAGAACGGCGGGGACGGCCAGCGTGGCGATGGAGAGACTCATTTGCCGATGCAGAAGGTGGAGAAGATCCGGTTCAGGATATCATCCGCGGTGGTGGCGCCGGTGATCGCGTCCATGGGGCGCAGCGCGGCGTACAGGTCGAGCAGCAGCATTTCGTGTGGGGTGCCCGAGCCGGCGGCATCCCGCACCTTTTCCAGATACTGGACGCACTCGCGCAGCAGTTGCTCGTGACGAAGGCTGGTGATGAAGCCGGTCTCCTGCTCCCATGCGCCCTGGGGCGCGACCGCTTCGAGGATCGCTTCCCGCAGCTGCGGTATGCCCGCGCCGGAGCGCGCCGAAACCTGGATGACGGCTGCCGGAGCGTCGGGAGCGTGCGGCAAGTCGCTCTTATTCCCCGCCACGAGGCACCGGCCTTGCGTGCCGGCCCGGTCGATCAGCGCGCGGTCTTCAACCCCGGCGGGTTGCGAAAGGTCGACCACCACCAGGGTCAAGTCGGCGTCGGCCATGGCCTGGTAGCTGCGCTCGATGCCGAGCGTCTCCACCCGTTCGGTGGATTCGCGGATGCCGGCGGTGTCGTAGAGTTTCACCGGGATGCCGCCGATGGCGGCGGTTTCCGAAACCACATCGCGCGTGGTGCCCGGAATCTCGGTGACGATGGCGCGTTCCCGCTCCAACAGCGCATTGAACAGACTGCTCTTGCCGACGTTGGGCCGCCCGACGATGGCCAGCGTCAGGCCGCTATGCACCAGGTTGCCGTAGCGGAAGCTGGCGGCGAGCTGCTGGACGCCCACAAAAACGGGTTCGATCCGGCGCAGAATCTCGGAAGCCGGCGCCACGCTGACATCGTCTTCGGCGAAGTCGATGCCGGCTTCGAGCAGCGCGATCAGTTCCACCAGTTGCTCCTTGAGGGGGGCCACTCGGCGCGAAACCGACCCGCCGGCCTGCTGCGCCGCGATGCGCGCCTGATACAGCGTGGTGGCTTCGATGAGGTCGCGCACGGCTTCCGCTTGCGGCAGGTCGATACGGCCGTTCAGATAGGCGCGTAGCGTGAACTCGCCCGGATTGGCCAGGCGCGCGCCCGCCTCCAGCGCCCGCTCCACGGCAAACCGGAGCACCACCGGCGCGCCGTGGCAGCTGACTTCGACGACGTCTTCAGCCGTGTATGAGCGCGGCTTCTCAAAAAAGGTCGCGAGCACTTCATCGACCACGCGGCCTTCGCGGTCTACCAGGAGGGCCCGGCGCGCCTGCCATGGCTGCCAGCCGGTTCCCCTGGGGAATTGCAACAGCGTTTCCGCGATGGAGCGTGCCTGCGAGCCGGAGATTCGGATGACGCCCAAACCTCCACGGCCCGGAGGTGTCGAGAGGGCGACGATGGTGTCGGCAACAGGCAATGCTCAGCGGCGGGCGTCGCGCCGTGGGCCATCCCGCCGGGGGCCATCGCGACGCGGACCATCGCGCCGCGGGCCGCCTGGGCCGCGCCGGAATTCGGTCGACGGCGGTAGCTCGGGCAGGCTGGCCATCCCGGCCGGATAGACCACCACCTGCCGCGCCGGGCCAGAGCCTGCGCTCTCGCTGCGCACCGCGGTCTCGCCGCGCAACGCCAGATGGATCACGCGACGCTCACGGCTATTCATGGGGTTGAAGCGGAACGGAACTCCGGTTCGTTTCACCTTGTCGGCCGCCGTGGTCGCGCTGAGGCGCAGCTCTTCGATCCGCAGCAGGCGGTAGTCGTTGGCGTCGAACGAAATCCGCGAGTGGTCCTCGGAGGGGACCCGCAGCGCCTCCATGGTCACGTGCTCCAGCGCCAGCAGCAGTTCGGCCCGGTTCGCCAGCAGTTGGTCGACGTCGGCGCCGGTGAATTTCACCACCACGTCAGGCGTCTCGAAATCGTCGGTCGCCGGCTCGGCATCGTGCACCTGGTACTGCACGTGAAATCCCCCGTTGTGGAGGACCGGGCGCAAAAATCCGCCGATCCGGTCGCCTATCGAAGCCACGCTATACTTTCGTTCAGTCACGACTATTTCCTGCCGATCTTTTTCTTGGGCGCCGGCTGCACCGAACGGACGGCCTCCTGGGCGGTCTCGGTGCGGTTAAAAAACCACTGCTGCCCCATGCTGACCAGGTTGCCGGTCAAGTAGTATAACACCAGACCGCTGGGGAAATTGTAGAACATAAATCCGAAAATCAACGGCATGAACATCATCATGCGCTGCTGGTTGGGATCCGCGCTCGGTGTCGGCATCATCTTCTGCGTCAGAAACTGCGTGATGATCATGGCAACGGGCAGAATCTTGATCGGCAGGTGCTCCGGCTGCGACAGGTCGGTCACCCACAGCCAGCTCGCCCCGCGCATCTCCACCGCCACCTGGAACACTTTATAGAACGGAATGATGAGCAGCAGTGAGATCACCGTCGGCAGGCAGCCCCCCATGGGATTGACGCCATGTTTCTTGTACAGATCCATGGTCTCCTGCTGCTGCTCCGTCTTCTTCGGATCGTTGAACTTCAGGTTCTTGTATTTGGAGTTGATGACGTCGATCTGCGGCTTGAGCGCCTGCATCTTGCGCATCGATTTCATGCTCGAGATGCGGATCGGGAACAGAACCATGTAAATGAGGATCGTGACCAGGACGATCGACCATCCGAAATTGTGCACGAACGCGTCATTGACAAAATTGGTGATGAGAAACAGCGGCTTGGCCAGGATGGAGAGCCAGCCGAAGTCCACCACGGCTTCCAGCTTCGGGTTGATGCCCTTGAGCACGTCCAGATCTTTGGGCCCCACAAACAGAGACAAGGCGCTGGCCGTGCCGGCGGAGATCGCCGCGCCCGGAAACGCGGCCGGCTTCTCTTCCAGTGCCGTCGCCACGGTATCGCTGAAAACGGTCTCCTGCATGGAGCTTCCGCCTTCCCGCAGAAAAACCGCCGCGAAGTATGTATCGGCAATGCCGGCGAACGTGTAATCGCCCGAGGAGGTGACCGGACCGTCCTTGGCGGTCTTGGCGTTCTGCTCCACCAGCTTGTTGTCGGCCGCGTTGAAGTAGAGCGCCCGCTGCGCGGCCGAAGGATTGGCGATCGTGAGATCGCCGAAGCCGCCGCGCCACGCAATCATGCTGGGGATCGGCCGCCCGTCCACCGTCACCTGAAACTTCACCTCTGAAACGTACTTGTTCTTTTGGAAGCGGAAGGACTTGCGGACCGTCGTGGGGCCATTCGTGTATTCGAACGCGATGCCCAGCCCGTCGGCGTCGGGCGTCTGCTTGTAATACGTCCAGTTGACGTTCTCGGCGGGTTTCTCGGCCGGAAAGTACAGGGAGAACGGCCACTCCATCTTGGCCGCCGAATTCATCAAATCGAGCGGCTTGCCGTCGTTGCCACGGTATTTCTTGAGCAGCCAGCTGCGCACCGTGGCGCCCTGGTTGTTGAACGCGATGCGATACAGGTCGGTATCGATAATGTACGGCGGCTGAGCCTGTTGCGGCGTTGCCGACGCCGACGCCGCCGGCCGTGCGGCGGGCTGCTGCGGAGCAGGCGCCGCGGCGGTCGCCGGAGCCGGAGCCGGAGCCGGTGCCGCCGGTGCGGCCGCCGCCGGGGTCTTCTTGGTCGGAGCCGGCGGCGGGCTCTTGTAGAAATAGGGCGTCAGGAACATCACCGCGCCCATCAACAGGAAGGCGAGCAGCAGCCGCACTTCCATCGACATTTCTTTCGGCGTTTCCGCCGCGTCTTTGTTACCGCCGTTTACGGACTGGGACATTCTGCAATACCGTCAAGCGTCTTGGGCGCTTAGGACACTGGATCGAAACCGCCCGCGTGCCACGGGTGGCACTTCAACAGCCGGCGCAACCCCTTCCCCACGCCCCTCGCAACGCCATGGCGTTCCACCGCCTGGCGCATATACTCCGAACACGTCGGATAGAAGCGGCACGCTGGAGGCAGCACCCTCGACAGGGTCGCCTGGTACAGGCGAAGCGCCCCCACTACGAGCCACTGCAGCGGAGAAACAGACGCTCCACTTCCTTCTGCAGTTCCGTCATGGGAGCTTGCAGCGCTCGGAGCCGCGGATTGATGACGATGGACCACTGGGGATTCAGCCGATCGAGAGCGCCGCGGACCGCTTCCCGCAGCCGCCGCTTGATGCGATTGCGAACCACGGCCTTCCCGATCGCGCGGGGGACCGTAAAACCGATTCGCGGACCGCTGGCCTCCGCCTCCCGCACGCAAAAGGCCGCAAAGCAAGGGCTCGTAAACCGGCTACCCTTGTCATAGACCCTTCGGAAGTCTTGCGATCGCAGCAGACGAACACGTTTTGGAAAACCAGCGATGGAACACTACCTCTCGGAACTGACCGTGAGCTTCTTGCGCCCCCGGGCGCGGCGCCGCGACAGCACCGCACGGCCGTCCTGGGTCTTCATGCGAGTGCGGAAACCGTGCGTTTTGGCGCGCCGGCGATTATTGGGTTGAAACGTACGCTTCGGCATTCTTGTTCAACTATTTAGTATAAAGCAGGCGGCGAGAACCAGCAAATCGGGTCGGACGGTAGGATCGCTGAAGTGGGCCAAAGGACGTGGCAGCCCAAGTCGCCCCCGCGCTCTGAGCTGCCATTCCCGAACGAACATCGCCAGTGATGCTTGCTGGCCGAAACTAGAGTACGACTGCCGGCGCCGCCTGGCAATACACGCTTTGGTTATAAGCAGGAAAACCGGCTGGACGAACCATCGGGGGAATCACGCCGACGGTAGAGCCGCCGGCACGGCCCGGACTCCGGCCGTCGCAACCAGGGGTAAATCCGTGGTTTCCGGCGGAAGTTCCTCGCCTTGGCTCAACGGCAGTTCCTCTTGCATCCACCCGGTAATGGGAATGTTCCTCAGGTAGAGGCGCTCCTGGGTAATGACGGTAATCTCTACTCCCGTCGGTCCGGGAACGCGTCGCACAAAGCGCCGCCGCTCCATGCGCAGCTCGGCCAGTAGCTCCTCCACCCCCGGACGGCGGGCTTCGCACTCGCCCTCCACTTTCGCCACCGCCGTCTGGTAGTGGGCCGTGAGTACCTGGAGCCGGGCCTGCATCAGGAGCCAAACTAAATACGCTGCCCCCACGGCTACCAGTCCGGGCAGAACAATCCAAAAGACTAGTTCGGTCGCGAAGGTTGTCACGATTACCCTATCGGCGGTAACGGGTGGCGGAATTAGTGGGTTGCCGCGTAGAACGTCCTCTAAAATGGAGAACAATGATGACTTCTCTAGGGTTGCAGGCGATTCTGTTCGACATGGACGGGGTCCTCTACAATGCCGAGGAACCGATCGCCGGCGCCGCCGAGGCGCTTCGTTGGGTGGGCGCGCAGGGGATCCCCCACCTGTTTGTGACCAATACCAGCTCGCGCGGCCGGGCGGTCCTCGTCGACAAATTGCGCCGGTTCGGAATCCCGGCAGGGGAAGATCTCATCCTCAACCCGGGCGTCACCACGGCCGCCTGGCTGCGCTCTCAGCCGCCCGGAACGGTGGCGCTTTTTGTGCGCCCCGCCGCTCGCGCCGACTTTGCGGGCCTGTCCCTGTTGCCGGACGACGCGGAGTCTGGCGCGGCCTACGTGGTGGTGGGCGACCTCGGGGAAGCGTGGGACTACCGTACCCTCAACCGGGCGTTCCGCCTGCTGATCCACAATCCCGAGGCCCGGCTGATCGCTCTGGGGATGACCCGATTTTGGCACACTCCGGAGGGTCTCGCGCTGGATGTCGCGCCCTTCATTGTGGCGCTGGAGCACGCCACCGGGCGCAAGGCCCTCGTCTTAGGCAAGCCCGCCGCGGCCTTCTTCCGCGCCGCCGCCGAGCGTTTGGGGCTGCCTCCCGCCGCCGTGATGATGGTGGGGGACGACATTCAGACCGACATCGCCGGAGCGCAAGCTGCCGGGATGAAAGCTGCGCTGGTGAAAACTGGCAAGTTCCGCCCGTCCGATCTGAACGGCGGCGTGAAACCGGACTGGCTCTTGGAATCGGTGGCCCAGTTGCCCCGCTGCTGGAGCGCCTAAACCGGCTGGGCGATATCGACGCCGAGACCCACTCGCTCGAGCAGTTCGCGGGCGTGCCGCGCGTCCGCTTCCGCGACGAACAGGCCGTACGTCAGCTGCGCTTGCTCCTTTGGGCGAAACGCGTAATCGAGTCCCGCTGCCCGCAACGCCGCCGAATGCGCGGCCGCGATCGAAAAGGCGGCTCCCGTGTTCCGGTAGCCCATGATCTCCACAGTGCCCCCTGCGATCGCGTCGGACGCCTCCATCAGGCGGTCCCAGGCAAATGTGGATTCCCCCATGGCCGCGATTGTATCAGCGTGCGCGTCCGTTTGCGCCGGTTCCGGCCCCAACAATCGTCCGACGCGCTCGACCAGATCCCGCACGTCGAAAGGTTTGAGCAGGACGCGGTCGGGTGAACGGCGGCTGATGCTCTCGATGGCGACGCTGGACGAATATCCGGAGATGTACAGAATCTTCATGCCGGGCCGCTCGCGCTCCAGTTCGGCGGCCAAGTCCAGCCCGCTCATCCCCGGCATCACCATGTCAATCACGGCAAGGTCCACCGAAAGGGGCTCGGCCTGAAATACGGCCAAACCATGCGGCGCGCTCCCCGCTTCCAATACCAGAAATCCGCTGTCGGCTAGGGTACGCGTCATCAGCCGGCGCAGCGCGCCGTTGTCTTCCACCACCAGAATCGTCGGTTGTGGGCTGCTGGCCATTTCGGTATTCGGCTCTCCTTAGAGTACACAATTGCGACGTCCTTGGGTTACGGGGGTGGGTTCTGCCGATTTGAGGATCTTCCGAGGGAGTACGTTGCTCGGACGATTAGGCCGTCTTTTCCGGCGTCACGCCACCCGAACGCGGATGACCCAGGGCGCTTGGGGAGCCCAAATTGGCTTCGCTTGGAACCGAATCCGGCATCGGGCAGTCGCGCCAACAATCCGCTAGTGGTTTCACGATATACACGTGCCGGCGGCAGTGGGAGCAACGCCAGTAGATCACCAACTGGCGGTCCGCGGTGAGCCCGACTTCGCGCAGTCGGGTCGGCTCCTGGCCGCACTCGCACAAAAGTGGGATTTGCTGATACATGGCCTTGTGGGCGGTCCCGGCCTCCTCGGACGCAACGAGAAGATCCTCCTAATCCAATAGAATTCGGGACCGCAGCAGCAATCATGACGCCCCGGCCCCGCCTTCGGGCAGGACTAAGGGTACTGCCCGAGTTCCAGGACTTTTTTCGTCATTTCAATGAACCATGTGTGGGCTAGGCCGAATAGACTCACGCCGGCGGTGCCTCCGCGCCTAGCCCAGTTCTTTCACCGGGACATCGAAGTGAGCGGTGTTGACCACTCCGCGGCGCTGGAACTGGACCCAGATCCGAAACGTCCGGGCGCGCGGAAAGACCAAAGTGAACTGGACTTGGGGGCCGCCGTCCGCAACCAGAGGATGGGTGTGGATCATGTCGATCACGTCATCGCTGGCCACCAGCATGTGGGCCCAGGCGCCCAGATACTTTTCCAGGCCGTCGGCCGGGTTGAGCTGAAAATACACCAGCGTCGGCTGGCCGGCGATGGGCTGTTCCGGATCGGTCCGAATCGCCACCTGCATGTTTCCGCCGTCCTTGGTGGAGTAATCGCGAGGAGGTGTCGTGGTCACCGGCGGTTTTCCGGGGACAATCAGAGACTTGACGATCAGTTGCGGCGTGGCGCCATCCGGATAAAAATCGCCCACCACCCGGTACAGGCCGGGTTTGGGCAAGACGATGTCGTAATAGAAGTCGCCGCTCGCGTCGGGCCCGATGGGATGGTCGTGCACGAAGAACTGCAGATCCTGGCTGACCACGAACATATGGAACAGCTTTTCGTGGACAATCTGAAACTGCGTGACCGGGCGATCTTTCCAGGGGTCGTGGATGGCGAAGTTCAGCCGCGCCTTCTCGCCCGCCTGCAGCCGGTGGGGAGTCGTGGTCAGGTCCACATGATACTCGACCGGGTCCGGAAGTCCTGCTACCAGCTTCATGCCGCAGCGGGAGCACACGCCGGGCCTGGTGCCGCGGACGTCGGGGTCCATGGGGCACACATAAATCGCGTTCGCCGCCGTGGCTGCGGCCGGGGCCTGCTGGGCTCGTAGCCTGCTCAGCCAGGGCCCCACCAGCGCACTGCCGGCCTGATACAGTACAATCCGACGGGTCGGGCGCATGTCGATCATTATCTACCCGCGCCGGGAAGTCATGCAATGCAGAGGGCCTCTCAGTCCAGCGCGATGGTAATGGCCCCCGCCACGATCAAAAGCCCGCCGATCCCCTTGCCCCAGCTCAGCCCTTCACCCAGAAACAGCGCGCCGAACACGATCACCAGCGCCACGCTGAGCTTGTCAATGGGGGCCACGCGCGAGGCGGGGCCCACTTGCAGGGCGTGAAAGTAGCACAGCCAGGACAGGCCCGTGGCCAGGCCCGAGAGGGCCAGGAACAGCCAGGTTCGTCCCGAGAACAACTGGAACGCATTCGGCTGGCGCGTGAGCAGAGCCAGCAGCCACGTGAACCCGACCACCACCGAGGTTCGGACGGCTGTCGCCAGATTGGCGTCCACGCCGGCGACGCCGAGTTTCGCCAGGATCGCGGTCACGGCCGCGAAGAAGGCGGACAGTAGGGCCCATGTAAACCAAGTCATGCCCTCAAAACTAGCATGACCGGCGATCAGACCGACTGCGCCGCGGCCGGAGAAGCACAGACCGCGTCATAGGGATGACGGCTCTGGATTTCGCCCGCAGCCTCGAAAACGTTCAGCGCTTGCTCGTACAAATCGCGCGGGATGTCGGTGCCACCTTCCCAGTTGCCTACGGCCTGGTAGCCCCGGATGGCGGCGGCCAGCACCTCGGTTGCAATGCCCGGGAAAAAGCTGGCTTCTGCCCGCGCCACTTCGGCGGGCGGGGCGCTGCGCACCCACTCTCGCGATTCGCGGTACGCCTGGAGGAACGCGCGGCAGGTGTCGGTGCCCAGAAATTCGCGCGAGCAGCACAGGCTGCTGAACGCCACCGGCGCCATGGATGCTCCCACCGAGGCCACCACGCTGCCCGCCCCGTCTGCTTCGATTTGGTGCGAGTAGGGCGCCTGGAGGTGAACGTAGTCCCCCTCTCCGGCTCGAAAACGCTCCTGCATCTCATCCGGCGTGCCGGCGTTCATCAGGCGGATGCGGCTCCAGTCCACGCCATTGGTCTTGGTCGCGTACTTCAGCATGGTGATGGGCTGGAGCCCGTGATCGGCGATCAGCGTGCTTCCTTCGAGTTTTTTCCAGTCGAATGCCGCATCGGGCTTCCGGCCGGCCAGGAAAAAGCCATCGCGCTGATTGATCTGGGCGAAGTGCACGGGCAGCGGCGATTCGCCGGCCTCCATCGGTTTCCAGTTCGAAGCCACCGCCGATTGCATAATGTCGACAGCGCCCTCGCGGATCAGCACGCTGGACTTCTGGCCCTTAGCGAGTACGCCATATTCGGCGGAGAGCCCGTGGCGCTCCAGGAATCCGCCGGCGATCGTCGAAATCAGCGGGCTATAGAAGACGGAGTGTCGGGATACGATGATGCGCAGTGCCATAGCCCTTGAGTGTATCGCGGACGCCGGGCGGGGGATTCGCCGGCCCTGCTGGTGGCCTCTGAAAACCGGCCCCTTCCGTCGTCAGCGCTTGCCCACAGCAGCCGCCCCTTTCCACACGCGGTGCCGCGGGCATCTCAAAGTCCCGTGGATTGTCGCGGCTGGGAACGGGCCGGGGGAGTTCTACTCATTGCGCAGGGTCCGCGCCGGATCCACTTGAAAAGCGCGGCGCGCGGGTAAGAAACACGCCAGCAGGGCAACCGCAAGGAACAGCAGCGAGACTGCCATAAAGGTTGCTGGGTCCGTCGGTGCCGTGCCCCACAATTGCGAGGCGATCAGGCGGGTGAGCGCCAGCGATCCCGCGAGTCCCAGGGCAAGGCCCGCGGTGATCGGAAGCGCCACTGGCCGGCCCACGAATCGCACAATGTGACGGGCTTCCGCCCCCAGGGCCATCCGGATTCCGATCTCGCGCGTCTGCCGGGCCACCGCGTACGCCATGACTCCGTAAATGCCGATCGCGGCAAGAACCGCTGCCGCCAGCGCGAAAATGCCCGCCGCCCACGCATAGTCCCGCTGCTCCCGGATGCGCCCGTCCAGAATCCGTTCAATGGTGGCGACGCGGGCGAGTGGAAGATCGGGTTCCACCTCCGACACTGCCTGGCGGGCGGCCGCTAGCAAGCTCCTGGGATCGCCGGAGGTCCGGAGCACGAACGTCATTTGCCCGAACATATTGGCCGACCGGCCCCGGTACCGCGCGGGCTGCTGCGCATACGAGGTGTAGATGACCGGCCTCGGGCCCGTCTCAATGCGTCTCAGGGGGATGTCGGGCGCCACCCCGACCACTTCGCGCGGCCGCTCTTGCGAGCCGGTATCCAGAGTGAAGTGTTGGCCGATGGGATTCTGGCCGGGCCAGAAACGGCGTGCGGCGGTTTCATTGACTATCGCGACCCACGGCCGTTCGACGGTATCGCTGGGGGCGATCTCGCGGCCCTGCAGGAGAGGGGATTTCATCGTGGCGAAGAAGTTCGGAGTGACCAGAAAATAGGCTGCGCTCCGCACCCTCCGTTCGGCATCGTTCTCCGGGGCCGGCCGGCCCTCCAGGATGGCGGTGACGGAAGGCAGAATGAAACTGTTGACCGGACGAAACGAAACGCCGGCCACCGACTCGGCGCCGGTCAGGTTTTGCAGGCGGTCATACACCCGGCTGATGGCTTGCGAAGGTGGCGGATCGAATTCCACCAGCGGCACACCGTGATCCGTGCCCAGATCGTGCTGGTACCTCTGCCCGGGAAGGTGAATCTCGAACGTCAGCAGACCGTGCGGGTCGAAATGAAGGTCGCGGCCGACCATCCGAAGGAAGCTGCGGTTCAGCAGGCCGGCCCCGATCAGCAGGACGAAGGCCAAGGCGATTTGGACCGTGACGAGTGCGCCGCGAAACCGCGGGCGCCTCCAACCGAGCCCGAGGCTGGGTACCGATTCCTTCAGAGACTGGTTGAGATCCAGATGGAAGGCGGCGAGGGCCGGGGCCAGGCCGAAGGCCAGACCCGTTGCCACCGACAGCATTCCCGTGAGAGCCAGCGCGCGGGCGTCGAGGCCGGCCGTGAGGTGCGGCAACCCCGGCGGCGGGGTCAGGGCCGGCAGACTGTGTAGCGCCTCCCAGGCCACCAGCACGCCCCACACGCCGCCGCCCAGTGACAGAAGCAGGCTCTCGGTCAGTAGCTGGCGGAAAATGCGCCCGCGCCCGGCTCCCAGCGCCACCCGCAGTGCCATCTCCGGACGTCGTGCCGCCCCGCGGGCCAGCAGCAGCCCGGCCACGTTGGCACACGCGATCAACAGGATCAATCCGACGGCGGCCTCCAGCGTGTAGAGCGGCTCCGCCAGCCATCCAAACCAGGCCTTGCGCAGCGGCAGGACTTGCGCGCCCCGCCCTCGATCCCGGTTTCGGATTTGCCGGGCGGCCGCATCGAGCATCGACTGCGCCTGGTCTGCGGACACGCCCCTTCGGAGCCGCGCGGTCACCAGGAAAAACGGCGTCGCCTCCGCCATCGCGCGCTGCCGGGCAGAAAGGGGCGCCCAGTAGTCCTCGTGTTCCGTCGGGTATTGAAAGCCCATCGGCATCACCCCGATGATGGAGGTTGCGTTCCCGTTCACCGGCACGCGTCGTCCGACGATGTGCGGATCACTCCCGAACCGCCGTTGCCAAAGCCGGTGACTGATCACCAGCACCGCGGCTGGCTGGCCGCCCGAATCTTCCGCTTCCGTGAACACGCGGCCGAGCATCGGCTGGACGCCGAGAGTTCGAAATAACTCCCAGGACGCGGCTTGTCCCGCGATTCGCTCTGCGGGAGTTCCCTCCGAGTCCGGGCCAAAATCCCTCTGCTCGTTCAGAGAGATTCCCATGGACTCAAAGGCGGAGGTTTGGCGTTTCCAGGTGAGGGATTCGGCGCCCGAGGCGTTGTTGTTCTGGAAAGGGTTCTCTGCGGGAGCGCTTCGGACGATCGCCACGCGGCTGGCGTCCGGGAACGGTAGGCTGGCCCGCAGCACCGCGTCGGCCACGCCCAGGATGGCGGCGTTGCCCCCGATTCCCAGTGCGAGCGAGGTCACGGCGATGGCCGTGAATCCCGGGCTCTTGCGAAGCATGCGCAGCCCGTAAACCACGTCCTGCCGCAGATCGTGAAGCCAGGCGACCCTGCGGTGGTCGCGGCACTCGTCTTCCAGGGTCGCCAGATTCCCGAAGGCTCGCCGCGCCGCCCGGCGCGCCTCTGCCCGAGTCATGCCGTCGCCGGTGTGCTCTTGCACCAACTGTTCGAAGTGGAGTGCGAGCTCCCGGCCGAGCTCCGCATCCATTTCCTCGTGGTGAGAGACGGACCGGAGCCGCTGCCGCGCAATCCTCAGGAGTCGCGATGGGGTCACCAGTCAGGCCCTCTTCAAAAGCAGGCCGACCGCCGATGAAAGCCGGTCCCAGCTTTCCAGTTCGCGTTCCAGCTGCCGCTTCCCGTCGCGCGTCAGCGCATAAAACTTGGCGTTGCGGCCCAGATCGGTGTCTTTCCATTCGGCCGCGATCCAGCCCTGTTGTTCCAGCCGGTGCAGCGCCGGATACAGCGAACCTTGCTGCACCGAGAGCACGTCGCCGGAAAGCTGCAAAATGCGCTTCGAGATCCCCCACCCATGCAGCGGCTCGCGCGCCAGCGTCTTGAGGATCAGCAGGTCGAGCGTTCCTTGCAGCAGGTCGGAGGGTTTGGGTATAACGGCCTCCTGACGATCATACTTAGATCATCGACACGCGGTCAAAGTGGAGCCGGCCTCTGGTTCATGACAGCCCCGCCGGTACCGTCGGGGGCCCGGCACACCACCCTACTCGTGCCGCAACGCCGTCATCGGGTCCACCCGCATCGCGCGCCGCGCCGGCAGATAGCAGGCGAACAGTGCCACCAATGCCAGCAGCGCCGGAACGGCAACCAACGCGACCGGATCGGCGGCGGAGGCGTTCAGCAGAAACCGCGCCAGCACGCGCCTCAGCGCGATCGCGCCGGCCAGGCCAATCGCTACCCCCGTGATGATCAGCCCCACGCCCTGGTTCAATATGATGCGCAGGACGGCCTGCGGAGTGGCGCCCAACGCCATCCGAATGCCGATCTCGCGCGTTCGTTGTGCCGCCCCGTAAGACACCACCCCGTAGACGCCGACCAGCGCCAGGATCAGCCCGAGGGCCCCCATGGCTCCGGCCTGGATGGCTCCGATCCGGAACATCAAAAAACCTTGAGGACCATTCACCAGACGATCCATGGTCTCGAGATCGGCTACCGGCATGTTGGGATCGAGCGCCTGGATTTCTCGCTCCAGCCGGGCCCGCAACAAATCCGGCGCGACCGTGGTGCGCAGCTGCAACACCCGCATCGGATCGAAGTTTTGCGCGTCCGCAAGGTAGAAATAGGGCAATGCTCCTTCAAAGACAGCCAGATACTTGCCGTTGCGGGCCACGCCCACCACCTCCGTCAGCGGCGCTTGGTCGAGCGTCTCCTGCGGTCCGGCTCGGAAGCGTTTCCCAATCGGATCTTGACCCGGCCAGAAGCGGTCGGCCATGGTCTGGTTGATGAGGGCCACGTGCGGCGCGCTTTCGTCGTCCGACTCGCGGAACGCCCGGCCGCGCACGATGGGAATCCGCATCGTCGCAAAGTAGGTGGTATCCACATAGTTGCAGCCGATCAGAGGCGCCTGCTGGCCGGGTGGAACGGGGCGCCCAAGGATCTCGACCGGCATCCCGGCGCCGTACATCCCCATCGGCGCGCTGAACGCGATGCTGGCCGACTGCACCTCGGGCCAGGCCCGCACGCGCCGTTTGAGCTCGCGATAGAAATCCCGCGTTCGCGGCTCGCTATAACCGGCCCAGCGCGGATTCAAGCGGACATTGAGGACATGGTCCTTCGCGAATCCCACATCCACGCTCTGCGCGCTGCGCAAGCTGTGCACGAACACGCCGGCGCACACCAGCAACACCAGCGACCCGGCCACCTGCCCGACCACCAGCAGCGCCCGCACGCGCTGCCGCTCCGGCCCCCCGGAATTGCTGCGCCCTCCATCGTGCAACGCCGCCCCGGCGTCGGCTTGCGACGCGCGCAAGGCGGGCCAGATGCCGATGAATACGCCGGTGAATAGCGCCGCCCCCAACGAGTACAAAAAAACGCGCCAGTCGAAACTGAGATCCAGCAAGAACGGCAGGTCCGTGGCCAGATCGATCGAACTCACAAACGTCTGGCTGGTCCACTGCCCCAACACCGTTCCGGCGACGGCTCCCAGCAGCGCCAGCATCGTGCTCTCGGCCAGCATCTGCCGGATCAGCCGCACCCGGCCCGACCCCAGCGCCGCCCGAATGGCCATCTCCCGCTGCCGCACCGTCGCGCGCACCAGCAGCAGGTTCGCTACGTTCATGCACGCCAGAAGCAGCACCAGCCCCGCCAGCAGAAGCAGCACGAACCGAATGAGCGGCAGGATGTCCACCACAAACCGCATCGGCAGCGGCCGTGCCAGCAGTTCCGGAACCACCCGGATTCCCACCCCTCGATCGGTATCGGGATACTGCTGTTCCATCCGCCGCGCCAACTCGCTCATGAAGGTCTGCGCCTGCTTCACGCTGACGCCCGGCTTCAACCGGCCAAACAGCGTCAGGGAACGCACCGCGCGGCTGGAGAAGATGCCGCGGGCCGCGCCTGCGTCGTCGGAGAAGAAGCTCGCAAGGGGCATGTACCCATCCATGTCCGCCACCGAGTAAAGACCGTGAAACTCCTTCGGAGCCACTCCGATCACCGTGGCCGCCTGGCCGTCCACCCGAACCTGGCGGCCCACCACCGCGGGGTCGCCGCCAAATTTCTTCTGCCAGAATGAGTAGCCCAGCACCACCGTCAGTGGCGCCGTGGCGCTTTCGCCTTCTCCGGGCTGGAAGAACCGTCCCAGGGCCGGTCGAAGGCCGAGCGCGGAAAAGTAGTTTCCCGTCACCACACTGTAAAAGAACTGCCCGCTCTTGCTGCCGGTGGAAAAGCCGCGAAGGTTGACAGCCCAACCGAAGACGTCGCTGAACGGCGTGGCCTGCCGGCGGAAATCCTGCAGAACCGCATAGGGGAAGCGGGTCCGCAAGCCCGTCTCATCCCCTTTCATATCGGCCGCCAGCACCACCAGGCGCGCCGGTTCCTTCACCGGCAGCGGCCGCCACAGGCCATTCAACATGCTGTAGATGCCCGTGTTGGCGCCCAGCCCCAGCGCCAGCGATGCCACCGCAATCGCCGTCGTGCCCGGGTTCTTGCGCAGGATCCGCAAGCCGTACAGGATGTCCTGCCGAAGATCAGCGAACCAACTCACGTTGTTCTTGACAATGATACCTAGAATATCGACAATCGGTCAAGGGGATTCGTCCCCGGGGAGGACTCGCAATGGGGCGCGCCGTTTCCTGTTGGAGTGGGGCCGTCTTCCTCGCTGCCGCGGCCTTCGGCCAGCCTGTGCCCGCGCCCGCGACATTCGATGTGGCCTCCATCCGCGCGGCCCAGACTCCCCAGGGGCCCGGCCTCACCGCCCTGCGCGAAACCATTGAGCCTGCGGCGGGAAGTCTCACCATGCGCAATGTCACTCTCGCCACCTGCATCCGCTGGGCCTACAATCTGAAGGTGTATGAGCTGTCCGGGCCGCCCTGGCTCGCCGACGAGCGATTCGATATCGCCGCCAAAGCGGCGGCCCCTGTCGCTCCGGACCAGCTCCGGCCCATGCTCCAGGCCCTTCTCGCGGACCGCTTCCATCTGGCCGCCCATCGGCAGACCAAGGAACTTCCGGCCTATGCGCTCGTCGTTGGGAAAAACGGGACCAAGCTCCACCCCGCGGAGGGCGCAGGCGCCGGCAGCATGACCGGCGCCGCCCTGGTCTTTCAGGGCCACAAGATGCCGCTGTCCCGCCTCGCCGAGATTCTATCGAGCGCCCTCAAGGTTCCGGTGCTCGAAATGACTGGATTGGAGGGCCATTACGATTTCGTCCTGGACCTTCGTCCGTACATCCTGCAGCGCCAGCCCGGCGACCCGCCCCTCGACCTGCTCAGCATCGCGATTACCGCCCTGCAGGACGAATTGGGTTTGAAACTCGAGTCGCGCAAGGCCGACCTCGAGGTCCTCGTCGTCGACCGCGTGGAGAAAACTCCCACCGAAAACTAGCGATACTCTGAGGTGTGGCGCCCTCGAGCGCCGCGATCCGTGAGAGTCCTCATCATTGGCGGCGGTATCGGCGGGTTGACGGCAGCCATCGCGCTGCGCAAGGCGGGGCTCGATCCGCAAGTCTACGAGCGCGCTTCCGCCTTGCGCGAGGTCGGAGCCGGCATCGGACTGATGGCCAACGCCGTGCAAGCGCTGGACGCCCTCGGCTTGGGTGGCGCCATTCGGGCGCTGAGCCTCGCCGGAATGCAAGGCGGCCTTCGAAACTCGAAAGGCGAGGCTCTGATGGAGGTCCCGGCCGACGAATTCTCCCGCCAGTTCGGCGCCATGGCGGTGATGCACCGCGCCGCCCTGCTTTCTGCTCTGGAGTCGGAGCTGGACGCCGCACGGCTTCATCTCAACCACGAATTCGTCCGCTTCGATCAGGAGGACCACGGCGTCACTGCGCATTTCAACGGTGGCGGCGCCCAACGCGGAGAGGTCCTGATCGGCGCCGACGGGCTGCGCAGCGCGGTTCGCGCGCAATTGTTCGGAGCCCGCGCTCCCCGCTATGCCGGCTATACCGCCTGGCGTGCGGTGGTGCCGTTCGAGCCCTTGCCGCTGGTCACGGGTGAAACCTGGGGCCGCGGACGCCGCTTTGGAATTGTCCCCATGGCCGGAGGACGGGTCTATTGGTTCGCCACCGCCAACGCGCGCGAAGGAGAGCGCGATCCCGCCGGCCAGACCAAATCGAATCTGCTGCGATCGTTCCTTGGATGGCATCGCCCGATTGAGGCATTGATTGAAGCGGCCGACGAATCGTCGATCCTGCGCAACGATATCTACGACCTCGACCCCCTCACCGCTTGGACCCAGGGCCGGGTTACGTTGCTGGGCGACGCCGCCCACCCCATGACGCCCAACCTCGGCCAAGGCGCGTGTCAGGCCATGGAAGATGCCGTGGTCCTGGCGGTCTGCCTCAAACCGGCGGCTCGGCCCGAGAACGGCTTGGCCGAATATCAACGCCGCCGGATTCCGCGGACCCGCGCTATCGTGCTCCAGTCGCGCCGCTTCGGACAGATCGCACAGTGGCAAAGCCCCTTCCTGTGCGGACTGCGCGATCGGGCCGTTCGGATGACACCCCGAGCCCTGGCGGTGCGCTCTCTGAAAGACCTGGTCGCCTACCATCCCTTGTCCCCCGGCGATCGGTCGCTGTTGGGCTGATTCGTCTGCGCCCGTTTCGGGCCCGCCGGATATCGCGTATACAATGGATTCTTCATGGAACCGCAGCGCCTGCGCCAGTTCGGAACGGTCGCGGCCGGGGCCTGCGCGGCCGCCGGCTTCTTGACCTGGGCCGTCCGCGGGCGTTCGGCCGCCGTATTCGGCCCTTCCGTGTGGCGCGGGCCGCGCGACAGGCGCGCCCTCGCCCTTACCTTCGATGACGGGCCGAGCGAGGACACTCCGCGTCTGCTCGAGATTCTCGCCGCTCATCATGTGCCCGCCACGTTCTTTCAAATCGGTGCCAACGTCGAGCGCCTGCCGGCGGTGGCGCGCGCCGTGGCCGAAGCCGGCCATACCCTCGGCAACCACAGCTACTCCCATCCTCTGTTCTCCCTCCGTAGCCGCGGGTTTATCGAGGGCGAGCTCCGCCGCGCCCAGGAAGCCATCGAAGAGCACACCGGCGTCCGCCCCCATTGGTTTCGCGCTCCCTACGGCGTGCGCTGGTTCGGGGTAGGAGCGGCCCAGCGCCGATTGCGGCTCATGGGCGTGATGTGGACCGTAATCGGCTATGATTGGAATCTTGAGGCCGGCGCGATCGTGAAGCGCGTCGCCGGGAGCGCCGCCAATGGCGCCATTCTGTGCCTTCACGATGGGCGGGAGCTTCGCGCCAAGCCGGATATCGGCCCAACAGTCGAAGCCGTCCGCCGCCTGGTACCCATGCTTCTCGACCAGGGCTATCAATTCGAAACGGTAGGCCGACTGATATGTCCCAAGAATTAACCGAACGCGTCCTGAAAACGATCGCCACTTCCAAGCGGATTCCCCTCGAGCAGGTGACCATCGACAGCGAATTCCAGCAGTTGGGCATCGATTCCATGGACGCCGTGGAGATCCTGTTCGCCCTGGAAAACGAATTCGATATTTCCATCCCCGATGAGGAAGTGCGCAACGTGCGCAATGTCCGCCAGATGGTCGAGGGCGTCGAGAAGCTGGTGGCCGCCAAAGCCGCCGGTGCGCCGGCCAGCCAGTAGCGATGCGTCGTGTTGCTATCACCGGCCTGGGCGCCATTTGCGCGCTCGGCCGCACCGTTCCGGAGTTTGCTGCCTCCCTCTGCCAGGGCCGCTCGGGGATCGGCCCCATCCAATCCACCGACGCCTCTCACTTGCGCTTCCAGAACGGCGCCGAAGTCCACGGCTATACCCACCAGCCGTATTTTGAGGATCGCCGCGCCGATTTTATCGATCGCTTCGCGCAGTTTGCCGTGATTGCCGCCCGCGAAGCCGTCGCCTCGGCCGGCGTCGAGTGGACTCCCCAGTTGCGCGAGAACGCCGCCATCATCACCGGTTCGTGCGTGGGAGGGCAGAGCACCGAAGACATCGGATTTCAGGAAGTGTACAAGCTCGGCCACAACCGCGTGCATCCGCTGACCATTCCCAAGACCATGGCCAACGCGGGCGCCAGCCATATCTCCATGGAGTTCGGCATCACCGGCCCCAGCTTCACCATTTCCACGGCCTGCTCCTCGGCCGCGCACGCCATCGGCCAGGCCTATTGGATGGTGCGCAGCGGAGTAGCCGACCTGGCCATCACCGGCGGCAGCGAAGCCCCCTTCAGCTTCGGCATCCTCAAGGCGTGGGAAGCCATGCGCGTGGTTTCGCCCGAGACCTGCCGGCCCTTCTCCAGGGACCGCCGCGGCATGATTCTGGGCGAAGGGGCGGCCATGTTCGTCCTCGAGCCGCTGGAAGCCGCGCGCGCCCGCGGCGCGTCCATTCACGCCGAGATCGTCGGGCTCGGTATGTCCGCCGACGCCGGCCACATTACCCAGCCCTCGGCCGAAGGCGCCGCCCGCGCTCTGCGCGCCGCTCTGCGCGATGCCTCGCTCGCTCCCGAACAGATCGGGTACATCAACGCTCACGGCACCGCGACGCCGGCCAACGACGTTGCCGAGACGACCGCCATCCGCGCCGTTTTTGGCGCGCTCGCCGATCGCCTGCCGGTGAGCTCCACCAAATCGATGCATGGCCATGCCCTCGGAGCGGCCGCCGCCCTGGAGTGCCTGGCCGCCACCCTGGCCTTGCGCGACGGCTTTCTCCCCCCCACCGCGAACTTCACCGAGCCCGATCCCGAGTGCAATCTCGACGTCATCCCCAACCACTCCCGCCGCGTTCAGGTGGAATACGCGCTCTCCAATTCCTTCGCCTTCGGCGGCCTGAACGCCGTGCTGGCCTTGCGCAAAGCCTAGCCGCGCGTGGAGCAGGCCGGTGCGCCTGCCCAAGCCGCCCTGATTGCCAGTCACCCGCGAACGTGAAACAATCTCAGAAGATCCGAGGTCTCCATGAAGCTCCTGGTTGCGTTATTCGTTTTCAGCGCCGCCCTGTGCGCCGCCGATTCTCCCGCCCCCGTCACCTTCTATCGCGACGTGGCCGGCATTTTGCAACAACGCTGCCAGGGCTGCCATCGCGCCGGCGAAGTGGCTCCCATGGCGTTCGACACCTACACCGAGACCCGCCCCTGGGCCAAGGCCATCAAGCAGGCCGTCCTGTCCAGGAAAATGCCGCCCTGGTATGCCGAAGGCCCGGCCGGCAAGTTTCATAACGACCCCTCGCTCTCCCAGCCAGAGATCGACAAGCTGGTCGCGTGGGCGGACACGGGCGCTGCCGCCGGCAATCCCCTGGACGCGCCGCCCGCGCGCCACTTCGCCCAGGGCTGGAGCATCCAACAGCCCGACCAGGTCTTCGAACTTCCGCAGCCGTATGAAGTGCCGGCTTCCGGGACCATCGAGTATACCTATGTCATCGTGCCCACCGGTTTCACAGAGGACCGCTGGGTCACCCAAGCCGAAGTCCGCCCCGGCAACCCCGCGGTCGTGCACCATGCCAATGTGTACATCCGGGAGCCCGGCTCCGGTTGGCTGCGCGAGTATCCCGCGGGCAAGATGTTTATTCCCGACGAGCGAAAAGACAGGGCCGCGACCGGCGGTTCCAGCAGCGCCGGCGCCAGCGTCCGCGAGCAGGTGATCGTCGGATTCGTGCCCGGAAGACCGCCCAAGCAGGTGCCGCCGGGGTATGCCATGCTGATTCCGGCCGGTTCGGATCTAGTCTTCCAAGTCCACTACACCACCAACGGGAAAGCCGCTGCCGACCGCACGCGCGTCGGTTTCGTGTACGCCAAGACTCCGCCGGCCAAGCGCGTCATCCGCATCCAGGCCTCCAACGCCCGGTTTGCCATTCCGCCGGGAGCGGCCGACTATCCCGTCTCCGGTTCGGCCCAACTGCAAATCCCCTGCGAACTCCTCGATGCCTATCCGCACATGCACCTGCGCGGCAAGTCCATGGCTCTGACCGCGGTCTATCCGACCGGCGAGAAAGATGAGCTGGTGCGCGTGCCGCACTACGATTTCAACTGGCAGTTGATCTACGAAATGAAGCAGCCCAAGATATTGCCGAAAGGCACGATCCTTCGCGCCGACGCCACCTTCGACAATTCCCCCAACAATCGCTTCAATCCCGACTCGAAGGCTGAGGTCCGCTGGGGCGATCAGAGCTGGGAAGAGATGATGGTCGGCTTCTTCGACCTCGCGATTCCGGCGAAGGCGGATCCCGCGGCCGTCCTCGCGCCGCAATAACGATCGCGGCCGGAAATGGCGGGCCCTAATCGCCAGGGACCCGCTCGGGCTTCGGAGCGAACATCCAGCCGAAACTAGGCCGCAGCGAGCCCAGCCGATACCGTTTCGTCTTGGCGGTGGAGATCGCCAGCATCAGCAGGATCACGGCCCCTGCCGCAACCAGCGTCTGGGTCACGGTCAGGCTGCCTTTGAGGAACCAGAGCCAGCGCCCATAGATCAACTCGACGTGTACCCAGTAGACCAGCAGAGAAGTTGTGCCGAACTGCCGCACCCAGCTCCAGCCGCCCGTGGCCGCGTACCGGGCCCACAGGAACGCGAACGCCGTCAGCACCAGCGTCACTCCCTGTTTGATCAGCACTTGTGCCGGGCTGTTGAGCCAGAAGTCCGACTGGGCATACACCGAAAACGGCAGGTTCGCCACGTATTGGCAGCCGAAAATCAGGGCGCCGCCCAGCAAGGCCGCCCATTGCATCACGCGTTCGGTCGCTTCTTTCGGGACCATCCGGATGATGCTGCCGGCGCTGACCCCAAACGCCAGGTATGCCGCCCAGGGGAAGAAGCCAAAAAAGTTGTAATCCGGAACTACGTAGTTTCGCGCGATCGCCGGTGCCCACGACCAATCGATCTGGCTGATCAGCGGAGACGCGAAGGCGATTCCCAGTCCCACCGCGGCGCTCAGCCGCGCCCGTTCCGCCGTCCGGAACAGCGCCATCAGCGACATCACCGCGATGGCGAATCCCATCGCATTCAGGATGTCGACGCGAAATAGGTCGGTCCACGGCGATTTCGGCCAGCCGAAGATCCAAAGTTGCAGTCGGAACGCGAATGCCAGCCCGAACAGGTAACCGGAGCGCCGGAACGCCGCCATCATTCGCTCCACCGGCCCCAGCCCTTTCCGCTCCGTGCTGTCCATCAGGAACGCTAGGGTGATTCCGGTGAGAAACAGGAAGATGGCCGGCGGCATCCCGCCCAGGAATTGCGACAGCATGAACGGGCCGCCGCCGCGCAATTCCGGTTTGGTGAACGAATCGAACACGTGGCCTTGCAGCATGATCACCGCGGCCAGGCCGCGAAGCCAGTCCAGATACTGCAGCCGGTCGGAGCTGGTCTTGGTTTTCATGCTGCTTACTTCTGGGGATACTCCCGCTTGACGCCCTTGGGCAGGTTCAGCTTGACAGCCGAATCGGGAAGATTGGGGTTGATCATGATGTTGCTATAGGTGGCTACGTGGGTATCGCCGCTCGGCTCGGTGAGCTTCTGCTGCACCGGCACCCCCGTGGCATCCGAGATCCAGAGCTCGATCTTCTTGAAGTACTTCAATATCTCGGGAGATTTCGGTATCAGCTCCAGACGCATGGTCTTGTCCGTGCCCACGGTTTCCGCGCCCCCGGCCGATATCGCATAACCGCTTTGGAGATCCTCGGATGTGCTGCCGAACCCCAACAGGAGAAATTGATCCACCATCGACTTGTACTCGCCGAGACGGTACTCCTGCACGACGTTCGCCACGGGATGATAAATCTCCACCTTCCGCGTGTCGATCGCCACCTTTTCGGCATCCGGCTCTTTGATGTCCCACAGCACGAGCACCTCGTGCGCCTTGGGGCGCTTCAGAAGGAAAATTCCCGTGTCCGTGCTGTCTTCGTTGAGGACGGCCGTGTGCGCCACCTTACGAAAATTGGCCGAGATGCCCGTGAACCCGGCGGCCGCCCGGTCCATCCGTGCGAACGTGCCTTGCAGCGAGCTGTCTGCCGCGCTCGCGCTCATGGCGGCCACGCTTGCCAGAACCGCCTTGCCCAGCCAGTGTGACGCCACTCGGTTCATGGACGCGCGAATGCCATATAGCCTTGGAGTTCGCCTTCTGAATCCAAAATCGGTTCTACCCGCGTTACCCGCAGCCGGGGATCGCCGCTCCGCTGTTGCAGCGACCGCGTCAGCCGGGCCGCCCGTTGCGCGCTGGGCACACCCTCCAGGAGTTCCGAACTGACGAAGAAGACCGAGCTGCCCTTGTCCGAGGGCAGTGCCGCAATGCTGCTGGCTGTCGGAACACGAGGCTGATCGTGGAACCACGCCCGCGGCGTCAGGAAAATGAACGCCAGGATGATCCCGACCATCACGTCGTACTGCCAACTGGCTCGCGGGTAGTCCCAGAGGATGAAACGCTTCAACATGCCAATCGTACCCATTCTATCAAGACCGCGTACTCCGATGCTGCGGAAATCAGGTCTGAAAGCACACAAGCGACTAGAACACCACCACCGGATGGTACACGTGCGGTAACACGGCCTCGCCGATGGCGATCAGCTCGCCCTTTCGGCTCAACGCTTTGACCTGGCGGGCTGCCGGCTCGGCCCGGAACGGCGAGGCCGCGAAGTTCCGGCCGTTGCGAATTTCCGCAATCATTCGGTCGTCCACCAAGACGGCCGGAAAGCCCGGAAGCAGGTCCTCCGGGGGCACGAGCGCATCCAACAAACGGTCCTCCCCGGCCAACGACTGGAGTTGCGCCAAACTTCGCGCCTGGGCCAGTTGGAACTCGCCGCTCGAGGTCCGCCGCAATTCCCGCAAATGTGCTCCGCAGCCCATCGCCTGGCCGAGATCGTGCGCGATCGAGCGGAGGTATGTCCCTCCGGAACAGTGCGCGCGCAACTGAGCTTCGGCGCCCGTCACCTCCAGCAGCGTCAGCTCGTAGACCTGCACCCGAACCGGCTCCAGTTCCACCGCCACCGCCTTGCGGGCCAGTTCGTAGGCCCGGCGGCCGTCCACCTTCTTGGCCGACACCGCTGGCGGAGTCTGCAGGAACTCGCCGCGAAAACGCTCTAAATAGCGCTCGAGTTCCGTGCGATCCAGAGTGACATCCACCTGGGGGCTGGTGGGAACTCCCTCCCGGTCGTAGGTGTCCGTCGACCAGCCGAACCGCACCACCCCTTCATAGACTTTGTCGCTGCGCGTGTAAAACTGAGCCAGGCGCGTGGCCCGGCCGATCACCAGGGGCAGAACCCCCGTGGCCATGGGATCAAGCGTCCCCAGGTGCCCCACCCTTTTGGTCGCGGCGATGCCTCGAGCCTTCGCCACCACGTCGTGGGAGGTCCATCCTTCGGGTTTGTCGACTACGATGACTCCGTCCAACGCGATTCAAGGCCCCCAAGGCCACCGCTTATGCTACCAAGTTCAGCAAAAATGTTCGCCAAATCGGTTGCCGTTGTGAGCTAGGCCCTGTACTATGATTAAGTTAGAGGCCAGGAAGGCCGACGGCATGACGTCCCTTGGCGATACGCTGCGTCGCGCGCGGCTAAAGCGCAATCTCGAGCTGAACCGCATCGCCGATGAATTGAAGATCTCTGCCAGCATGCTGAAGGCCATCGAAGACGAGCGCTTCGACAAGCTGCCAGGGGGTGTTTTCGTACGCAGCTTTGTCCGCCAATACGCGCGCTTCCTCGAACTCGACGAAGACGAAATGGTCGGCGAATTGCGCCGCGTGCTCGAGCCCGACGCGGTCCCGCTACCTGTCTCCAACGCCACTCACGTTCCGGATTCGAATATTCCTCTGCCGCGCATGCAGGGCTGGCAGGCGGTAAAGGACCGCGGCATGCGCTGGTCTTCCTCCCTCATGGCGCTGGCTCTCGTGGTAGTCGTCAT
The DNA here is from genome assembly GCA_020073145.1 of Terriglobia bacterium. Taxonomy (GTDB): domain Bacteria; phylum Acidobacteriota; class Terriglobia; order Bryobacterales; family Bryobacteraceae; genus PSRJ01. The sequence continues at coordinate 336,612 of JAIQFS010000001.1, forward strand.
GCTGGCGTGTGCCGCCGCCTACGCTTGGTGGCAGCGTGGGCGACGTCCGGTATCGGCGAACGGAAATACCACTGTCCAGGCACAGACCAAGGCTTCCCAGCCGCCTGCGGACCTGCCTTCTCTTCAAGAGCCTGTGGTTCCAGCCGCAACGACGCCCTCGGCTCCCGTGAGCCCCGTGGCGGAACAGAAAACTCCCGATTTCACTCCGCCGGCCGCGAATTCCGAGACGCCCACTCCTGCTCCGGCGTCTACCGTCCCGCTCGCCGCCGTGAATCCCGACGCCGCCGTGCGCGTCGACGTGACCGCGGAGGAATCCGTCTGGATTTCGATCCGCGCCGACGGACAGTCTTCCTTCACCGGCGTTCTGGATGCCAATCAAACCCGCACCGTCGCCGCCAACAAAACCGTGTGGCTGAAGGTGGGCAATGCCGGCGGCATTAGCGTCCTCTTGAATGGAAAGCCCATCGGGCCCTTGGGCGAAAAAGGCGCCGTGCGGACTCTTCAGCTCACCTCGGGTGGCTTTAAGATCCTGCCGCCCGACGTCCCCAAGCCAGCAGCCCCTCCCACTGATTTGCCCACGGATTCCCCCGACCCTCGCTGACGCCGCAGTTGAGCGCGTTGGCTCTTTCGCTCGAGCTGCAGAAGTTCCCGCCGCCGGCGCTTCTTGATGCTCTCATCCACCTTGCGCCAGAACTTGCGGAAGTAGCTGATGGCGGACAGCATCGCAAAGAAAACCACGCCCCACATCAGAATCATGCCCGGCAGCCGCATCGCGGCGTGCCGCACGCTGAGCAGCATGCAGGAAATCGCCGCTACCTGCGAAAACATCTTGGTCTTGCCTAGATCGCTGGCCTTGATCGTATAGCCTTCGGCGGCCGCGATACTGCGCAGCCCCGATACCGCGAACTCTCGCCCCACGATGAGAATCGCCATCCAGCCCGGAAGCACTCGCACCTGCACCAGCGAGATCAGCGCGGCTGACACCAGCAGCTTATCGGCGATCGGATCCAGCAAAGTCCCGATCGTGGTCACCTGACGCCACCGCCGCGCCAGGTAACCGTCCAGCGAATCGGTTGCCGCGGCTGTCAGAAAAATCGCCAGGGCCACCCATTCTTTGGTGACCGTGTAACCGCCGATGCTGAACAGAATTTTCTCCTGCACCAGTGCCGCCACCAGCAGCGGCACGAAGAAAATGCGGAGAATCGTCAGCGAGTTGGGAAGATTCATCGCTCAAACCAAATATAATTCGGCGCGAGCCCCGCCAACAACCACCGAGGCCCGTCCCTGCATCTCATCTAAGTCTGGCCCACCCAATCCGGGGCGGCCTTCGCGCGCCAGCGCTCTCGGATCGCTTGTATCTCGGCCGTGCCGAGCGGGCCCGCTTCCAGCAGGCGCGCATTCGACGCCCAACGGCCCGGCTGCGTCGTCCCCACAATTGCCGTGGCGACTCCCGGCTGCGCCAGCGTAAACCGCAGCGCCTTCGAAATGGATTGACTGAGATCGCCGTCGAGGAAATCGTATTGGAGCACTTCCAGCCGTCGCCAGTATTCCTGGTGATACGGGTTGCCTGGCTTGGATCCTGTCTTCCAGGCGGCATTGGCAATCGGCCGCTTGGCGATCACTCCCATCCCTTGCCGCACCGCCAGTGGCAAGGTCAGGTCAATCGCTTCTCCATCGGCGATGCTGACCGACGTCTGCAGCGTATCGAACACACCGCTCTCGATCGCGTAGACTGCGTTCTGGCCGTCGCCGCTATACCCGATGAATCGGGTCTTGCCGGCCTCCCGCGCCTTCTGCAGCACTCCGATGGCGTCTCCGCGCTCTAGTACGGCTTGGGAACAACTATGGAGCTGCACCAGGTCCACGTGATCCACCCGCAGCCGCTGCAGGCTGCGGTCAATCTGCATCTCGAGCATGCGCGGGTCCCAGTCGGGCAAGTCCAAACCCGAGGCGTGCCCGCACTTGGTGAACAGGAAGTAGTCCTTCCGGCGGCCGCTCACCGCGCGCCCGATCATCTCTTCGCTGCCCGGGTAGCACTCCGCCGTGTCGATCAGATTCAGCCCCGCGTCGAGGGCGGCGTGCAGCAGGCGCTCCACTTGGTCGAACGGAACGTTTTCGTAGCCGATCTCGGCCGCGCCGAAACCAAGAACCGTGACGGCCATGCCCGTCCTGCCCAGAACACGCTTTTCCATAGGGTGGATTCTTCGAAGATAGCAAATCACCAGGTTCACGGGCACTGGAGCAGTAGGCTGCTTCTGTGAGCCGCGCGCGCGGTTGCCCGCCACGAACCGGCCCCGCCGGCTTCTCCCGGGGAACGAGGCTGCTTTTTTCAGCCTTCGCTACACCGATCCCGCCGCCGGCAGGGCCCCCGCTGGCTTGCCCGGGCGCCAGAAGCTGGCCGCCAGCGCGATCGTCACCATCTGCACCCCCGCGATCAACGCCACGCAAGCCGGCCATCCGCCCCGGTTCCAGAAATAGGCGGGCAGCACCGCGCCCACACTGCCGCCGATGTAATAAAACAGGACGTACAGCCCTACCGCCGCCGCCCGCGCCTCCGAGGCCACCGTCCCGATGTAGCTATTCGACGCCGATTGCGCCACGAACACGGCCGTGCAGCACAACGCCAGCCCCACCAGAATCACGGGCAGGGAAGACACCAAGGTCAGCAGGATGCCGCCAATCGCGCCGCCGTACGCCACCGTGAGCGTCACCCGATGGCCGGCTCGATCGATCCAGTGCCCGGCCATCGGGGCCCCCACCGCTCCCGCCAGGTAGACCACAAACAGCAGCCCGAGCGCCGCCGGGCTCAACCCGAACGGCGGGGCCGCCAGATAAAAATTCACGTACGTAAACGTGGCCAGCATCGAGAACAGCACGCAGAATCCCACCGCGTAGGTTGCCACTAGCCGCGGGTTCTTCAAATGCCGGCTCATTGCCCGCAGCGTGGCCGCCGCGCTCGCGGCCCGCTGAAAGTGCCGGCCGGGCGGCAGCCATGCCCACACCGCCAGCCCTCCCATGCCGCACACCAGTCCCAGCACGACGAAGGCCCAGCGCCAGGAGACCTGCGTGGCGATAAATCCTGCGACGATCCGCCCGCTAAAGCCCCCCAGCACCGTGCCCGACACGTAGGCCCCCATGGCCGACCCCGTCCCTTCCTGCCATTCCTCGTTGATATACGCGGGCACCACCACCGCCAGCCCGGGGGTGAAGACGCCCTGCCAGAACCGCCAGAACAGGAGTTCATGCAAGCCGGTGGCCCGGGCCGCCAGCACCGTGGGCACTCCCAGCAGCAGAGCCGCCGGAACAATCACGCGCTTCCGGCCCATCTGATCGGCCAGAATTCCTGCCAGCGGCGCCGCCACCGCCACCCCCAGCGTCGAGGCCGTCAGCATCAGGCTGATGCCGGCCACCGTCGTCTGGAATTCGGCCGCCAGCATGGGCAGCAGCGGTTGGGGCGCGTAGAGCGTCACGAACGCGCAAAAACCGGCCAGCGCAATCGTAAGAGTGCGCTGATCGGGGCGTCTGTCTTTTGGGAAAGTCAAAAGGGGATCGGGTGGCGCTTCGCGCTTTTGATTATATGCTGGCCAGCACTTCGCTGATCTGGGTCAGCACCCACCCCACCTCGCCTTCCGTGATCGCGTAGGGCGGCATGAAGTAGAGGACGTTGCCGAGCGGACGCAGCAACAGGCCGCGTTCGAGAAAAGCCGCGGCCAGCCGCGGGCCCAGTTGATCCAGATAGCCTGCCGACTCCGATTCCAGCTCGACGATGCCGACCCCGCCGATCGTCCGCACGTCGCCCACGCCCGCCAACCCGCGCAGCGGCTCCAGACCCGCGCGCAACTGGCGTTCCAACGCCTGGACGCGCTCAAGCACCCCGTTTTCCCGGAACAGGTCCAGGCTGGCCAGCCCTACCGCGCACGCCAGCGGGTTGGCCGTATAAGAGTGCCCGTGGAAGAACGTCTTGCCGCGGTCCTCGCTGAGGAATGCTTCGTAGAGCGTTTCGGTGGCCGCTGTCGCGCCCATCGGCAAATACCCGGCCGTCAGCGCTTTCGAAAGACACACCAGGTCCGGCCGGATCGCGGCATGCTCGCACGCGAACATGCGCCCGGTCCGCCCGAATCCCGTCAGCACTTCATCGGCGATCAGCAGCGTGCCGTATCGGTCAGAGAGACGACGGGCCCCCGCCAGAAACTCGGCCGGCCACACAATCATGCCGCCCGCGGCTTGCAGCATCGGCTCGATCAGAACGCCCGCAATGGAATCGCCTCCCTCCTGCAACTGGCGTTCGAGATCGCCCAGGCAATCGATCTGGCACGTGGCCCGCGTGAGGCCCATAGGACAGCGGTAGCAGTATGGCGCGTGCGCCCGCGCCACCGGGAACAGCAGCGCTGCAAACGCGCGCGTGAACAGGGAATCCTCGCTGGCCGACATCGCGCCCACTGTGTCCCCGTGATACGCGTGGTGCAGAGTCACGAACCTCTGTCGTTGCGGTTGGCCGAGGTTGCGCCAATATTGGCAAGCGATCTTGAGCGCCACTTCCACGGCGGTGGACCCGTTATCCGAATAGAAAATGCGCGTCAGGCCCGGCGGCAACAATTGCAGCAGCCGCTCCGCCAGTTCCACCGCTGGTCGATGCGTGCATCCCGCGAAGACCACCTGCTCCAGTTCGCGCGCTTGTGCCGCCAGGGCCGCGTTCAGCTTCGGATGCGAGTGCCCGTGAATGTTGACCCACCACGAGGAGATCCCATCGAGAATGCGCCGTCCGTCTTCCGTATAGAGATACACGCCCTCTGCGCGCACCACGGGCAGCGGGGGCGGCTGCGTCAGAGCCTGCGTATAGGGATGCCACAGGCAGGCGCGGTCGCGATCGAGCAGGCTCATTGCAGGAGGTCCAGTAGCCGGGCTTGCGGGTCCAATTCCGCGCACGCCCACTCCCCCAGCGCCCCCGCGTCGAGCGGCTGGAAGTTCGGCATTTCCCCGACCACTGCGACATCGCCGTAGTGTTCGATGGCCGCGCGGTTCTCGGCGTCCTTGTCCCCAGCCATCACCACTCCGGCGATCCGCAGCGATCGCGCCCGCAGCGCCTCCAGCGTGAGCAGGGTGTGGTTGATCGTGCCCAGTCCCGACCGCGCCACCACCAGCACCGGCAGGGCCAGCGCCTGCATGAGATCGGTCATCAGGGCGCTGTCGTTGAGCGGGACCAGAGCCCCGCCCGCGCCCTCGACAATCCATCGCGCCGCGTCCGCGCCCGGCCCCGTCCAACCGGTCAGTTCCTCGATCGCGATCGTGCGCCCGCTCCACCGGGCCGCCAGATGCGGAGAAACCGGCCGCGGCAGCCGGATGCCCTCGGCGAAAACCTCATCGTCACGGCACACCCCGAGGCGCCGGACCTCCGCCGTGTCATCGTCCTGTTCGATGCCGGTCTGCACCGGTTTCCAATAGCGCAAGGGCAGCACCTGCCGGTACCGATGTAGCAGAGCGGCGCACGTCACCGTCTTGCCGATCCCGGTGTCCGTGCCGGTTACGAAGAGGCCGCGGAGCATACGGCGGCCTCCTGGAGCGCGTCCGCCAGCACCGCCACGAAACGGTCGAGCGTGGCCTCGGAAAGATCGGTATTGACCGAAAGCCGCAGGCGGGCCGTGCCCGGCGCGACACTGGGCGGCCGGATGGCGCGCGCGTCAAAGCCCTCCCGCTGCAGCGCGGCCGCCACGCGCAGCGCGCGTTCGTTCTCGCCCAGCATCACCGGAATGATCTGGGACACGCCCGCGGTCACCGGCACTCCGGCCTCACCCAGCTTGCGGCGTAGGAAACCCGCGCGATCCCGTAGCAACTCCCGCCGCCACGGCTCGCGCTCGATCAGCTCCAGGCTCGCCTCCAGCGCCGCCGCCACCGCCGGCGGCGCCGCGGTCGAGAAAATAAACGGACGCCCTTGCTGGATCAGTGACTCGATCGCCCAGGCGGGGCCGGCGGCAAACGCTCCACTCACCCCCAGCGCTTTACCCGCCGTATTGACAGAGACCAAAGCCTCGATCCCGTCGGCTTCGATCAAGCCCGACCCGCGGTCTCCGTAAATCCCCACCGCATGCGCTTCGTCCACGATCAGCGCCGCTCCGTGCGCGCGGCACAACGCGGCATAGTCGGCCAGCGGCGCCACATCGCCGTCCATGCTGAACAGCGACTCGGTGACGACGAACCTCTGCCCCCCGCCGCTCTCCTGCCGAAGAAGCCTCTCCAGCCCTTCCGCGTCGGTGTGCGGGAAGATGACGCGGCGCGCCCGTGACAGCCGCATGCCGTCGATCAGGCTGGCGTGGTTGCGTTCGTCGGAGTAAATCACGTCCCCGTCTTCCGCCAGGACGGTCAGCACCGCCAGGTTCGCCAGATAGCCGCTGGAAAAATAGAGCGCCCGCTCGGCTCCCTTAAAGGCCGCGAATCGTTGTTCCAGATGCGTGAAACACTCGCGCTCTCCGCGCAGCAGGCGCGAACCCGTGCTCCCGCATCCTTCGCGCGCCACCGCCTCGGCCATCCGCTCTTTCAGCGATGGATGCCTGGAGAGACACAGGTAGTCGTTCGACGAGAGGTCGATGCCGCGCGGAGCCTGCAGCCTCCGCGTGAGCCCTCCGGCGTCCCGTTCCGCCAGACGCGCTCGCAGCCGCCGCTCCAGTTCGCTACTGCCGGCCATCGCCGACCTTCTCCGCCAGCCGCACTCCCAGCTTCGCAAACAGACGCGTATCGGCATCCTCGCCCGGATTCGGCGTCGTCAGCAACCGGTCTCCCAGAAACACCGAATTGGCTCCCGCCAGAAAACACAACGCCTGCGCTTCTTCGGATAGCGAAACGCGTCCCGCGCTCAGCCGCACCATCGACCGCGGCATCAGGATCCGCGCCGTGGCGATCGTGCGCACCAGTTCCAGCGGATCGAGCGCTGCCTGATCCGCCAGCGGCGTCCCGTCCACCCGCATCAACAGGTTGATCGGCACGCTCTCCGGATGAGGATTCAGCCACGCAAGCTGTTGCAGCAATCCATAGCGCACGGCGCGGTCTTCTCCCATCCCGATAATGCCGCCGCAGCATACCGTGATGCCGGCCCGCCGCACCCGCGCCAGCGTATCCAGCCGGTCCTGATAGGTGCGGGTGTGAATGATCTGCCCGTAAAACTCGGGCGATGTGTCCAGATTGTGGTTGTAGGCGCTCAACCCCGCCTCCGCCAGCGCTTCGGCCTGCTTGTCCGTGAGCATCCCGAGCGTGCAGCAGGCCTCCATGCCCAGCGCGCGCACTCCGCGTACCATGTCGAGCACCCTCGCGAAGGCCGCACCCTGCGGCACGCTGCGCCACGCTGCCCCCATGCAGAAGCGCGTGGCCCCGGCTGCCTGCGCCTGTCGCGCCGCCGCCAGCGTTTCGTCGACGTTCATCAATTCGCGGCGCGTCAGCTCGGTATCGTAGTGCGCCGATTGCGAACAATAGCCGCAGTCTTCCGGACATCCCCCTGTCTTGATGCTGAGCAGCATGCAGCCCTGTACCTCGTTGGCGCGGTGATGCGCGCGATGCAGTTGCTGCGCCTCGAATACCAGTTCCAGCAGAGGCGTTGTGTAGATCGCCTCGATTTCCTCAATGGTCCAATTGTGCCGAATTGCCAGGGTCGCGGTCGTCGCCATGCCGGTGAAGCCTCATTATATATGGTGGCCGCGTGAGGCCGGTTTCCGGAGCCCCGGCCCGCGCCGCCCTACAACTCGATGAGCCGCGTCACCAGATCCCGCGCCTTTTCCCCCGGCGGATCCTCTTCCAGCGCCAACCGTGCCCGCAGGTACCACTCATTCCACGGCTCGGTCGGGTTGCGCTGCCGCTCCTCCAGCCGGGCCCAGGCATCCGACGCAATGTACTTCCTCCAATGCGCCGCCATCGCCCGCGCCATGAACTCGATCGCTCGCTCTACCTCGAACTCGTCCACCTTCTGCCGCAGCGGCGCCGGCCAATGCGCTCGGTCTTTCCAGGCTTCCAGAGCGCCCGCCTGCACGTCCGGATTGCCCGTGGCGGTCTGGCCCACCGCCTTCATCAGCCGCTCTTTGATCTCCTGCGCCGCTTCCCCCAACGGGTCGGCGTCCCGCCCGGCCGCAATCTCGCGGAACACCTCCTGCATCTCCGGCGACGGCCACTGCTCGTAGTGGTGTTCGCGTTGAGCCCAGGCTCCGTCGCTGTAATACTTCTTCATTACCGATAAGTCATTCTGCATATCGATCGCCTCTCGGATTCGTTTCCACAGGCCGGCGTCCGGTGTCTTGCCGGCTTCCAGGTCCCGTTCCGCGCTATCGATGGCTCGAAGCGCCCGTTCGATCAGCCGCTGCTGTCTCTCCAGGACCGACCTCTGCCGCCGCAGCGTATCGCGCAGCGTGGGAGCCGTGGGTTGCAGCAGCGCCTTGACCTGCTTCAACGGAACGCCCAGGCTCTTGAGCGCCGCGATCTGCTCCAGCAGTTCCCGGTCGCGTTCCGTATACAAACGGTACCCGGCCTCGGTGCGCCGTGGCTTCAGCAAGCCCAGCCGGTCATACAGATACAGGGCCTTCACGGTGGTGCCGGCCCATCCGGCGAACTCTTGCACCCGGTACAGTCGGTTCAATCGGTCTTCTCCTTACGCGCTAAATGCGCGTCCAGCATCTTTTGGATCTCCGCCAGAGGCGCCGCGCCGGTATATTGCGCCACCACCTTCCCGTCCTGGAACAGCAGCAGCGTCGGGATGCGCCGGATTTGATAGCGGATCGCGATGCCGGTGTGAGCCCCCACATCAAGCTTGCCGACTCTCGCCCGGCCGGCGTACTCTCGGGCGATGCGGTCCACCGTCGGCGCCAACTGCCGGCATCCCCCGCATCCCTCGCTCCAAAAGTCGACCAGCACCGGCAGCTCCGAGCGCAATACCTCCGCATCGAATGCCGCTTCGCTGAAGTGCAGCGGTTCTTCGCCGTCCATCGCGTGTCCCCCCTCCGCTAGGCTCGGGCCTACCCCAAGGGCGGAGTCAAGCACAATTTAGGAGGAGCGCCCCTGGCTCTTGCGGATTTCCAGTTCCTCCAGCGTGCGCGGCCAATCTTCGCGCAACAGGCGGGACAGCCCGCGGTCCGCCAGCAGCTTCCCATTGGTCTGGCAGGCCACGCAATAGTTGGCTTCGTTCGACGCGTAGCGGATGCGCTGGATTTTCGAGCCGCACTGGGGGCACGGCTGGCCATAGCGGCCATGCACCGCCATGCCCTCGCGGAACGCCGTGACCTTCTCCGGAAACCGGCCCGCCGCCTCCGCCCGCAGCCGGTCCACCCACAATCGCAGCGTCTCGCGCACGGCCTGGTACAGCCGCTCCACTTCGTCCGCCTTGAGTTTCTGAGTCAGCGCCAAGGGCGAGAGCCGCGCCCGGTGCAGAATCTCGTCCGAATACGCGTTGCCGATCCCGCTGAACAGGTGCGGATCGGTGAGCGCGCGCTTGAGCGTGTGGTTGGCGCCAGTCAGCGCCGCGGTGAACCCGGCCAGATTGGTCTCCAGCGGTTCCACTCCGCCGGCATCCAGCGCGCACAGCCCTTCCTCCCCGCGGGCCATGTGCAGCCCGGCCCGGTGCTGCGATCCCGCTTCCGTCAGTTGCAGGATCCCCGAATCGAATGCAAAGGTAGCCAGCGTATTTCGCGAGCCGGACTTGCCGTCGCTGCTGCGCCAGTGCAACCGCCCGGCGATCATCAGGTGCAGCACCAGCCACAGGTCTTCTTCGAAACCGATAGCGATGCGCTTGCCCACCCGGCGCACCTCCCGCACTTCCTTCCCGGTTACGGCTTCTATGGGTGGAGTGGTGGAGCGCAGCAGAAACGGCCCGCGGATCAAAGCGCGCTGCAGGCGGTGTCCGATCACCCGCTCCCGCAGAGCTTCCACATAAACCACGACATCGGGAAGCTCCGGCATGATTGAGGGCCGATCTGTCTAGAGGAAGCCGATGGCCCGGCCGCCTACGCCGACTCCGAACCACAGCACCAGCGCCAGCACCGCCGTGATGCGGGCGTACCCTGGGCTCGAGTCCACTTTGTCCGACGTGGTGGCCTTGTGATACACGGTCACCTGGAAAATCAGCGCGAAAAACAGGCACGCCATCTTGAACCGGAACGACGGGCTGTCAAAACACTTCAGCGCCTCCGATGCGAAAAGCATGAAACCTGTCACCAGCATGGTGACGATGCTCGTCCACGTGAACGGCCGCAAATCCGTGGCCAGATCGCGCGTCGATTCGTGCTTCAGAATGAAGCCGAACAGGCGCAGGCTGATGATCACCATGATCCCCAGCAGCACCGTCAGCCCCAACAGGTGGATCGCCTCGATGATGGGAAATAGGTATTTCGAGCCCCGGATCGTCTCGGCGACCCAGGTGCCGTCGCACCACTTGAAAAAAGGGAAAAGGTAGCTCACTGGAAATCCTCTTGGTCCCGGCTCTAGAAGTTATACGCCATGGTTCTGCCGCAGATGATAATTCCGATCCACAGCACGATCGACGCCCACCCCGCGAAGCGGGCGCGCGCCGGTGGCGGCATCGCCTTGTCCCATTCGTCCATCTTGAGGTAAATCGTCGAGTGATACGCGATCGCATTCACCGCCGCCAGAACCAGCATCGCGATCTTCATCTTGAAGAAGATGCTGTTGTACGCCTTGACCGCCTGACACCAGAACAGGAAGATTCCGGTGATGGTCATGATGGTGAAGCCGATCAGGGTCCAGGGCAGCACCGAACGCGACACTTGCGACATCGGCTGTTTCTTCATGAACGTGCCGGTCAGCCGCAGATCCATCCAGAACAGGGTTCCCACCGACAGAGAAAGCGCCAGAACGTGAGTGCTCTCGACGATAGGGAACATCCAGATCGACTCGCGCAGGCCGGTTCCGATCGGCGTATCCTGAATCCATTGGCAAATACTTAGCAGAGACATGCTGCAGAGACCTTTCGATTCCTAGTTCTCGCGGACCACGCCGGAAAACCGCTCCACCGGCGTCTCGATACTCCCGTGCGCAGGCAATCGAAGGCTGCCCGTTGCCCTAAGACCGCTGGATGTCGTGTGGACGAATACAAAACTATAATACCCGCTGTTGCCGCCCGTCAACCAGCCCGGCCCGCAAAACAGACAAAACGGTATCGTTTTCGGGCGGTCCTTGTCTGTATGTAGGCGCTGGGGATGGCGTGCCGGTTACAGCCGCGTCGGGGCGGCCATGAGGGAAGCCCCCGTGATCTGCCGGATCGACGGCGTGCCGCACTGCCGCATGGTTAACTGCAGCTCGGCATGCAAAATATCGACCACCTGCTCCACGCCTTCCTGCCCAAACGCGCTCAATCCCCAGATGTACGGGCGTCCAATGCCCACCCCGCGGGCCCCTAGCGCGAGCGCTTTAAAAACATCGGTCCCGCGCCGGAAGCCGCCATCCACCAGGACCGGGATCTGGCTGCCCGCCGCGTCCACCACCTCTCCCAACGCTTCGATCGTGCCGCGCCCCGTCTCCGTCGACCGCCCTCCGTGGTTCGACACAATGATGCCGTCGATGCCGTGCTCGCGCGCCAGTCGCGCGTCCTCCCGTGTGTCGATGCCCTTGATCAGCACCTTCATCTTCGTCAGCTTCTTCAGCCGGTCCAGGTACTCCCAGGTCGCCGCCGCCGGGTTCATCCCGCCCGGAATCCCTTTCAGCATCGGCAATTCGTCCACCGCCCGGCCTCCGCGCGCTGTCGCGTGGCACGACAAACAGTCCCGTGTGTCCAGGCGCCGAAACCGCTCGGCCGTTTCCATGTTGCGTCCCGCCAGCAGATCCACCGTCCAGACCAGTACCGGGCACCCCGCCTCCTCCACCCGCCGTACCAGCTTCTCGGTACCTTCCCAACGGTTCGGCATGTAGAGCTGGTACCAAAGCGGCGATCCCAACGCGTGCGCCACATCCTCCACCGGAATGGACGTCGCGGTCGACAAGATCTGCGTGGTCTTCTTGGCCTTGGCCGCCCGCGCCACCGCCACTTCCCCGTCCGCGTGAAACATCCGCTGCCCGCCCACCGGGCAGAGAAAGATCGGCGACTCCCAGACCGTTCCGAAGATCTCCGTCTTCAGGTCCGGCTTGCTCACGTCCACCAGCCGGCGCGGCCGCAGTTGAAAACGTTGGAATCCGTCCCGGTTGGCCTTGATCGTCAGATCGTCGTCCACGCCGCTGGCCATGTACCCCCAGTGCGCCGGCGGCAGCACTTGGCGCGCCGCCTCCTCGAAGTCCATGAGGTCCACCGCATCTTTCGCATGGGCGATCACAGACCGGGACGGCTGCCCCATCACTCGCGGAAACAGAGGGCTCGCCGCCAGAAACCTCAGAAAGTGCCGGCGGCTGGCGGAAATCGAGGGATTCATAGCGGCCAATTGTATCATCGGCCGAGTGGCGCACGGCGGAAATCACCCGCTGCCAGCGCCTTGCACGCGCCCGCGGCCCTGCCGCTCGTCTATTCGTGTTCGGCCCGGATCTCCATCAGCACGAACGCCAGCTCCCGATGGTCGCCCGCCGGACGGTACTCCGGATCGCATTCCGCTTCCATCACAAACGTCTCTGCCAGCGGAACCTCGCAAGTCGCTTCCAGTTCGAACACGCCGCGTCCCACCGCCATCCATGCCGCCTCCGTGCCGTTGATCCGCACCGTCACCTCCGCCGATTCCGGCGCGTCATCCGCGCGCCAGCCCCGCAATCGCAGTGCCGTCACCGGGCGCAGTGGCTGGACCTTCAGTTCGATCCGCCGCCGGGTCCACCCGTCGGCGTACAGTCCCGTCGATCCGCCCTGCTGCATCACGTATCCGGTCAGCGGCGCGCGGACCCGGTTTAGCAGGTCCTGCACGTAGGCAGCTTGCTCGGCCACCTGGCCGCTCTTCACCAGTTCCAGGTTCTGGTAAAACTCCACCCACTTGTCCCGGCGATCGGCCGCGTGAACCAGGTACCGGCAGTCCTCTTCGCTGAGGACGTGTCCCGGCTCCACCCACTCCGGCAACGGGCGTTGCACATAGAACGTGCTGTGCATTGGGGCCACTTCTTCGGCCGGCCTCTCCCGGGTATAGAGATAAATCGACACCGACTTCCGCGAGCGGTGCCGCTCCTCGGGCGGCAGCTCAATCCTCGGGAAGCCGTGCCACGAGTGTTCGTTCGTCTCAAACAACACTGCGGTGTTGAACCCCGGGTTGTACGCCCGGATCCGGTTCTCCGCTGGCTTCCGGGGATTCGAATGCAGCTCCAGCGCTCCGCCCCACTCCGCGCGCCAGCCTTTGTTGAGATACACAATCAGATTCAAGCGCCGGTGCAGCCGCTGCGCCTGATCGTAGTTGAAATCCACGTGCGGATCCAGGTCCTGCCCGTGCAGGTTCTCGTGCGTTCCGCCGCCGTAAAGCTGCGGGTCGAAGATCAGATCCGGGATCCCGGTGATCTCCTCGATGACTCCCAAAAACGCCCGCGATTCGATCGCTTCGTAGAGTCGGCGGTAGACCGGGCCGATCTCCCGGATGCGCGTGTTCACGGCCTTGCCCCACACTCCGCCGTAAATCTCGTTTTTCGCCAGTTCCGGATTGAAGACGGGAAAGCCGGCCAGCAGTTCCTCCGCGAATTCCGGCTCGAAGAAACCGTCGATCGCCACGTGCCGGAAAGGCTCCGCCCGCAGAAAATTCTCGCGGTAGGCCTTCACCTTTTGCAGGACTCGTTGCGCGATCGGCGGCGCCGGATCGCCTCGCACCGATTGCGGTTCGGAGGCGTCACTCATCGGTCGCCCGCATCTCCACGCTCGTATGGTAACCCGATCTCCGGCGACACGGAATCACGCGCCCGTCGGCCCAGCGGCTCAATCGCGTTAGAATACGTTCAGTGAAGCCCATTCTGGACCTCCAGGGATTCGCAGTCGCATGATCAAGAGCGCCGGCGCGCAGCAGCGCCTCAAAGAACTCGGCCCCTGGTTCTACGATTTTGATTTGGGAGAATTGGGCCACACCACTTCGGAGCTGCCGGACGACGTGCGGCCCATTCACCAGACCCGTCTGGCCATGGTCGAACGCGTCGTCGACGAGCATTTTCGCGGCCGGATCCAGCAGGTTCGCTGCATTGATATCGGCTGCCACGAAGGATTTTACGCGGTCGCCATGGCCCGCAAGGGCATGCGGGAAGTGCGCGGCATCGATGTCCGCGCCGCCAGTCTCAACAAGGCCCGCTTCGTCGCCGACGCTCTGGCACTCCCCAACGTCACGTACGAGGAGCGCAACGTCGAGGAGATGCCTGCCGATACCGAGCCCTTCGATCTGTGTCTGTTTCTGGGAGTCCTCTATCACCTGGAGAACCCGATCCGCAGTCTGCGCGCCATCAGCCGCATCACCAGGGAAGTCTGCATTGTCGAAACTCAGGTCGTCGACGAAGTGGAAGGCGTCGCCGAATGGGGCGCGCGCGCCTGGACCCGCCCGTATCACGGCGTCCTCGCCTTGATCGACGAGTCCGGCGAGTTCTATAACCAGAATTCGGAAACCGGCGCGTCTCCCATCGCCACCTGTCCCTCCCCCAAGGCCCTCGACTTTATGCTCCGCCAGGCCGGCTTCCGCCGCACCGAAATCGTGGAGCCGCCGGCCGGCGCCTATGAGCAGCACCGCCGCGGCAAGCGCGTGGTCTGCGCGGCCTACAAATGACCGACGCCGAGAGGAGAACGGCCATTCGGGACATCGTGCGCCAATTCGCGGCCGAAGCCCGCGAGCCCGAGCCCACCGAGTCCCTCTTCGATTCTGGCCTGATCGATTCCTTTGTGCTCCCGCAGTTGGTGACGGCCCTCGAAGAGGCCTTCCATATCCGAATCCCCGATTCCGATTTGAATCCCCGCCAGTTCGAGTCGTTGGCGAGGATTGAGGCCTATCTCTCCACCCGGGCGGAATAATGGCCTTCATCGAGGCGTTTGCGTCGTACCTGCCCGAAAAGGTGGTGACCAACGCCGAACTCGCCGCCCGCCTGGACTGCGACCCCGCCTGGATTACCCGAGCCTCCGGCATTGAGCAGCGCCGCTATGCGGCGGACACCGAGAGCGTAGTGGATCTCGCCGTGGCCGCCGCCCAGGCGTGCTTGACCCGGGCCGCCCGCGCGCCTTCCGATGTCCAGTTGCTGGTCGTGGCCAGCGCATCGGACCCCACCCGATTCCCCGGCCCCGCTTCTCTCGTCGCGCACCGGCTCGGCCTGGAGCAGACGCCTGCGCTCGACGTTCCCGTGGCCAGTGCCGGCGGCCTGATCGGCATGATCTTGGGCAATGCTCTGGCGGATACCTACTCCGTCGTGTTGGTGGTGGCGGCGGAAAAAATGTCGAGCCTCGCCCTGCGCGAGCCGCTTGATCCCAACGTCGCCATCCTCTTCGGGGATGGCGCCGGAGCCTGCCTCCTGAGTTCCGCCCGCGGCCGCGCCCGCATCGCCGATCACGTGCTGCATTCCGATGGCGCGTTCGCCGGCTCTCTCGCCTGGCGCGCCGATGGAACATTCTCGATGGATGGGCGCTCGGTGCTGTTACAGGCCTCCCGCAAGTTTCCGCGAGTCATCGCGGAGCTCCTGGAGCGTAACGCCTTAAACGCCTCCGAAGTGCCCGTCTTCTTGATGCACCAGGCCAACCAGAACCTGATGGATGCCACCGCGCGCGCGTTGGGGGTCCCTGCTCCCCGCTTTTTCTCGAACATCCGCGCCTACGGCAATACGTCTTCGGCCTCCCTCTTCATCGCGGCCGCCGATTGGCAGCAGAGCGCGGGTTTCCAGAGCGGTGTTCCCGTGGTCTTCGCCGCCTTTGGCGCCGGCTTCCATTGGGGCGCTGTCCTCGCCCGCGGCCTCTAGATCCCTTGTAGGGCAGTCCGGCGCGCCGGCAGCGGGTAGAAACGCCCGCCCCGAATTCGACCTCTGCCTCCGGTAGGCTAGAATAGCGTGCAGATGGCCAGTGCCGACCTGCTTGTGTGCGAAGACTCGCTTGCCCCTGCGTCTGCCTCTGCCCTCCAGCCCTTCGCTCGCTGTCACGATCGCCTGAAATTCGCTCATGGTTTTCAATAGCTACGAGTTTGTCCTGGAGTTCCTGCCGGTCGCCTGCGTCGTCTATTTCCTTCTCGCCCGGTCCCCGCGCTGGGGCACCTGGTGGCTGGTGGTCGCCTCCCTGTTCTTCTACGCCTATCACCGCTCCGGAGGCCTCTGGCTCCTGATCGCCAGCGTCCTGTTCAACTACGGAATCTCGTTGCTGCTGCATCGCGCGGACCGCCGAAAGCGCTACTTGGTGGCCGGTGTGCTGGTCAATCTCCTGCTCCTCAGTCTCTTCAAATACCGGCCGATCCTCGCCAACCTCGCCGCGCCCAATCAGCCCTGGTTCTCTTTGCTTTCGCAGGCCGCCTTCCCGCTCGGCATCTCTTTCTTTACGTTCTCCCAGATCTCCTACCTGGTCGACACCTATCGCGGCCAGGATCGCCCCGCCGGCTTGCGCAACTACGCCCTCTTCGTCACCTTCTTCCCGCACCTGCTTTCCGGCCCCATCCTCCGCCATCGGGATATGATCCCGCAGTTCGACAGCCTGCTCCGCCGTCGTCCGCTTCCCCGCTATCTCGCCCGCGGCGCCGCCCTCATCGTCATCGGGCTCGTCAAGAAAGTTTGGATCGCCGATCCCCTGGCGCCTCTGGTGGCCAGGGCCTTCGACTCCACCGGCCCCCTCGATCCCGGCGTCGCCTGGCTGGGAACGCTGGCGTACACCTTCCAGCTCTACAACGATTTCAGCGGGTACGCCGACATCGCCGTCGGCGTCGCCTTCCTCTTCAATATCCGCATTCCCGAAAACTTTCGTGCCCCCTACCGCTCCACGTCCATTCAGGAGTTTTGGCGGCGCTGGCACATCTCCCTCTCCAACTGGTTGCGCGACTATGTCTACTTTGCACTTCCCGGCGTGCGCTCCAAATGGAAGTTCGTCCCCTACTTGAACGCCGTCATCACCATGGCCGTCTGCGGCCTGTGGCATGGCGCCGGATGGACGTTTCTGGTGTGGGGCCTCCTTCATGGCTTCGCCGTGGCCGCCTGCGCGTTCTGGCGTCGCCTGCGCTGGCGCATGCCCAATGTTCTGGGCTGGGCACTCACCTTTACCTTCGTCATGCTGAGCTGGGTCGTGTTTCGAGCCTCCGACCTGGCGGCCTCGGTCCGTGTGTTCCGCTCCCTGTTCTCGGCCGTTCCCTGGACTCCTTTGATGGCCTGGTGGCGCGCTTCCGGACTCGCGCTGGTGCAAAGGCCTCTGTCCGATTGGTCTCTCGACACCGATTTCGGCCGCCTCGTCCTCCTGGTCGCCGTGCTCCTTGTGGCCGTGCCTTCCTACAGCTTCCTCCTCGTGCGCAGGATGAAGCCCAGTCCCTGGACGGCCTGCCTCGGCGCTGTGCTTCTGACCGCCTGTGTCCTGCGTTTTTCCTCCGTCACCCATTTCCTCTACTACTTCTTTTGATCCATGCGATCTCTCACCAGTTCGAGGAAGTGGTGGCGTTGGTGCCGGTGGCTCGGCGCTGCCAGTTTGTTTCTCATGGGATGCGCCGCCGGCTTTACCCTGTGGATCGATCCCTACCAGGTCTATCACCCGGTCCGCGGCGGGCATCCTCGCTTCAACCGCTACTTGCAGCGGTACTTCGTTCCCGGCCTCGCGCGCCACGGCGATTACCAGATCGCGCTCGCCGGAACCTCCATGCTGGAAAATATCGCCAACAGCTCCGTCGAGCGCTTGTGCGGCGCTCCCGCCGTCAACCTCTGCATGAACGGCGCATCCATCCACGAAGAGACTCTGGCCTTGCGGCTCGTGCTCCAGCACCCCGGCACCACGACCGCCATCCTCACCATGGACTACAATTCGTTATCCGGAGGCGCCACGGATCCCGTCGTGGGAAGCAACAATGTCTTCCCGGCCTATTTGTACGACGATTCGATCCTCGACAAGTTTCCCTACCTTCTTTCCTTCGATTCCCTCTGGACCGCCTACCGGCTTCGATACAGGCCCGCCCTGCCGGAAGAGACGCTCAACGCCGACTTTCCGTGGAAATTTCCCGACACCGCCGTATTCAGCGCCTCGACCGCCGTCAAGGGCATCGATCCCGCCAACATCAACCGCTCCTTCGGCCTTCCCAATCTCAAGTTGGAACTGCTCCAATCGGCATTTGCCGCCAATATGTTCCCCTTGCTGGCCAACAATAAGAGCGTCCGGATTCACTTCGTGTTCCCGCCCTATTCCATCCTGGTCTGGCACGATTTCGCGCAACGCTCGCAGATCGCGACTTACTTCGCTTTCAAAAAATGGCTGATTGAGCAATCCGAACGCTTCGGCAATTTCGACGTGGTCGACTATCAGGACCGCGCCGGCATCATCACCAATCTCTCGCTCTACGCCGATATCTATCACTACAACGAGGAGATCCTAGAGCGCGTCGTGCGCAGCGCCTGCGTCGGTGATGCGCGGCTGACCCGCGACAACTTCGACGCTCGCACCGAAAGTCTCCTCCACTTGGTGAATTCTACGAACCCGGCCGACATCGTACGCCAGGCCTTAGGCGATGGAGCGAAATCGGTGGCAGCGCCGGCGGCCCGGCCTTGAACCTGCCGTCTCGTCCAGACGAGGTCGCCCGCTACGCCCGGGATCGGCACGGCTTGCCTCTACCCAGCTACACTGAGCTCAGGACTCTCCATGGAGCACGCTGAATGACGGCGATGAGGCTCGCTTGCCTGATGCTCGCTTGCCTGCCTCTGTTCGCCCAGACGTCCGGAGTATTGCCGGTTACCAAAGCCCCCGGCGACGAGGTGACGTTGGAAGTCTCCGCTACCTCGCAGCCGGCAAATGCGCCCATCGTCTTGAAATGGGACGTGATCTTCCCAGCGCAAGTAATGGATCTGGAAACCGTCGATCCCGGCAGCGCCGCAACCCATTCTGGCAAATCGCTTCAGTGCACGGCTCGGAAGCCATACCTCTATGCCTGTGTGCTCTCCGGAGGGCAGAATCCGATCGAAAACGGTCTGATCGTGACCTATCGTTTCAAAATCAAGTCCACCGCCCCTGCTGGGTCAACGACCCTCAGGGTCGAAAACGCCGAGTCTACGACGGCGGATTCGAAAAAGTGGACCTTGAACCCCACCGGGACGATTGTCATCGTCCGCTAGTCCGGACCTTACTCATGACTTCGCCGGAGCCCGCGTGTTGCCGTGGTCCCGGTCCGCCCTTCTCTATGGCAGCCGGCCCTCGGCCTGTCCTGGAACCACTCGCGCGCTGACCGCGCAGGGGAGTTGTAGATAGCCGTACACCGGTTTCTCGCCCGCCAGCACGTCGAGCGTCACCGCCCGCTCCACACGGTCGCACATCCGGTACTCCGTCAGGTCGCCGTCGGCGATGGCGGCGGTAAACGTGTACCGGTCCGGCGCCAGTTCTGGCAGTTTCAGATGGAAGTCAAAGGTGCGGATCTCGCCCGGCGCCAGCGGAGCGACCGGAATATTCAACCGCGCCGTATTCGTCCCCGAAAGGTCGATTCCCTGCTCGGTGTGCAGGAGCAGGCCTACGATCGGCCACTCGATCGGCTGCTTCGCCTGCAGGCTCACCCGCACCACAATCTCCGCCGGCGTTCGCACCGTGTCCATTGAACGTCCATCGCTATCGGTGACCGCCACTCCCAGTACTTCGGCGCGGCGATCGCCATAGCGTTGCACGCCCGCCGGCAGGCCGATGATCACTTCCGGGGGTGCTTCGGGAGTCCGATGTTCCTGGAACTCGGCCGCCTGGCGTTGATGCCACCGCTGCGAATCCTTTTCGAGCAGCGCGGCCTGATACCGGTGCGCGACGTCGGTCACATCGCCCAGTTCGCGCATCCGCCCGCCCTCCAGCCACAGCGCCCGATGGCCGAGTGCCTTGATTTCCGAAACATCGTGGGTCACGTACACCACCGTCACGCCCTGCGATCGCAGCTCGTGAATCTTGCGCATGCACCGGTGCCGGAAATAGATGTCCCCCACCGCCAGCGCCTCGTCCACCACCAGAATCTCCGGGTGCAGGTGAACTGCCAGTGCAAACCCCAGCCGCACAACCATTCCGCTCGAGTACGTTTTCACCGGCTGGTCGATATACGAACCGATCTCGGCAAAATCCAGAATGCCGGCCAGGCTCTGCTCTACTTCCCGCGGCGCCAGCCCGAGAATCGCGCCGTTCAAAAACAGGTTCTGCCGTCCCGTGAACTCCGGATTGAATCCCGCGCCCAGCTCCAGCAGGGCCGTCAGTCGGCCATGGACAGCAATGTTGCCCAACGTGGGTTCCACAATCCCCGCGATCAGCTTGAGCAGTGTGCTCTTCCCCGATCCGTTCTCCCCCACGATGCAGAACGTCTCGCCTTTTTTGATTTCGAGCGTCACATCCCGCAGCGCCCAGTGCTCCCGAAACCGCCGCCGGCGTCCCAGCGTCAGCGCTTCTTTCAGCCGGTCGGCGGGATGTTGATACAACTTGTACATCTTCGAGACGCCGTCGACCTCGATCATGCTACCGATGGTAGCACCGCCCGCCGCAGGAACCCTCTGCAGATCAACCGCGCGCCTACAACGGCGCCTGTCCTGTCTCTTCAGCCGCGGTCCTTCAGGGCGCGGGCCCGCCTTACGGATATTCGGACAGCCGGCCAACGCGCCGCTCCGCGCGATAATGTGGCTATGCGCAAGGGAGGCCAGCACCGCTCGGCTGCGCGGCCGTCGGGCCGCGTCCTGGGGCGCGTCTCCGCCGCCCTGCTCTTGCTCGCCTGCGTCCTCCACGCCGCTGCGCCGCGCGACTACCGGGACCACGTCGGCGTGTATGTGTGGGGCAAGCTCGCCGGCGGTCTCGACGCCGCAGCCGCGGACGTGAAGCGTCTCGGCGCCGACCGCGTCGTTCGCCTCTACATCGGCCCCGCCGCCTTATGGGACCCGGCTGCCGCCAACGACAACTCCCCCCTCGATGTGAAGGTCCGCCGCCCCGACTACCGCGCCTTCCTCGCCGCCTTTCCCGTGGTCATGCTGACCGCCTACGACCGCGCCTCCTACGACCGATACAAGAAGGGTCCGCTCGACTCAGCCCATCTGGCCGCCACCCAGGATGAGTTCCGCCGCTTCACTCTCGAACTGACCAAGACCCCCGGGCGCAAGATCGTCTCCAATTGGGAGTTTGAGAATGACTGCGCCGCTCCTCAATGGCCGGCCTGCCGCCAATACTACCAGGCCCGCCTCGATGGCATCGCCCAAGGGCGCAAGCAGGCCAAAGCGCTGGGCTATCCCGGCGAAGTCTTCACCGCCTTCGAATTCACCGTCGTCCCCGGTTTCAAGGGAAAGCCCTCCGGTCTCGTCGACGTCGCCGCCCGCCTCCACGGCGTCGACTTCCTCTCCTACAGTTCCTGGTGGTCCATCGCCTGGGATGCGGATGCCTCCAAGGTCTACAAGGATTTCGCTTACCTGGCGGGTTTCCTCCGCAATGCCGCGGCGGAGCGCAAGCTGACCACCAGGTTGATCGTGGGTGAGTTCGGGGAGTATTGGAACAACCATCCCAATGCCGAGCGCATGAAGTCCCTCATCGATGCCAGCCTCGATAACGGCGTCGAGTACCTCTTCAGTTGGGTGCTCTACGACCAGCCCGGCAACAAGGACGAGTGGGGGCGCGATGCCTCTCATTTTGGCAAGTACCGCCTGGATCGCATGCTCACCTCACAGGGCCTCGCCTTTCAGCGCTGGTTCACCGGCGCTCCACCGAAACCCTGATCATGACTCCCCCCACCGCTGGTTCCGCCGCGCCCGCAGCCGCCATCCCCAAGCCGGCCGGCCCGCGCATTTCGGAATTAGACGGGTTGCGCGGCATCGCCATCCTCATGGTGCTGTGCTTTCACTACACCCCGCGCTCGGGGCCTCTGTCTTTCTTGGTCAACGTTTTCCAGTTGGGCTGGACCGGCGTGGATTTGTTCTTCGTCTTGAGCGGTTACCTCATCACCGGCATTCTCGTCGATAGCGTCGGCCGTCGCGCCTACTACCGCAACTTCATCGTCCGCCGGTGCCTCCGGATTTTTCCGGCCTACTACGTCTCCCTAATCATCTGCTGCATCCTCACCTACTACCCCTCTTTCCCCAAATGGGGCGAGTTCCTTCGCCTCGGCGGATGGTGGTACGTCGCCTACCTGGGCAACGTCAAGGTCTTTCTGGATGTCGCCTTTCCGCCTCTGGCAATCCTGACGCCCCTCTGGTCCTTGCAGGTCGAAGAGCAGTTCTATCTGACCTTCCCGCTGCTCGTCTGGGCCGTGCGGCGAAAGACCTTGGCCCAGATCCTGGCGGTTTCCGTGGTGGCCGCCCTGGCTTTGCGCATCGCGCTGACCGTAGCCGTGCCGCGCAATATGTTCGGCGTCTATACCCTCATGCCCTGCCGCATGGATTCGCTCGCGATGGGCGGCCTCATCGCCATCGCCCAGCGCGACTGGCCGCACTGGCTCAAAGGTCGCTGGATCGGCTGGATCACTCTGCTCTCCGCCGCAACCTTTGCCGCCGTCATCCTGTACTACTCCAACAGCGATCCCTGGCCCGTCGGCATGCGCACCCTCGGCTACACCGCGCTCGATCTGACCTTTGCCGGGATTCTGGTGATGCTGATGGCGTGGCGCCACCCGCTGCTCCTCAAGCTGTGCCGCCTCCGCTTCTTGGGCTGGCTCGGCACCATCTCGTACGGACTGTATCTGCTCCACGTGCCCGCCGAGCTGATCGGCCGGCGCTTGGCCGCGCGCCTCGTCACCCTCACGCCCTCCGGCTCGGCCGAGTTCTTCGTGTCCCTGAGCATGGCGCTCGCCATGGCTTGGCTTTCGTGGACACTCTTGGAATCGCGGATTCTGAAACTCAAAGACCGCTTCACCGTCCGCTGACCGCCCGGATCGCCCGGTGCCTGTGAGTCGATCCAGCCCCGCTCGTCAGGCTCCGTGCCCCGGCCCTGGCTGCGGTTCAGCCCTTGGGTTCAAGGATGAAGGTCGGCGCCAGCCCTTCGGCTGAAGAGAATCCGCTCGTGCCGCTCGAAAGCCAGCTCGAGCAGCCTTGCACTTTCCCCATGTACGCGTGCGGCCGCACATCCACTTGCAGCTCGCGGAACTCCAGCGTCCCAAAGCTCATCAGCGGAAATACCGAGCGTACCGCTTCCACCTTTTCCTGCACCACGTACGGCGTGCGCATCGCCTGCTTCAACGCCCGTTCCCACCCGCTGTCATCCATCTCCCAGCCCAGATACGTGTGCTGGTCGTTGTAATCGTCGTTGGGCTTCAGAGTCAGGCGCGCCCGGTTGCGCGTAATGAAATCGGCCAGGTCGATGGTGCGGTCGTCGTACGTCGTCTTGGTGGCCGCCACCAGCCGCGTCCACGGCACGTGCTCGCGGATCGCCTTGCGCTCCGCCGCCGGAAACTTCGCCACCACCGCTTCATCCGTCAGCAGGCCGAACATCGCCTTCTTGTGCGCCAGTTCCGAGCGAAAACTGTTCACCACGCACACGGCCCGGTCTCGATACGCCTGCACTAACGGATGGCTGAGGTCGAACCGGATCAGGAACTCCTGCACCCCCAACCGCCGGTAGATTAGATGGATCTCGAACGCGCCCTTGCGCAGCACTCCGTTGCGGTATTCCAACTGCTCCGGCGAGACGATTTCCACCGCGTAGCCTTCGTCGCGAAAATAATCCCGCAGTAACTGGTATTCGCTCTCGCCCGAATGATAAGTAGACCGAAACTCCACGATTGCGATGTTCGGTTTCTTCGCTCCGCCGAATTGTTTATACGCCTTTAACAGCGCCTGCAAAAAATACTTTCTGCCGCCCACCCGGCTGAGCGAGTACTTCTTGCGCAGTTCCTTCACCGGAGGTGCGTCATAGAACAGCTCCGCCAGCACGTCCGCATAGCCCGTGCCCGCCGGTAAATCGGCGTTGTATTGCACAAAGTGCAAATGCCCGTTGCGTACGTGCGAATCCAGGCGGGCCGCGACTTGCAGGGACGGATAGCCCGGGTCGATCGACGCCAGCATCTTCTCCGCCGGCAGCAATTCCAGGCGCGCCAGCAGCGCCGGATTGTTCAGAACCATCTGCTCCATGCGCCCGATGGCGCCCAGCAGCGCTTCTCCGCCTTTGACTAAGTGGTCATACTGCCGCCGCGAGACAAAATTCGGCCGCAAGAAGGGACAAATCAGCCGCCCGCCCGCCGACAGGCCGCTCTCTTCCATCCGCTGATGTAACCCTTCGGCCCACGAAAGGTCTCGATACGGGCCATTCTCTAAGGACTTGTTGTATCTGACGACGGCGTCGTCCAAATAGGACATTGTTGACTTGCGATCCTGCTCTACCTCCGAGTATCCCACACCACTGCAAAAAACGATAGGTTTACGCTCGCCAACCCCCGCACAACGTGCACATATTAAAGGAGTTACTGGAATTTAAGGAAGTCGTGCAGATGCCCTCCCCAGGGCCTGTGAGGTACGAAATGAGGCAAATATCCGGCGCCGCCCGCGCGGACTCGCCGGCCTGACTTACTTCTGTCCGGTCTCTTTGGCAAGCCGGACGCGGGCGCTTTCCAGCTTCTTGTTGATCTTCGCGATGTCTTCCGGATCGTTGTCCGCCGGGGCGCCGGCCTGATATCTCCGCAACGACGTCTGCCATTGCGTGATCGCGTCCTTGGTCTTCCCCATCTTCAAATACAGATCGCCCAAGTGGTCGTGTACCGTCGGATCGTCTCCGATTTTACCGGCGGCGCGGACCAACTCGCTCTCCGCCTCCGTCAGTTTTCCCTGCTGGTAATAAACCCAACCCAGGCTGTCCAGGTATGCTCCGTTGTCCGGATCCGTTTCCAGCGCTTTGCTGATCAGTCGGTGGGCTTCGTCCAGCCGCATGTTGCGGAAGGCCAGCATATAGCCCAGATAGTTCATCGCGCCGGAATTGTCCGGATCTAATTTCAGCACCTTGCCGAATTCCGCTTCAGCCCCGTCGTAATTCTTCATGCGCTCGTACATCGCCCCGCGCATGAACAGCACTCGGACTTTATCCTGATCCCCCGTCGCGCTCTTCTCGGCTTCGTCGATCGCTTTGGCCTCGTTGGCGAAGCGCTTTCCCTTGTCGTAGACCTGCGCCAGGGCCAGTTGCGTATCCAGGTCGGGTGCCGCTTTCACCAACGTGCGAATCTCGGCCGCGGCATCGTCCGTCTTGCCCCGGTCGGCCAGCACCGATGCGTGCGCCAGCACCACAATCTTTTCGTTGGGGAATTTCTTCTTGGCCGCCTCGGCTTCCCGCGCCGCGCTCTCGTAGTCTTTCGCCGTCTGATACGTCTCGATAATCTGCGCCGCCACTTGCGGAGCGCGCTCCGCATCCAGCGGAATGATCTGCCGGAAGGTCTCGACCGCCTGCTCGTATTGATCGGCCTTGGCGTAGAGAAGCCCCAGTCTCTCTAGCAGGCGCACCCGGCTGTCGGACTCCGCGGCCGAATACGTCTTGCGCGCGGTTTCCTCCAGCAGGCCCTTCAATACCCCAATCGCCTGGTCCGTCTTCCCTTGCGCGTCCAGCAGAGAAATCTCCGCATAGCGCACGTCCAGATTGTCCGGCTCCAGCGCCTTGGCCCGGGCAAAGGCTTCCTGCGACTTGGGGAAGTCCCGCTTCGCGCGGTACAGTTCGCTGATCCGCAGCCAGTTCGTCGTGTCTTTCGGATCTTCGCTGGCAAGCTGTTGATACACCGCCAGTGCTTCGTCATACTGCTGGGCCGCGAACAGGTCCCGCGCCAGGTTCTGCCGCAGCCGCGTGTTGTCCGCCGACAGACCCACCGCCTGCTTCAGCACCGCCGCCGCGTTCTTGTAATCGTGGATCTGTTCGTAGGCTAGCGCTAAGGCCATCAGCGTCCGCTCGTTGGGGTTTCGATCCGTGGCCGATTTCAGCTTGTCGATCGCCTTGTTGATGTCCCCCAGATCCAGGTACAACTGCGCTAGCCCCGTCAACGCATCTTCGTTGTCCGGTTCCGCCTTCAGCGCCGCGTTAAACGCCTTCTCTTCGTCCGCCGAGTTGTTCGCAACCCGGTACAGACGGCCCAGAATCACCCAGCTGTCGGCGTCCTTCGGATCCTTCTCGGTGATCTTCTGATACTGCTCCATGGCCCGGCGCAGCATCTCTTCGTTGATCTTTCCCTGCTGCGGGTCCCCCAGCATCCGCGTGTAGATCCGCCCCAGCATCCTCCGCGCTTCCAGGTTGTCCGGATTCTGCTTCAGCATGTCCTCCGCCTGCGTCACCGCGTCCCGCAGCCGGTTAGTCTGAATGTAGAGGTCTGTTAATTCTTCGAAAATGAAGCTGGCCGAGGGATCCTGCTTCAGGGCGTCCTGGTAGTGTTGAATCGCCTTGGCAATGTATTCGCGGCTGTTTCCCGACGAGGCCGCCAGTTCCGTATACAGCCGCCCCATGGCAAAGTTGTAGTAGGCTCCGGCGCGATTATCGGCCGGTCCGTTGGCGGTTGCCGCAGGGGTCTGCGCGTACACCACACAGCCGAGCCCCACAATCAGGAGAAGCGCTCTACCGAAGCCTGTCATGCCATTAACTTTCTTTCGACCGGTGGGAAGCTCCACGGGTCGAAGCCCATCTTGTCTATTGTATAACGGCCTAAGGCCGGGTGATTCCTGATGCCGCCGGATCCATACCACGCCTCTCTGATCTCTGACGCGCCCCAGCGTCCCCTGGTTGCTGTCGTCGGCGCTACCGGCTCCGGCAAGAGCGCCCTCGCGCTCGGCCTCGCCCAGGCCTTTGCCGGTGAAATCGTCAACTGCGACTCCCTGCAGGTCTACCGCCATTTCGACCTCGGCACCGCCAAATTGGCCCCCGCCGAGCGCCAAGGCATTCCCCACCACCTCATCGACATCGTCAATCCCGATGAGCTTTTCTCCGCCGGCGAGTACGCCCGCCGCGCCCGCGACGTCATCGCCGCCCTCTCCGCAGTCGGACGCCTCCCCATCATCGTCGGAGGCACCGGCTTCTATCTCCGTGCCTTGCTGGATGGCCTGTTTGAAGGGCCCGTTCGCGACGAGCCCCTGCGTGATCGTCTGGCTGCCCGCGAGCAGCGCTGTCCCGGCAGCCTGCACCGCCTCCTCGCCCGCTTCGATGCCGAAGCCGCCCGCCGCATCCACCCCCATGACGTCCCCAAGGTCACCCGCGCGCTCGAAGTCTGTTTGCTGGCCCGCCGCCCCGTCTCGGAATTGTTCCGCACTGGACGAAGCGCCCTGCGGGGCTACCGCCCCCTGAAGATCGGCCTCTCCCCTGACCGTGAGCTCTTGTACCAGCGCCTCGATCTTCGCTGCCAGGCGATGTTCGACGCCGGCCTGGTCGACGAAGTCCGCGCCATCCTCGCCCTCGGGTATCCCCCCTCTTCCAAACCCTTCGAGTCCCACGGCTACAAACAAGCCCTGCAACTGGTGAACGGCGAGTTGACTCTCAAAGAGGCCGTGTTTTACGCCCAGCGGAATACGCGCCGCTATGCCAAACGCCAAGTCACCTGGTTCCGCCAGGAACCGGGGGTGGTCTGGTTACACGGCTTCGGCGACGATGCCTCGGTCAGCCGCGCCGCTGCCGCCCGCGTCCGTGACTTTTTTACAATTCCCCCCCACAAACCCCCGGAACATTTTTGAGGCTCCCCCGTCTTACCCGTTGTAGTTCAGATCTCGCAAAACAAACTCAGCTCGAAAGGAAACGGGGATGAAGTGGAAAATTCTGCTCGCGATTAGTGTGTTCGGAGTGGCCGTCGCCAGCGCTAAATCATATTCGGTCAATCTGTCTCAGCCCGCTCTTCTTGGCACCACCGAACTCGCCGCCGGCGATTACAAGGTGGAGGTCAATGACCAGAAGGCCGTGATTCGCAACGGCAAAATCCAGACCGAGTGTCCGGTCAAGGTCGAAAGTGCCGGCAACAAATACAATGCCACCGCGGTGCGCTATAGCACCACCGACGGTAAAATGCACATTCAGGAAATCCACATCGGGGGGACCAATACCAAGCTCGTCTTCAATGAGTAACCTTCGATAACTCCACCGGGGCCGGCTCCACCCGCCCCGGTCCGCTACACTGGAAGTTCATGCGACGGTTGCTTGCCGTGGTGGCGCTTCTGTGCGGTTCGCTTCATGCCGAAACCGTTCTGGTCCTCCCGTTCTTCAACCATTCCCGCCAGCCCAACTTGGACTGGATCGGAGAGAGTATCTCCGAATCGTTGCATGACACTCTGTCTTCCGAGGGTTTCCTGGCCCTCGACCGCGACGACCGCCTCGAAGCCTACCGGCGCTTGTCGGTTCGCCCTGGAGCCGAGTTGACCCATGCCTCCGTCATTAAAATCGGACAGTCGCTCGATGCCTCCCGCGTGATCTATGGCTACTACGAAGTCATTCCCGCTGCTGGATCCGCCAGTGGCTCCGCCAATAACCCCGCCAACAGTTCCTTGCGCGTTCGGGCCCGCATTCTTGACCTCAAGCGGCTCCACCAGCTGCCCGAGTTCACCGAACTTCGCGGCCTCCAGGACTTGGCCGCCCTTCAGGCCCACCTGGGTTGGCAGGCTCTTCAAAATCTGAATTTCAAGACCTCCGAGACCGAGCAGGAATTCATGCGGGCCCGCCCTCCCGTGCGCCTGGATGCTGTCGAAAGTTATATCCGCGGATTACTCGCCCAGTCTGCCGACCAGCGCCAGCGCCTCTTTACCCAATCCGCCCGTCTGGATGAGCACTATTCGCCGCCCGGTTTTCAATTGGGGAAAACCTACTGGGCCAGTGGCGATTACCAGACTGCCGCCGGATGGCTGGCCCGCGTGGACCGCTCCAACCCTCACTACTTCGAAGCCCAGTTCTTCCTCGGTCTTTGCTCGTACAACACCGGCGATTTTGCCCGCGCTGGGCAGGCCTTCCAGTTGGTCGCAGCCGCCGTGCCGCTCAATGAAGTCTTCAATGACCTCGGGGCTGCCCAGGTCCGCCAGAACAACCTCCCCGCCGCGTTGGCCAGCTTCCAAAAGGCCTTGGAGGGTGACACCGCTGACCCCGACTATCACTTCAACCTCGGCTATGTCCTTTGGAAATCCGGTAAATTCGCGGAGGCGGTCCGGAGCCTTCGCGCCGCCGTCGAACGCGATCCCACCGATCAGGAGGCCACTTCTTTGCTGGGACGCTCCTTGAAATCCGAGGGCCCCCGTCCCGGAGATCCCAAAACCGAGGCCCTCGAACGGATCAAGACCAACTACGAGGAAGCCGCCTACCGGCAGCTCCAGGCCGAGCTCCAGGCCGCGAAGTAGCCCTCGAGAAATCGGGATAGAATGGGGTTCTTACGGGAGAATCCAATGAAACGGCTTGCCTTCTTCGCTCTGATCGCTGCGTGTGCTCTGGCCCAGGCTCCGCCCGCCGCGCCCCCCGCCGGCTCCGCGCCCGCCGCCAAGCTCGACCCCGGCCTCTACGCCGTGTTCAACACGTCCATGGGCGCGATCACCGCCAAACTCTTCGAGCAGGAGACCCCGGTCACCGTGGCCAACTTCGTGGCCCTCGCGCGCGGCCGCAAGGCTTGGAAGGACCCCAGCTCCGGCGCCATGGTGGCCAAGCCGCTCTATAACAACATTACCTTTCACCGCGTGATTCCGAATTTCATGATTCAGACCGGCGATCCCACCGCCACCGGTTCCCACGATTGCGGCATCAAGATCAAAGACGAAATCGTGCCCTCTCTCAAATTCGACCAGCCCGGACGCCTCGGCATGGCCAACATCGGTGCGCCCAACACCGGCGGCTGCCAGTTCTTCATCACCGAAGTGCCCTACCCTTCGCTCAATGGCGGTTATACGCTGTTCGGGCAGGTGGTCGACGGCCAGGACCTCGTCGGGAAGATCGCTCGCGTGCCACGCGACGGAAGCGACAAACCCCGCACCCCCGTCAAGCTGATCAGCGTCACCATCAAACGCGAAGGCCCGCCTCCGGCCGCGGCGCCCGCCAAAAAGGCCCCCGCGAAAAAGTAGTGGCATCAGGCCTGGTGCCGGCGAGTCGGCGCTGCCGGCTCGCCCGAGCCCGCCGCTATCTTACGCCCCTGCCGCCACCTGCCGCAGCACGTACGGCAGAATCCCGCCGTACCGGTAGTATTCCACTTCCTGCGGCGTATCCACCCGCACCTCGGCCGTGAAGTTGGTCTCCGTGCCGTCGCTCGCCACCGCGCGCACCGCCGCCTGCCGCTTGCCGCCTCCGTTCAACAGCGCCGAACGCACGCCCGTCACATGGTACGTTTCCTTGCCCGTGAGCTTGAGGCTGGCGGCATTCTCGCCCGCCCGGAACTGCAGCGGCAGCACCCCCATCCCCACCAGGTTGGTCCGGTGGATGCGCTCAAAACTCTCCGCGATCACCGCCTTCACCCCCAGCAGCACCACGCCCTTCGCCGCCCAATCGCGCGACGATCCCGAGCCGTACTCCTTCCCCGCAATAATCAGCAGCGGCACGCCCTCTTTCTGATACTCCATCGCTGCATCGTAGATGAACATCTGCTTGCCCTCGGGAAAGTGGACCGACCAGCCGCCTTCCGTGCCGGGCGCGATTTGATTGCGCAGCCGGATATTGGCCAGCGTGCCTCGCACCATCACTTCGTGGTTGCCGCGCCGCGCGCCGTATGAGTTAAAGTCCTTCGGCTCCACCCCGTGCGCGATCAGATATTTTCCCGCGGGGCTGTCCTTCGGAATCGAGCCCGCCGGCGAGATGTGGTCCGTCGTCACCGAATCCCCCAATAACGCCAGCACCCGCATCGACCCGAAGTCCGTCACCGACTTCTCCGGATCCACCATGTGTTCGAAGTACGGCGGCTTCTTGATGTAGGTGGAACCGGAGTCCCATTTGAAAATTTCTCCCGTCGGCACTGGCATGCCCTGCCAGTTCGCGTCGCCGTCGAACGCGCGCGCGTATTCCTGCTGGAACATATCGCGCTTCACCGCCGCCCGTACTGTCTTCTGCACCTCTTCATTGGTAGGCCAGATATCCCGCAGGTACACCGGCTTCCCGCTCGCGTCCTCGCCCAGTGGATCTCGCGTGAGATCGATGTCCATCCGGCCCGCCAGCGCGTACGCCACCACCAGCGGCGGCGACGCCAGGTAGTTGGCTTTCACCAGCGGATTCACCCGCCCTTCGAAATTCCGGTTGCCGCTCAACACCGCCGCCACCACCAGGTTTTCTTTCTGCACCGCCTGCGTCACCGGCTCCATCAACGGCCCGCTGTTGCCGATGCACGTCGTGCAGCCGAATCCCACCAGGTGAAATTTCAGCTTCTCCAGGTACTGCAGCAGCCCGGCCTCGCGATAGTAATCGATCACCACCTTCGACCCCGGCGCCAGGCTGGTCTTCACCCACGGCTTGGTCTTCAGCCCGCGCTCCACCGCCTTCTTCGCCACCAGGCCCGCCGCCAGCATCACCGACGGATTCGACGTGTTCGTGCAGCTCGTGATCGCCGCGATCACCACCGAGCCGTCCCCGATGGTCACGGTCTGCCCGTCAATCGTCGCCGCCGCGCTCTTCACCGGCCCGCTGAACGCCGCCGCGAAATTCTTCCCCACGTCCGGCAATTCCACGCGGTCCTGCGGCCGCTTCGGCCCCGCCATCGATGGATTCACCGTCCCCAGGTCCAGTTCCAGTGTGTCCGCGTACACCGGGTCCGGCGTCGCATCCGTTCGGAACAGCCCCTGCTCTTTCGTGTACGCTTCCACCAGCGCGATCAGGTCCGCGTCGCGATTGCTGAACTTCAGGTATTCCAGCGTCTCCTGGTCCACCGGGAAAAATCCCATGGTGGCCCCGTACTCCGGCGCCATGTTGGCCACCGTCGCTCGGTCGGCCAGGCTCAGCGCGCTCAACCCCGCGCCATAGAATTCCACGAACTTCCCCACCACGCCTTTCTTGCGCAGCATCTGCGTGACCGTCAGCACCAGGTCGGTCGCGGTAGTTCCCTCGCGCGGCTTGCCGTGCAGCTTAAAGCCCACTACCGGCGGCAGCAGCATCGAGATCGGCTGCCCCAGCATGCAGGCCTCGGCCTCGATCCCGCCCACGCCCCAGCCCAGCACGCCCAGCCCGTTGATCATGGTGGTGTGCGAATCGGTTCCCACCACCGAATCCGGGTACGCCTGCCCGTTGCCGCGAAACACCACCGACGCCAGGTATTCCAGATTCACCTGGTGCACGATCCCCGTGTCGGGCGGGACCACGCGAAAATTCTGAAACGCCGTCTGCCCCCACCGCAGCAGCACGTAGCGCTCCTTGTTCCGCTGAAACTCCAGCATCGCGTTCAACTGAAACGAATCCGCCGACCCGAAATGATCCACCTGCACCGAATGATCGATCACCAGATCCGCCGGCAGCAGCGGATTCGCGCGCTTGGGATCGGCCCCCAGCACGCCTAGCGCGTCCCGCATCGCCGCCAGGTCCACCACCGCCGGGACTCCCGTGAAGTCCTGCAGCAGCACCCGCGCCGGCATGAAATTGATCTCTTTGTCTCCCGCCGTGCCGCGCGCCACGAACTGGATATCTTCGCCCGTCACCCGCCGCCCGTCCTCGTGCCGCAGCAGGTTCTCCAGCAGAATCTTGGTGGAAAATGGCAGCCGCGACACCGCCCCCACCCCCTTCTGCTCCAAGGCGCCCAGCCGGAAAATCTCGTATTCGTTCGCACCCGCGCGCAGCTTCGCCGCCGCGCCAAAACTGTTTTTTGCCATCACCCTGATTATATTGGATGCGGCCCGGCCACTTGGTCTGCGCGAGACGGGATCGGTGATTCCCAGCCTGCCCGCTAGCCTGGCCTAACGAGTGACTTTGAGCGTCAAGCTCTCTGTGGCGCTGTGTCCGGCGTCATCTTCCGCCACCAGCTTGAACTGGGTGCTCTGCCGCGGCGCAACCTCCCAGCAATAGCTCAACGCCGGGTACAGTTTCTTCACCGGCGGCTCGAGGCGTACCCGTTTGGCGTTCACCACGCTGTAGCAGAGGCGCGTCCGTTCTCCCGCCCGAAGGACGCTCGGCATCGCGTAGAAGTTCAGAATCTTGAGGTCCACGCCCCCCATCAACTCCAGGGCCCGCCGCGCGCTCTCGGCTTCTTTCTCCGCCCGCTGCCGCTCCATCTGCCGCGTGCGATCCCATCGCTCGTAGAACACCCAGCCGTCATACAGCAGGGCTGCCAGCAGGACCGTCGAAAGATACGGCAACACGCGCCGGATTTGCGCGGTCGCGCTCACTATCCCCGCGCCAGCAACGAGCCGTAGCCCTTCACTTGCCCGCTCAGCCCCAGCAGACGCACGCTCGCCCAAAATGCGTGCGGCAGGCTTGAAACTACCGGCACCTTGCAGCGCTGCTCCAGCGGAGCCAGAATTTCCAGCGTCTTCAGCGCCCCGCAGGAGATCAACAGCGAGTCTGCCTTCGGCACGCTCTCCCGCACCCCGGCGCTGAACGCCTGCAGGCCCTCCCGCGTCACCGGCGGCGAGTCTTCAAACCGCTCGATCCCCAGGCCCTTTACCGTCAGCACTTCGAATCCCGATTCCTGCAGAAACACCCGCAGCCGCTCGTTCACCACATCGTTGTAGGCCGTGGCCACCGCCACCCGCCGCGCGCCCACGGTCTTGAGCCCTTCCACGATGGCCGTGCTCATGGTGGTCGCGCGCAGGCCCGTCGCCTTCGTCACGCTGGCCTTCAGCTCTTCGTTGAACGCCGCGCCTTTGTAGAAGGTCAGCGACGTTCCCATGATCGAGATCGCCTGCGCCCCCTGCTTTTTCAAATCCACCGCTGCCGGAATAATCTTCGGAACCACTTTGTCGTACCCTGCCGGCGTCATCCGCTCCAGGCCCACGCCCTCCGCCAGAAACTTCACTCCGGCCGGGTACATCAGCTGGGCCTCCGGCGGAACCGGGTAGTTCGCCGGCGGAAAGATCATGCCCAGCACTGGCTCGCGGCCTGCCCCCCAAGCCACGGCCGCGGCTCCGGCACTGCCGATCTTCAGAAACTGCCGGCGCGAATTCACAATCATAGAGGGCTCCCCCTCACAGCAGTATAGACCCTTCGCGGGGCAGGCCATCGGTGTTAAGAGATAGGTTGTGGTGACGGGAAGAACGGCTTCACCCCAGTACAGAGCCCCGAAGCGCGCTGTGTTCCGCAGCTCCGGTGCCCTCGATTTGACGGGATCCTCTCCAAAGGTGATCCAGCGCGCAGCAGAACGAGGACAGGTTTGGAGTGGACATTTTCTGAAGATAAACTGATCCATACCTGCCTTTAACTTGGTGCTCGTGAGTGTCGGAAAATGGGACCGCAGCTAAGACTCAGCACCGATGAGGAAGGATGCGCGGGGCCCCTGAGTGCCGATGCATTACCGGCATCACGACCGGCGGAGCCAACATCTAAATCGGGGTTGCAGCTTCCACCGATCCCTTGCGGCTCCATCGGGCAGATTTCGGCCAGCGCCTCCGGCAACGGGCGCATCGGTGGCCGGAAGGTGACCATGGAGAGAATTGCAGGGTTCCTGACAAATCCATTCACCGGCGTCGATCGTCCGGTGCTGGATCGGACTGGCCTTGCTGGAACGTTTGACTTTAGCCTGGAATGGTCCCCGGAAAACGCCCTTACCGCACCGCCCGATCAAGCTCCAGCCGTCGGACCTGACTTTTTCGAGGCCCTGCGAAGCCAGTTGGGCCTCAAACTGGTGGCGACGACTGCGCCAAGTGATACGCTCATCCTCGATAGTATTCAACGTCCCGATGAGAACTGATTGCCCCTGGTTTGGTTCGAAGAGAGCGCAATTCCATCGGGCGGCGATGCTCGTTTATTCCCGTTGGGCGCGAACTTCGGCGGCCACAACCAGAGGGTTCACAGTTCGGGCGTTGCGATAGGTGCGTAGCAGGACCGGATGCGGGAATCCAGCGGCTTGAAACTCCTGGAGGAAGCCGCCCGCTTCCTTGGCCCCGGCGATTCAGGCGAACCAATTCGATTCGCTCTGGCGCTGATCCGGCGACAACGGCTCCCGCAGGATCAACTCGGCGGCATAAACCGCTCCGCCAGGCCTCACCACGCGGCCGAGTTCGCGAAAAATGGCCGCTCGGTCGGGATTCAGGTTGAAGATGCCATTGACCAGCGCGACATCAATAGAGCCATCGGGTAGGGGGAGTCTTTCCGCATCAGCCCGGCAGAACCAGACCTGTTCCGCTCCGGATTCAAACCTAGCCTGGCGCGCGCGCTCCAGCATGCTGGCACTAAAATCCATCCCCACAACGTGTCCCGCCCCACCGGCTCGATCCGCAGCAATCAGGGAATCCAAGCCCGCGCCGCATCCCAGATCCAATACCCTCGCGCCGCCGGCGATCTCCGCAAAAACTGATACATTGGACACACCCGTAAATGCCTCGACGGAGATGGCCGGGGCGCGGTTGAGGATCTCGGCTGAGTAGCCCACCGCTTCCGCAAAAGCGCGGCCTACCGGAAACGGGTGCGGGCCGTCCGGATGTGCCGCTGCATCCGAATAGGCGGCATTTACATTCCGCCGAAGCTCCACCGCCTGCGTCACGAGCCGCAACCTTCCCGATGTTATATAATCGCACCCAATTCAATGCCAATCGTAACAATCGGGAATAAATTGGGCTGGTTTACCGTTTTCCTCCCGTTTTCTCGTTTTATAGGGCGAGTGGGCTGACCGCACCAGATGGAGCCGGAACGCTGGAAGCAACTCGAAGAACTCTTTCACGCGGCGCTCGACCGCGATGAGCACGAACGCGCCGCTTTTCTCGACCAGGTCTGCGCAGGAGAGCCGGGATTGCGGCGCGAACTCGAGTTACTCCTGGCACATGAAGCCCACCGGACGGGAAGTCTGATACCGGCCGGGAAGAGTGAGGCCGCGGAGCCCCCGCTGGCCCTGGATAAGGCTCTCGAGTCGGGAAAAACCGTATCCCATTACCGCGTCCTGGAAAAAATCGGGGGTGGCGGGATGGGCGTCGTCTACAAGGCCGAGGACACGAAGCTCGGCCGTCTGGTGGCGCTAAAATTCCTGCCCGATCAGCTCGCCCGGCAGCGCGAAGCCGTCTCGCGGTTCCAGCGGGAAGCCCGTGCCGCCTCCGCTCTCAACCACCCGCACATCTGTATCATCCACGACATCGAGAACCACGGCCCCCATCCGTTCATCGTCATGGAACTGCTGGAAGGCAAGACTCTCAAGCATGCCATCTCTGGAAAACCCCTGGCAGTGGCGCAGATTCTGGAAATGGGCATTCAGATCGCCGACGCTCTCGAGACCGCCCACCGGAAAGGCATCATCCATCGGGACATCAAGCCCGCCAACGTTTTCCTTACCGAGCGCGGACAGATCAAGATCCTGGATTTCGGTCTGGCCAAGCTGAGCGCAGCCGCCGGCGCCGAGGCAGCCGCCAAAACGGCCGAAGTGCATCCCGCGGAATCCGGAACCGCCGCTACCTTGGACGATACGCTCACCCGCCCTGGCCTGGCCATCGGAACCGTCGCTTACATGTCGCCTGAGCAAGCCAAAGGCGAGGAGTTGGACGCGCGCACCGACCTGTTTTCTTTTGGCGCCGTGCTCTATGAGATGGCGACCGGGAAGAAGGCCTTCGCTAGCGGAAACACCGCCGTCGCCTTCCGCGCCATCCTCCAGGACACGCCCGACTCCCCCCGCACCCTGAATCCGGCGATCCCCGCGCGGCTGGAAGAAGTCATTCTGAAAGCCCTCGAGAAGGACCGCGACGTTCGCTACCAGAGCGCCTCCGATATGCGGGTCGACCTGAAGCGCCTGCAGCGCGCGGAGGACTCGGCGCAGGCCACCACGACGCAGGCTGCTGCGCGCGCGCCGCAGCGCCGCCTCCCTTGGTGGAACGGCGCCGCCTTGGCCGCCGGTCTCGGCATCGCTGGCATCGTGGGAGTCCGGCTGGGTTGGTTCGGCATGCCGGGCGCAAAGCCATTTCCCGAACCCGCCACCCAGCAGATCACCTTCAATCCCACCGAGCAGCCGGTTTTTCTGTCGGCCATTTCGCCCGATGGCAAGTACCTCGCCTACGGCGACTCGGGCGGCATCCACTTGCGCCAGACCGCCACCGGCGAAACCCACCTCCTGCCCGTGCCGCCGGGCTTCTGCTTTCATTGACCAAGCCTCGCCTGGTTCCAGGATGGAACCAAACTGCTGGCCAGTGGACCGGCCGAAGCTTCGCTCGGCATCTGGTCAGTCTCGGTCGTAGGTGCAGAGTCCCGCAAGCTGCGCGACGATGCCTGGCTGGCGACGCCCTCCCCGGATGGTTCGAAGATAGCCTACTTATCTCCAGATTACCGGGAGCTCTGGTTGATGAATTCCTATGGCCAGGACGCCCGCCGTCTCCAGGTCATTGCCGGCGGAGCCACTTTCTTGCAAGCGGCCTGGTCCCCCGACGGACGCCGCCTTGCCTATTTAAAAAACTATTCTCTGAGCCTCGAGCGGGCCATCGAAAGCTGCGATCTCGACGGCGGACAGATCCATTCTGTCTGGTCGGACCGCCGGATCAAGAATTTCACCTGGACCCCGCGCGGCAGCATCATTGCCACCCTCACTGAGGTCAGTCCCGATCCCCGCGCCGGTCCCGCGCGGTCGGATCTCTGGGAAATCGGCGTTCGCACCGGCCAAGCCTCCGGCAAGCCTGCGCGTTTAACCAATTTCGCCGGTTTTACTCCCTTGTCCTTGAGCATCACCGCAGACGGAAAGAAACTGGCGATGATCCGCAGCTACGACCAAAGCGATGTTTACGTCGGCACGCTCGAGGCGCACGGAACCCGCATGCAGGAGCCGCGCCGCCTGACCCTCGACGAGCGCATTGACTGGCCCGGCGGCTGGACGCACGACAGCCGCTCTGTGCTGTTCTATTCCGACCGCCAGGGCGCCTTCGACATCTTTCGGCAGCAACTCGACGATCGCATGGCGCAGACCCTTTCCCTCGGACCCGAAGAGAAACGGCAGCCCCAGCTCAGTCCCGATGGCGCCTGGATTCTGTACCTGTCCTGGCCCGCAACCGCAGCGGGCACGCCCCCCCAGGCAGGCCGCTTGGTGCGCATGCCCGGCACCGGCGGGCCGGCTCAGGTCGTATTCGAGGTCTCCGGCTATCCCGGGTCAGCGCGGGAAGCCAGAGAGCTCGGAACTCATGTGCTCACCACCAATGGCTATCCAGATTTTCGTTGTCCCGGTTCGCGCGAAGGCCTGTGCATCCTGGCTGAAGGCGGCGCGACCCAAGTGTCGTTCACTTCATTCGACCCGATCCGCGGAAAACAGGCCTCGGTTGGGCACGCCGACGTCGCCGGTCCTTCCGTTTGGGACCTGGCTCCGGACGGTTCGAAACTCGCGATGGCGGAACTCAATCGTGCTGACCGGATTCGGATTCTGACATTGCCCGGCGGCAGCGCTCAGGTGCTGAACGTCAGCGGCTTCCGCCAAATCTCCTCCATCGGGTGGTCGGCCGACGGCTCGGGTTTGTTCGTCACCGGCACAGCCCCCGAAGGCGGTACGGTTCTGCGGCAAATTTCTTCCGCCGGCGAGAGCCGCCTTCTTTATAAAACTGACGCCTGGCTGGAACGCCCGCTCGTATCCCCGGACGGACGCATGGTTGCTTTCGGCTTGGCCACCTCGACCAACAACGTCTGGACCGTCGAGAATTTCGAACCGAACTAGAGCATCCCAGACTAGCCGCCGGCAGGGTTTCGGGAACCTGAAAGCTCCCGAAACAGCCAGGACTTCGCCATTCTCCAATCGCGATGAGCTGTCTCCGGAGAGATTCCCAGCACCTCGGCGGTTTCCTCCACCGTAAGTCCCCCGAAATAGCGCAACTCCACCACCTGTCCTTTGCGGGGATCGATTTTGGAGAGCGAGGCGAGTGCTTCATCCAGGGCCAGAATCCCGGCATCCCGGGCCGGCGCGCCCAGCCCAGCCTCATCCAGCGATACGTGCATGGCCCCGCCCCCCCGTTTCGCATAGCGCTGCCGGCGGCCCTGGTCCACCAGAATCCGCCGGATCACCTGCGCGCACAGCGCAAAAAAGCGCAGCCGGCTTTCGCATTGAATGCCGCGGGCGCGCAGCAGCTTCAGATAGACTTCGTTGGCTACGGCCGCCGATTCCATCGAGTGATCCGAATTGCGGGACAAATGCCGCCGCGCAATCCG
The DNA here is from genome assembly GCA_020073145.1 of Terriglobia bacterium. GTDB lineage: Bacteria > Acidobacteriota > Terriglobia > Bryobacterales > Bryobacteraceae > PSRJ01. Next base: position 375,793 of record JAIQFS010000001.1, read on the forward strand.
GCGCAACTCGGGATAAACTGCCGAAATCAGGCTGTTCAACGCTCTCGGATCGCCCGCGCCCCATGCCGCCAGCATCCCGCTGATGTCGGGTTGAGCCCCTTCCGCCATGCCGGCTACGGAGTCTAGCATAAAAAACAAAAAAGCATGACTGTTTTGGACGCCGGTTCGCGTTCTTCTCTGTGACCGGCAGATCTTGGGACCTCTTCGAATCAGCAGTACGGCTGCGTTGGCCATCGCTCTGTTTTTGAGTTGTGTAGCGCCAGCTTGCGCTCCTTCTACCCGCAGGAAGGAGGCGCCCGATTTTGCTTTGCGCAGTCGGAATGGCCGCGTACTGCGCCTTTCCGATTATCGCGGCCGCGTCGTGCTGGTCGACTTTTGGGCCACGTGGTGTGTGCCCTGCCGCGTCGAGATGCCATGGTTCGAAGACCTGTCGCGCCAGTACCAGGGCCGAGGCCTCGTGGTCCTGGGCGTTTCCCTGGACGAAAAGGGATGGGCCGCCGTGCTCCCGTTTCTGGCGGAGCACCGTGTAAACTACCCGATCGTTCTTGGTACCGAGCAGGTCTTTCAGGCATACGGGGTCGGACCACCACCTACAACTTTTCTCATCGACCGCCGCGGAGCCATTGCCGCGGTCCACGCCGGCCTGGTCAAGCAAAGCGTCTTTACGGAGGCGGTGGAAAGTCTGCTGCGGGAACCCTCGCCCTGATCCAAGCGTTGCCGCTCTGCTCTTTACTGATGTCCTGGCGGCCTCAAATCGTTCATTCGTAGGTATTCCACCATCTGTCCGTAGTGGTCCCAGGTGTGCGAAAGGAACACCGTAGCGGCATCGAGTCGCGTGGTTCTGAGCCTCTCGACATACGGGTCCCGGATCTGATCGAGCAGGTTCGCATTCGTCAAGGTCCCGATCGCCCGATGCGCCTCTAGGAATGCGTCCTTCAAATACCTGATGACATCTTCTTTGCTCGTCGGATTTCTCGGCCCCTCCTGATCCGTGTGTGCTGGCATCGGCTCGCCTAATAATGCCGTTGCGACCTCACGCAGGCAGAACGCAATATGCCGAGCCTGAACCCGAATGTGCGTACCGAGGCATATGCGCCTTTCGTCGGGGCGAAGCCAAACTTGGCCGCCGGCAATGATCGAAGATCGCGCCGTTGCCGAGTGCGGCGGTCCCCCGCCTCCCGGCCGCCTAGAACGACAGCCCCTCCATCGCCCGGCTCAGGTCCGTCTCCAGCGCCGCCTTCTTCTTCCCCAGCTCCGCCTGGCGGTCGCGCAGCGTCGCCAGTTGCTGCTCATGCCCGTCCAGTTGCCGCGCGTAATTCTGCACCTGCTGCTGCTGCCCGCTCACGCTGTTCAGACTCGAGATGTTGCGCCGGATCCGGTCCTCATCGGCCGTCAGGTCGCGGATCTGTCCTTCCACGTCCTGCGCCGCCCGCTGGTTCTCCGCAATCTGCGATTTCTGGTCGGCGATGTGCTGCAACTCGGCCCGCGCCGCCGCGCTGAGATCGCGGTTGCGCACATAGGTCAGCAGCACATCGGGCGTCAGGCTGCTCACCGTGTAGGTTTGATCGTAGACCCGCTCCTCCTCCACCGGAAATTCGGCCGTAGCGCCGGGCGCCAGCCGGATCTCGAACCGGTAGGCATTCGCCGTTTTCTCCGACGGCTTCTGATTGAGCAGCGTGTATCCCGGCCGCAGCGGGTGCTCCACCATCAACGTCTTTGCCTTCTGGTCCACGTTGCGCGCCGTATACGTGCGCGTCTCGGCTGCCGCCACCTTCGTTGTCAGAATCCCGCGGTTCGCGTGGATCTCACGCACCACCGCCTGCTTGCTGCCGAACGCTTCCGTCACCCGCGTGCCCAGGTCCACCGCGTAGCTGATCAGCCGCTTGTCCCCGGCCTTCAGCGTTTCCATCAGCGCCTCGCCTCCGTACGCCCCCGCGTCATACACCGTGATCGGCCCGCCATCCAGCGTCTTGCCGCTGGTGTTGGTCAGCTCGGCTGCGTCGGTCGGGTGCTCCGAGCCGCGCTGCGAATAGATCAGCAGCTTGCGCGCTTCGATCGCCTGTTGCAGAAACGGCAGCATGGCCGATTCGTTCTTGCGGATGGTCACCGGCTGCGCGATCCGGTATTCGAACAGCTCCCCCAAGTCGCGCGCCACCGCATCCGCCACAATGGAGCTCGGCGACACCTGAATCGTCTCCGCCATGCTCTTCATCATCGGGGCCGCCCTCGGGGCCGCCAGTGCGCCCTTCGCAAACCCGCCGATCGCGTCCTGCCGCACCGCGTTCGATGCTTCTTGCGCAAACGCCCCCTCATGAATCACCGGCGTCGCCGCCCGGTCGTCCGGCAGTTCCGCGTTCGGCCGGTCCACGTATCGCGGCGGGTACAGCTGCGTCACGAACGATATCGGCCGCCCCGAGACCAGCGACAGCCGTACCTTGTCCCAGTCTTCGCCCGTGGTATTGTCCACGATCGCCCATCCTTCCAGCACCGGCGCGCCGCTCGCCCCGAAAATCAGCCGGTAGCTTGATTTCCACACCGGCGCCGGCACCATGTAGCTGGCCGTCACGTCCCGCGCCTTGCCGTCCGTCGAGTCGATGTACACGCTCCGCTTCTCCTTCGACCGCGCCGCCGCCAGCACCCCCAGGTAGTCCTTAAACTGCTCCTGCAGCTTCGCCTCCGTAAATCGGATTCCCGTGGCCGCCCCCAGGTCCACCGTGCGAAACTCGCCGCTATCCAGCAGCAGCGTCAGTTGTTCGCGCTCCGCCTGCTTGTCCCCGCCCGCGATCAGCCGCCCGTTCAGGATTACCCCGACCACTGCCTCGCTTCCGAACTTCAGCTCGATGCGCGCCCCCTTGAGCTGATCGAGCAGGCCGCTGAGCGCTTGCGCCGATCCGATCTGGAACGGAAAGCCCGCCAGCTTGTGGCTCAGTGGGTCCATCGAATCGTAGCGAAGTCCGGAGATCTTGCCGCCACCCCCCTCCTCCACCGTCAGCGACTTCAGCACGTCGTTCATTTCCGCCGCGTCGAAATCCAGCCGCGCCGATTCGCCCGCCGCCAGCCGCCCCGAGCGCTCGAAGAATCCGACGCCGTGCTTGTACAGCACTACTTCCTTCACCGGTAGGTCCGCCGCCCCGGCCGGCCAGGCGCTCAACAGCAGGAAAGGAATTGCGAGTTTCATATCGGTTTAGACCGGCGTCCCGGGTTCCCGGTTCCCGCCATTGCCTCCGCACGGGACATGCCCCCGCCTCCCGTTTCCTTTCACTCTACTCGCCCATCGCCTTGATAATCACGCGTTTGGCCCGCCGACCGTCGAACTCCGCATAGTAGATTTGCTGCCACGGCCCGAAATCCAGCTTGCCCTTGGTCACCGGCACCACCACCTCGTGATGCACCAGCAGGCTTTTCAGGTGTGAATCTCCGTTCATCTCGCCGGTGCGGTGATGGCGGTAATCCTCACGGAACGGCGCCAGCTTCTCCAGCCATTCGTCGATATCGGCCAGCAGCCCGTCCTCCGCGTCGTTTACCCAGACGCCCGCCGTGATGTGCATGGCCGAAACCAGGATCATGCCGTCCTGCATCCCGCTCTTTCGCAGCGCCGTTTCCACCTGTGGCGTGATGTTTACATACTCTCGCTGCTTTTTGGTTTGGAACGTTAAATATTCCGTATAGAATCGCATAGCGCGATCATACAACCGAATCCGATGGGAACCACTCGGCCCGGCGGGCCTCGCATCCTCCTTGTTGACGATGAGCCGTCTCTGTTGCAGATGATGAGCGTGTACCTGGAGCGTCGCGGCTACACCGTCACCACCGCGGCCAGCACCCATCGGGCATCGGCTTTGGCCGAGGAGCAGCCCCAGGCCTTCGCGGTCGCTGTTCTGGATGCCACCATGCCCGGCCTCAGCATGGAAACCCTGGCCCTGAAACTGCTCAATCTCAACCCCTCCCTGCACGTCCTCGCCGCCAGCGGGTATCCTGTGGACGTGAGCGCGTTGGAAGCCGCCGCTCCGGGCCGGGTCGCCTTCCTGCACAAACCCTTCACCCCGGAAATGCTGGCGGCCGCTCTTCGGAGGATGCTTGGCGCGCAAGAAGAAACCGGCGTTTGATCTGTCCCGCGAAGTCCGGGCCATTGCCCGCGAACGCGTGGGCAGCGTTCCCGCCCCAAAGCTCATCCAGCCCAAAGCCGCCCGCAAGAAACCCAAGCACCCCAAGCGCCTCGACGAGGACCTTTCGTGAGCCGTGCGCTTCCCGCGCCTTCTGCGGAACCCGCCGGCTGCTCGCGCCGCCAGTTCCTCGCGTTTGGCTGGATCCCGTTTCTCCGGCCCAGCCACATCCATCTGGCGGGCGCCCGCTTCCGCATTCTGCGCAGCGGCCGTTCCTCGCGCCGCTATCTCTTCATCCACGGCAATGAAGAAACCGCGCGCGCTGTCCTCACCCGCTTCATGCAAACTCAGGAGGGCATCGCCTACCTCATCGAAGGCCACGCCCGCAATGTGTCCATCGATTCCGGCCAGATCGACCCCAATCGCATGTTCTCCCGCGCCGGCGCCGAAGCCAGCCTGAAGAACCTCAACCCCGCCTGGTCGCCGCAGCAGCGGGAAGCCGCCCTCCGCGCGCTCGATCGCGGCCGCGAGCATCTCGTCCGTGCCCTCTTGCCGCCCCGCCGCGGCGTGCTCGTCGCCCTGCACAACAACTCCGAGGAATACTCGGTCACCGAGGAAGTCCCGATCAGTGACGCCACCTCCCTCCGCGAGCCCGCCAATCCGCACGCTTTTTTCCTTTGCACCGATCCCGCCGACTTCGCCGTTCTCTCCCAATCCCCCTACAACGTCGTCCTTCAGCACGACAAGCCTTCGGTGGATGATGGCTCGCTCTCCCACCTGGCCGCCCGCCGCGGTGTGCGGTATGTGAATCTGGAAGTCCGCCTCGGCCAGGCCGACCGTCAGTTGGAGATGTTGCGCTGGGCCAATTGGAACCTGCCCTAACCACCCGATGTGGGGTTGGCGATTCGCCGGCCCAGATTTTCCGCAGGCGGCTCCGGGAACGCCGCGCGCTCAGGCCTGTCGTCCGGCCGTCCACCAGCGCCGCATCGCCACCACCGACCAGACCGCTTCCACCAGCCCGAAGGGCCAGGCCCCTTGCAGGAATCCGTAGGCCGATCCCAGCACGCACGATCCGGCGAACGCCAGAATGAACCAGCGGCTGCGATGCTCCAGCGCGTACGTCGCCAGCATCGCGGTCACCGCCAACAATCCGAAAAGGGTAAGCCGGTCCATCTGCATGTCTGTAGTCCATCCTAACCGGTGGCCCGCCCGATTCTCCGCGGCCTCACAAAATCCTGACGAGTTCTTTATGCATTTTTTATGACCCCTCGCCTACCGTGGAGACAGATACCCGGAGGCTTGAGGGACCATGACTCCGATATATCCCGGCGACCAGCTCGACCACTACCGCCTCGAGGAACTCACCGCGCGCAGCGGCATGGCCTCCATCTTTCGAGCCACCGACCGGCGCACCGGCCTCCCGGTTGCCGTCAAAGTTCCGCACCCCGAAGCCGAGTGCGACCCCGTCTTCTACGAGCGCTTTCAGCGTGAGGCGCAGATCGGCCGGGAGATGGACCATCCCGGCGTCATGAAGGTCCTCGCCAGCGAGAACCAGGCCCGCGTCTATATCGTCATGGAGTGGGTGGAGGGGAGCCTGCTGCGCGAGATTCTTGCCGCCGAAGGCTCACTGCCTCCGGAACGCGCCCTGCCCGTCGCGATTGCCATCTGCGATGCGCTCGACCACGTTCACTCGCGCGGCGTCGTTCACCGCGACCTCAAGCCTGAAAACATCATGGTCGGCGCCGGCGATCGCATCAAGCTCATCGACTTCGGCATTGCCGGCAAGGCGGGGGCCCGCCGCCTGACGTTTGGCAAGCTCTCCCACGTCATGGGAACCGCCGAGTACATTTCGCCGGAACAGGTGAAAGGCAAGCGGGGCGACGCTCGCAGCGACGTCTACGCGCTCGCCGTGATGCTCTATGAAATGCTCACCGGCAAGACGCCGTTCCGCGGCGCCAATCCCCTGGCCGTAATGAATGCCCGCCTTCACAGCGATCCCGCGCCTCTGCGCGAGGCCAATCCCTCCCTCTCTCCGCAACTCGAGGAGATCCTTGCCCGCGCCTTGGAGCGCGATCCCCGGAACCGCTATGCCGGCGTCCGCGAGTTCGCCTGCGATCTCCAGAATCCCAGTCAGGTGCCGATGCCCGCTCGTGCCCAACGTCTCCAGCCCGAACCGTTGCCCAAGCGTCTGCTCCTTTATTCGGCGCTGGCGGCCATTCCCGCCACCATCTTTTTCCTCCTCCTGCTCGCTGCCCGCAGCCAATAGCCGCCGTCCCCCCTCCTTCCCCTGCAAACTCCTGATGCCGTCCTTATGAAATCTTCATGCCTCCTTTGCGCCTTCCTTACGGCGCTCCTCCTACTCTGGACTTGGAAGCCTGAGATGAGAACTCCTAACGAAATCGTGAAAGGCCCGGCCGGGGTCAGCGGGGCCTCGAACCGCGAGCTCGGCCGAAGCCCGGATTGGTGCCAGCGGCCAGACCGGCCCGAAGACGCCGGATCTTTCGAAGTGGTCGTGCCCTATACCAGTCCCGAGATCACCGCCCTCGTCGTGGAGCAGGCGGCGGTGCTCGCCGCCGGCCTCAACGTCACCCTGAAACTGGTCGCGGTCTACGTGGCCCCCTATCCTGCCGATCTCCGTTGCCCGGCCGCGATGCAGGAACATCTCACTGCGCGTCTGGCGGAACTCGCCGGGCGGACCCACTTGCCGTCCACCGCTCACCTGGTCGTGTCGCGCGACCGGAATGAGGGCCTCCGACAGGTCCTCCGGCCCGCCTCCCCGGTCCTCCTCGGCAGCCGCAAGCGCTGGTGGCCCACCCGGGAAGAACGGTTAGCCCGCGACCTCACCCGCCAGGGCCACCGCGTTTCGTTGCTACATTTCGATTAAGAAGGTTTCAGCCATGCTTGACGTTGCTTTTGTCGCCATCAGCATCCTCTGCTTCGCCGTCGGTTGGGCGTTTGTCAAAGGCTGCGATCGGCTCTAAGGATTCAATATGGAATACGCAATTTCATTGGCGATAGCTGTGGCGCTCGGCGTGTATCTGGTATACGCGCTCCTTCGCCCCGAGCGCTTCTAGGAGAAATGGAATGACGGCGAATGGAATTTTCCAGATTGCTCTCTACTTCCTGGTCCTGCTGGCGCTGACCAAGCCCCTCGGCCTCTACATGACCAAGGTCTTTCAAGGCGAGCGCACTTGGGTGCACCGCCTGCTCCGGCCTTTCGAAGTCGCCCTCTACAAGCTCTGCGGCATTGATGAAACAGCCGAACAGCACTGGACCCGCTATGCCGGCGGCATCCTGCTCTTCTCCATTGCGACGCTGCTGGTCACCTATCTGGTGCAGCGCATCCAGCAGTGGCTGCCGTGGAATCCGCAAGGCCTCGGGCCGGCCAGCCCCGACCTCTCCTTCAACACGGCCATGAGCTTCACCACCAACACCAACTGGCAGTCCTACGTGCCCGAGACCACGGTTAGCTACCTCACCCAGATGATCGGCTTGGCCACTCACAATTTCTTCTCGGCGGCCGTGGGACTGGCGGCCGGCATCGCCGTCATCCGCGGGTTTGCCCGGCACTCGGCCAAAACACTAGGCAATTTCTGGGTCGACATGACCCGCAGCCTGGTCTACGTGCTCCTGCCCTTGTCGATCCTGGGTGCGCTGCTGCTCGTGTCGCAAGGCGCGATTCAGAACCTGCACCCGTACGCCAAGGTCGCCACCCTCGAAGGCGCCGTCCAGACCATTCCGCAGGGGCCGACGGCCTCCCAGGAGGTCATTAAGATGCTCGGCATCAACGGCGGCGGATTCTTCAATGCCAATTCGGCGCATCCGTACGAAAACCCCACGCCGTTTTCGAACTTCTTTCAGATTCTCCTGATCTTCATCATCCCCGCCGGCCTGACCTACACCTTCGGCAAAATGGTGAAAGACACGCGCCAGGGCTGGGCCATCTTCGCCGCCATGAGCATCCTCTTCCTGGCCGGAGTGTTCGTCACCTATCCCGCTGAACAATCCGGGAACCCCATCCTCACCAAGGTGGGAATTGAAAACACGGCCACCGCCACACAGCCCGGCGGCAACATGGAAGGCAAGGAGGTCCGCTTCGGCATCGCCAACTCCGCCCTCTTCGCCGTCATCACCACCGACGCCAGTTGCGGCGCGGTCAACGCCATGCATGACAGCTTCACCCCGCTGGGCGGCCTGGTGCCGCTGCTGAACATTCAGCTGGGCGAAATCATCTTTGGCGGTGTCGGTTCGGGTTTGTACGGGATGCTCCTGTTTGCCGTCCTCTCCGTCTTCATCGCGGGTCTGATGGTGGGGCGCACGCCGGAGTATCTCTGCAAGAAGATCGAGCAGAAGGAAGTCAAGATGGCGATGCTGTCGGTGCTGGTGGCGGCGCTCAGCATCCTCGGCTTCTCGGCCCTGGGATCGGTGAGCCATTTCCCCAAGGACGGATACATCAATCCGCCCGGCGCCACCACCGCCAATCTCAACAACAACGGCCCGCACGGATTTTCCGAGGTGCTCTACGCCTATAGCAGCGGCACCGGAAACAACGGCAGCGCCTTCGCCGGAATCAATGCCAACACGCCGTTCTTCAACACCACTATGGGCCTCGCGATGTTCGCCGGCCGCTTCCTCATGATGATTCCGCTGCTGGCCATGGCGGGCAGCTTGGCGGCGAAAAAACAAATTCCGGTTTCCGCCGGAACCTTTCCCACGCACGGCTCCCTGTTTGTCGTGCTTCTGGTCGGCGTCGTCCTGATCGTGGGCGCTCTGACTTACTTCCCGGCCCTGTCTCTCGGGCCGATCGTGGAACATTACCTGATGCAGGATGGCAAACTCTTCTCCCTCCTGCTGAATCCTGGCGTGGTGTGGGGATGAGTATGCCGACAGTGACGGAACAACAACCAATCGCGGAAGACGTAACGCTCCTGATTCCCAAGAGGGCCATGCGGGCCCGGCCGCTCTTCGATCCGCCCATCGTCCGGCGCGCCATTGGCGACTCCTTCCGGAAGCTGCATCCGCGGCTCATGGCCAAGAACCCCGTCATGTTCGTGGTGGAGGTCGGTGCGGTCGTCACCACCATCCTCTGCGCGCGCGATCTCGCCACCAGCGCCGCCATCGCCGGCTTCACCTCCCAGATCACGTTGTGGCTCTGGTTCACGGTCCTGTTCGCAAACTTCGCTGAAGCCATGGCGGAAGGGCGCGGCAAGGCCCAGGCCGACACCCTGCGCAAGACCAAGACCGAAACTACGGCGCGCCGCATCGTCGGCGGCAAGACCGAGACCGTTGCCGCCACTCAGTTGCGCAGCGGCGACGTCGTCCTCGTCGAACAGGGGGAGATCATCCCGGGCGATGGCGACGTCATCGAGGGCATCGCCAGCGTGGATGAATCCGCCATTACTGGAGAGAGCGCGCCCGTCATCCGCGAGTCCGGCGGCGACCGTAGCGCCGTCACGGGCGGCACCCGGGTGCTCTCCGACTGGATTCGCGTCAAGATCACCTCCAACCCCGGCGAAACTTTTCTCGACCGCATGATCGCCCTCGTCGAAGGCGCCCAGCGCCAGAAGACTCCCAATGAGATCGCCCTCAACATTGTGATCTCCGGCCTCACCTTGATTTTTCTCTTCGCCGTAGTCACCTTGCAGCCCTTCGCCGCCTACAGCGTGGCGTCCAACGGAAGCGGCACCGTGCCCACCGTCACCGTGCTCATTTCCCTGCTGGTCTGCCTGATCCCGACCACCATCGGCGGCCTGCTCTCGGCCATTGGCATCGCCGGCATGGACCGCGTCATGCAGCACAACGTGCTGGCTATGAGCGGCAAGGCCGTCGAAGCCGCCGGCGACGTCAACACGCTCCTGCTCGATAAGACCGGCACCATCACCCTCGGCAACCGCCAGGCCGTCGAGTTCATCCCCGTGGGCCCCGTCGAGCCCAACGAGCTCGCCGACGCCGCCCAGCTCTCCAGCCTCGCCGACGAAACCCCCGAAGGCCGCTCCATCGTCGTGCTCGCCAAGCAGCAGTTCAACATCCGCGGACGCGAAGTGGCGGAACACGAAGCCCACTTCATTCCGTTCACCGCGCAGACCCGCATGAGCGGCGTCGATCTCGATGGCCGCCAGATTCGCAAGGGCGCCACCGAGTCTGTCGCCGAGTTCGTCCGCGCGCACGGCGGCAAAGTCCCCGCCGAACTGCTCGAAATTACCGAACGGATTTCCCGCTCCGGCGGAACCCCGCTCGTCGTAGCCGACCGCAGTCGCTGTCTCGGTGTCGTCCACTTGAAGGATGTCGTCAAAGGCGGCATGCGCGAACGCTTCCACCAGCTCCGCACCATGGGCATCCGCACCGTGATGATCACGGGCGACAACCCACTGACCGCCGCCGCCATCGCCTCCGAAGCCGGCGTCGATGACTTCCTCGCGCAAGCGACGCCCAAAGACAAGATGGACCTGATCAAGAAGGAGCAGGCCGGCGGCCGCCTGGTCGCCATGACCGGCGACGGCACCAACGACGCGCCCGCCCTCGCTCAGGCCGATGTCGGCCTCGCCATGAACACCGGCACCATGGCCGCCAAAGAGGCCGGCAATATGGTCGATCTCGATAGCAATCCCACGAAGCTGATCGAAGTCGTGGCCATCGGCAAGCAGCTGCTGATGACGCGCGGCGCCCTCACCACCTTCTCCATCGCCAACGACGTCGCCAAGTATTTCGCCATTCTGCCCGCCATGTTCGCGGCCACTTATCCCGCGCTGGCGCATCTCAATATCATGGGCCTGCGCAATCCCGAAAGCGCCGTGCTCGCGTCCGTCATCTTCAACGCGCTGATCATCATCGCGCTGGTCCCGCTGGCGCTGCGCGGCGTGAAATACCGGCCCACCAGCGCCGCCGCCCTGCTGCGCCGCAACCTGCTCATCTACGGCGTCGGCGGCGTGCTGGTTCCGTTCCCCGGCATCTGGGTCATTGACCGCCTGCTTGGAGTCTTGCATCTGGCGTGAGGAGTTCCATCATGAACCAACTGAAAATCACCATTCGAGCCACCATCGTTCTGACCATTCTGACCGGCTTGGCCTACCCGCTGCTGGTCACCGGCCTCGCCCAGGCGCTGTTCCACCGCCAGGCTAACGGCAGCATGGTGGACGTCAACGGCAAGACCGTCGGCTCTGAGCTGATCGGCCAGCGTTTTACCAAGCCCGAATATTTCCACGGCCGCCCGTCCGCGGCCGGCAACGATGGCTATGACGCCCTGGCCTCCGGCGGCTCCAATCTCGGGCCCACCAATCAGAAGCTGGTAGACCGCGTGCAAACCGATCTCAAGAAGTTCCGCGCGGAGAACCCCGGCTTCACCGGTCCCATCCCGGCCGACCTGCTGACCAGCTCGGCCAGCGGCCTCGATCCGGATCTCAGCCCCGCCTCGGCGGAAGCGCAAGTGGCCCGCGTCGCCGCCGCCCGCGGCGTTCCGGCGGGCTCCATCCAAGCCCTCGTCGCTCAGCGCACCCAAGGCCGGCAGTGGGGCCTGTTCGGCGAGCCCCGCGTCAACGTGCTCCTCCTGAACCTCGACCTCGATCGCTCCTTCCCGGTACGAAAATAGAGAGAGGGTGACGCAACCGACCGACCGCAGGCCCGATCCCGAAGACCTTCTGCGCCGCGTGCAGTCCGACGAACGCCGCGAGCGGCGCGGGCGGCTGAAAGTGTTTCTGGGCTACGCCTCCCGGGTCGGCAAGTCGTTCCGCATGCTCGACGAAGGCCGGCGCCGCAAGGAGCGCGGCCAGGATGCCGTGGTGGCCGCAATCCAACCCGTGGTGACTCCGGATCTTCGGGAGATTCTGGCCAGGCTCGAAGTGGTTCCCACGCTGCACGAACTGCACACCGGGCGGGCCTATGAAGTGATCGACCTGGCCGCCGTGTTCCGCCGTCAGCCGGCCGTGGTTCTGATCGACGGGCTGGCCTACGACAACCCTCCCGGCAGCCGCAATCCGAAGCGGTGGCAAGACGTCAACGAACTGCTCGAGGGCGGCATTTCGGTCATCACCGCGGTCAACCTGCAGCACATCGAGGAACAGCAGGAGGCCGTCGAGCGCATCACGGGCAAACGCGCCTCGCAGTGCATTCCCCAGGCCTTTCTCCGGGAGGCCGACGAGATCGAGCTGGTGGATGCGCCGCCCGAAGAGTTGCAGGAGCGGCCCGGAGAGCCCGGTGTCTCCGATCCGCGCCGCCTGGGCGAATTGCGCGAACTGGCCCTGCTGCTGGCCGCCGACGTGGTCGATCACCAACTGCTCGACTATCTCGGCTCGCACCACCTGACGCCGCAATGGGGCACGCAGGAGCGCATCCTGGTGTGTCTGACGCCGCACAGCGACCCCGAAATGCTGCGCAGCGGCCGCCGCAACGCGCTCCGCTTTCACGGCGCGCTCCTGGCTGCTCACGTCGAGCAGGGCGATCTTTCGAGTGCGGACCAGAAGCTGCTCGCCGTCCAGTTGGAGGCCGCCCGCGAAGCCGGCGCCGAAGTGCACTGCCTCCGGGGCGGAGACTTCGTTCAGGCGCTCCTCGAAATGGCCCGCGACCAGCGCGTCACCCAGATCTTCATCGGCCACAGCCTGCGCCGCGCCCGTTGGTTCGCCCGCAGCCCCGTCGATCGTTTGATCGACGCCGCCGAGAACTTCGATATTCGCCTGTTTCCGCACAAGGGGGCCGAGTGACTCCCCACGGACGCGGGCGGCTCAAAATGTATCTCGGCTACGCCGCCGGCGTCGGCAAGACCTACCAGATGATGGAGGACGCCCAGGATCTGCACCGCAAGGGCGTGGACGTGGTCATCGGCTACTTCGAGCCGCACGGCCGCAAAGACACCATCGCGAAGACCGATGGACTGGAGAACATTCCGCGCCGGATCGTCGACTACCGCGGTGCCCGCCTTGAAGAGATGGATGCCGCCGCCATCCTGCGCAGGAGGCCGGCGGTCGCGGTGGTGGACGAGTTCGCTCACACCAACGTTCCCGGTTCCGACCGCCTCAAGCGCTGGGAGGACGTGCGCATGCTGCTCGACGCCGGCATCGACGTCCTCACCACCATGAACGTGCAGCACCTGGAGAGCCTCAATGACCAGGTGTGGAACGTGACCGGCGTGCGCGTCCGCGAGACCGTCCCCGATTGGGTGGTGGACGAGGCTGACGAAGTCCGTTTCATCGACCTCACGCCGCGCGCCCTGCGCAACCGCCTCGAGCGCGGCGTGATCTACGGAACCGAGAAGGCGCACCAGGCCATGGAGCACTTCTTCACCGAGACCAACCTGGCGGCGCTGCGCGAAATCGCCTTGCGTCACGCCGCCCATGAGGTGGAAGAAAAGCTCGATGACGCTCCCGTCGAAGCGTTGCCACAAGGCCGCCCGGAGCGCATTCTCATCTGTGTGACCGGCAACCCCTCTTCGGCGTCGTTGATCCGGCGCGGCAAGCGCCTGGCCGATTATCTCCGCGCCGAATGCATCGCCCTGCACGTGCTGCCTCACGGAGGCTGGGATGAAGAGACCGCCTCCACGCGCGAGGCCGTCGAGCGTCACATGCATTTCGCGCGCAACCTGCGCATCGATACCCACTCCATTCCGGATGGTGACCCGTCGGCCGCCATCGCGAATTTCGCCCGCGCGCAGCGCATCACCCAGATCTTCATGGGCCGCTCTTTGCCGCGCCCGTGGTTCCAGCGCTTCGGGGAAACCGTGGTCCAGCGGGTCGTCCGCCTGTCCCCCGATACCCAGATCACCATCGTCGCGGAGCGCCGGCGCTGACCGTCGCCGCTAACCGTCGCCGCTACTCGCCGGAGGGCCAGCCGCGCTCGGTGTCCTTCGGCAGAATGCGGAAGAACGCATTGATGGCATGAATCGCGCCGCCCCACACCTGGCCCTGCCGGCTGTCCCCGCACAGCCCGCCCGAGGTTCGGTGACCGGCTCGATGGAAATTGCGTGGGATCGGAAAATCCGGTAGCGTGGAGAAGGAGGAATGGCCGAGTGGTTGAAGGCGGCGGTCTTGAAAACCGTTAGCGGGGTAACTCGCTCGGGGGTTCGAATCCCTCTTCCTCCGCCAGCGATCTGTAGGAACCTACGGAATTTGCTGGGTCTCCGCCGCTTCCACGTGGCGGCCGGCAAGTTCCGCTGCGAGATCTCCCCCTAGAAATCGCCGCGCCTCTGGGGTTTGCTTCAGCGTGGCGTCCATGTGGGCGAGCGTCAGCCCGCGGACGAATGCGTGCGCCTGCTCGCCGGAGCTGAGTTCGGCGATCGGTCTCATTTCTCGAGGAAGCCACGACAGCTCGTCGGGGAAAGTCATGTTGCGTACGGACTCGTGCATCTCCTCAACGTTGTCCATGAAATGCATGTGGTCGGCTCTCCGCAGGATGACCATGCGCCGGGGAGCCGTGGTTCTCTCGAACAGTTCGTACATGCCGGCAAGGGGAAGACAAACATCGTTGTCCGCAACCAGGTACAGCACCGGGATCTCACGCCCCCAGGCGAACGTCAGGGTCGCGGGAACGACTCCCGGCCTGGGATTGGAGGCTCCCGCCGGTGCGAGCGCCACAATCGCCCGGAAACGCGGATCGGTCTCCGGTACGGCCAACGCAGTCCATCCACCGAAGCTGTGCCCCACGATGCCGATGCGGGCGGGGTCGGGCCAGGCATCCGACCCGAACGCGGTGTCACCCACCACACGATCGAGGAGGAAGCGCGCATCCGGCACGCGGCTGGCAATCACAGCCTGCAGACGCGCCGCCTTTTGCTCCGTGGTTTCGCCTTGCCGGCCGAGCAGTTCCGGCGCGCTGACCTCGGAGTGATCGAGGGCCGCAACCACATATCCGTGGCTGCTTAAGTGCGTGCACAGGAAAGTGGCGGCGCGCCGGTGGCCTCCGCTGTGATGCGAGAAGATGATCGCCGGATAGCTTCCCGCATGGGCCGCGGCATTGCGGACAGCCGTTTGCCGGCGTGTCGCAGGATCTGGCGGAACGGTGAAAACATCCTGAGTTTGCGATTCGAGATCCTGTCCCTGATGCTGCGCCGCAGCCGGGTACCAGATCTCGCACGGGAAGGAGCGGTTCCGTGCGGGATCGAGAGACTGGATAGTCCGCACTCCCACCGGAAAGGGGCCGCGGACGAACGGATCATAACCGGCCATGCGGATATTCTAGTCGAGATCGCCGCCAGTGCCCGCCTTTCAGCGCATGGTCCACACCAGCAGGGCAATGCCCGCCAGAATCCGGTAAATCGCGAAGGGCGCGAAGCCGCGGTGGCGCACCCAGTTCATAAACCAGGCCACCACGCCGAAGGCCACCACGAACGAAACCACGAAACCAATGGCCAGCAGGACGATGCCGTGCGCGTCCATGTGGAGCGCGCCGACCGAGCCGGCATCCTCGGGATGCCGGATGGATTTCAGCAGATCGTATCCGGTGGCGGCCACCATGGTGGGAATCGAGAGCAGGAACGAGAACTCGAGCGCGGTGGAGCGCGACAGGCCCGCCAGTTCGCCCGCGGTGATGGTGGCCATGGATCGTGAGGTGCCCGGAAAAACGGCCGAGAGGGTCTGGCAAAGTCCCACCCAGATGGCTTGCACGGTTCCGAGGTCCTCCACGTCGCCCGGGCGCTTGCTGTTTCCGTAAACGCCGTCGACGACCCACATCACCACGCCCCCGATGATCAGGGCGAAGGCCATCAGGCGGAGGCTTTCCAGGTTCTTCCCGATCAGCTTGGTGAGCAGGAAGGCCGGGGCCGCGGTGCAGACAAACGCCAGCAGGGTGAGGGTGAGGGGATGGTTGACGGCGGTGCGGTCGCCGCGGATGCCGCGCGGAAAGGTGGCCAGGAACTCGGCGATGCGGCGCCGGAAATAGAGCGGCAGACACAGGATCGCCCCAAGCTGGATGACGATGGAGAACATCTTCCAATAGCCGCTGGAAAGATCAATGCCGAACAGAGCTTCGGTGATGCGCAGATGCGCCGTCGAGCTGATGGGAAGAAACTCGGTCAGTCCTTCGACGATGCCCAGAACGAGGGAGAGGAGATAGTCAGTCATGTGGGAAGGGAGATCAGTGTGTCATCGAATACACGACGTAGTTGACACCGATGCGGATGCCCAGGGCGGAGTACTTCTCGGGATAACCGGGATCGTCGGCCCATTCCCAGGAATCGCCCAGGTCGGAGTTGAAGCACATGGCCACCATAATGCGGCCCTTGTCGTCGTAGATACCGCGCCAGTGGGCCACGGTTCCGGCGGCGCGCTGCGACATGTAGCCGCGGCCGCCTAATGCCCACTGGCCTGGAATCTGGTAGCGGTCGTTGAGGTCGTAGACGGCGTGGAAGATGGCGTCGGCGTTTTCGATTTCCACGACCGGCCGGTCGGGAAAGACGCGCTTCATGGATTCCTCGAAGCGCTCCCACTCATCGTCGTTCCAGAAGTCGTCGATCATCAGGAAGCCGCCGCGCAGCAGATACTCGCGCAGGGTCTTGGCTTGTTCGTCGGTCAGCTTCCAGTCGCCCATCTCGCCGGCGCACAGCCACGGCCAGTTGTAGACGTCATCGACGTCGTCGAGATTGACCGGCTGCTCGACGGAGCGGGCGTTGATGCGGGTGAGGCGGCGGAGGGCCTGGGAGAAGTGGCGGTCGGCGCGGGGATAGTCCTGGGTCCAACTGGTTCCGCCTTCGCGCCAGTCCATGCGGCCCCAGCGGAATCCAAAGCGGGCGAAGCGGGCGTTGGGGTGCTGGGGGTACATCAGGCGGCCGAAGACCCATTCGGAGGCCTGCTGCCAATCGGAGGGAAGCGCCACGTTGTCATAGGGCTCCATGCTGACGTAGACGCGGAAGGGGCGCTGGAAGGCGTACAACGCCGTCACCAGAGCCAGACCGCAACCAAGCCGCCACCACGCCTTGCGCAAACCGAATTCCCTCGGTTTTCTGAGGATAGCATCGAACCGGCGCGCCGAAGCAGAGGAGCGGTACGGTTTTGGCCCAGAACGGGTCCAGGAGAGCATGCGGCGGGGCGTACCTTTGTTACTCTAGTCCATTGATGACCGTTGACGAGATTCGGGAACTGATCCGGCTGGCTACGGAAACCGGGGTGGCGGAGCTGGAGGTGCAGCGCGGGGAAGACCGGGTGCGCATCCGGCGGGCCGGCTTCACCAGCCAGGAGATCACGATCGGGGCGCCGGCGGTGGGGGCGTTTTCCGGTCCGGCCTCGGGGGTACCGTTCGAGACGTCGCGGGAGCGGACCGAGCCGCCGGTGGATCCGAACCTGATCCTGGTGAAATCGCCCATTGTAGGGACGTTCTACGAAGGCCCGTCACCGGACGCGGCGCCGTTCGTCAGCGTGGGGGAGCGGGTGCAGCCGGGCAAAGTGCTGTGCATCATCGAATCGATGAAGCTCATGAACGAGATCGAAGCCGAGATCGCCGGGGTGGTGGAGAGCCGGCTGGTGATGAACGGGCAGCCGGTGGAGTACGGGGAGGCTTTGTTTGCCATCCGGGCGGTTTAAGAAAGTCCTGATCGCCAACCGGGGCGAAATCGCCGTCCGCGTCATCAGCGCCTGCAAGGAACTGGGCATCCAGACGGTGGCGGTTTATTCGGAAGCGGACCGGTACAGCTCGCACGTGCGCTTTGCCGATCAGGCGTTGTGCATCGGACCGGCCAAGAGCGCGCGCAGCTACCTCGACCAGCCCTCGATCATCAGCGCGGCCGAGATCACCAATGTGGACGCCATCCACCCGGGCTACGGATTTCTGAGCGAGAATGCGGGCTTCGCGCAGGTGTGCGAAACCTCGGGCATTAAATTCATCGGGCCGAAGCCGGAGGTGATCCGGCTGACGGGCGTGAAAGAGCAGGCGCGGGCCTTCATGCGGAAGATGGGGGTGCCGACGCTGCCCGGCTCCGAAGGCGTGCTGCAAAATCCGGACGAAGCGCTGGAGCTGGCGGGGCAGATCGGGTACCCGGTGATCCTAAAGGCGTCGGCGGGGGGCGGCGGGCGCGGCATGCGGGTGGTGGACGGGGCGGCCGATCTGCCGGGCCTGTTCACGCAAGCCCAGCAGGAAGCCGGCGCGGCCTTCAGCACTCCGGACGTCTATCTGGAAAAGTACATCCGGGCACCGCGGCACATCGAGTTTCAAGTGCTGGCGGACGAGCACGGGCAGGTGGAGGTGCTTCCGGAGCGCGAGTGCAGCATTCAGCGGCGCCACCAGAAACTGGTCGAGGAATCGCCTTCGCCCGCCATGAACGACCGGCTGCGGGGGGAGATGGCGGCGGCCCTGAAGAAAGCCATGGCGACGGCGGGCTACACCAACGCGGGAACGGTGGAGTTCCTGATGGACGAGCAGGGCAAGCTCTACTTCATCGAAATGAACGCGCGGGTGCAGGTGGAGCACCCGGTGACGGAGTTCGTGACCGGCATCGACATTGTGAAGGCGCAGATCCGGATCGCGCAAGGGGAGCGGCTGGGCGACATTCTGCGCGGCCCGGTGGAAGTGCGCGGCCACGCCCTGGAGTGCCGGATCAACGCGGAGAATCCGGAGACGTTTGCGCCCTCGGCCGGCCGCATCACCGGTTTCCACATGCCGGGCGGCATGGGAGTGCGGGTGGACACCTGGGTCTACACCGACTGCGTGATCCCGCCGTTTTACGATTCGCTGGTGGCCAAACTGGTCACTCACGGGGTAGACCGGGCGGAGGCGATCCGGCGCATGAATCGCGCGCTCGATATGTTCATCATCGAAGGCATCCATACGTCAATCCCGCTGCACCGGCGGATCCTGGCGCATCCGGATTTCCAGGCGGGACGGCTGGATACGGGGTTCATCGGGCGGATGCTTAGTCCGGAAAAAGCGGCTATTCCGGCGTAGCGGCAAGAAAAAGTCAAAAGGCAAAGGGCAAAAGGCAAAAATCAAAAGGATTCGGTGCGCTTCGCCTGCGGCTCAGCGGCGTTTGAATCCATGGGGCGGCGGACTGATGCCGAGTGGGGGCGGAGCGAGAAAGGCAAACGGGGAGAGTGGGTCGGTGGGCTGGGCCGGCGGCTTCGTGGACTTTCGCCAGAGGGCTTGGGGCTCCGGCGGAACGAAGCTGATGGGGAGCGGGCCGGGAGGCGGAGCGGGATCCGGGACGGGATCCGGGGGGAACGAAGCCAATTCTTCGGCGGCTTGGGGTTTCGCTGGGGAGGTTTGGGCGGCCCGGTGGAGTTTTTGCAAGTCCTTGAGGGCGCGG
>JAIQFS010000009.1 GCA_020073145.1 Terriglobia bacterium
ATTCGCGCAACCTCGGCAACCTTTTCGTGAGTCCGCTGCGTCTGCACGAGTTCGTCGCAGCGCAGCTGACGATGAGCGTCATGCGCACCCTGATCGGCGTCGGCGGCGCCTGCGTGTTCGCCTGGCTGCTGTTCCGCTACTCCATCTTCTCGATGGGGCTGCCGCTCATCGCCTTCTTCACCTGCCTGCTGATTTTTGGCTGGGCAATCGGCCTCGCGGTGTCTGCGATGCTCCTGCGACAGGGGCTCGGCGCCGAGGAGCTCGCGTGGGCGGCGATCTTCCTGGTCGCGCCGGTGTCCGGCGTCTACTATCCGATCGCCGTGCTGCCGCCGGCGATGCAGGTGATCGCGTACGCGCTTCCGCCGGCACACGTGTTCGAGGGGATGCGCGGTGTGCTGCTGCGCCACGAATTCGACGTCGGGCTGTTCCGCAATGCGCTTCTGCTCGACGCCGTCTATCTGGCGCTTTCCGAAATGAAGAAAGCCAAAAACCCGCGCAAGGCGCTGCTCATCATTTCCGATGGAGGCGATAACAGCAGCCGCTACACCGAGGGAGAAATCAAGAACCTGGTGAAGGAAGCGGACGTCCAAATTTATGCGATCGGAATCTACGAGCCGCTTGGGTCGCGCAGCCGGACGCCGGAGGAGATGGCCGGCCCGGGACTGTTGTCGGAGATCGCCGAGCAGACCGGGGGCCGCCAATACCCGGTGGTGAACTTGAACGAATTACCGGACATCGCCGCCAAAATCGGGGTGGAACTCCGCCATCAGTACATTCTCGGCTATTCGCCCCAGAATACGCAGCATGACGGGAAGTACCGGCGCGTGGATGTGAAGCTGATCCAGCCGCGAGGACTGGGCGCTCTCCGGGCTTTCTGGAGACACGGCTATTATGCCCCGCCTCAATAAAGAACTCCATACCGGTGTGTCGACCGCCATCCTGCTGATGACGGGCCTTCTGCTGCGCGGCCAGCCGGCCCGGCCCGCGGCCGATCCGGAAGCGCCGCCCCAGAGTGGCCTCATCTTCCGCGCGGACACGCGGGTCGTCGATCTGCACGCCACCGTCGTGGATAAGAAAGGGCATCTGGTCACCAACCTGCCGAAAGAGGCGTTTACGGTCTTCGAAAATGGCGTCCAGCAGATGATCCGCACCTTCAAACGGGAAGACGTGCCGGTCTCGATGGGCCTCATCGTCGACAATAGCGGCAGCATGCGCGACAAGCGCGCCAAGGTAGAAGCCGCCGCGCTCACGTTGGTGAAGGATTCCAATCCAGAGGACGAGGTCTTTGTCGTCAACTTCAATGACGAGGCCTTTAACGACCTTCCCCACGGCAAGGATTTCACCAGCGACATCAAGGAAATGGAAGAAGCGCTGACCCGCATCGATTCGCGCGGCGGGACCGCCATGCGCGAAGCCATCCGCATGTCCATCGACCATCTCAAAGAGAAAGCCCACAAGGACAAGAAGGTGCTGGTGGTGGTGACCGACGGCAACGACAATAGCAGCCTGATCAGCTTGGAGAACTTAGTGAAAGCTTCGCAACAGAGCGGCGTTCTGATTTATTCGGTGGGGCTGCTCAGCGAGGAGGAGCGCGGCGAAGCCAAGCGCGCCGAACGCGCGCTCAATGCCCTGGCGGTAGCCACGGGCGGCGAGACGTTCTTCCCCAAAGATGTCTCCGAAGTGGAGCGCATCGCGCACCAGGTGGCGCGCGACATCCGCAACCAGTATTCGATCGTGTACACGCCGTCCAACCAATCCATGGACGGCACTTTCCGGCAGATCAAAGTCGTCGCCAAGGGGCCCGGCGCCCCTACCGTGCGCACCCGGAGCGGCTACTATGCCACTCCCGATCAGGCCGGCACGGAAGCTCGAACTTCACTCAACAAATAATGCGCCACATACCCAGGCTTTCTTTTTCAGCGCTCGCGGCCGCCATCGCGGCCGTGGGCCTCTCTCTTTGGGGCCAGCAGGTTCAACCGCCCGCGCCCCCGGACGCGCCGGAGGACAGCGGAGCGGTGTTTCGCGCCGATACCCGCGTGGTCGATTTGCACGTGACCGTCATCGACCGCAACGGGCACCTGGTCACCAACCTTCCGCGGGAAGCCTTCACCGTTTATGAAAACGGCGTGATGCAGCAGGTCCGCAGCTTCAAGCGGGAAGACACCCCGGTTTCCATGGGATTGATCGTCGACAATAGCGGCAGCATGCGGGACAAGCGCGCCAAAGTGGAAGCCGCCGCGCTCACATTGGTGAAGGATTCCAACCCCAGCGATGAAGTCTTCGTTGTCAATTTTAATGAGGAGGCCTATAAAGACCTCCCCAACGGCAAGGATTTCACCAATAACATCAAGGAAATGGAGGAGGCTCTGACCCGCATCGATTCGCGCGGCGGGACCGCTATGCGCGACGCCATCCGCCTCTCCATCGATCACCTCAAAGAGAAGGCGCACAAGGACAAGAAGGTGCTGGTGGTGGTGACCGACGGCAATGACAACGCCAGCCTGGTGAGCCTGGAGAAGCTGGTGAAGGCTGCCCAACAGAGCGGCGTTTTGATTTATTCGGTGGGTCTGCTGAGCGAAGAGGAGCGAGGCGAAGCCAAGCGCGCCGAAAAGGCCCTCGATACCCTCGCGGAGGTTTCGGGCGGCGAGACGTTCTTCCCCAAGGATGTTTCCGAGGTGGAGCGCATTGCGCACCAGGTGGCGCGCAACATCCGCAACCAGTATTCCATCGTCTACACGCCCGCCAACCAGTCCATGGACGGAACGTTTCGGCAAATCAAAGTCTCCGTCAAGGGGCCGGGCGGTCTGACCGTCCGTACCCGCAATGGCTATTACGCCACCCCCGACCAGGGCAGCAGCCCCTCGCGCCCCTCGCCGAAGTAATGCTGGGTCTCCTCTGGCGCCTGACCCGCGGGTATCGCCTGCGCCCCTGGTGCAGTCCGTATTTGCGCTGGCGCATGGAGACGTACGGGGGCCTGCATGCCGCCGAGATCACCTTCGCCGGGTTCTGGAAATTTGCGTGGAAACAGAGGCGGGATCTGCTGCGGTATCTGCGCTGGGCGGAAGGAATGCGGATCCGGGCGGGGAAACAACGGAGCCCCGCCAGTCCTCGTGGGGAAGGCTGACGGGGCCCGTGACGGGCGCGCCCGGTTCCGCTGGAAATCCCGAGCCGCGCCAGGCTACCTGCCGCTGGCGCTGCGTTACTTCGCAGCCGGCTTGGTGGCCTTGGGAGCCTTGTGGCCCTTCTTGACGTGCTTTTTGGTCTTCTGCGTGGTGGCCGTCTTGGCAGCGGGCGCGGTGGTGCTGGCCTGCGGAGCGGCGAAAATGAACGGCGTGCTGGCCAGAGCCAACCCGATCGCAAGTAAACTTTTCTTCATGATGGTTCCTCCTGGCGGGTCCTGCGCCCGCTTACATCCTCATCATGAGGCCGGCGGCCCGGAAACACGATAGCCTCGGTAGGCTAGCCGCTCCCCCGAATCTGGGGCTACGACGGTTAATGTTTATTAGTCTGCCCGTCTAGCCGATTGGGGGGATGCCCCGGAAACGCCTCCGGCGCGATACTGGAAACGGCTATGCCCCCGCGCCCCATCACGCATCAGAACATCTTTCGGGTCCTCATCGCCGGCTTCGCGCTGGTCATCCTGCTCTTGCTGGCGGCCGCTCTCGTGGGGATCCGGAACATCCGCTCGATCCAGGAGAACGCGGCCAGCATGGTTCGCGAGCAATCCGTCGCCAACCGCCTGATCGACGAGTTGCAGAAGCAGCAGACCAGCCTGAGCGAGGTGTTTTCCATCCTGGCGCGGGACCCCGACTCGTTGGATTACGACCACATCATGAGTCAGCTCCAGCAGGCCGATACCGACCTCGACCGCATCGCCTCCCAAGGCGCGCAGACCGCCGACTCGGCTCTGTGGGGCAGGCTGAGACAGGCGTCTCTGGAGTTCTCCAACGAAGCCCGCCGCCTGCTCAACGATGAAAACGTCGAAACCTATGCGCCCATCGAGCTGTTCCGCGATCACGAAGCCTTCGTTTCCGTGATCGGAAAACTGATCGCCGCCGAATACCGCAAGGCAAGCGCCGCGCAGGCGCAGATCGATCGCCGCTCGTCGCGCCTGCTCTCGGCCTCGTTCCTCTTTGCCTCCCTCAGCATCCTGCTGGCCCTGCTGTTTGCCGGAGCCACGGTCAAGCTGGTATCGAGCCTCGTGCGCCAGATGGAATGGCAGACCGCGGAGCTGAGCCGCGTTTCCTGGCATCTGTTGGAAGACCAGGAAGCCACCGCCCGGCGTTTCTCGCACGAACTGCATGACGAGCTGGGCCAGTCCCTGACCGCTGTGAAAACCAACCTGGCGGCCTTCCAATCCGGCGGCCCGGTCGACCCCGCTCGCCTCGCCGACTGCCTCCGCCTGGTGGATGATTCCATCGGCAACGTCCGCCAGATGTCCCAGCTCCTGCGGCCCACCATCCTCGACGATTTCGGCCTCGAAGCCGGCCTGCGCTGGCTCTGCGACGGTTTCGCCGCGCGCACCGGTATTGCCGTCGATCTGCAGTCGAGTTATTCCGGCCGGCTGCCTGACGAAACCGAGACCCACCTGTTCCGCATCGCGCAGGAGGCGCTCACCAACGTGGCCCGGCATGCCCATGCCCGCCACGTTCGCGTAGCGCTGAAATCCGGCGGCGACCAGATTGATCTCTCGGTGAGGGATGACGGAGACGGCCTGCCCGAGACTCCCGCCAACGGCCGCGGCATGGGGATGATCGGCATGCGTGCCCGCGCCCGCAGCGCCGGCGGCGATGTCAGCGTCCGCTCCCGCCCCGGCCAGGGTGTTGTAATTGAGGTGCGGGTCCCCATCCGGCATGAAACGTATTCGCATACTTCTGGCTGACGATCACCCCGTGGTGCGCCAGGGCTTCAAGATGATCCTCGATGCCCAGCCCGACATGGAGATCGTTGGCGAAGCCGGCAACGGCCGCGAGGCCGTCGAACTGGCCGAGTCCTTGAAACCGGACGTGGTGGTGATGGATGTCGCCATGCCGGAATTGAATGGCATCGAGGCCACACGGCGGGTGGCGGCCTCCGTCCCCCACGCCCGCGTCGTCGCTCTCAGCATGCACAAGGATTCGGTCTATGTGCGGGAAGTGCTGCGCGCCGGAGCGCGCGGCTACCTGCTCAAGGATTCCGGCGCCAACGACCTGGTGGCCGCCGTGCGCGCCGTGGCACAGGGCGAAGGCTATCTCAGCCCCGGCGTCTCCGACGCCGTTCTCGATGACTACCGCAAGCACGTCACCAACCCCATCGACCTGCTCTCCAGCCGGGAGCGGGAAGTGCTGCAGATGCTGGCGGAAGGGAAGACCAATAAGGAAATCGCCGGCGTGTTGAACTTGAGCGTCTATACGGTGGACGCGCACCGTGGCCGCATCATGGAGAAGCTCAACCTGCACAGCATCAACGACCTGGTCCGCTTCGCCGTGCGTAACGGCATGATCGAGTAGGGTTTTCCCAGATCGATGCTCCCGCTAGCCGTTCGCGTACACGGCCCGCTCGAAGTCGCCCAGCAGGCCGACGCCTTCTTTGTCCGCGAACGGCAGGAACTGCATCATCACCACCGCGCACAGATCGCGCCGCGGGTCGATCCAGTAGTAGGTGTTGTAGACACCGGCCCAGGCCAGGCTTCCGGCCGAACGCCCGCCTTTGTACGCGGCGGGATTCATCAGGAAGCCAAAGGTATATTTGTCTTCAAAGCCGGGATGGAAGTCCACGTCGCTGGAGAGGGCGGGCCGCGCGGTCTTCAGCCTTCCGGCCCCGAGCGGTCCGATCTGATTGGACGCCATCATCTGGACCGTCTTCGCCTGCAGGATTTGCTCTTTTGCGGGGCCGCGCCCGTGCCGCAGAATCATCTGCATGAAGCGCACGTAGTCGGGCGCGGTGGAGTTCAGTCCGCCGCCGCCGTTGTACGCCTTGGGCGGTGCAGGCTGCGTCCGAGGATTCTCTTTGAGCACGCCGTCGCCTTGACGCTGGGACACGCTGACCAAGCGGTCGAACTTCTCCGGAGGCAGAATGAAACTGGTGTCTTTCATGCCCAGCGGCTGCAGGATGTTGCTTTGGAAGTACTGCTCGAGCGTCTGGCCGCTGACGGTTTCCACCAGCCGTCCCGTCCAGTCGAGCCCGTAGCCGTACTGCCAGCGAGTGCCCGGCTCGAACGCCAGCGGGATCAGCGGCGCCACGGTGCCCGGCGTCAGATTGGCTCCGGCCTGCGCGGTGTATTTCGCGATATCGGCATCCCACGTGTCATAGGCGAAACCCGAAGTGTGCGTCATCAGGTTGCGCAGCGTGACCGGCTTGGTGGCCGGCCGCAGGATGGGCTTTCCGGCGGCGTCGAAACCGGTCAGCACCTGCACCTTGCCCAACTCGGGCAGGTGCTTGGACGCCGGTTCGTCCAGCGTCAGCTTGCCGCGCTCCACCAGTTGCAGGGCCGCGGTTGTCGTGATGGCCTTGGTCATCGACGCGATGGCAAAGATGGAATCGATGGTCACGTCCACCCCGGACTCCGCATCCCGCTTGCCGAAGGCGCCGGAATAGGTGGTCTTGTCGGCCGTGGCCGTCATCGCCGTGACCATCGGGATTTTTCTGCGCCGCATACTCTCGCGCAGCGTCTCATCGAGGCTCGGAGCGCCCCATAGCTGACCCGCCTGCGCGCCCAGAATCGCGAGTGCGCCGCCGAATTCCCGCCGGCTGATGATCGTCATAGTTCTTTCTTTGATACCACGAATGGCCCGCCGTGGGGAGGCCTCAGAGCTTGCACGCCAGCATCAGCCCGTCGCCCATGGTCGCCAGGCTGAGGGCCACGCGCGCGTCGCCGTGCAACTTGCGGTTGAACGCGCGGATGGCTTCGGTATCCGGGTCGCGGACACTCGGGTCGATCACGGCCCCGTGCCAGAGCACGTTGTCCACCGCGATCAGGCCGCCTTTCCGCACTAAAACCAGCGCGCGTTCGTAATAATTGTCCGAGTTGGTCTTGTCGGCGTCGATAAACGCCAGGTCGAACGTCCCCGCCTCGCCGCTCGCGATCAGTGCATCCAGAGTGAGCAGCGCCGGCCCCACCCGCAGGTCGATCTTGTCTTCCACTCCGGCTTCGCGCCAGGTGCGCTGGGCGGCTGCCGCCCATTCGCTACTGCGTTCGCAGGCAACCAATCGGCCGCCGGGCGGCAAAGCCAGTGCCACCCAGGTCGAGCTGTAGCCCAGGAACACCCCGACTTCCAGAGTCTTCCTGGCCCCAACGAGCCGGGCCAGCAGGTGCAACAACTGCACCTGTTCCGGCGCCGAACATAAGGAAGCGTTGGGATGGTCCGTGGTCGCCTCCCGCAAGCGCCTTAGGACCTCGGGCTCGCGGAGGGTCACGCTGGCGATGTATTCCGCCATCTCGTCGGTGATCGCTGTGTGAGTTCGGGACATGAAGAAAGCCCATTCTAGCCCGTCGCAAGTCAGGTTACCGTTCTCCGACGGCAGGTTGCAAAGCCGCGGCCAAAGATATGACAATAGGTCAAGGTGCCATATGCCGGTTTGAGCGCCTTGGTGCTCGCCGCCGGTCCCTGAAGACCGCTCGAAGCTGATGTTGCCCATGACCCTCGACACCGCCCTGAACCTGATTTGGCTCGGACTGGGTGTTGCTGCGCTCATCCTGCTTGCATTCCTCGAGAAGCGCCGTTTCCCGCATAGCGCGTTCCGCTCCCGGTGCAAACGTTTTTTCGTCGTTCTCATTGTGACGGTCGCGTTGTTTCCCAGCGTTTCCACCAGCGACGACCTGTTCAGCTTTTCGCTGCTCAACAGTCATCTGGGTAAACACGGTGGCGTCGGCAACACGGTGCCGGAAGATTCCAAGGAGAAAGCCAACCTTCAGCTGTTCCGGCTCCTGGAGTCCCTGAGTCATTTTCAACTTTCGTTCGTCTACGCTCTCGCGCTGGCCTTGTGCTGCGTCTCGTTTGTACTTACGCTGCGCCGGCAGGTGCTGAGCCGCCCGGTGCTCTGCCGGTCTGGACGCGGCCCTCCGCTCGCCTGAATTCCGTCCCAGGTTTGGTGCCGATGCTCGATGGCGTTGGGCCTTCGTGTTCCGTGCATGGAAGTCAGGTGAAGAATGAGAATCGCAAAACGATTGTGGAAGGTTCGCGTTGCGCGTGGCCGGCAAGCTGTGCCGGCGGCTCCGCGCCGATGGGCTCTCTGCGTGGGGCTGGCCGGCCTCGCAGTCAGTTGCGGGCTGCCCGCCGCGTTCGCTCAGACGGCCCTGACCTGGCAGCAGGTGAAGGACCGTTTCGAAGCCGCCAACCCCACGCTCCAGGCCGCCCAGATCAATGTGCTGGAATCCAAGGCGCAAGAGGTCACCGCCTATCTTCGCCCCAACCCGGACTTCACGGCGGCGATCGACCAGGTGAACCCGTTTTCCAAGCAGCCCACGCTGAACGGCAGCGGGGACGCCTACCGTCCCTTCCAATACGCCCTGCCTGTCGCATCGGCCAACTATCTGCATGAGCGGCAGCATAAACGCGAGTTGCGCCGGGAAAGCGCGCAGAAGGGAACCGCCATCGCGCAATCCCAGGTTTCCGACCTGGAGCGGAATCTGCTCTTCAACCTGCGCAGCGCCTTTGTCCAGACGCTGCAAGCCAAGGCCTTGCTGGCCAACGCCAAAGAGAACCTCGACTACTACGATCAAGCGCTGAGCATCAATCGCGACCGGTTCCGCGCCGGTGACATTTCCCAGCTCGACCTCAATCGGCTGGTCCTGCAACGGGTTCAATATGAATCCGACCTCGCCTCCGCCCAGGTGAATCTGCGGACCGCCAAGATTACCCTGCTCACGCTATTGAACAGCCGGACCCCGGTCGATCAGATGGACGTCTCCGGGCCGTTTGACTTCTCGGACCGGGTGATGCCGCTCGAAGAGTTCCGGATGCTAGCCCAGGATGCCCGGCCCGATCTGAAGGCGGCCGTCCAGGCCATCGACAAGGCCCAGACCGACCACCGGCTGGCGGTCGCCAACGGCTCCACCGATCCCTCCTTCGGGTTGGACGTGTCGGCGCAAAACCCGCCCATCCCGGCTTATCTGGGTTTCAGCATCAACATTCCCCTCCGCATCTTCGATCGCAATCAGGGCGAGAAGACGCGCACGCAAATCGATATTCGGCGCGCCGAGCGCGCGCGGGACGCCACCCAGGCCCAGGTTTTCAGTGACGTAGATTCCGGTTATTACACCTTGATGAGCGCCTTGAGTCTCTTGAAGCCGTATAAGGATACGTACCTGCCAACCGCCACCGCCGTCCGCGACACCATGTCCTTCTCCTATCAGCGCGGCCAGGCGGCTCTGGTCGATTACCTCGACGCCCAACGAGACTACCGGGCGACCCAGGTGGCCTACATCAATCTCGTGGCGTCGTATCTCACCGCCGCGGCTCAGTTGAACCTTGCGATCGGACGAGAAGTTATCCCATGAAATGCTCTGTTTGGTGGATCGTCATTCTCTCTCTGTTACTGGCCTTCGGGCTGGCCGGCTGCAACGCCGAAGGCAAGATCGATCCCACGGCCGCCGCTCCGCCGCCCGCCCAGGTGGAGCATGAAGGCGACGTCAATGTGTTCAAGGTCGATCGCCCCGAACAGTTTCCCATTGCCACCGCCCTCGAACTCAAGGTGACGCCCGAGTTGAAAGTCACCGGCTTGGTCAGTCCCGACGTTTCCCGGAACGTTCCTGTGGTGTCGCTGGCTTCCGGGCGCGTCATGGAAATCCACGCGCGTCTGGGGGATTCCGTGACCAAAGGCCAACTGCTCGTGCGCGTCCAGAGCAACGACATCTCCGCCGCTTTCTCCGACTATCGTCGCGCCCAGGCGGACGCAAGGCTGACGGCCTCGCAACTGGACCGGGCCAAGCTCCTGTACGACCGGGGCGCCGTTGCCCAGAAGGACGTCGAAGTGGCCGAGGATGCCGACGCCAAAGCCAAAGTGGATGTCGATACCGCGCGCGAACACCTGCGCCTGCTCGGAGCGGACGCCGACCGTCCTTCCGCTCTGGTGGATATCACCGCGCCGGTTTCGGGAGTCATCACCGAACAAAATGTCACGGCGGCCGCCGGCATCAAGACCCTCGACAATTCTCCCAACTTGTTTACGATTTCCGACCTTTCCGAAGTCTGGATCGTGTGCGACGTCTATGAGAACGATCTGGCCAAAGTGCATGTCGGCGATGGGGCCGATATTTACCTGGATGCCTATCCCGGCCGGGTGTGGAAAGGCCGGATCAGCAACGTCGGCCCCATTCTCGATCCCAACATCCGCACCGCCAAAGTCCGCATCCAGGTGAGCAATCCCGGTACCTTCCGGATCGGCATGTTTGTGACCGCGACCTTCCACGGCGAGGCCCGGCAGATCCGCGCCTCCGTGCCGGCGGCGGCCGTCCTGCATCTGCACGATCGCGAGTGGGTCTATCTCTTCGAAGGCGATCGCCAGTTCCGCCGCGTGGAGGTGGTCGGCGGCGACATGCTCCCCGGGAACATGCAGGAAATCGTTTCCGGCATCAAACCCGGCGATCGCGTGGTCTCCAACGCCCTGGTCCTGGAAAACATGCTGGAACCGTAATGATTCGGGCGCTCATCGACAATTCCCTGAAAAACCGGTTTCTGGTGGTGGTGGGCGCGGTTGTGCTGCTGGTCTGGGGCGCAATCTCCTTCCATAATCTTCCCGTCGAGGCTTATCCGGACGTCGCCAACAACTACGTTCAGGTCATCACGCAGTGGCCCGGCCACGCCGCCGAAGAGGTCGAGCAGCAGGTCACCATCCCCACTGAGATCGTGATGAACGGCATTCCTCACCTCGATCACCTCCGCTCCTTTTCCGTGTTCGGGCTCTCGAGTCTCATGCTGATCTTCGATGATGAGTCCACCGATGACTCGAATCGCCAGAAGGTCCTCGAACGCCTCTCCCAGCTCACCCTGCCCGCCGGCCTGCAGCCCCAGATCGGCTCCGATTACAGCCCCGTCGGCCAGATCTACTGGTATACGCTGCACAGCACCAATCCCCGGTACGATCCCATGGACCTGAAGTCGCTCCAGGATTGGACCCTGGAAAAAGAATTCAAGTCCGTTCCCAACGTAGTCGACGTCGTCAGTTTCGGCGGGATCACGCGCGAGTATCAGGTCAGCATCGATCCTGATAAGTTGATCGCCTACGGTCTCTCGATCGGCCAGGTCGAACAGCAGCTGTCCAACAATAATGTGAACGCCGGCGGCAGTTTTGTGGAGGCCGGCCTGCAGCAGATCAACGTTCGCGCCATCGGGCTGGTCCGCAACGTCCGCGATATCCAGAGAATCGTGGTCAAGACCCAAAGCGGCACGCCGGTTCGGATCGAAGACATCGGAACCGTATCGCAGGGGCCGAAGATCCGGCTCGGCCGCATCGCCAAGGCCATTCACCGCGAGGATGGCAAGATTGTCGACAACGGCGACGTCGTCGAGGGCATCGTGCTCCTCCGCAAGGGCGCCGATTCCGACACCACCCTCGACGCCATCCACGAAAAGGTGGACGACCTGAACCAACACGTTCTGCCGCGCGGCGTGAAGATTGTGCCCCACCTCGACCGCAGTAACCTGGTGCACTACACCACGCATACGGTGCTGCACAACCTCACGGAGGGCATCATTCTCGTGGCCCTCATCCTCCTGCTTTTTCTCGGCAACGTGCGCGGCGCGCTGATTGTCGCCCTCACCATTCCGTTTTCCCTGTTGTTCGCCTCCACCTGTCTCAACTTGAATAAAATTCCCGCCAACCTGTTGTCCCTGGGGGCGCTGGATTTCGGCATGGTGGTGGAAGGCGCCGTGGTGATGGTGGAGAACATCGTGCGTTATCTGGGCCATGAGGAGAATCAGTCCGGCACCAAAATGGACCGGATTCGGCGCGCGGCCCATGAGGTCCAGCGCCCCGTGTTTTACTCGATCGGCATCATTATCACCGCGTACCTGCCCATTTTCACGTTGCAGCGCGTCGAGGGGCGCTTGTTCAAGCCCATGGCCTGGACCGTGTCCTTTGCGCTTCTCGGGGCCCTGATTTTCTCCATGCTGATCGCGCCGGTTCTCGCCAGCTTCGTTTTTAGCGCGAACGTCCGGGAATGGCGCAATCCGGGTATGGAACTGATGACCAACCTGTATCGCAGGACGTTGAGCTACGCCATTCGATTTCGCTGGGTGACGGTGGCCGCTGCCGCGGGCGCCCTGGGCGTTTCCGCCTACCTGGGCCTGGGCGGTGCCATCGGCTCGGAATTCCTCCCGCACCTCGACGAAGGCGCCGTCTGGGCCCGCGGCACCCTGGCGCCCAGCACCGGCCCCACCGAAGGCACCCGTGTGGCCGACCAGGCCCGTCTGATCTTTGCCTCATTCCCCGAAGTCACCCAGGTGGTAAGCCAGGTGGGGCGTCCCGACGACGGAACCGACGTGGCCGGCTTCTTCAATACCGAGTACTTCATCGACATGAAGCCCAAGGAACAGTGGCGGCCCGTCTTTCGCCAGGACAAAGAAGCCCTCATCGCGGCCATGGATCGCGAAGTGGAGAAGATCCCCGGCGTGCTCTGGAATTTTTCCCAGCCGATTGCCGACAACATGGAGGAGGCGGTCAGCGGCGTCAAGGGCCAATCCGCCATCAAGATCTACGGAGACGACCTCAAGCAGTTGGAAGAGACCGGCGACCAGATTGTGGATGTTCTGAAGACCGTGAAGGGGGTTGCCGATCTCGGCCTGTTTCGCGTGATCGGCCAGCCCAACGCGGAGTTCGAAGTCGATCGCGATGAGGCCGCCCGGTTCGGCATCAACGTGGCGGATGTGCAGGACGCCATCGAGACCGCCGTCGGCGGTAAGGCCGTCACCCAGGTGCTGCAGGGCGAGCGGCGCTACGATCTGGTGGCGCGCTATCAGCGCGACGATCGCGATACCAAGGAGGCCATCGAAAAAATTCGGATCCTCAGCCCCTCCGGCGAGCGCGTTTCCCTGGCGCAGTTGTGCCACGTGAACGTGCTCGATGGCGCCTCGGAAATTTACCGCGAGGGCAGTTCGCGCTACGTCGCCATCAAGTACAGTGTCGAAGGCCGCGATCTCGGAAGCACCGTGGAAGAGGCCATGGCGAAAGTCCGCCAGAAGGTCAAGCTCCCCGAAGGCTACCGCATCGATTGGGCGGGCGAATACGAGAGCCAGAAGCGATCGTCCCAGCGGCTCATGGTGGTGGTGCCGGTGACCCTCCTGGTCATCTGCATGATCCTCTTTACCATGTTTAAGTCGTTGAAGTGGGTGGCGTTGATTTTCGCCAATGTCGCCATGGCGCCCATCGGAGGCCTGCTGGCGTTGCTGCTCACCGGCACCCATTTCAGCGTCTCCTCCGGAGTCGGGTTCCTGGCGCTGTTCGGCGTGTCCGTGCAGACCGGGGTCATCATGCTCGAGTACATCAACCAGCTGCGCGCCCGCGGATTCAGCATCGTGGACGCCGCCATTCAAGGTTCGGTGCAGCGTCTCCGTCCCATCAGCATGACCATGCTGGTGGCCAGTCTGGGATTGCTGCCCGCGGCCCTCTCGCGCGGAATCGGATCCGACTCCCAGAGGCCGTTCGCCATCGTGATTGTGGGCGGTCTGGTGGCGGCGTTGGTCCTGGGGGTTTATCTTCTCCCCACCTTGTATGTTTGGGTCGCGGGAGATCGAGACGAACTCCCGCCCGCCGAAGAACACCGGATCGGAGAAGACTGATCGACACGCTCCGCCAGCGCAGCCAGAGTGACTTTGCTATGACTAAGGAACAAGTTCGAGCCCGCATCGAAGAGATCGGCATCATTCCAGCCATTCGCGTTTCCGCTCCGCAGGACGCGATCTTCGCCGCCGAGACGGTCGCGCATAGCGGCATCCCCATCGTCGAAGTCACCATGACCATCCCCGGCGCCGTCGAAGTGATCGCGGAATTGGCGCGGAGCAATCCGGATGTCATTACCGGAGCGGGCACCGTCTCCGATCTCGAAACCGCCAACCGTTGCCTGGATGCGGGCGCGCAGTTCTTGACCAGCACCGGTCTCGATCTGGAAATCGTCGAGTTCGCCGTAAAACACAATCTCGTCGTGTTCCCGGGCGCGTTGACGCCCACCGAGGTGATGGCCGCGGAGAAGGCCGGTCCGGACTTCATCAAGATCTTTCCCTGCGCCCCGGTCGGAGGCCCTGGCTACATCCGCGCCTTGAAGGGGCCGTTCCCGCACCTGAAGTTCATCGCCGCGGGAGGCGTCAACCAACAGACCGCCGCGGACTTCATCGCGGCGGGCGCGGTCGCCTTGGGCATTGGAAGCGAACTCATCCCTCAGGAGGCCATCCACCTGCGGCAGGACCACTGGATTGGCGAGTTAGCGCGCCGCTTCGTCGCCATGGTGCATCAGGCCCGCGCTCAAAGGCCATCGCAGCACTGACTGGAATGCTGCGGTTGCCCGAAGCGGACTTTCAGAGCTATAATTCTGGTTGAGGAGGCCTTTATGGCCAGCCTGGATATCCCCGCGGTGCTGATTCTGGTGATGCTGGTCGGGGCGCTGATGTGGGCGCTGTACAATTGGACGCACCCCATGACAGGCTCGCGCCGTTAAGCCATTGCGCCGCACCCCGCTCGCGTTTCCCGGTCACGATTCTTCCGTGATCCTGCCGTCTCTCCGTAGCCGAAGCGTCCTGCCCCGCCAGTCCACCGTCGACCCGAAGCATCCGCCCATCCAGACCGCGAACCCGAACAGATCTCGAAAAGGAATCAGCCAGAACCAGCGCCACACCTGCCGATCCTCCAGAATCACGCCCCCGGCCAGCGCGGCCGCCACCAGCCGCAGAGCCAGGGCCGCCGTTCCCGCCCACCACTGCCCCGCCAGGAAGGCGACCAGCGCCCAGACCGTCGCGTGGGTCACCACCGATCCGTAGTAGCCCGGCGGCTGCGACACGCGGATCGTGCGGGACCAGCGCAACTGGTGTCTCCACATTCCGCCCCACGATGCACGGCCGCCGCCTCCGGTTTCGACCACCGCCGAAGCGAATTCCACGCGGTAGCCGCGCGCGGCCACCCGCCGGCCCAGTTGATAGTCGTCAGCCAGATAATCGGCGATCGCTTCAAAGCCGCCGATCTCCCGCAGCGTCTCGGCCCGCACCGCCATGGTGGAGCCCAGCGCGAAATCCGCCACTCCCAGCAGCCGCGCCACCATCACGCTCGGCGCAAACTCGGTGGCGATTCCCAGGCCTTCGATCAGGGAAGGGAATGACCGCGCCGGCGCCCGATACAGGCAGGTCACCAGGCCTGTTTGCGGATTCGCGAACGGCGCCACCACCGAGCGCAGGTAACCGGGGCCGGCCACAATGTCGTCATCGTTCACCACCAGCAGACCGTATCGCGCCTGCCGGGCCAGTTCCGCCAGTACCGCGACCTTGGCATTCGGCGCATCCGGCCGGGCCACGATCGCGCGCAGGCTCCGCCCGGGAAATTCCTGCTGCAGCCGTTCCACTTCGGCGCGCGCGGGGTCGTCCGCATCCCCGAAGCCGAAAAGAATCTCGAATTCGGGATAGTCCTGCGCGGCATGCGAGCGGATGGCCTCGTACAGCCCTTCCTCGGTCCCATACATGGGCTTGAGGATGGAAACCGGCGGCAGGGCGAGCGGCCCGCTGGCGGACCTGCGCCACAGAATCGCCGCCACGATCGCCAGCAGGTAGTAGGCGGCCGCCGCCAACGCGGGCACGGCCAGCCCGATCACAGCGAGACCAGCGCCACGCCGCAGACCACCAGTGACGCCCCCGCCCACCGCAGCCAGTTCACCTGCTCGTGCAGCACGTATTTCGCGAGCACGGTCTCAAACACATAGGTGGCCGCCGACGCGGGCACTGCAAAACTGAGTTCGGAGACCGTCAACAATCCCAGGTAGGCGAAGAACGAAACCGCCATCGCCACCACCGATGTCACCACGTGCCAGTTGCGCGCCAGAACGGTCACCGCGCGGCCGATCGCACCCGGACGGAAATCGTGGATCTCGCCATGGCGTCGCATGCCCATGGCTTGCAGCACTTCGCCCACCGTGGTGGCGGCCACCATGATTCCCAGCAGCACCCACTTCATCGGCTGCCTTCCGTGCCATCGGCGTTCGGACGCGTGGTTTGCGGCGTCGTGCCCCCGCCGACCAGCACGACTCCCAACATGATCAGCGCGATTCCTGCCCAGCGTGTCGTGGTGATCTGTTCGTGAAGCAGAACCCTTCCCGCGATCGCCACCAGCACATACCCGACGGCTGTCACCGGTAGCACATAGCTGAGGTCCGCCCAACTGAGCAGCGCCATCCGCGAGGCCAGCCAGAGAATGAGCAGCAGCACCCCCAGCGCCACTACCGGCCGAAACAAAACCGTGATGTAAGCCAGCGGCGTGGGTAATTCCGCCGGCATGCCCCACTTCAGAAGGAAATTGCCGGCGACGTTGGAGACGATCACCACCAACGCGCAGACCCAGGTTTTCCAGCGCAACCGAGCCGATTCGCTGCTCATGTGCGGTGAAGACGTTCCAGCGGCGCCGGTCTGGTGCGCAGCGGCCGCCACGCTCAGTCGCCGGATACCGCGGCTGGCGCCGACGGGCGGGCGCTCTTGCTGGCCGTCACGAATTTCTTCCGCTTCGCGCGCAGCGCCATGTATTCCCGGGCTTCTTTGTAGAGCCGCTTCCGCTCGTACCCGTCGAACACGGCTTTCCGCATGATCCGCCAGGCGACCCGCGGCCGGAAGAAGTATTCGCCGTAAAAGCGCTCTACCCAGTCCACCAGGTCCGCTTGGTCCAGGCCCGGATAGGAAAAATTCGGAAGCTGATGCCCGGCGTCGTCCGACATGCTGCCATCAATCTTGATCAACCCGTTGTTTTGCAGGTAATCGTACAGCTCCGTCCCGGGGTACGGTGCCGCGATCGAAACCTGAATGGTCTCGGTGTCCATCCGCTTGGCGAATTCAATGGTCGTGCGGATGGTTTCGTGTGATTCCCCGGGCAGCCCGATGATGTAATCGCCGTGGATCACCAGGCCGAGCTTCTTGCAGTTGGCCGTGAAGCGCGCGGCCATCTCGATGGTGGCGCCCTTCTTGATGTTCTTCAGAATCTGCTGTTCGCCCGATTCATACCCCACGATCAGCAGCCGGCAGCCGGCGTCTTTCATGGCCTTCA
Source organism: Terriglobia bacterium (assembly GCA_020073145.1). Taxonomy (GTDB): domain Bacteria; phylum Acidobacteriota; class Terriglobia; order Bryobacterales; family Bryobacteraceae; genus PSRJ01. Next base: position 17,206 of record JAIQFS010000009.1, read on the forward strand.
GCGTGTCGTAGTCGGTGGTGACGCGCGACGTGCACGACCAGGTGAAATTCAGCGGCTTCAGCTTCTTGCAGAGTTCGATCGTCCGTTCTTTGCGGTAATTGAAGGTATCGTCGTCGAAGAAGATTTCCTTGATGCCGGGGAACTGCTCGAGCGCATACCGCACTTCGTTGGCCACGTCGTCCGTGGAGCGCAGCCGCCAGCGGTGCCCCGAGGTGGTCTGCGGCCATAGACAAAACGTGCACATCGCCGGACATCCGCGCGAGGTGTAAAACGAAATGAACGGGTGTAGCAGGAACGGAACCGTGTAGCGCGACACGTCCAGATCCCGATGATAGACCTTGGTCACCCAGGGCAGCTCGTCCAGATTCTCGATGGCGGGCCCCTCCGGGTTGTTGATGATTTGTCCGTTCTTGCGATAACTGACGCCCGGAAGCTCCTCCAGCGGTTTTCCCTGGGCGTATTGCGCGATCTGGTAGTCGAACTCGCGCCGCACCACGAAATCGATGGCTTTGCCCTGGCGCAGCGATTTCTCCGGCTCAGTCGTCACCGGCGGCCCGACGAACGCCACCTTCAGCTTCGGATTGGCGTCCTTCATCCTCTCGGCGATCTTCAGATCCACCGTGAAGCCCGGCGTCGACGTGTACAGAACCAACAGCTCGAAATCGCCCGCCATCGCCACTGTTTGCTCGATCGAGATCTTGTGCGGCGGCGCGTCCACCACTTTGCTGTCGGCCAGCAAGCCGGCCGGATAGCACAGCCACACCGGATACCAGTACGACTCGATCTCGCGCGAGGCGGGCCAGCGCGATCCGGCGCCGCCGTCGAAACCTTCAAACGACGGCGGATTCAGAAACAGTGTTCGCATGTGCTCTCCCAGGATTCGAAAGGGCGCCGTCGCGGCGCCGGCGCGTTACTGGCCGCCACCGGCGGCCACTCCCGTGCGCTGCGGGGCATCCACGGAAAAATTGCTGAAATCGATGGTCAATTCCGCCTTCCCTACCAGGCGGGTCTCTACTTCGCTTTGCACTTGCCGGGGCACCGAGATTCCGTCGCGAATCTCATAGGTGCGCGTAAACGCCACCCGCTTTAGAAAAATCGAGGGGCTCTTCACCAGGGTGCCGGTTTCCTCGACCCGCAAATACGTCGCCGCGTCGATCCACAGCTCTCCCTTATACAGGCCCACTCGCTTCTTCTTCGGCGTGACCTGAAAGACATAGGTCTGCCGCCCGTCCGGTTCCACCGAGCCCTTGTACTTGAATTTGTAATTGGCGGGCGTCACTGCCATGGACGGCGCCTGGCTCTTTTGCGCCTCAATCTCCGCGGTCAAATAACGCGCAATCACCTGGTTCTTGATGGTGCCGTCCCCTTCGAAAAATAGGTGCTCGTACGTAATCCGGCCCAGCGCCGAAATGCGCCGAAGGGCGTGCAGCCGCCCCTGTTTCTTTAATTTGGGAAGCGAGGCCTGGATCTCCACGTCCATCGACGCGTTCTGGATCGACAATTCCTGATCCCGCGTGGCCGCGCAGTAGCTTTCCACGATGGCGTCCGCCGGCGACGCCAGCGGCTCCGCCACCGCACTACCCGCGACAACCAGGAACAAGCCGAATAGGCAGAACTTCAATGAATGACCCCGTTTCCGAGATTGGGCACCAGAAACATTGAGTTTACCAGGATCAGAGGGCTGGAGCAATTCCATTTCAGACACATCGCGCTGGAAGGATTACGGAGTTTCCCTGGGCCTGCGACCTTATTTTTGCAGGAAAACGCCGGATCACCCGCTCCCTCCCCCGGGTGCTACGCTTGGGCATGGCCCGGTATCAGATTGAAACCGGCCGGCGTCCCCGCAAATCGCCGGCAGGCCGCATTACCCTCATCGTCCTTCTGCTGGTCCTGCTCGTGGGGGCCCGCTCCATTGCTTCCTACACCATCGATTTCCAATGGTGGAAAGAAATGGGTCAACTCAATACCTGGCTCAGCATGCTCACGTACAGCTTGGCCCCCGTGTTGGCCGCCACCCTTCTGGCGTTTGCCGTTCTCTGGATCGCTCACGCCCGCGCTGTCCGTTTTGCCGGCGCCCGTTTGCGCGAACACCGGATCTACGCGCGCATCTCCGCCCTGGCGCTGCTGCTACTGGGATATGTGATTGCCGCCTCCTCGGTGGATACCTGGACTGTCGTTCGCTTCGCCGGCTCGCGCGGTCTACCGGCAGAAACCACTGCCTGGCATGATGCCGTGTTCGGCAAACCGCTTTCGTTTTATCTCTTCGATCTTCCTTTTTACGATCTACTGCGCAGCTATGTGCTCGCTCTGGCGGTAGTCTCGATCGTGCTTTATTGGCTGGCTGCGCGCGGCTGGCAACTGCGCCACCGGGTTTCCGAGATCCGCGATACCCAGCAGTTCGATCCGTCTCTGCTGCGGCTCGAGGGCGGCCTGGAATCGAAATTTCTTCGCGGCGCGGCGGTCGTCCTGCTGCTGGCCGTGGCCGTCAACTACTTCCTCGGCCGCTACGAGATGGTCTATAACGAACACGGCACCTTCCTGGTCGGCATCGATTATGTGGACCTCAACATTGGCCTGCCCCTGCAATGGCTGGTGATTCTGGCCTGCTTTGCCGCCGCCGTCTTTGTGTGGATGGGCCGCTGGCTCTTCGCCGCCTCCATGGCCTTGTCGCTGGTGGTGGCATTTCTGGTTCCGCGCGCCGTCTCGGCCCTCTATGTCCGGCCCAACGAAATCTCGCTCGAGCAGCCCTATATCCAGACCCATATTCACGCCACCCGCAGCGCCTACGGCCTCGAACAGCACGTTCGCGAAGTGGAATTCAAGGCGCAGCCCGACGCCTCCATCGACGCCTCCCTGCACCAGGCTACGCTCGATAACGTCCGTCTCTGGGACACCCGCGCCTTTCACGACACCATCACCCAGATTCAGGCTCTGCGCCCCTACTACGCTTTCCACGATAGCGACGTCGAGCGCTATACCATCGACGGCCAGTACCGCCAGGTCCTGCTCGCCCCGCGCGAACTCGATGTCTCCCAGCTTCCCGCCGGCGCCCGCAACTTCATCAATTCCGCTTTCATCTACACCCATGGCTATGGCATGGTGATGGCCCCCGTGAGTCAGATCACTCCCGACGGACTGCCGGTCCTGCTCATCGATAATGCTCCGGCCGAAGTCAAAGCCAAGAGCCTCAAACTCACTCGGCCCGAGATCTACTACGGCGAGCTGACCCATGAGCCCGTCTTCGTCCACACCGCGCGCCCGGAATTTAACTATCCCTCCGGCGAGAAATATGAGACTTCGCAATATGAGGGCAAGGGCGGCTTTCCCATTTCCTCCATCGCCATGCGCCTGGCCGCCGCCATCCGCGAAGGCGAGCCGAATATCCTGCTCACCGACTATCTCACCGACAACAGCCGCATGATGATTCACCGCAAGGTCCGCGAGCGCTTGCAGGAACTGGCCGGCTTCTTGTCCTGGGATGAAGATCCGTATCTGGTGATCGACTCGAACGGACGGTTGGTGTGGATGGTGGACGGCTACACCACCTCCGATGTCCATCCTTATTCGCGCGCGCTCGATCTGGGCGATATGGGGCGCGTCAACTACATCCGCAACGCCATCAAGGCCACCGTCGACGCGTACGATGGCGAAACCCACATGTATATCTTCGCGCCCGACGATCCCATCATCACCGCCTACCAGCGCCTTTTCCCCACCCTGTTCAGTCCCGCCTCCGCCATGCCCGCCGACCTGCGGGCCCACGCGCGGTATCCGGAAATGCTGTTCCGCGTTCAGGCCGAGATCTACCGCACCTACCACATGCTCGATCCGCAGTCCTTCTATAACAAAGAAGACTTGTGGGATTTGGCCCGCCACGGCACCAGCCAGTCCGGAGGCGCTGACGTCGTCACCCCCACCTACGTCATGGCCTCGCTCCCCGGCCAGGACAAGGCCGAGTTCCTTCTCCTCATCCCGTTCACTCCGCGCAACAAGGACAACCTCATCGGGCTGATGGTGGCCCGCTGCGATGGTCCGAACCTGGGCGACATGGTGGTCCTCCAGCTCTCCAAACAGGAGTTGATTTTCGGCCCCATGCAGATTGCCGCCCGCATCAACCAGGATCAGAATATCTCCAAGGACCTGACTCTGTGGAATCAGCAGGGCTCGCAGGTGCTGCGCGGCCAAACCCTGGTCCTGCCGGTCGGCAACACGTTTTTGTACGTCGACCCCATCTACATCCAGGCCACCGAGGCCCGCATGCCCCAGTTGAAGAAGATCGTCCTGGCTGTCGGCAACCGCCTCATCTATGCTGACACCTACGATCAAGCCTTATCTCAGCTTTCGAGCGGCGCCCAGGAACTGGTGCGGCAGGCCAATGCGCCGCCCACGGTGTCGAATGCCCCGCCCGGAGCGGGGCCCGCCCGCCTCGAGCTGACTCCGGCCAACGACCCGCGCCTCCAGCGCGTCCGCGATCACCTGAAGCGTTACCGCGACCTCGCCGCCCAAGGCAAATGGTCCGAAGCCGGCAAGGAGCTCGAAGCCGTCGAGGCCGAAGTGAAATAGCCGGTTCGCGAGGGCCCTTGATGATGCCGCTTGCCATCGTGAGCATGTGCGCGATGCCGGGCATTCCCCCGGGCGTCCGCTCACACTAACCGCAGTTAGCCTCGCGCTAGCATCCAAAGAGCACTTCCAAGTCGACTGACACCTCGCTTACACTGAGCCCGAAACAGGACATTTGCCGCAAGGCAACAGGAGCCAGCACTGAATGAAACGTAACCTGAGAAACTCACTACTCGCTCTTTCCGTGATGATCTCCACGTCTTTGGTCGCCTATGGCGCGCCCTCGGGAGCAATTTTCACGACCATCGCGGATGGGACGATCGTGAACGCCAACACCCAATACACCTCCAAGTGCGCGGTGTATCTGGATGGCGGCCCCGGCCAGAATGCGCCTGCGAAAGCGGCCGGATTGCCCGCCGGCGACTATTTCTTCCAGGTTACCGATCCGAGCGGCCAGACTCTGTTGAGCACCGATGTGGTCAGCAATCGCCGGTTTCATGTTTCAGCGGACGGGGTGATCACAGCCTACACCGGCATTGGAGGGCCAGTTCACCCGACTGGCAGTGACCAGGTCCACCCCGAGTTAGGCGCGATTACCATCAGTCTTGCGAACACCAGTTGCCCGGCCGACTACCTGAATACTCCCAACAATGGAGGCGTCTACAAGGCGTGGGTGACTCCAGTGACCAGTTTTGTGGGCGACTCCACCAAGGTCGATAACACCTGCGGGAATGGATGCTATCACGGGTTCCTGTCGTCCGCCTCGAAGACGGACAACTTCAAGGTTGCGCCCACACTCCCGACGTTCTGCCTGACAATTACCAAGCAACTCATAGACCAGTTCGGGGGAGTCTCTCAAGGCACCCTTTGGCCGGTCGCTCTCACCGATCCCGATGGAGTCACCAACAACTTCTTCACCAGCGATACCGATGGTTCGATCACCAAATGCGGTCTCGTGGCCGGAGCTTACACGGTCACGGAGGACCCTCAGGGACTTGATGTGGTTGGCTTGGTCGTCAACGGCGTCAACGTTACACCCCCCGACGTGGTGTACTCATTCAGTTGGTCGGTCGGCAAGCCCAATCCGATGGTGGTTGTGTTCCAGAACTTCAACAACATACCCCAGTAGGCTCGCTCGACGAACGCCAGCAGACGCTGGGATGCGTCTGCTGGCGTACACAATCGTTGGTTAAAACCGCGGCCTCGGTCTCAGAGACGGCTGGCCGATGCAGGCCAGTTCCCAAGTGCGGCCAATCTCGATGGAGCGGGCCCCGCCGTGGTTGCGTACACTCAGTCGATCAACCCTGCCAGAGCCCATGACCGGCACAACCGCGAAACGCCACTCCGATGCAGGACTTCGGTACCAGATGAAGCCGATGAACTAATACCGGTCCTGAAGCTAAAGTACCGAAAAGCGCCGAGAGTCCCTTGCCCCGCTCCTCCCACCTGTCCTAGCATCCCAACAAGGGGATGATAGACGGGGAAAAACACCACGTCGAAAGAAAACAACGATGAAACTTCACAGGCACCTTTTCTCAGCGGCTTTGCTGATCCTGATGGGCTCCACGATCGCCGGCGCCAGCGTCTTACCTTCTGGTGGGTTTCCGGCTCTATTGACTGTGGATGTTCCCGAACCCGGCACGGTGGTCCTTCTGGGGTCCGCGCTTCTCGGGGCGGTGGGCTTCGCGCGGCGTAAGTCCAAATCGTAGGTGGGAGTCTGCTCAGGCCAGCGTCAGGTTGGCCTGAGCGGCAATATCCAGAGCCGCGAATTCTCGGCGCCTGAGCTTGGGAAAGGCTGCCGCCGCGATCATGGCGGCGTTGTCGGTGGAAAGTCCCGGAGAAGGGAAGTATACCGGACAGGGCAGCCGGGCCAATTCCGCCGCCGCCCGCAAACCCGAATTGCAGGCGACTCCGCCGGAAATCATCACCGAGCGCGCTTCCATGCGATTCGCCGAAGCCGTCGCCCGCGTGAGCAATTCGGTGATCACCGCCTGCTGGAACGAAGCCAGCAGGTCCAGCGTGTCTTGCGGCGTTGCCGCTAGCCACTCTTCGTCGGTAGGATGAGCCTGGGTGCGGACCAGCGCCCGCCGCGCCGCGATCTCCGCCTCCAGGTCGCGCGCCTGCACCCAGCGCAGCACCGCCGTCTTCAGCCCGCTGAAACTGAAATCCAGCGCGTTGCCCTTCATCTTGGCAAACGTGAACCGCACGGCTGTTCCATTGCCGTAACGCGCCAACCGGTCGACGATTGGCCCTCCCGGATACCCGAACCCCAGCAGCTTGGCCACTTTGTCGAACGCTTCGCCCGCCGCGTCATCCCGCGTTCTCCCCAGCAGGCGGTAGCGCCCGTCCCCGCTGACCTCGAATAAGTGCGTGTGCCCCCCGCTGACCACCAACGCCAGCGCCGGGAATTCCACCGGGGTTCCGGCGCGCCGCGCTTCCAGGATCACCGCGTGGATGTGCCCTTCGATGTGGTTGACCGCAATCAGCGGAAGCCCGCTGGCGAAGCTCAACGATTTCGCGTAAGTCAGCCCCACCAGCAGCGATCCCACCAGGCCCGGACCGGCCGTGGCGGCAATCGCGGCCAGATCGTTCATCCGCGCGCCGGCCTGCTCCAGGGCTTCCCGAACCACCGGCACGATCGCCCGCAGATGTTCGCGCGACGCCAGTTCCGGCACCACCCCGCCGTATTTGCCGTGCGTGCTCATCTGCGAGGCCACCACCGAGGACAGAATCTTCTCTCCGTCCTCCACCACCGCGGCCGCGGTTTCATCGCATGATGATTCAATCCCGAGGATGCGCACTCCTTCTAAGGTAGCGCGCTCAGTCTTCCTCGATCAGACGCTCCAATGAGGTCCGCGTGGCCGGGCCGCCGCGTTTGAGTCCGTACCGCAGCAACCCCGACGTCTTGCGCGCACAACGCTGCGCTGCATCCTGCAGCTCGAGCGCCCTCCGCCGCGCCGGATGCCCCGGCCCCAGCTCTCCGATCAACGTCGACGCGCTGCTCAGAATCACGGTCAGTTCGTTATTGAAGTCGTGTGCCGTTGCCGCCGCCAAGGCGCACGCTGGATCGATTTTCGAAAAGCGTTCCACAACACAGCATAGCGTTCCAACCCGCCGATTTTCCTTTTGATTCTTACTAACCGGCTCGAAATCAGTAACTTAATGCTCTGAAAAAGGCTGTGACCGGAACGCGGTAGTACAATGAAAGGCAACTGGAGTTGCCAACCCACATGAATATGCGAATTGTCGCGATGCTGTTCGGTATCGCGGCCGCGGCTTCACTCCTCCCTGCGAGTGAACTTCCCCCCTCTCGCCCCAAGGCCGGCAAAGTGGAAATCATGCGCCTGAGCGAGATCAAGCCCGGCATGAAGGCCACCGCCTGGACCGTGTTTCAAGGCACCGAGCCCGAGCCCATCCCCATCGAAATCCTCGGCCGCTGGAAGAATCAATGGGGCCCCAAGCAGGACGTGATCCTCGGCAAAATGGGTGGCAAGGCCGCCCGCACCAACGTCGCCGGCGGCATGAGCGGCAGCCCCGTATATATTGACGGAAAGCTGATCGGCGCGGTGGCCTTGCGGCTCAGTGTCTTCTCCCCCGATGCCATCTGCGGCATCACCCCCATCGAGCTCATGCTCGAGGTCAAGGATTTCGATTCCTCGCGCCCCTCCGACGCGCGCACGCCGGAAAAACTTCTGGCGCTGGGCGGCCTGTCCACCATTCCCGGCGATCCGCTGGCTCAGTTCGTCGCCGCCGGCGCTCCGGCTCCTCTGCCGCAACCCGCGCCCCTGATGGTGCCCATCGAAGCGCCTCTCCAGTTCTCCGGCTTCACTTCCGAAACCATGCGCGCGTTCGCTCCCGCGCTCCAGCAGCTTGGCATCACGGCCGTGCAGGGCGGCGGCGCCGGCAGCGGCCTGCTCACCAACAAGCCCGTGGCCGGCTGGCAGCATGCGCTCAATCCGGGGGAGCCCGTGGCCGGCGTACTGATCGATGGCGATCTCGGCGTCACCGGCCTCGGCACTGTCACCTACAACGACGGCAAGCGCGTCCTGGCCTTCGGCCATTCCTTCTTCAACCTCGGCCCCGTCAGCATGCCCATGAGCCAGGGCGAAGTGGTGATGACCCTGGCCTCGCAATACCAGCCCAATAAGTTCGCCAACGCCACTGGTATCGTCGGCGCCCTCCACCAGGACCGGCACAGCGGCATCATGGGCGTGCTCGGCGATGAATCCGACATGATCCCCGTCACCGTCAAGGTCCGCGCCCTCAAGGAAGACGAGAGCGTCATTCGCGAGAAGGATTTCCATTTCAATGTCTTCGTGCAGCAGAAGTGGACCCCCAGCCTCATGATGATGACGCTGTTCAATAGCCTCTCCGATCTCAATGAGTTCGCCGACGAGGCCACCTACCGGCTTCACGGCAAAGTCGAAATGAACGGCCAGCCCAATCTGTCGCTGACCAATATGCAGGCTTCCAGCGAGCAGCCCGTCCCCGCCCCCATGATGCTGGCCAACTGGTGGGGCGATAAGTTCAACCGCCTCTACCTCAACAACGTCAAGACGCCCGATGTGAAGCGCGTCGATGTCACCGTCGACCTGCTCCCCGTGCGCCGCGTCGCCACCATCGAAAACGCCTGGGTCGCCAACCCGGATCTGCGCCCCGGCGATGAGGTCCCTGTCAAAGTCTTCCTCCGCCCCTATCGCGGAGAGGCCCTCACCCGCGAATTTAAAGTGAAAATCCCCCTGGGCATGGCTCGGGGCGACCACCGCATTCTGCTCAGCGACGCCGACACCCTGAACCGCGTGCAGAACCAGGCCGGACTGGCCAATACCTTCCTCGACCTGCCCGAGACCGTCTCGCTCATCAACCAGGAGCGCAGCAACAACAAGCTGTATGTCTCGCTGGTCGATTCCAGCCCCACCGCGTATCTCGACGATAAGACCATGCCCAGTCTGCCCGCTTCGGTGTTGAACGTCATGCAGGCCGGCCGCGCCGCCAACCAGCGCGTGGTCACCTCGCCGCAAACCGCCACCGAGCAGATGGCTCTGCCTTTCGATTACGTGGTCACCGGCAGCTACTCGCTCCGGATCCACGTGAATTAGGAATCGCGCGCTGGCTTCCCCATGATGAAACGCATCCGCTCCTCACGCCTCGCCCTCCTGGCCTGCCTTCTCTCTACGGCCTTGTTCGCCGCTCAGACCCGCACCTGGTCGCAGGGGAGTTTGATTGACTTCGAAAAGGGCGTGATCAAGAACCTTTCGCTGCGCAGCGATGGCGTCCTCACTCTGGCGCCCCGTTCCAAAGAGTTCTTCGACACGCCATCCATGTATCTGTGGAGCCTGGCGCGCGATTCCAAAGGCAACGTATACGCCGGCGGCGGCAGCGGCGCCAAGCTCTACCGCATTGGCGCCGACGGCAAGGGCAAAGTGCTCGCCGATCTGGACGCGCTCGAAATTCACGCCATCGCCATCGATTCCAAAGACCGCGTCTACGCCGCCACTGCCCCCGATGGCAAGGTCTACCGCGTGTCCGCCAATGGCAAGGCCGACGTTTTCTACGATCCCAAAGCCAAGTACATCTGGGCCCTCGCCTTCGACCGGCAGGATAACCTCTTCATCGCCACCGGCGACCAGGGCGAAATTCACCGCGTCACACCCGATGGAGCCGGAAAAGTCTTCTTCAAATGCGAAGAAACCCACGTCCGCTCCCTGGCTCTCGATCCGTCCGGCAATGTGATTGTCGGCACCGAGCCCGGCGGCCTTGTGCTGCGCGTCTCGCCCGCCGGTGAAGGCTTCGTGCTCTACCAAATGCCCAAGAAGGAAGTGACCGCTGTGGCCGTTGGTCGCGATGGCTCCATCTACGCCGCGGGTGTTGGGACGCGGCAGGCCCCGCCTGCTCCGGCTCCCGCGCCCGCTCCGGCTCCCGCTCCGGCCCAGGCCCCTGGCCAGGCCGCCCCGCGGCCGGCCAATCCTGCGCCTGCTCTCACCGCCGCTCCCCTGGCCGTGACCGGCGGCAGTGAGGTCTATCGCATCCCATCCAATGCCGCCCCGCGCCGCCTCTGGTCTAGCTCCCAGGAAGTCGTGTACGCCATTGCCTTCGATCCCTCCGGCCGCTTATTGCTCGGCGCCGGCAACAAAGGGAACATCTACCGCGTCGAATCGCCCACCGTCTACACGGTGTGGTTGACTGTGCCTGCCACCCAGGTGACGGCCCTTCTTCCTGGCCTCGATGGCCGTCTGTACGCCGCCACCGGCAACGTCGGCAAGGTCTATGAGATCGGTCCCGGAGTGGAACCGCAAGGCTCTCTCGAAAGCGATGTCTTCGACGCCGGCTCCTTCACCGAGTGGGGCCGTTTGAGTTTCGAAGCCAGCCTCAACGGCGGAGGAATCGCCATCCAGACGCGCAGTGGCAATCTCGATCAGCCGCAGAAGAACTGGAGCCCCTGGTCGGCGCCCATCACCGCCGCCGCCGGTGGCCGCATCGCTTCGCCGGCCGCGCGCTTCATCCAGTGGAAGGCCACTCTCACGGCCGAGGCTGGCAAAATGCCTGAGCTCGATTCGGTCGATACCGCCTATCTGCCGAAAAATGTCGAGCCGCACGTCGACGAAATCGAAATCACCCCGGCCAATTACCGCTTCCCCGCCGCTCTGTCCGTGACCCAGGTCCAGACTATGGCCTTGCCGCCGCTCCTCGCCGCCGCTGCGCGCACCGAAAGGCCGGCGGCCGTGGCTGCCGCCGATAGCGCCGCTGCCGTCACTCCCGCCACGCTCACGCCGGCTCTCCAGTTCGCCAAAGGATTCCTGGGCGCGCGCTGGACGGCCGGAGACCCCAACGGCGATGCGCTCGTCTACACCGTCGAAATCCGCGGCGTCCGCGAGACGCAATGGAAGCTGCTCAAGGACAAGGTGCCGGAAAAGTATTACTCCTGGGATTCCACCGCCTTCCCCGACGGGGAATATCGCATCCGCGTCACCGCTTCGGACGCGCCGTCGAACCCGCCCGCCGAGACCCTGACCGGAAGCCTGATCGGCGATCCGTTCACCATCGATAACACCCCGCCCCAGATCACCGGCCTGACCGCGGCGCGCACCGGCCCCAAACTCGAAGTCCGCTGGCATGCCGCCGACGCGCTCAACCACATCGCCAAAGCCGAATACTCGCTCGATGGCGGCGAGTGGACCATCGTCGTGCCCACCACCGGCCTCTCCGATTCGCTCGAGCTTGATTACCATCTTGTTCTCGACGCCCCCGCCGGCGAGCACACCATCGCCGTCCGTGTCGAAGACGCCAATGCCAACCAGGCCGTGGAGAAGACCGTCGTCCAGTGAGCCCGTTCAGCCCCGCCACGAATGGCGCGGGCGCGTCACCCGAAGAAGGAGCGTGACCGCATCGCCCATATTCGTACCCTAGCCGCGAGGCCTCGCCACGAGCTCCACCGCGCTCGACAGGGTTGCTGCTCCGCGGTCCAGAGTCGCCAGGATGCCGCCATGCGCGGTAGCCAGCGCCGCCAGATAAGCGTCGGTAACTTGCCGATGACCGGCCAGATGCGGAATCCTGCCCATCGCCTGTTCGAACGTCAGGTCGTCCGGCCAGAACCCGTGTTCTGGCAGCCCCGTGATTTCCGCCAGCAACTGCGCCGCGTCGGCAGGTGAGACCGCCTCGGGGCTAAATTTGGGGTTGCTCGAAATGCGGACAAATCCCGCTTGAGTCAGCGGGCACGTGCGAAATCCGGATTTGCCTTTCCGCGCGAACCACTGCTGCGCCTCTCTGTGATGAACGTGGGAAGGCCAAGCCAATGCAACGAGCAGGTTGACGTCTAATAAGTACGGCTTGGTCAGGGTTCGTCCTCGGCTTCGAGCGTCTGTTCGAGCGTGATGGGGCGGGCGTCGGGAGAAACCGCGAAGCACGGAAACGCCTTCTTTTTCCTGGATAGTGCGGCCGGTTTGAGTCCCTGGCGGGCGAGTTGCGCCACCGCCTCCCCCAACGAAACACCGCGGGCATGCGCCACCGAGCGGGCGATCTCGTAAATATCGTCGGGCAGGTTGAGAGTGGTGCGCATCACGATGATTATAGCATCATGATGCGACATGGGCCACCAAGCTGGAACCGACCGAAGAGCCTGGTTGAGAACCTTGTCATCGATCACGTCGAAAAGCTCTCGGGAAACTGAACCTACGCGCGTAACGACCGGCGCAGGCGCGGCGGGCTTTGCGCCCTGGGGGCGAGTTGCGCCACCGCTTGAGGGTGTCATCGGATGGCTCTGGAGCCCTCCTGGCGTAGGGCAGGGCACGACGAGGCGGGGAAGGCGCCGTAACGCTTGAAGAGCCCCCGGCGCGAGACCGCAACGGCTCGCGCGTCCGCCCCTATGCCGCCGCTTCCCGCGCGTTGAACTTCACCGACACCAGCCGCGACACCCCCGGCTCCTGCATGGTCACCCCATACAGCGCCTGTGCCGCTTCCATGGTCCGCTTCGAGTGCGTGATCACGATGAACTGCGTGCCGTGCGACATCTCCTGCAGCATCTTCACCAGACGCCCGATGTTGGCCTCGTCGAGCGGCGCGTCCACTTCGTCCAGCACGCAGAACGGGCTCGGCTGGTATTTGAAGATCGCCATCAGCAGCGCCACCGCCGACAAGGCCTTCTCGCCGCCCGAAAGCAGCAGCACGTTCTGCAGCTTCTTGCCCGGAGGCGAGCAGATGATGTCGATCCCCGATTCGGTCACGTTCTCTAGATCGGTCAGGCGCATTTCGCCCGTGCCGCCGCCGAACAACGTCTGGAACGAGATCCGGAAGTTGGCGTTGATGGCTTCAAAGGCCTCGGTGAATTTCTGGCGCGAGACTACGTCGATTTCCTGAATGGCTTTCTCCGTGTCGCGGATGGAATCGATCAGGTCCTGCCGCTGCGCGCTCAGGAAATCGTGGCGTTGCTGCGCTTCCTGGAACTCCTCCATCGCCGCCGGATTGACCGCGCCCAGCGCCTCGATGCGGTTCCGCACGTCCGCCGCGGCCTGCTCGGCTTCCTCGATCGCCTCTGGCGCCGGCACAGGCTCGTCCGCCGGCGCCAGTTCCTGCACCGGACAGTTCAGCTCCTTGCGGCTGGTCTCGTCCAGGAACCCCAGCTCCGCCTGCTTCTTCACCAGCTCCACTTCAATCTGCGACCGCTTCTCGAGGCGCTCCTGCACGCCCGACCGCAGCGCCTTCAATTCCTCTTCGGTGGCCCGCAGCGCCTCGCGCCGCACCATCTCCTCGGCCGCCATCCGGTTGACGTTCGCTTCCAGCTCGACAATCTCCTCCGCCAGTTCCGCGGCCCGGCGGCTGAGCTCGATGTTGTCGGCCAGCAGCCGCGCCCGCTGTTCGCCCAGCCGGTCGGCCTCCGCCGCGATCGCGCTCCGCCGCTCTCCGGTCTCGCGGAATTGCTGCTCGGTCCGCGCCAGCGTGCTGCGTCCCGCCCGGTCGCGCTCCTCCAGCCCCGCCAGTTCCGCCCGGATCGCCGCGTGCTCCTCGCCCACGTGAACGGCTGCGGCTTCCAGCTTCTCCAGTTCCTGCCGCTCGCCTTCCACCGCGGCTTCGCGTTCGGCCCGCAGTTGCTCTTTCTCCTCCACCGCGGCTTGGTTCTTTTCCCGCTGTTCGGCCGATTGCGCCGCGTCGCGCCGCAGCCGCTCCAGTTCCAGCCGCGCTACGGAGACCCGCGAGTTCGAGCGCGCCAGATCCTCGCCCAGCTTGCGCATTTCGTGGTCCAGCGCCACCCGGTCTTTTTCGCGAGACTGTTGCAGCGTCCGCAGCCGCTCCAACTCCCCTTCGAGGGCCGTGATCTCCTGGCTGAGCGCGTCGAACTGTCCCACGCGGCTGTCCAGAGCGGCCTGCCGCTGTTCCAGCACCCCTGCCAGCTCGCGCAATTCGCGCTTCATCGCCAGCGGACCCGCCCCGCTCTTCTTGCCGCCGCTCACTGTGTGCCCGTGATAGCAGACCCCATCCGGCAACAGGAAATACAGGTGCGGATACGACACCGCCAGCCGCTGCGCCGCGCCCCGGTCCTCCGCCAGGAAGCACTGCGACACCCGCGGCAGCAGGTCCACCGCCCGGTCGCGAAACCCGTTGGTAAGCCGCAGCGAATCGCTCAACCGCGCCGCAATCCCCGTCGCCGGTCCGATCGCCGGTTCCGGCAGAGGTCGTGTGCCCTGGCCGTTCGATTCCGGATGCACCAGGAACGTTGCCCGCCCGTCGGTCTCCGCCCGTAGAAAGTCCAGGCCGCGCTCGGCCTGCTGCCAGCTCTCCACCACCACGTATTCCAGCTCTTCGTGCAAAAATTCTTCCGCCGGCTTTTCGTACTGCGGGTCCACGTCCACGTAGTCCGCCAGCACACCCTGCAGCTTGAGCTCCTTCGCCTGGTCTTGTTCCAGCGATGCGAACAGCCGCTTCACCGACTCTGTGGTGTAGCTGCGGTGCGCCAGCACTTGTTCCAGCGATTCCTTGCGCGCGCGAACTCCTGAAACCTCGCTCTTGAGCCCGTCGATCTCCCGCCGCATCTCCTCGGCCGCCCGCCGCTGCCCTGCCAGGTCTTCTTCGGCGTGCTGCCGCTCCGACGTCACTGTTTCCAGTTCCAGCTGGCGCTGCGCCATCGTCTCCGAAACCTGCCGGCTCGCCGCCTCCAGCCGCTCGATCTCCGCCGCCGCCACCTGCTCCTCGCGCTGCGCCCGCGCCGTCTCGCGCTCGATCGCCGCCAGGTACTCCTGCACTTGCGCCAGTTGATTGCGCAGCGTCGAGGCCTCGCCCAGCAGCCGCAGCACCACCTGCCGGCCCGCCTCCAACGCCCGTTCCCGCTCCCGGATGCGCGTCTGTAGCGATTCCCGCTGCTGGTTGATCTCCAGCATCCGCCCGCGCGTCTGTCCGATCTGCGCTTCCAGCGCCTCCACCGCGCTCTTCTGGACCGCGATTTCTTCGCCCAGTTGATCGTGGCGCCCGCCCAGCTCCTGCGCTTCCTTTTCGGCTTGCGCGATGCGCTGCTCCATGGCCGCGCTCTCGCGCACCTGCGATTCCACCCGCCCGCGCGTCCGCTCCGCGTCCACGTTCTTTTCCGCCAGCTGTTGCCGCGCGCCCGTCAGCTGCTGCTCCAGCCCGTAACAGGCCGCCCGCTCCTGCTCGTGCGCCTGCTCCCGCTCCGCCACCTGTTGGGTGAGAGATTTCAGTTCCGACGCCGCCAGGTTCAGCTCGATCGCCGTCTGCGCCGCATCCCGCTCTAGCAGCCGGTACTTGCCTGAAAGCACCACCCGCAGCCCGCTCTCCAGCTCAGCCTGCAGCTCCGCGTACCGCCGCGCTTTCGATGCCTGCCGCTTCAGCGAATTCACCTGCCGGGTGACTTCTTCCAGAATGTCGTACACCCGCGCCAGGTTCTGCTTGGCGCCCTCCAGCTTGGCCTCCGCCAGCCGCTTCCGCGTCTTGAATCGGGTGATGCCGGCCGCTTCCTCGATGATCGCCCGCCGGTCTTGCGGCTTCGAGCTCAGAATCTGCCCGATGCGTCCCTGCTCGATAATCGCGTAGCTCTCCGGTCCTAACCCCGTCCCCATGAACAGGTCCTGGATGTCGCGCAGCCGCGCCAGCCGCCCGTCGATCAGGTATTCGCTTTCCCCCGACCGGAACAGCCGCCGCGTGATGGTCACTTCGCCGGTCTTGGGGGGCTGCCCGTCTTCCACCGCCTGCAGCTTGTGCCCGCCGCTGTCCTTGTGCACCTCCGGGTCCACTAGCGTCATCGTCACCGCTGCCATCCCCAGCGGCTTGCGGTCGCGCGTGCCCCCGAAAATCACGTCTTCCATCCGCGCCCCGCGCAGCGACTTGGCCGACTGCTCCCCCAGCACCCAACTAATCGCGTCGCTGATGTTCGACTTGCCGCAGCCGTTGGGCCCGACGATGCCCGCAATGCCGTCGCCGTTGAACCGCAGTTCGGTGCGGTCGCAAAACGATTTGAATCCTTGCAGTTCGACGCGTTTGAGTCTGAGCAAAACGGTTACCTCGCCTGCTTCCGGGGGATCGTAACTATACTAAACGCGTGTCGCGGAAAAGTAAAGCACATCCACCACTGCTAATAGTACTATGCCCCACCGGCCTACGCTATCTAGTGGACGATAGGGAGGGCCACCGGGGCGCCCGTTTCTCCAAAAAAGCCTGTAATCCTTCTCTAAAGTCTTTGCTTTCAAATACTTCATCACGGATCCGCCGCGCGATTTCGCCCGCCGTCTTCCAGTCCCGCCCCCGCACTTCCTGCACGAACGTCAGCCCGCTCCGGAGCGCCGTCGGTGACGATTCGGCCAGCGCCAGGGCCAGTTCCGTCGCCCGCCCTTCCAGGTGCGGGGTCACCTCGTGAACCAGCCCCATTTCCTTGGCCTCCGATGCCCCGAAGATGCGGCCGGTCAGCGCCAATTCTACCGCCCGCCGCTCCCCCACCGCCGCCGACACCGAGCGGAACACCACGAACGGCCACAACCCCAGCCGGATCTCGGTCAATCCGAAAACTGCATCCTCGCGCGCCATCACAATGTGGCAGTTCGCCGCCAGGCCCGTGCCCCCCGCCAACGCCGCATTCTGCACCGCCGCCACCAGCGGCTTCCCCAGCCGCGACCCGATGGTGAACAACTGTTCCTGGATGGCCGTAATTTCCCCGGTATCGCCCGAGGCCACTTCGCTCAGATCCATCCCCGCGCAAAAGCATTTGCCGTTGCCCGTAAGCAAAATGGCGCCCACCGACGGATCCTGCTCGGCCCGCTCCAGCGTGTGCACCAGCTCGCGGCACAACTGCACGTTCAGCGCGTTGCGCTTCTCCGGCCGGTTGAGCGCAATGCGCAGCAGCCGTCCGTCGTGGTGGGTCTGCAAAACGTCGCTCATGAGAAATCTCCGAAAGGAAGGCGCGGATGCGTGAGGCGTGCGGAGCTCACGCCGTTGGCTAGAATCGCTGTTCCAATTATAGACCCGCCGGGACTTCGATTTCCAGGCTTAATAGCGCCGCCCCGAAGGTCTTCCCCTGCGCGTCGGTGCGCAGCGAAACGGTCCCGCCGCCGCCCAACGCCTCATGCAGCAGGAAGTTCAGGGCCCCCAGATTGGGCAATTCGTAGCGTTCCACGGCCCCCGCCACCAACGCGCCGAAGTGCCGTTGGACGCGCTCCGCGGTGAGTTCCCGAACCAGGATGGGATAGAACCGCTCCTCCCAGGCGATCACCCCGATATTGCAGGTATCGCCCTTATCACCAGAGCGAGTATGCGCGAGGCGTGAGAGCGGAACCGTCACGCCGTCTATTGTGCGCTGGTTACGCGTCGCTCCGCAAGCGCTCCAGGTCGATGCCGTGGCGTCGCAGCAGTTGCGCGGCTAGCGTCTGCTCCTGTTGCACGATGCCGATGAGCAGATGGCGGGCGGTCGCTTCCGGTGCGCCTCGTCGCGGAGCCTCTTCCTTCGCCAGCGCGACGGCTGACCGGCAGAAGGCATCCAGCGGCAGGTCTGTCGCCAGGCGAATCCGGCGCGGCGCCGCTTCGCGGCTTTCCATCTCCCGCCGCATTCCTTCCACGGCCTCGGCGCTCCCCGCCAACTCCTGGACCTGCGGATCCTCCCGCAGAATTCCCATCAGCAGATCTTCCGTCGTGATCGCCCGGCGTCCAAACGAATTCGCTTCCACGCAGGAGAGGAAGACCGCCCGCCGTGCCGATGAGTTCCACGGCGCCGAAGGGACCCTCAACGCGTCCTTCAATCCGTAATGGGAATTGGGCGTCTCGGCATGGCGCGCCGGCACTGTCCGTAGGAAATCCCCCAGCGTTCTCAACCACAGCGCCGCCAGCTTACGCCCGGTATCCGCCGCCCGCAGTTGGTCCGCGAATAACTGCGCCATCGCTTCTTCGTACTGGCGCCGGTACCGTTCGGGGTACGCCTTCAACAGCTTCCGGTAGATTCGTTCCGAGAGTCTCATCGCTTCCTCCTAGGCCCGCTGCGGCCGCTTGAGCAGCGATTTCGCGCGCGCCGCCCGCACCAGCGCTTCCAACCGCTCCGCCTCCTGCACCGCCGCGCGATGCCCCGGGCGCGTCAGGCGATAATACCGCCGCCGCTGATCGTCCAGCGCCGGATCCGGCCGCTCCCCTGATTCCTCCACCAGCCGCGCCTCCAGCATCCGCTTCAGCGTCCCGTAAAGCGTCCCCGGCCCCATGATCACGGCGTCGTTGGTGCGCCCTGCGACTTCCTGCATGATCCCGTACCCGTGCTTCTCCCCATCCGCCAGCGAAAGCAGAATGTGAAACACCGCCGGGGTGAGAGGCTCCTTGGGATGCATCCGTTACGGATATAGTAGCACTTCCCGGCAGCTTGTCAAGAGTCGCTCCTTACTGCCGCTTCCGGTACTCGTCGAGAATCCACTGCGGCTCGGAAGGTTCCCCCTTCGGCGCCATCCCCTTGGTCTTCGACCAGCGGTGGATCCACGAAAACCCGCCCGTCCCCGCGTATTCTTCCGGTAGCCGGTACGCTGCATCGCGCAGCGCCGTGTCGAGCGTGACGAACTGGTAGCCGCGCCGCCGCATCATCTCCAGCAGCGCCGGCATCGAGTCCGCGTTCAATTGATTGGTGTGCAGCAGCAGCACCTGCGCGATCTCGTGCCCCGCCACTTCCTTCGAACGCGCTTCAAAGAACGCGAAGATCGATTCCATGTACGGCACGTACGCGTCCTTCACGCGCTGCGCCAGCTTCGGGTCGTCCGCCAGCGCGGTCGCGTATACCCGCGCCAGCACGTAGTCGTCGTCATCCAGCGTGACCGGGGCCACTCGGTATCCGTGTTGCGCCAGGAATTCAGCCAAGCTGCGTTTGGTCGCCGCATCTTTCCCCGTGAGCAGAAACGGATGCCGGAAGTAGACCGGCCGGTGCCCCAGGGCTGCCGTGACGGCCGGCTCTCCGCGCAGAACATCCGCCGTGTATTCCGCCAGCGGCGCCTGGTTGATGTTCAGATGCGAGTAGGAGTGATTGCCGAGGTCGGCGCCGTGCTCAAGCCAGATCTTCAGAATGGACTGCAGTCCGGCGTCTCCGATCTCCGGCACGCGTCCCGCATTCACAAACCCGATCGTCGGAACCCCGCCGAGCGCCCTCAGCAGCTTCTCCGTCATCGCGCGGATCGATTCCAGATCGCGGGCTTTGGCGCTATCGCCGCCGCGCGGCAAATCGTCGAAGGTAATCGCCACCTGCCGCGTCTGGCCGCCGGCTGCCGCCACAAGAAGCAGCGCCGGGAGAAACCGCCTCACGCCGTCACCACCTGCACCTCGGTCGCAATCTCTTCCCGCGGCACCAGCGCCGACCAGTACGCCACGATCTCCCGCACCGCCGGCCGCCCTTCGCCGAAACCGGTCGCCCCCGGCGGCCCGTTCAACACCAGCGGGATCAGCTCGCGCGTGAAGCGGTCCACCGCCTTGCGGTCCGGCCCGCGCACCCCGATCCGCACTTGCACCTCCGGCGGATCCGCGTTGGCCGGCGCCGCCGCTCCGTGGCAGGCATTGACCCCGAAGAACTCGGTGTAGATTTCATCGAACGAGAGTCCCAGTCCTTGCAGCCGCTCGCGCACTATGCGGTCGGCCGCGCGCGCTTTCTCGAGCGCCTGCGGCCAGCTGTACACCAGCGTGCCGGTCGCTTTCCAGCCCGCTAAGTAGCTGATCGAGAGCTTCAGCGTGGGCGGCCGCGGCCCGCCACGGATTCCGCTCACGCGCACCCGGTCCGGCCCGGCGTCCTCCAGCCGGATGCTGGTGAAATCGGCCACGCAATCCGGCGTGATATAGCGCATCGGGTCGCCCAGTTCGTACAGCAACTGCTCCTTGATGACGTGCGGGTTGATGCGCCCGCCCGCCACCGCGTGCTTGGTCACCACGAAGGTTCCATCCGCCTCCGCCTCCACGATCGGATAGCCGATATTCGCCATGTCCGGAATCGTCTGCCAGTCCACCTGGCAGTTGCCGCCGGTCGATTGCGCCCCGCACTCGATGATGTGCCCGGCGATGGTCCCCGCCGCCAGCTTGTCGAAGTCGTTCGCCGTCCAGCCGAAACGGTGCACCATGGGCGCCAGCGTGAGTGCCGTATCGGTCGACCGCCCCGCCACTACCACGTCCGCGCCCGTCGCCAGCGCCTCGGCCAGCGGAAACGCTCCGATATACGCGTTCGCGCTCTGGATCGCGGCGCGAATCCGGGTGATCGGCTCGCCCGTATCCATGTCGCGCATCTCGTAGCCCTTGGCGAGGAACTCATCGAGCCGCGGGTACACGTCGTCTCCCCGCACCACCGCCACCTTCAGGCCGGGCGCCAGCCGGATCACTTCGCGCGCACACGCCACCGGGTTCACGCCGCCGGCGTTGGCGATCACCTTCACCCCGCGCTCACGGATCGCCCCTGCCAGCCGCGCCACCAGTGGTGGAAAGTCGCGCGCGTAGCCCAGGCTCGCGTCGGCCTGCTTCTGCTTCTGCAGGATCGACATCGTGATCTCGGCCAGGTAATCGAGCGCGAGATAATCGATCGGCCCCTGCTCCACCAGGCGCACTGGGGCCTCCAGCCAGTCGCCCCAGAAGCCCTGGCCGTTGGCAATGCGGATCATCGCGTTATTTCAGCTTGGAAAACTCGGTCGGGTCCATGAAGACCCGGTCCACTTTCAGCACGATCTTCCCGTTGGCTTCCGACGCCGCCGCTACTTTCTTCCACTCCGGATCGTCCTGGAATTCCTTCCAGTTCTTGTCGGCGGCTTCCTTGCTGGGGTGCGCCACAATATAGATCAGCGTGTTCTTGGAGCGCTCGTCCTGCGGCACCCAGTAGCCGATGCTCTCAATGCCGTGCTTGTTGAAAATGCGGATGGTGTCGTCGCGGAAGCGCGCCTTCAACGCCTCCAGCTTGCCTTCGGCGCAGGTATAGGTGCGTAGCTCGTAGATCTTGCCGAAGGCCATGACGCTCATCAGCAACAACAGGGGTAGCAGTTTGCGAATCATCCCCTTAGTGTAGGAGATTTTCGCCGCGTTAGTGCGCGGATTTGCGCTCGCGATCCTGCTCGGTGACCATCTGCCGCATCATGGCTTCCAGTTCGGCCACCCGTTGTGCCAGATCTTCCAGGGCCTGGCCGGTCGGATCGGGCAGCCGGCCGTGCTCCAGCACCCCGTCTTCATCGCGCATCCGCACCACCCGCCCCGGAATCCCGACCACCGTCGACTTGTCCGGCACCGGATGCACCACCACCGAGCCCGCACCAATTCTTACGTGGTTGCCAATCCGGATATTGCCCAGGATTTTCGCGCCCGTCCCCACCACCACGTTGTTGCCCAGCGTGGGGTGTCGCTTGCCGGTCTCGTTGCCCGTCCCGCCCAGCGTCACGCCCTGATACAGCAGCACGTCGTCGCCGATCTCGGTCGTCTCCCCGATCACCACGCCCATCCCGTGGTCGATGAAGAAACGCCTCCCAATCGTAGCCCCGGGGTGAATTTCGATTCCCGTAAAAAAACGGCTGATCTGCGAAATCATTCGCGGCGCCAGCGGCACCCCCCACCGGTACAGCCGGTGCGCCAACCGGTGCGCCAAAATGGCATGCAAGCCCGGATAGCAAAAGAAGATCTCGACCATGCTCTTGGCTGCGGGATCTTCGCGGAAAATCGTATCGAACTGCTCGCGAATCGTGCGAAACATAACGGTTTCTGCCTGATGAGATGGCTGCGGAACCTGAAAAGATGCGTCTACCGAATAGGATACTGGATTTCAGCGTCGCTGGCGGGGCGGGCGATGCGCCTGCCCGGAGCCGTTCCCGCCCAGTGCGCGGCCGATAGGCTGCCCGGGTGTTGGCTTAGTGCGCGGCTGCTTCTTCCGCTGCGATCACCGGAGCGTGCGCGCCCGGCGGCACTGGCGCCAGCATATCCTCTTTGCGTTTGATCAGCGTCGAGGTGTTATAACTGGCCAGTTCGAAACCGTGCCCGTGCGTGATGGCGTCCGTCGGACAGGCCTCCACGCAGTACCCGCAAAAGATGCAGCGGTTGTAATCGATGTTGTAGACCTTGGCGTAACGCTCGCCGCCGGAAATGCGCGTGGTCTCGGTATTCTCCGCCGCTTCGATGTAAATGCAATCGGCGGGACACGCGGCCGCGCACAAGAAGCAGGCCACGCACTTTTCCATGCCGTTTTCATCGCGCTGGAGGATGTGACTGCCTCGGAACCGCTCCTCGAACTTCGGCGGCTCGTCGGGGTAGTTCTCCGTCACCGTCGGAGACATCATCTCTTTGAAGGTGACACCCAGTCCCTTGGCGATCGCGCCCGCCGCACCCAGAATATCGATTTTCTCAGCCATCCTGTTTCTCTTATCTTAACGTGACTCCGGCCCGGAGCCTAATTGCGCGCCCCTCAACCCGCCTTCGCCTCCGGCACCGAGTCCGTCGGGCGGAACGGGTTCACGCCCGACCGCGCGCCCAGCCGCTCGATTTCGCTCTTCCGCCACCCTTCCGTGACCTCCGCAATCGTGCCGTCCTGCTCCACCAGGAACAGCGTGGGCACACTCGAAATCCCGTAGGCATTGCTCGCCGGGAAGCCGCTACCTTCGGGATCGAGCAGCATCGGAAACGTGATGCCGAAGTGCCGGTTGAACGAGACCGTGTCTTCCACGCAGTTCTGCGAGATGCCGTATACCGGCAGCCGGCCGGGCGTCTGGAGCCGCTCCAGGAAGGGAAACGTCATCTGGCACACCGGGCAGTTCACCTTGAAGAACGCCAGCAACGCGGGCCCTTTCGCCACCAGTTCGCGCAGCGTGACTTCGCCGCCCCCGAGGTGTTGCAGGCGGAAGTCCGGCGCAGGCGCGCCCGCCTGCAGCAGTTTCAGGTGCTTTCCGTGCGCCATTCCTTCGATTCTACGACGATCCCGTCCATCGCTTACCCGTCTCTTTTCAAGTCCTGCACGAAGCTCAGAATGTCGAACGCCTTGATCTTGCGGTCGGGGTAGAAGCTGTTCACGGAGTCTTGTTCGTCAGTGAAGATCTCAAATACGGTCGCCAGCTTGGTCATCACCAGTAACTCGATGTTGCGGCGATTCAGGTTCAACAGTTTGACGTTGCCGTTGTTCTTGCGCAGGCTGGTGGCGCACATCACCAGGGCTCCCAGACCCGTGCTGTCGATGTAATCGACCCCGCCCAGGTTCAGCACCAGATTCTGGACTCCCTTCTGGTTCAACGCGGCCAGGGTGTCACGGAAAGCCGTGCACTCCGGCCCTGCCGTCAGCCGGCCTTTGAGCACCACAATGGTGACTCCTTCGCGCTCGCGTTGCGTGATGTCCAATGCCATAGGTCTGTGGGCGCCCCTTCCCCTGCGTTCCCCCATTGTATGCCCGGAGCCCCGCTGCCCGGAATTCCGCCGCAACAATCGGATGGAATCGCATCCCGTCATGGGGCATCCTGATCCTATGCTCGATGCCGAACAATGTTGGGAGGCGGTCCGCCGGCGCGACCGCGGTTTCGACGGCCTGTTCTTTTTTGGCGTGCGCACCACGGGCGTCTACTGCAAGCCGTCGTGTCCCGCCCGCCAGCCCCTGCGCCGCAACGTTCGCTTCTACTCCACCACGGCCGCCGCCGAGCGCGAGGGCCTGCGGCCGTGTAAGCGCTGCCGGCCGGAATCCGCCCCGGGCGCCGGCCTGACGCGGATTCACGAGTTGTGCCGCTACATCGAGACCCACCGGGACGAGCCGCTGACGCTGGAGCACTTGGCCGCGTACGCCGGCCTCAGCCGGTTTCACCTGCAGCGAACCTTCAAGGCTGCGGTCGGGCTCTCGCCCAAACAGTATGCCGACGCCTGCCGCGTGCAATCGCTCAAAGGCGCGCTCAAGGAATCGAAAGATGTGGCGGCTGCGGTCTATGAAGCCGGTTTTGGCTCCAGCAGCCGGGTCTACGAGCGCTCCGATGCGCGGCTCGGCATGACTCCGAACCGCTACCGGCAGGGCGGGCGCGGGCTCCAGATCACCTATGCCACCGCCCCGTCCCCGCTTGGCCTCTTACTCATCGCGGCCACCGATCGCGGCGTGTGCTTCGTCCAATTCGGAAAGACGGCCACCGCCCTGCGCGAGGCCTTGAGCCAGGAATACCCGGATGCCGCGCTGGAGCCGATGCGCCAGCCGCCCAGCCGCGAATTCCACCGCTGGATGGAGGGTCTCCGCCGCTACCTCGAAGGCGGCCAGCCCATCCTCGCGCTCCCTCTCGACGTGCGCGCCACGGCGTTCCGGATGCGCGTGTGGAACTATCTGCAAACCATTCCGTATGGCGAAGTCCGCTCGTATCGCGACGTGGCCGCGGCCCTCGGAAAACCCACCGCCGCCCGAGCCGTGGCGCGCGCCTGCGCCTCCAACCGCGTGGCCTTGGCCATCCCTTGCCACCGCGTGATCCGCGGCACGGGCGAGCTGGGCGGCTACCGCTGGGGCCTCGACCGCAAGCGCGCCTTGCTGGCCATGGAAAAGGCGCAACTATAGGAGCCGCCGTGGCAGTCGGAACCCAACTCGGCAGTGTGGCGAGCGATCGCGGATCGTGGCTGGCCCTGCTTTGCATCCTGGTGGGCGTGCTGGTGCCCACGGCGGGCGTGCTCTGGTTCATGAATGAAGCCATGACGAACCAGCGCGATGCCGCCCGGGAGAAGCTGGAAGCCGCCTACCGCGCGCAACTGACTCTGGTCACGGACCGGCTGAATTCGAGTTGGGAGAAGCGCGCCGGCGAACTGGCCCGGCGGGCCTCGGCCGGCCCGGCGCCGGCAGCTTTTGAGAGCATCGTCCGCGACCAACTGGCCGAGGCCGTCGTGATTTTCGACCGCGCGGGGCACGTGACCTATCCGGCCACCGGGCGGTCACCCGAGGCCGAACCTGGGGAGCACCGCGACCAATGGCTGAATGCGCGGGCCCTCGAACGCACGCCCGGCCGGTTGCGGGCGGCGGCCGAGGCCTACGGACGCATCGCCGCACAGGCTACCGGCGAGTCGGAAGCCGCGCGGGCACTCCAGGCGCAAATTCGTTGCCTGGTGCAGGGCGGCGATGCGCCGTCGGCCCTGCGCGCGATCGCGCGGCAATTCAGTCGCGGCCGCCTCGTGCGAGCCCTCGATCTGCAAGGCCGTCTCGTGGCAGCGGACGAACAATTGCTGGCCGTGCATCTCACCAGCGGCGCCGACCATCGGGCCGCGGTGCGCGGTCTCCAGGCATGGCTTCAGAACTACAGCTTACCCATGCCGTCCGCGCAACGCCTGTTTCTGATGGATGAAGTGCGCGCCGCGGACCCGTCGGCCGACTTGCCCACGTATGAGGCAGAGCGCCTGGCGGCTCGCTGGCTCGACGCGCAGCCCGCTGAGTCCGCCATCCGTACGCGAGAGGCGGTTCTGCTTCCGGCCGCCCTTCCCGGCGTCTGGCAGTGGACCGCGCCGGATGGCCGCGCCATTGCGCTATACCATACCCCCACACTGGTGGCGGCCTTCGAGCGCGTCCTCAACGGGCCGAACCCGTCGTCCGACCCCATCTTTGGAGTGGCGGCGCCCGGCTCCTCAGTCAAAGGTACCGAGGAGCCTGCGCCAGCCGGCCCGATGCTGCCGGGGTGGTCCACCACGCTGCGCCTGCGCCGGCCGCTCGAAGGAATCGTCCGCGGTCCGGCGGCGTCGTATGCCTGGGTGGGCTTTCTGGTGATCGCGACGATGGTCGTGCTGGGCGCCATCGCCGGCCAGGCCATCCAGCGGCAGATGCGGCTGGCACGCCTGAAAACCGATCTGGTCGCCGCCGTCTCGCACGAGATCAAGACTCCGCTCTCCTCCATGCGTCTGCTGGTGGACGCGCTGCTCGAAGACGGCGAACTCGATCTGCGCAAGACGCGCGAGTACCTGACGCTGATCGCGCGGGAAAATGTGCGGCTGAGCCGCCTGATCGACAATTTCCTGACCTTCTCCCGCATGGAACGCAACCGCCAGCGGTTCGAGTTCGCCGAGACGGAGGCGTCGAAGGTTGTGGACGCCGCGGTGGAGGCCGCCGGGGAGCGGTTTCAGGCGCCAGGGTGCCGTTTTGACGTCGAGCTGCTGCCCGGGTTGCCGGCGCTCCGCGCCGACCAGGATGCGCTGGTGGCCGTGCTGCTGAACCTGCTGGACAACGCCTATAAATTTTCGCCGGAAGAAAAGCACATCCGGCTGCGCGCCTTTCCCGAGCCCGGCCGCGTGTGCTTCGCCGTGGCGGATAACGGGATCGGCATCGCACCGCGCGAACGGAAGAAGATCTTTCGCCGCTTCTACCAGGCGGACCAGCGGCTCTCGCGGGCGGCCGGCGGCTGGGGCTTGGGATTGAGCATCGTCGAGTTCATCGTCCGGGCGCACGGCGGCCAGATTCTGGTGGAAAGCCAGCCGGGCGTGGGCAGCACGTTTATGATCGCGTTGCCGTGTGCCGGCGCGCCCGAAGGAGTGGCGGCGTGAAAGGGCGTCGGATCCTGATTGTGGAAGATGAGCCGGCGCTGCTGCGCGGCCTGGCCGACGTCTTCCGGTCCAAAGGCTGCGAGGTGGTGACGGCGGCCGACGGCGAGGCCGGGCTGGAGCGCGCTCTCGCGGCGAACCCCGATCTGATCCTGCTCGACATCATGCTGCCCAAGATGAATGGCTACGAGATCTGCCGGGAGCTGCGCCAGCACGGTCTCGACCTGCCGATCATCATGCTCACGGCCAAAGGACAGGAGCGGGACATCATCCTCGGGCTCAACCTCGGCGCCGATGATTATGTCACCAAGCCCTTCAAACTGGGGGAAGTGGTGGCGCGCGTCAACGCGTTTCTGCGGCGTCGCAGTGCTTCCGAAGCCGAGATCTGGCGTTTCGGCGACTTCGAACTGCGGGTGGCCGCGCGCAAGCTGTACCGCAGCGGCCGTGAGGTGGAATTGACCTCGAAGGAATACGGCCTGCTGGCGTACCTGGTGGCGCGCCGCGGCCGGGCGCTGGCCCGCAACAAGATCCTGGACGCCGTCTGGGGCAACTCCGTGATCGTGACGGAGCGCAGCGTGGATCGCTGTGTGACCACGCTGCGCTCCAAGATTGAGCCCGATCCGCGCAATCCGACGTACATTCGCACGGTACGGGACATCGGCTACCGCTTCGAGCCGGATGACGAAGCCACTGCTGGGACTGGCGCATCGCCTGCACCAAGATGAAGCCACGGGGCGGCTCGTGGGGATTGAGAAAGGGGAACAGATGAAGACGGGGATGATGATTGGTTTGCTGAGTGCGCTGGTCGCAGGCGGCCTTTGCGCGCAAGACATCGTGGGCGACTGGCATGGGACGATCAAGACCCCGGCCACGGACCTTCGAATCGCCCTACACATTACCAAGGGAGACAACGGCGGATTGAAGGCCACCATGGACAGCGTAGACCAGGGAGCGAACGGCCTGGTGGCGAGTTCGGTGAAGATCGAGAATGGCAAGCTTACGTTCGATGTGGACGTTGTGAACGGCAGCTACGAGGGAACGGTCAGCAAGGACGGAAGCTCGATTGCGGGCGCCTGGTCGCAGGGCCAGGCGATGCCGTTGGAATTTCAGCGCGGAGCGTTCCCCGCCCAAGCGCCGCCCAAACCCGGCAAACCTTCCGACATTGACGGCACATGGTTGGGAACGCTCGACGTGGGGGGAATGAAACTGCGGCTCGTGTTCCACATTGTGAATACCGAAGCGGGGCTCACGGCGACGTCCGATAGTCCGGATCAAAACGTGAAGGGGATTCCGGTTTCGTCAGTCACTCGGGACGGCTCGTCGCTGAAACTCGAAATGAAAGGCCTGGCGGCGGGTTTTGAGGGGAAGATCTCCGCCGATCTCATGACCATCGACGGGACGTTTTCGCAAGGCCCCAACAGCCTCCCTTTGGTGCTGAAGCGAACCAAGGAGGCGGCCGGATTGGAGCTGCGGCGGCCGCGGAACCCGGTGAAGCCTGATCCGTCTCGCGAGGATGAAGTCGCCTAAGAGAGCTGGTCGATGACAAGGGCGCCGGATGAGTGGTGAAAGCGACCGGCTGAGGTATACTTGGTCCCGGTGCAACACCTGGGATGCAGGGCCGGTTGTCCGGACCGGCGGACGTTTCTCGGCGGCCTCGCCGCGGCGGCGGCCGGCGTTCTGGTTTCGGGGCGGGAGGCGGAAGCGGCCGCCCCGCCGCAGCGCATCGATGTCCACCACCACCTGTCCCCGCCGACGTATCTGACGGAGCTGCGGAGCACCCTGTCGCGAGCGACGCTGGAGTGGACGCCCGCGAAGGCCCTCGAAGACATGGATCGCGCGGGCGTGACCACCGCCCTCACATCGATCACCACGCCGGGTCTGTGGCACGGCAATGACGCCGCGGCACGGCGGCTGGCGCGCGAGAGCAATGAATATGCGGCGCGGCTGGCGGCGGATCATCCCGGGCGTTTTGGCCTGTTCGTGGCGCTGTCGATGCCGGATCTCGAGGGAAGCTTGCGGGAAGTGGAATACGGCCTCGACACGCTCAAGGCCGACGGCGTCGGTTTGATCACGAGCTACGGCGACAAGTGGCTGGGCGATCCGGCCTGGGGGCCGCTCTACGAGGAGCTGAACCGGCGCAAGGCGCTGGTGTACACGCATCCGACCGCGGCCAACTGCTGCCGCAATCTGATTCCGGACGTCTCCGATGCCTCGATCGAGTACGGCACCGATACCACACGCGCCATCGCCCGCTGGGTGTTCGGCGGGGCGGCCGCGCGCTACCCGGACGTGCGCCTGATTTTTTCGCACGCGGGCGGCACCATGCCATTCTTGAGCGAGCGCTTCATCAACCTGGCCAAAACGCCGGCCATGGCGCCCCAGTTTCCGCAAGGGTTTCTGCCAGTGGCGCAGAAATTCTATTACGATACGGCGCAATCCTCCAATCCGCCCGCCATGGCGGCGCTGCGCAAGGTCATCCCCCTGTCGCAGATCGTCTTCGGGACCGACTACCCGTTCCGCACCGCTTCCGAACACGTGCAAGGGCTGAAGGAGTGCGGCGTGTTCAACGGGAAGGAACTGCGGGCGATCGACAGCGAGAACGCCCTGCGCCTGCTGCCGCGATTCCGAACCGCGAAATGACATCTCTCTTCGACCTGGCGGCCGGCGCGACGGTCTACGACCTCGCCCAGCCGTATTTTGTGGGTATGCCGCACTACCCGACGCACCCGCCGTTTTCGTTCAGCTTGACGCGCGGCCACGGCGAGTATCCGGGGCCGGAAGGCCACGGCTCGTCGGCGGAAGCCATCGCGCTGGGCGGTCACGTGGGGACCCATATCGATGCGCTCTGCCATTTTTCGTATCGCGGCAAGCTGTACGGCGGGATCGCGGTGGAGCAATCGACGGCGAGCGGCCATGGGCAGCTGACGGTCGATACGATTGCTCCCATCCTGCGGCGCGGCGTGCTGCTGGATATCGCGGGGCTGGCGGGTGTGAGCGCGCTGGAGGAGGATTTCGAAGTCACGCCGGCGCATCTGGACGCCGGAGCGCGCGGCCTGGAAATTCGCCCGGGGGATGTGGTCCTGCTGCGGACGGGTTGGGCCTCTTCTTTTCGCGAGCCGGTGCGATTCTTGGCGCAGGGACGCGGGCCAGGGCCATCGCTCGCAGGGGCGCGGTGGTTGAGCGGCCGGGGTGTCTTTGCCGCCGGTTCGGATACGTTGGCTTTCGAAAAAATCCCGATGCCGGCCATGCCGGTGCATGTGCACCTGCTGGTGGAGAAAGGCATACACATCATTGAGTGTCTCAACCTGGAGGAATTGGCCGCGGCCGGGGTGCGGGAGTTTCTGTTCGTGGCCGCGCCGCTGAAGATTCGCGGCGCGACGGGCGCGCCCATGCGGCCGCTGGCGCTCTATTTGGCTCCGGCAGTTGCGGATCGGTAGCGGATCCGTGGCTGGCCGCGCGGATGCCTGTTATTGCCGCCGGTAAATGCCGCCGCCCAGCATCCGCATCATCTTTCCCCAGAGCGCTTGGCCGAGTTCATCCTGGTCGCTGGCGCGCACGGGCAAGACTTCCAGATGCAGGCCGGCCATCTCGTCAGTGCTGGCCGCGCCGTATTGGACACGGCGGGGCGGGTGGTTGGGATTGCGGGGATTGTTCTCGGAGTTGTCGTAAGTGAACTCCATCTCGACGCGCGTGCCTGCCGGCAGCCGGACTGGCGTGCGGTAGCGATACTGATCCTGCCAATTGAAATTCCAATCCGGGATGTGAATCAGCATGCGGCGCGCGCCGTTCGGTAGAATCGCGGTGCCGAGCATGTCGCGACAGATGTAATGCGCGTGCGGGATGACGCCGAACACGTCCACGTCCACGGGCAGCGTGAAATGGTCAGTGACCTTGTAGCTGCGTTCGCCGGCCGGAATGTCGATGCGGTTGGAAGTGAGCGGGACATCGGTGAGGTGCTGGCGCGGTTTTTCCTGGGTGAAGTAAAGGGCCACGCGGGTGCGGTCGGTCTCCGGTTTGCCGGTGGGATGGTAGTGGACCTGGAGCACCAGGTCGGCGCCGGGATCGAGGGTTTCGGCCATGCCAGGCAGGGAAGGGACGGGCTGTTTGCCGGGAGTCCAGCCGCCCAGGCCGCGCGCGGGCAGAAACCCGGGCGTGCCGAAGCACGGGTAGCCGCCGCCGGTGTCGCGCCGGCGGGCCTCGCCCGTGACGTCCTGGAACAAGAGGGCGTGGTGCACCGCGCGGGTGTTGCCGGGTTGGATGTCGATGGCGCGAACGTAGCGTTGGGGCGCGCGGGCCAGCGGGATCGCGAAGCATCGATAGCGGTCCGGCCCATCCGCGGGGATTTCGAACGGCTGGCGCATGGCCGCTTCCAGACCGGGCGGGCCCAGCGGCCAGCCCGAGGCGAAGGCCGGGGGCAGGGGAGCCGCCGACGGGTCCCCTTGGGGCGCTCCAGCGGAGACCCACTGTTGGAGCGTGGCGATTTCGGCTGCACTGAGGCGCCGCTCTCCTTGAAAGTGAGGGGCACTCGGCAACCAGGGCGGCATGAATCGCCTGGCCGTCACGGCCGCTATCAGAGGAGCGCGCTTGGAGGCATCCCGAAAGGTGAGGAGCGGGAACGGTGCGACCGCACCGGCATGGTGGCACTGGGCGCAGTGCTGGTAAAGAATCGGCGCGACATCCCGCGAGAACGTGGGCGCCGGGCCGTTCGCCCAAGCGGCTACCGCGACGAAGACGAATGCCGCGGTGCGCATGATGAGGCTACTTGGCGGGAGTGCCTTCTTCCACGGGGTAGCCATGGTCTACCCAATCGGCGCCGAAGTTGGTGGGGATCACCATCGCCTTGACATGCGTAAAGCCCAACTGGCGGAGCGCCTCGATGGCCGGCTTGACGTTGGGACAGCGGTCGAACGGGCAACAGCCGCAATAGACGACGATGTCGCTGTCTCGCGGCAACTTGGCGGCCGCGGTCTTGAGCGCGGCTAACCCATCGGCGGTGGACGCCGGTCCCGCATAGATCGAGGCAGGAATGTGCTTGCTCCGGTACATCACCCCGAACCCGACGTGGAGCAGAACAGGCTTCGGACCCTTGGCCTGAAGCTGGGCTGCCACATCCTGGGGAGCGACCGTAACCATCTCCGCCGCCAGCGCGATGGTCAGCAACGTGCCTGTAAGGCCGAGTATCCGTAACTTCATGACTCCATGGTAAACCATAGGGCGGAGGCTGCTACACTGAGTCTTTACAGCCACATTTACGGGAATCGTATGCTTGTTCGAAAGTCTTTTCTGTCATTATCGGTGTGCGCCGTTTCGGCGCTGGCGGCCGCGGCTCCGGCGCCCGGGATCTCTGCCGCCCAGGCGGCTTTGGCGCGGCTGCCGCTGCGGTTTGAAGCCAACCAGGGACAATGGAGCCGCGAAGTCCAATACGCGGGGCGCTCCTCACGCGGCACGCTGTTCTTCACGGCGCAGGGACCGTCTCTGAGCGGCGGTGCGGGGCGCGTGGATCTCTCCCTCTTGCGCGGGAATCCAACGCCGGTCCTGGAAGCTCTCGACCCGCTGCCCGCGCGGACCAGTTACTTCGTCGGTTCCCGGGAACGGTGGCGCCGTGACGTGCCCAACTTCGGGCGCGTGGCGTATCGCTCCGTCTACCCCGGAATCGACGTGGTGTACTACGGAAGCCAGGAGCAACTGGAGTACGACTTCGTGTTGCAGCCGGGCGCTGACGCCAGCTTGATCCGGCTGCAGTTCCGCGGCGCGGAGCGTGTGCGACTCACGCCGGAAGGGGATCTTTCGGTGGAATCGGCGGGCGCGCGGTTCGTGCAGAAGCGCCCTGTCATTTACCAGCAAGATGCACGCACCGGGAAACGCCGCCCCGTGCAAGGCCACTACCAACTGCTGGCGGGCGGCGTGGTGGGGCTCAGGCTGCGGGCTTATGACCGGTCGCTTGCGCTCACGATTGATCCGGTGCTGACGTTCTCCAGCTTCGTGGGCGGGGGCGCCACGGATGTGATTACCACGGTGCAGAGCAATGCTCTCGGTCAGATCGTGGTTGCCGGGTCCACCACCACCACCGACCTGGTCCCGACTCCCGATTCCTTGCAAGTCTACGAAACCGGCGGAGTGGACTGCTTTGTCGCGATTCTGGACCCCTCGTTATCCGGGGCCGCGTCGCTGGTTTACCTGACGTACCTGGGCGGAGGCCGGGACGACGTTCCGACCGCCATGACGCAGGACTCGTCCGGTCTCATCTATCTGACCGGCACGACGACCTCAAGCGATTTTCCGCTGCGTGGCAACAGCGTGCAAACCACGCTTTCCATCAGCACCAGCACAACTTCCTTAGTCTTTCCCAAGGACGCTTTCGCAGCGGTGCTGAGCCGGGGCGGGCTATTTTACACCACCTATTTTGGAGGAACGGCGGACGAAACGCCCAACGGGATTGGAGTGGATGCGAGCGGCCTCATCTACATTCTGGGAACGACCAACTCTCCCGACATGCCGGTGACTGCGAACGCGATGGGGAGCGTCTCGTGGGGCCCCAGCGACCTGTTCATTGCCGTGCTCAATCAGAATTCCACTACAACGGTCTATTCCAGCTATTTGGGCGGAGAGGGGAGCGATGACGGGCGGGGGATGGCGGTATCGCCCAGCGGGCTGGTGTATTTCGCGGCATCGACCAATTCGCAGGCGTTTCCGCTGGCCGGGCCGTCGTACCGCAGCGCGCTGCCGGGCTCCCGGAACCTGGTGATTGGAACGCTCGATGTGACGCAGTCCGGGATCGCCGCGCTGACGTATTGCACGTACTTCGGTGGGTCCACGGCGGACGAGGTGCGTGATGTCGCGCTGGACTCCCAGGGGCGGCTGCTGATCACGGGGTGGACGCTATCGCCAGATTTCCCAACTACGACGACGGCGCTACAGCGCCATTACGGAGGATCGGGCAACGCCTTTGTGACGCGAGTCCACCCGGGGGCGCAACCCGGCGCGTTTTTGGACTATTCGACGTATCTGGGGGGATCCGGCGGCGACGTGGCGTACGCAATCACCAGTGACGCGGCCGGCTCCATCTACGTGACCGGCTACACGCTGTCTCCTGATTTCCCGGTAACGGGCGATGCCGCGCAATTGCAGTGGGGTGGCGGGATCGACGCGTTTCTGGTCAAGTTCAACCCGGCGGTGGCGGGCCTGAGCGGGCTGCAATACGGGACCTATCTCGGCAACGCCGGGATTCACGTCGGGCAGGCCCTGGCGCTGGCGCCAGACGGCAGCGTCTTCATCGGCGGGTACACGACCTCGGATCTCACAACGAACGGGCTGCAGAACGGGTATGCCGGCGGGTCGACCGATGGTTTTGTGGCGGTGGTGAAAATGGGGGCGAGCGCGCACGATTCGGGGGGATCGGGGATCGTCAGACACACTTCGGGCAGACAGCCGGTGGAGAGGTGAGAATTTCGTTGCGGCGGCCGGGGCCTGAGGATGCCGTTCCCTCCGGCTTTTCGCCGTGCGTGTTTCCGGCCGCCCATGGTGAGAGCCGCATCGCCGGCGCCAGAGGGCAGGCTGAATGGCCTGCCGTACGCTCCGATTCGATGCTCTGACTCGCTGAAAACCGCGGAGCCGATCATGCGACCGGTCCACGGTGGAATGGAATCGATTCCAAAGTCTCCCGTCCCCGCCTCGGGTGCCCGGGAGTTCAGTACCACTATCAACTGCAACGCTTCGTGGCCACGAAGAAAACCGCTGGGCTTCCGCAGTGGAGGGCGAAAGCCTCTTTCCAATTGCAGGATAACAGGCGGGTCGTGCCACTCCCGCGGCAAAGGCGGGCAAGTGATTGAATTCCCGAGGGAGATTTTTTTCGCGGGATCGTGATTGAAAGGAAAGGCCTGACCGTTCCCGCAGCCCCGGGCAGGCGAATCGCCTGCCCCACGCGATTAGGAAGCGGCTTTCTTCACCACGAGTTGGAAGGCTTGGCCGGCGGCATCGCCGGTCAGTTTGATCTGGTCGGCAGCAACCACGCCTTTGAAACTCAGGGTGAAGGGCATGCCGCCGAAATCGAGAGTCACCGAGAACGAAATGTTGGCGCCATCCACCTTGCCGTCTTTGATGGCGATCTGGGCGCCGTCCATGCCGGTCATGGAGCCGGTGAGGGTGGCGCCGTCGGCCTTGAAGGTAAAGGCTTGTGGAATATCGCCGTTGGGAGTGGAGACGGTGCCGGCCCACTTGCCGTCCACGTCGGCGGCGAAGGCCGAAACGGCGAGCAAGAGGGCGGCCGCGAGGCCGAGAAACCTCCCGGACGATCCCGTCCGCAAGAAATTCGAAATGAAATGGTTCACGTGTATCCTTTCTGATCCGTCTGAAGGCGCGGCCGCTGGGAACAACAGCGGCTTATCGGACGGGACTTGTGTGGAGACGCGGCCCACGGGCGGTTCTTAGCGGGAAAATTCACTTTTTTACTGGGCCGGCCCGGCCGCCGGTTCTTGAGGAGCGGCGGGCGGGCAGGGACGACAGGCGCAGAAAGCCGGCCGCAGCGCGCAACCGGACTCCCTGCTTCTTATCAGTGAGTAGCGGCTCCAGATCGGCCCGGAGAGCCGGATCGTTGCGCAAGGCGACGGAATGAGCGGCGGCGGCGCGCACCGACCAATCCTTGTCCTGAAGCGCCTGGCGCAGCGCGTCGAGCGCGGCCGGACTCTGGTCTTTGCCCAGAAGCAGAGCCGCGGCCGCGCGGCCGGAAATGTCGGGGTCATTTAACAGGGCCTGGAGGGACGAGATCCCCTCCCCCAATCCGGGGACTGGCGCCATGCCTGCTCCTTGCAGGAGGGCAAACAGGAACAAGGTACGGGGGGTGTGGAGCATGCGCAAGGTGTCGCGCTTCTCGCGGGTGAAGAAAGACGAGGAGGTCTTCGACTCGCGGGCGAGCACGGCCAGGAGCGCCTGCTCGCCAGCCGGGTCGTGAAGGGCCCACAAGGCTTTGGCCGCGGCGAAGCTCACCTCCGGGACAGGGTCCTCGAGGGCCTGGCGGAGGGCCTGATGGGCCGGCTTGTTCTGGACTTGGGAAAGGCTGGCGACGACGGCGAGCCGGACCTCGACATCCTTGTCGTGCACCATCTCCTCCAGGTGCGGGAGCAGGAAGCCGCGGGACCCGGCCAGACTTAAAGCGACCGCGGCCTGCTTGCGGGTGTCGGGATTCTTGTCCTGGAGCGCCTGGTCCAGGATGCGCTCGCAGTCGGCGCTGGTGGCGGCGAGGGCGCGGAAGAGCAGGAAAGGCGCCAGCAGTAACCACTTCCGGGTCATCACACCTCCATACGGCTGCCGTCCCGGTCAGGGCCGGGACCGGCGTTTGCGACGCCAGTCTTCTTCGAGGATTCCCCAGACCACGAGGTCCACCCAGCGGTCGTTGACCCACTCGGATTCCCGCACCACGCCTTCGCGGGAGAAGCCCAGGCGCTGAGGGACGGCGCAGCTTCGTTGGTTGGCGGTGCCGCATCGGATTTCGGCGCGGTGCAGGCCCAGCTCGTCGAACGCAAAATCCAGCAACGCGGCGCAACACCGGGTGATCACGCCCTTGCCTTCCTGCGCGGAGTCGATCCAATAGCCGAGGCTGCAATTGCGGTTGCCCCAGTCGATGGGATGGAGACCGACGGTGCCGCACAACACGCCGTCGACCCAGATGCCGGTCTGCGGCCCGAGGTTGGAATGATATTGTTCCAGCACGCGCAGAATGAACAAGCGGACGTCCTCGGCGGCGCGGGTCTGATCGACCCAGGGAAGCCAGCGGCGCAAGCGGTCGCGGTTGCGATCGGCCACCGCGAACAAAGCCTTGGCTTCAGCCGCCTCGAGCAGCTTGATTTCGATTCCGGGCGCGACGGTTCGGCGGAACATCAATCCTCCGACGGCGCCCCGGGGCGCTCGGGCTCGAGGGCATGGCTGGGGGCAGGCCGCCGGTTCACAGGCTCTCCGGTTTCTGAAAATGCCGCGATTTGGAAATCGACGGCGTCTCGGGAGTTTCGGGCTGCATCGCGTGGGCCATGAGCGCGGTTTTCAACATCTCGAAAGCGGTCTGCGGATCGTCGGCATACTGGAATAAGTTGAGATCCTCGGGAGAGATCATCTGGTACTTGACGAGCGCATCGAAGTTGATGATCTCTTTCCAGTAGGCTGAGCCGTAGAGCACGATGGTGATTTTCTTGGCGAGTTTCTGAGTCTGGGAGAGGGTGAGCAGCTCCATGAGCTCGTCCATGGTGCCGTATCCGCCGGGAAAGACCACCAGGGCTTTGGAGAGGTAGGCGAACCAGAACTTGCGCATGAAGAAGTAGTGGAACTCGAAACTCAGCTCCGGGGTGATATAGGGATTGGGAAGTTGCTCGAAGGGCAACCCGATGTTGAGCCCGACGGTTTTGCCCTTGGCGTCATGGGCGCCGCGGTTGGCGGCCTCCATGATGCCGGGTCCACCGCCGGAACAGACCACAAAGCGATAGGTACTGTTGGTGAACTGGTCGGCCCATTGGGTCAGCAGACGGGCCAGTTCGCGGGCTTCGTGGTAGTAGCGGGCCAGGGGGCCGTCCTCGGTCAGGCGGGCCGACCCGAAGAACACGACCGTGTCGCGGATTTTTTCGCGGCGGAAATGGGCCAACGGCTCCAGGAACTCGGCCAGGATGCGGAGCGCCCGGGCGTCGGGGCTGTTCATGAATTTTTCGTCGAGGTAGGCGATGGGCCGCCGGGCGTTTTCAGGTGGCGTTGGGTTTGACATGGCTCTCCAGCTCTTCCACTTTTCTCTTCAACTCGCGGAGGGTTCTCAATAATTCCGGCAGCCTGGGAAAGGCGGTAATGGCGCGCAGCCACTCGTTGGCGGCGAAGGCCGGCGAACCGGAAATGCGTGCGCCGGCGGCCACATCGCCGCCGATCCCGCTCTGGGCGTAGACCTCGGCGCCCTCATGGATGGTCAGATGGCCGGCCGAACCCACCTGGCCGGCCAGCACGACGTTGCGCTCGATCACGGTGCTTCCGGCGAGGCCGGTCTGAGCGCAGATGATGTTGTCTTCTCCGACCACGCAGGCATGCCCGACCTGGACGAGGCTATCGATTTTGGCGCCGCGCCTGACCCGGGTTTCGCCCACGGTGGCGCGGTCGACACTGGTGAGCGCCTGGATTTCGACATCGTCTTCGATGACGGTGACGCCAGATTGCACGATCTTGAACTGGGCGCCGTCGGCTTGTTTGGCGAAGCCGAAGCCGTCGCCGCCCACCACCACGCCATTCTGCAGGATGACGCGGTGGCCGACGCGGCAGAATTCGCGAACCACGGCGTGGGAGTGAGCCAGGAAATCGTCGCCGATTTCGGCGCCCTCGTAGAGGACCACGTGCGGATGGAGGACCGCGTTGCGCCCGAGGCGGACGCGCTCGCCCACGACCGCGAAGGGCCCAATGGAGCAGTTCGCGCCGATCTCGGCGGTGGGGGCAACCGAGGCGAGAGGGTGGATTCCCGGGGGCGGCCGCGGCGGTTGATAGAACAAAGCCAGCGCCCGGGCGAAATCCAGGTAGGGGTTGACGGAGACCAGGCAGGCCAGGGAGGGCACGGGTTTGGCGATCAGGATGGCGCTGGCCCGGGTTTGGCGCACCTTGGGAGCGTATTTCGGGTTGGCAAGGAAGGTGAGCTGGCCCGGGCCGGCTCGCTCCATGCCGGAGACACCGGTGATTTCCAGGCCTGGGTCGCCTTCCAGACGGCACCCCAAGGCGGCGGCAATCTCGCTTAGTTTCATGACGCTCCGGGCAAATTTCCAGAGTACCGCAGGCCGAAGGCGCGCGGCCCCGGAGTTTGGCGACCGCGAGAACTCATTGGATGGAAATTATCTAAATAGGGCTTGCAGGTATTAAAATCTTGAGATACTCTAAGGCTACAGCAGATCGACTGGCCGTATTGGCCATTGGTTCTGGCGCGCCTCACGGAGAGGCGTAACACGTTACGGGGTCTTGAATCTAAGGTTGAACCTGCGGCCAGACGGCCCATCGCGGCAGGCGGAGTCTGCAGGCAGAGTTGGAGAGAAGAGGCTAGTATGAGTTCTCGCCGAGCAATCCTTTTGTTGGCAGTATTTCTGATCGCCACGACCGCAGCCTCTGCTCAGGTTGCGGGCAGCCTGAGCGGCAGCGTAATCGATCCCTCCGGCGCAGTGGTTCCCAACGCCACGGTGAACATCTACCTGGCGGGCGGCAAAGAGCCGGTCCTGGCCGGGAAGACCAACGAGGTCGGATTATTCGTGTTCATCGCGATGAGGCCCGACACCTACGATGTGGGCGTCGAGGCTCAGGGCTTCATCAAGACGACGGTTCGCCTGGTGAAGGTATCGCCTCTGCAGCAAGTGGAACTGCCAGCGATCCAGTTGGAACTGCAAACCGCCGCGCAGACGGTGGAAGTCACCTCGAATGTCCAGAGCGTACAAAGCACGAACGCGGAGGTGGCGTCCACGATCACGAACACCATGGTGCAGAACCTGCCGGTGTTGGGCCGGCAAGTGACGACGTTCTTTCAGTCGCAGCCGGGGGTGAGCGTGGGCGGTGACGCGACTTCTGTGAACGGGCTAAAGAGCTCGTTTTCGAACGTGACGCTAGATGGCATCAACATCCAGGACAACTTCATCCGCACCAACGGTTTGGACTATGCGCCGTTTCGAACCACGATCGACCAGGTCGCGGAGATCACGGTAGCGACGTCGAACCAAAGCGCGGCCATTGGAGGCGGCGCGTCGCAGTTCATTCTATCGACCAAGTCTGGGTCTAACGCCTTCCACGGCTCGGTCTACTGGTACAACCGCAACAACGCGCTGTCGGCCAACGACTGGTTCAATGACCGGGATGGGGTCGCGCAGCCGAAGTTGAACCTGAACCAGCCCGGGGCCGCGGTGGGCGGGCCGATTAAGAAGGACAAGCTGTTCTTCTATGCGAATGTAGAGCTGTACCGGGATAAAGAAGACGATTCCATTACCCGGACGGTGCTCACCGATTCAGCACGGAACGGCATCTTCACCTATGTGGACACGTCGGGCAATACGCGCACGGCGAATCTGCAGACCCTGCGCGGTTATACCCCCGATCCGACCATAAAGGCGATGATCTCTCAACTACCGGAGCCGAATTCGACGGGCGGAGATGGGCTCAACACGTCGGGCTACCGCTTCAATGCGAAGAGTAACGAGTACCGCGATCAATTTGTGTACAAGGGCGACTACTACATCACCCAGAAACACAGCATCACGGGGACGTACAACTACATCAACAACCCCACCGACCGGCCGGACATCACCACGAGCCAGTTCTATACCGTGACGCCGCCGGTCACCAATTCGCTCCGGAACCACCTGCTCTCGGTGGCGCTGCGCTCGACGATTTCGCCGACATTCACCAACGAGGTACGCGCCGGCTTCGCGCGCACGCATGGAAATTTCGATGACAACGTGGCGTACCCGAAGTTCGCGATTTCCAACACGAATCTGCTGTTTTCCAACCCGGTGAACACGTTTCTGAACCAAGGGAGAGACACGAACACGTACCCGGTGCAGGACAACGCGAACTGGATCAAGGGAAAGCACCAGATCGCGTTTGGCTTCCAGTTTCAACGGATTATCACGACGCCGTTCAACGACGGGAACGGGGCCAGCGAGACGGGGATCATGCCGACCTACCGGCTGGGAATCAGCGCGGCCAATACGACCGGTTTGACCACCGCCGATCTGGCGGGCATCCGATCAACCGACTTGACGCGGGCCAACAACCTGTACGCGAATCTGGCGGGCATTATCACGCAGGCGACGCAGACTTTCAATGTGACCAGCGCAACTTCCGGATTTGTGCCAGGCGCGACGAATCTGCGCAACCTAAGCTACTCCACTTATGCCGGCTACATCCAGGACAGCTGGAAGCTGCGACCAAACCTGACGATCAACCTGGGAATGCGGTACGAGTACTGGACACCGCTGGATGAAAAGAACGGGCTCTACCTGGCTCCGGTCCTGGAGAACAACAGCGCGAAGACGACGCTGATGGATCCGAACGCGGTGCTGAATTTCATCGGTGGGCCGTCGGGGCGACCGTTCTATAACGCGGACAAGAACAATTTTGCGCCCAACGTGGGTTTTGCCTGGGACCCGTTCAAGCAGGGAAAGACCTCGATCCGGGGCGGCTATATGATGGCATACGTCAACGACAACGTTGTCACGACGGTACGAAACAGCGTGAACACCAATAGCGGGCTGACGTTTCCGAACACCGTCTCGAACCTGGTGGCCTTCCTGTCGAGCCCGCCGACGGTTCCTGCGCCGACCTATAAGGTGCCGCGAACGCTGGCGGATAACTACGCGATATCCAAGACCAGCGCGATCGGACTTCCGGACCCGAACCTGACGACGCCCATGGTTCACCAGTGGAATCTGAGCGTACAGCAGGAAGCGAAAGGATTCCTCTTCGCGGCGCGCTATGTCGGCAACAAGGGAAGCGACCTGCTGCGAGCCGTCGATTACAACCAGGTGTTGTACAACGCCAATGGTTTCCTGGCCGATTTTCAGCGCGCGCAGAGCAATGGGACGCTGGCCCAAACGGCGACCGGAGCGTACAATCCAGCCTACAACGCGAGCGTCCCGGGCAGCCAGCCGCTGACGGTGTTTCCACTGCTGGGGAGCGGCGGCCTGCTGACGAATGCCACCATTCAGTCGTATATCCGAAACGGGCAAATTGGACAGCTTGCCGATACCTACATGACGAACGGTCTGAATGGCTCGGTGAATTTCTACACGAATCCGGTGATCCAGGGCGGGAATGCGCTGTTGAACGGCGGCAGTTCCATCTTCCATTCGCTGCAACTCGAAGCCACGAGGCGCACGCGAGCGGGCCTACAGATGCAGTTCAGTTACGTGTATGGCAAATCGCTGGCGAACGTCACGGGAGACGGGCAGACCAACTTCGAGCCGCTGCTGGATAACGCCAACCCGAACCTGGAATGGGCGCGCTCGCCATACGACATCCGGCACGCGTTCAAAGCCAATTATTATTACGAGCTGCCGTTCGGCGCTGGCAAGAAATGGAGCAGCACGTCGGCGGTCAACCGGCTAATCGGCGGATGGGCCCTGAGCGGCATCTGGAGCTACTATTCCGGATCGCCCTATTCCATCCTGACGGGGGCCAGCGGAGTCGGCTGGGGAACCTTTAACCGGGACGCGCGTTCGACCTACACCAACACCGCGTCTGTTGCAGGCACCACATGGCCGCAATTGCAGGGGTTGACGAGCGGGGTGTTCAAGACCGGCGACAACATTTATTTCCTGTCTCCGACGCTGCTGGGCGCCGATGGCCGCGGCACGTCCCAGCCCGGGACCGCGCCGTTCGCCGGCCAGGTCCTGTTCAACCCGAATGCGGGGACGGTGGGCAATCTGCAGCGGCGGATGTTCTCCGGTCCGTGGGACTGGTCCTGGGACGTCTCGGTGAAGAAGACGGTTGCTTTTACGGAGCGCCACACGCTCGACCTGCATTTCGACTTCTTCAACGTGATTAACCACCCGACGTTCTACATGTATCCCACGACGGCTGGAGACTACAGTGCTGCGTCGCCCTATCAGATCAACAACACGACGTTTGGGCAGTTCGACACCATGAACCACAACCCGAGGGTGCTTCAGATCGGAGCATACTACCGGTTCTGAAGAATCCGCGTGAAACGGCCGGCGGCGCCGCGAGGCTCCGCCGGTTTCTATCGTGCGGTGAGCAATCGCTCGAGATTCTCGCCGAGGATGAGGCGCGCGTCCGCTGTGCTTGCGCCGAGGCCGGATAGCGCGGTGGTCTGCTGTTCGAAGATCTGCCGGTGCCAGCCGCGCGGGAAGAAGGAAGAATCGGTCCCGAAGAGCAGGCGCGTGGGGCCTGCCACGTCGAGGGCGCGGCGGAAGACGGTTTTCAGGTCCAGGCCTTCATACTGCATCCAGCGATTGCTGCTCGAGGTGTCGAGGTAGACGTTCGGGCAGAGTTCGGTCAGCATGAGCGCTTCGCGAAAATAGCCTGCGCCGAAATGCGGCACCACGAAGTTCAGCTTGGGGTGGCGCAGCGCCACGGCATGAAGGTCGATGGGGCTGGAATAGCGCATGTCGAAGGGGGAGGGCAGCCCGAGCTTGGTCCGAAACCCGACCGTGAGCAGGCCGCAGTGCACGAACACGAGGGAACCTTGGGCCTCTGCGCGGGCCAGGAGAGTAGCGACGCGCTCGTCGTGCATGAAATAGCGGTGCATCGCGGGGAACAAGCAGACGGCATGAAGGCCGGCGAGGGCGGGCGGGTTCTCCGCCAGCGGATTCACCATGGCGTAGGCGAAGAAGCGGTCGGGCCGGATCGCCACCGCGGCGGTGACCGAGGCCTCATCGCCGGGGAGACTGGCAATCAAGGCCGCGCGGTCGACGCGGTGGGCATCGAGTTCGGCGGCCCAGCGGGCGGCCAGATCCGCCGGATCGGCGAGAGGGAGTTCCCAGCCGAGGGCGGCAGCCACGTCAGTGGGAGTCCGGCCTGCCTGCGCGGCCAGTGCCTCGAAAAATCGCCGGGAAAAGTAGTGAACGTGCGCGTCCCAAACGGCGCACTCACCCCACCGAGTTTGCATCGGGATTGTTCCACGAAGCCAGTCCCGCAGCCAGCGCCAGTTGCGTCAGGCCGGCCACGTTATTGACCCCGAGTTTCTTCATCATGGTCTTGCGATAGCTGCGGACGGTTTGCAAGCCGAGATCGAGCATGACGGCGATGTCCTTGCTGGTTTTGCCTTCGGCCACCAGGCGCAGCACCTGCAGCTCTCGCGGCGAAAGCGATTCGAGCTTGCTGCGGTCGTGGGTCTCGAGATCACCGCGCTGGATGCGGTTGAGCAGCCGGTCGGAAACCTGGGAGCTGAGATAGGAGCCGCCGCGCGCCACGGTGCGCAGCGCGTCGAGCAACTCGCTGGAAGAGGCTTTCTTGAGGACGAAGGCGCGCGCGCCGGAGCGGAGGGCGCTGACCACGGAGTTTTCGTCGTCATACATGGAGAGGATCACGATCTTGATGCCGGGGCAATGCCGCACCAGTTCGGTGGTGGCTTCGATGCCGTTCATCCCGGGCAGACCAATGTCCATGAGGACGATATCGGGCTGGGATTTGCGGCAGAGATGCACGGCGTCGGCGCCGTTTTCGGCTTCGCCCACGACGCGAAATTCTGCGCCGCGCTCGAGGATGGTCTTGACGCCATCGCGGACCAGCTTGTGATCATCCACCAAAACGATATTGAACGCCATTTTCGTCCATTCAGGAGACACCCTCGACGCGCACCTCGGTGCCCGCACCCCGATGGCTGGAGAAGGAAAGCTCCAGGGCGGCCTGCGAGGCGTAATGCTCCATGCTCAATAACCCCAGTCCCCGGCGGACACCCAGGATGTCTTCGGGGTCGAAGCCGCGCCCGTTGTCCCGAACCTCGAGAATCGGACCTGTACGTGTGGACTTTACCGCGATTTCGATGGCGGAGCAACCGGCGTGGTGGAGGGCGTTCTCGACGGCTTCCTGAGCGATATGGTAAAAGGCCGTGGCGACCTTGGGATCGATCTTCGTCGACAGATCGGCGTGGAGACGCACGGAGCCGACAAAGCGCGCCTGGGTGCGGCTGACCAGGCGTTCGAGGGCAGGCTGCAAACCAGCCCGTTCGACGATGGAGGGATTCAGCTCGTAGCTGTACTCGCGCACCTGCTCCATCATGGTCTCGAGCACTTTCTGAATTTCGGCCAGGCGGCCGGAGGTTTG
This sequence comes from Terriglobia bacterium, assembly GCA_020073145.1. Lineage (GTDB taxonomy): Bacteria > Acidobacteriota > Terriglobia > Bryobacterales > Bryobacteraceae > PSRJ01. The sequence continues at coordinate 61,963 of JAIQFS010000009.1, forward strand.
CGGGGCGGGGGCTTCCAGGTCCATACGGACGAGGTCGATCTGCAAGCCGAGCGCGGTCAGGTTTTGTCCCACCGAATCATGGAGGAAGCGGGAAGCGGTTTGGCGATCGGCCTCCTGGGCCTTGAGTGCGCCGAGAACGGTATGGCGTAACTCCTGCTCAGCGGTGCTCCAGGGAGTGATTTCGCGCGCCATGCCTCCCGCGAAGAGAATGCGGCGCCGGCGGCGGAGGGGAAACAGGCTGATGTACCAGGTGGAATTGCCGCGGCGCTCCCGCAGCAGGAGAGTCTCTCCCGCGAGGGCGCGGGCAAAACGGCTGTCCCAGGTTCTCGCCAGGCTCAGGCGGAGAACCGCGGCTGCGGTCTTGCCCTTCATCTGTGCGGCGGGTTTTCCAAACAGAGACGACGGATCGCCGTAGATGGAGCGGAAGACGCCCTTGGGATCGACGATCCAATAACAAGCCGGGCTCTGCTCAAGCAGGGCTTGCGGCAGCCATGCGGTGTCCTCCATACGGGGCTCAGCGGCGTTTGCGCGCCAGGACGCGCCGCGCGGCGGCGGCAATATCGCGGGCGACCAGACCGTACTTGTTCATCAATTCCTCGGGCGTGCCGGATTCGGCATACGTATCGCGGATGCCGACGAATTCCATGGGGCAGGGCTGGAGCTCGGCCACGACTTGGGCGATGCGGACGCCCATGCCGCCATCCACGAGATGTTCTTCGGCGGAGACGAGGGCGCCGGTTTCGGCCGCCGCGCGACGGATGGCCTCGCGATCGAGCGGTTTGATGGTGTGCATATCGATCACCCGCGCCGAAACTCCCTCGGCTTCGAGGGCATCGGCGGCCCGGAGGGCTTCGGCCACCAGCAGGCCGTTGGCAATGAGGGAGACATCGGACCCTTCCAGCAGCTCGACGGACTTGCCGATTTCGAACTTCTGATCGCCGTTGTAGATGAGGGGAGTCTTGGGCCGGCCGGTGCGGATGAAGACCGGGCCGGAGTGCGCGGCGGCCGCCCGTACCAGGGCTTTGGTGGACGCCTCATCGGCCGGCGAGAGGACCACGAAGCCGGGCAGGGAACAGGCCAGGCCGGTTTCTTCGACGCTCATTTGCGAGGGGCCATCTTCACCAATGGAGATGCCGCTGTGCGTGCCGACGACTTTCACGTTGGTACTGGGGTAGGCCACGCAGACGCGCAATTGTTCGAAGCCCTTATTGATGGCGAAGGCGGAGAAGCTGGCGACGAAGGGGATCTTGCCGGCGTAGGCCATGCCGGCGGCCTGAGCCACCATGTTGCTTTCGGCGATGCCGTAGGAGAAGAAGCGGTCGGGAAACTCCTTGGCGAAGTAGGTGGTCATGGTGGACTTGGCGAGGTCGGCGTCGCAGACGACGATGTCGTTGTTTTCGCGGCCGAGATCCACCAGAGCGCGGCCGAACGCTTCGCGGGTGGCGGGGCCGGGTTTCAGTTCGAACTTGGTTTTGGCCGGCATGACTACTGCAGCTCCTTTAGGGCCAGCTCCATTTCGGCGGGAGTTGGGGCCATTCCGTGGAACTTAGGGTTGTTTTCCATGAAGGACACGCCTTTGCCTTTCACGGTGTGGGCCACGATGCAGCTCGGCTGACCCTTGGTCGCCTGAGCTTGTTCCAGGGCCTTGCGGATGGCGGTGAAATCGTGGCCGTCGATCTCGAGAGTATTCCAGCCGAAGGCGCGCCACTTGTCGGCTAGCGGCTTCACTTCCATGATGTCCTTGACGAAGCCATCGAGCTGAATGCCGTTGTAGTCGACGATGGCGACCACGTTATCGACCTTGTGGAAGGTGCCCGACATGGCGGCCTCCCAAATCTGGCCCTCTTGAATCTCGCCGTCGCCCATCATGACGTAGGTGCGGTTCGGGCGGCCGTCGAGGCGGTCGGCCAGGCCCATGCCGAGGGCCATGGAGAGGCCTTCTCCGAGCGAGCCGGTAGAGGCTTCCAGGCTAGGAAGGAAGCGAACATCGGGATGGCCTTGGTAGACCGAGCCGAGCTTGCGCAAGGTATTCAACTGATCTTTGGGAGCGAGGCCGGCTTCCGCCATGGCGGCGTAGAGCACGGGACAGGCATGGCCTTTGGAGAGAATGAATCGGTCGCGATCGGGCCACTTGGGATTCTGAGGGTCGATGCGCATGAAATCGAAATAAAGCTGCACGACGATTTCGACCGCCGACAGAGAGCCGCCCGGATGGCCGGACCCCGCCGTGCCGATCATTTCGATAATCTCGCGCCGGATAACCTTAGCGAGGGCCTGGAGTTCGGCAACGGATTTAGGCATGGGAATGATTCAATCTTACCGCGCGGCAGAGGGGAGGTGGATTTGAATGCCGGTGATTTCGGGCTGCACGAGGTCAATGTGGGCGCTACCGTACCGAGGGGATGCTCCCGGGCCGGCAGCCTTCAGCTCGTACGAGCCGGCGGGCAGGTAGTCCATGTGGAAGCGGCCGCGGACATCGGCCTGCACGGTCCGTAGGGGCTCGACAAATCCGCTGGCCGCGTACAACGAAACCGTGACGGAAAAACCTGAGGCGGGGATGCCGGTGATCGCACCGGCGATCCGGTGGGATTCGACGTTGAGCAGAAGGAAATCCGTAAACGGGCGGATCTCTCCAGGACGTACCTCGATGGAGGGTGCTTTGCCCGGGTCGACAATATCGCCCAAGTAGGCGGGAAAGACCGCCGCAAAATCGGGCGGGTCCGGCGGCGGCAGGACGGCCAGGACGTAGCGGCCGGGTGGCAATACCAATCGGTACATTCCGGCTTCGTCCACGATTGCCCGGGCGCCGGCCACCAAACGCGGCAGCCCCTCCACTGTCCGCCGTTCCATGGTTGCGACCTGGGCGGCCCGGACCGGGCGGTGGTAGACATCGAAGACGCGCCCGGTGACGGTGGCGGATGGAAGATCGGCGGCGAAGGCCGACCAGGCCCACAGCAGACAGGCCAGCAACCGCATCGCTACCCCAGGAGCCGGGCGGCGGGCTTGGCGAAATAGGTGAGGATGATGCCGGCGCCGGCGCGGCTGATGCTGGTGAGGGTTTCGATCATGGCCCGCTCGCAGTCGAGCCAGCCGTTGCGGGCGGCGGCAATGATCATGGAATACTCGCCGCTGACCTGGTAGGCGGCCACGGGGACATCGAAGCGGTCGCGCGCCTGGCGGATCAGGTCGAGATAAGGCAGAGCCGGCTTGACCATGATCATGTCGGCGCCCTCTTCCAGGTCGAGCGCGATCTCTTTCATGGCTTCGCGGCCGTTGGCGGGGTCCATCTGGTAGCTCCGGCGGTCCCCGAATTGGGGGGTGGAGTCGGCCGCCTCGCGGAACGGGCCGTAAAAGACCGAGGCGAACTTGGCGGCATAGGCCAGGATGGCGATCTTTTCAAATCCATTGGCGTCGAGGGTCTGGCGGATGGCGCCCACGCGGCCGTCCATCATGTCGGAGGGGGCGACGATGTCGGCGCCGGCCCGGGCGTGCGAGAGGGCGGCCTTGGCCAGCCACTGGAGAGTGGTGTCGTTGTCCACGTCGCCGTCTTTGACGAAACCGCAATGGCCGTGGCTGGTGTATTCGCAATTGCAGACATCGGTCATGATCAGCAACTTCGGAGTTTCCCGGCGGACGGCGCGGATGGCCTGCTGGACGATGCCGTCGTCGGCGTAGGCGCCGGAGGCCAGGTCATCCTTGGTTTCGGGGAGGCCGAACAGGATGACGCCTCCGATGCCCAGCGCCTGAACCTCAGCGCACTCGCGGACCAGGTTATCGATGGATAACTGGTAATTCCCGGGCATGGAACTGATTTCGCGCTTGACCCCTTCGCCTGGGCAAACAAACAGGGGAAGGATGAACTGGGCCGGGCTGAGGCGGGTCTCCCGCACCAGGTTCCGGAGGGCTTCGGAGGCGCGCAGGCGGCGCGGGCGGTGGGTGGGAAAGGGCATCTCTCCGGATTGTACCGCCTGGGCCTGGAAGGGGCTTGACATGGAATCAGGCCCGGTTACAATAGACCTCATCAAAGCGCTGCTATGCAACCCGCCGCTTGTGACCATACCCGCACTCAGATGATTGCCCGCCGGGACGGCGTCGACTACGTGGAGTGTCTCGACTGCCGCCAGGTTTTTGAAGCCGAAGATCTCGAGCCGGTGAAGGCCGACGAAGAAGAAGAGTAGGCCCGCCCTCCTGCGCTAGCATGGAGGGAATGCACGATCTCGCTTACTTTCGGAGCCACTTCGACCAGGTTGCCGAGCGCCTGGCAACGCGCAGCAACCCCCCGAACCTCGATCAGTTTCGGGAACTGGATGCCCGCCGGCGCGCGGCCATCTCGCAGGCCGAAGAGCTCAAGAGACGCCGTAACGAAGAGAGCGCCAAAATCGCCCAGCTCAAGCGCGAGGGCGCCGACACCGCCGAGCAGCAGAAGCAGGTGCGCGCCGTCGGCGACCAGATCGCCGCGTGCGATGAGCAGGTGAAAGCGCTGGACGAGCAGTTTCAGGAACTGCTGGCCGGCATTCCCAATACCCCACACGAGTCGGTGCCCGTGGGCAAGGATTCCGAGGACAACGTGGAAGTGCGGCGCGTGGGAGAGCCGCCCAAGTTCGACTTCGAGCCGAAGCCCCACTGGGACCTGGGACCGGAGCTAGGCATTCTCGACATGGAACGCGCCGCCAAGATTACCGGGGCGCGCTTCGCCCTCTACTGGGGCCTGGGCGCGAAGCTGGAACGCGCGCTGGTCAACTTCATGCTGGACGTGCACACGCGCGATCACGGCTACACCGAAGTACTGCCGCCGTTCATGGTGAATTCGGCGAGCCTGTTCGGGACGGGGCAACTGCCGAAGTTCGCCGACGACCTGTTCAAGTGCGAGAAGCACGATTTCTGGCTGGTGCCCACCGCCGAAGTGCCGGTGACCAACATCTACCGCGACGAAACGCTCGACGGCGAGACTCTGCCGATCAAGCTGTGCGCCTACACGCCGTGCTTCCGCAGCGAAGCCGGATCGTACGGCCGCGACGTTCGCGGCATCATCCGGCAGCACCAGTTCCAGAAAGTCGAGCTGGTGAAATTCACGCGCCCCGAGCAAAGCTACGACGAGCATGAGAAGCTGACGGCGGATGCCGAAGACATTCTGCGGCGGCTGGGGTTGCCGTTCCGGACCGTCGTTCTCTGCACCGGCGACCTCGGCTTCGGCAACGCCAAGACCTACGACATCGAGGTGTGGCTTCCGGGGCAGAATGCGTACAAAGAGATTTCGTCCTGTTCCAACTACGAAGCGTTCCAGGCGCGGCGCGCGGGAATCCGGTTCAAGGGCGGAAAGAAATCGGAATTCGCGCACACGCTGAACGGGAGCGGCTTGGCCATCGGCCGCACCTGGGTAGCGATCGTCGAGAACTACCAGCAGAAGGACGGTAGCGTCGTGGTGCCCGAAGCGCTTCGGCCCTACGTGGGGGCTGAGGTGATTCGGGGAAGGTGACGGCAAAAGGCAAAGGGCAAAAGGCAAAAGGCAAAAGGCAAAAGTGATGGCGTGGCGCTTCGCGCGTTTTGAAAAAAGGCCAGTGGATGGGCATTTGCCGGCGTTGACCGGGTTGCGGTTTCTGCTGGCCCTGTGGGTGATGCTCCATCATTTGACGGGGCCTGGAATGCGGCTGGATGCCGTGGCCCGGACCTGGCCGCACCCGGTGTATGCCTTCATTCGCGGCGGGTACCTGGCGGTGGCCACGTTTTTTGTGCTGTCGGGATTTGTGCTGGCGCGGAGTTATGGAAGCGGCGGTTGGCACGGAGACCGGCTGCGGCGTTACGCGGTGGCGCGGTTCGCGCGCATCTATCCTGTGTACGCGCTCAGCCTGGCGCTGGTGGCGCCGTTTGTACTGGCGGACCGCGCGTCCGGAAAGCCCGGCCTGATCGCGAATTATGGCTTATTGCTGCAGGGGTGGACCGGACACTTGCCCGTGGGTTGGAATACGCCCGCCTGGTCGCTTTCCTGCGAGATCTTCTTCTATATCTGTTTCCCGTTGACAGTGGTGGCGCTGCGGCGCGTAAATCCCGGCGTGCTGGCAGTGGCGGCGTGCCTGCTCACGCGGGTGCTGTTCGCTGTGGGTGTGCACGATGAGTGGAAGCCGCTGGTGCATTTCGCCGATTTCACGATGGGGATCGCGGCGGCCTCTTTGTACGACCGGCTGCTGCAGGCGCGGCGGCGTCCGGCGGGCTACTGGTTCTATCTGCCGGGGGCGGCGCTGGGGGCGGCGCTCATCGCCTGGCCGGAGCTGTTGCCCGGTGGCGTCGACCTCAACAGCGCCCTGCGGCCGCTGAACGCCATGCTGCTGGTAGGGTTCGCGCTGGGCAGCGGGGTGGCGGCGCGGGCGCTGTCTTCGCGGCTGGCGGTCTTCCTCGGAAAATCGAGCTACGCCATGTACATCCTGCACGTCCCGGTGCTGTGGTGGGTACGGCGCTGGGCGTTGGATTTTTCGGATGCGGGATACGTCGCGCTGGTGATTCTGATTTCGAGCGTGGTCTACCGTTACGTGGAAGAGCCGGCGAACCGTTACATCCGGGCCTGGGTGTAGCGGGCACAGGGCTGGAGGACGTGCCGGGCCTCGGACCCCGGGGGTTACTATTCGACTCCGGGCCGGCTGTAGATCCCTGTCCTTGTGGGGGCATGAAGAATGAAACGAACTGGCACGTCGAGAGGTGCTGCCCGGCGAGATCAGCCGACTGACTGGAAACCGCGCACTAAGAGCAAAGTTGCGCTCCTAAGAAAAGTGTTCAACTCTGACCGAAAGCGCCGCCTCGACGCACTACTCGCGCAACTGAGCGTCCTCTACGAAGACCTGCGAATCGAACTCACGGCCATCACCGAAGACAGCATGCCGAAGCTTGACGTACTGGACCCGGAAGGCGAAGATGTGGACCATCCCGAGCGCACGGGCGCGTATCGACGCCACTATTTCTTGCGTCGTTCAATCGCAACGCTGAATGAATTTGCGGTCGCCTTGAGGCATCTGAACGAGGAACAACCTGAGTTCAAACTCATCAGTAAGAGCAGGGGCTTCAACAAAGAGGCGGAAGCGATCTGGAGCCAAGCGATAGAGTTCTTCGCGGTGAACGAAAAGCTGATTAAGGAAATTCGTCATGACGTGGGAGGGCACTTCGGTGAGAAGGCGGCTCGTTACGCGGTTGAGAACTTCGATTTAGATACCGTTGGAAAAGTCGAGATGATTCTGGATAAGGACACCGGGCTGAGAGATCCGCGGCTACACTTTGTTGAGCAGATAGTCGCTACAGCGATCTTTAGGAGCCTGCCGGGTGACCCTCAACAGCGGTTCGAAGAACTGGTCCAGAAATGCAAGGATGGCTATCTGCACGCGAGCAATTGTGTTCAGCTTCTGCTCGCGCTTTATCTCTTACCGCAATTTGGCCGCTCGTGATCGATCCGTGGTTCGCACTACCGGAGTGATGGATTCCCCGATTCTCGGAAACCGAGCCAGTACTCAGAGCGAACCCTTTAAGCCGAGGTCTTCGGCCTTCTCCTGCATGGCTTTGATGCAGAAATCGATGTGATCGTCGAGGGGGACAGCGAGTTCCTGGGCACCGTCCAGGATGTCCTGGCGATTGACGGACCGCGCGAAAGCCTTGTCCTTCATCTTTTTCTTGACCGAGGAAACATCCACTTCAAAAACGCTGCGATGCGGCTTGACGTAAGAGATGGCGGTGATGAAGCCGGCCAGCTCGTCACAGGCGTAGAGAGTCTTTTCGAGCGGGGAGACGCGCGGGACGCCGCTGTAATTGGCGTGCGACAGGATGGCGCGGCGGATTTCGTCATCCACGCCGCGCTCGGCGAGAATCGCCTCTCCCTTCATGGGGTGGTCGGGAGGCTGGGGATGGACCTCCCAATCGAAATCATGGAGCAAGGCGGTGACGGACCACCGGGACTCCTCTCCGCCGAGTCTCCGGGCGTACGCGGCGACGCAGGCCTCCACGGCCAGCGCGTGTTTGCGGAGACTCTCCGACTGAGTGAATTCGCAGAGGATGTTCCAGGCCTGTTGCCGATCGAGCGCCGGTTGAGGGTCCGCCATGGATTCCATCATAGCGGGGGGAAGGCGTCGCCCCAAGCCGCCTGGCGTGCGGCGCGGAAGAGATCGCGGTCGCGCTTGGTCGCGCGAGCGGTTTCAAGGCCGCGCGGCGTGCAAGTTTCCAGCACGATCAAGCCCGGCTGGTGGCGCGGGCGGCGGACGATGCGGGAGGGCGCGAGGGCCGCGGGCTCGCGCACCAGAGCCACGTAGCTGAACTTCTCGTCTTCATAATTGAGCTCCGCGTCCTTGAGGCGGCGATGCAGGGAGGTGCGCTGGACGCGCGCCGCGAAGTGGCACCAGTCGGGGGCCGTCATAGGACACGGGCCCGCGGCCGGGCAGGGCGCCAGCATGTGGGCGCCGCGGGCGAGCAGCCGGTCGCGTACGTCGCGGACCAGGGAGAACCCGCGGGTGGTACCGGGCTCGATCACAACCAGGGCCACGCGGGCAGCCTGCCACAGCCGGAGCGCCACATCGGCGGAGGGCGTTTCGCCCAGCGAATAGGCGGCGATGACCAGGTCATGCGGCGGAAACTCCGCCAGCCGCTGGAAGTTCTCGGAGCGCAGATGGACGTGAGGGAGGAACTCGCGAGCGGCGGCGGCCAGTGCCGTGTCGCGCTCGATCCAGGTGATCGGGTTGAGTTCTGGAAACCAGCGCAGGGCAGCCAAAGACGCGGCTCCGGCTCCGGAGCCGATATCCAACACGCTGGTAATGGGATGGTCTCGCAGTTCGCGCAGTACAGCCTCGGCGGCAGCATAGGTGGCGGGCATGCGAGTGGCCAGGTATGCGGCCACGCGCTCGGCGGCGGGAAGGGTCGACAGAGCGGTCGCGCTACCCTCCCGGTACGCGGCGGATAAGGTTTGCGCGGCCCGTTTCAGCGCCGCGAAGCCCACGGCTTTCGCGCGCTCTTCGGTGAAGCGTCGGACGGGCTCGGGCAGGGGCACACCTCCATCATGCCGGAACTTCGTTTCCATGGGTGGTGTCTATGAGGGTGAAGGCGGGGCACACTTCGGAAACAATCCCAGGGTTTTGCGCCTGGTGCGCATCCGGGACAGGTGTGTCTGCGCGAGAAGGAGGCCAATCATGTTCGAGCAGGCTGTGCTAAGCCCGGCGCCGGTGCGCAGTTGGGCGGTGATTCTCGGATTTGCGGGCGAGTTGGCGGCGGTAGCCGGCGCCCTGGCGGTGCCGTTGATCTGGCCGCAGCTTCTACCGAGGGCGGAAGTCCTGACTTCGATTTTCGCCCCCACTCCACCGCTCTCAGCGGCGAAGGAGGCGAACCTGCCCCACGTGCGCCCCACCCGGCCGTGGCAGCCGGACGGCGCGACGTTTTATCAACCGGTGACGGTGCCGCCCACGACGGTTGTTCTGGACGAACCGCCCCCCGGGGTAACGGTGGAAGGGGGAACGCGGGACGCGGTGTCCGGCCCGCTGACCGGCCTGCTGGATTCTGTGATCCGCATGTCCGTGCCCCGGCGGGCCCCCGAACCGGCTGCGACGCCGGTGGTGAAAGCGGTTGCGCCGGCCGCACCCCAACAGATTCGGGTCACCAGCGTTCTGCAGGCAGCCCGGCTGGTACATCGGGTCGACCCGGTCTATCCGGTTCCGGCGCGGGCGGCGCGGATCTCAGGTACGGTTGAGTTGGCCGGGGTGATCGGGACGGATGGAAGAATCCGCGAGTTGCACGTCACCAGTGGCCCGCCGTTCCTGGCGCGCGCGGCGCTCGAAGCGGTCCGCCAATGGATCTACCGTCCCACGGTGCTGGGCGGCGAGCCCGTGGAAGTTCTCACGACGATTACGGTGGTGTTCCGGCTGAACTAGGCGCGGCGCGGCCTGGCGCGGGACGCCAGACGCCCAAGGCGATCGGCCCTCACCTGAAGGCGGAGGAATTTGCAAAACTGGTATCACACGCCCAATGTTGGTCCGGATCCGTCTCGGCAAACACACTCCCGTCGGCAGCAAGCGCGCCACGAACCGCCGCGTCGCGCAGGCCATTGCGGCGTTGCTGAAGCCGGCCGCGTTGGTGGCTTGCGTGTTGGGCTGCTGGCGTATTGCCTCGGATTTCAAGTGGACCGGTGGCTTCGCCATTCCCTCCGGATTGTTTTCTCACTGGCAGGTCTGGCTGGGCGGAGCTGCGGTGCTGCAATTGTGCTCCCATGCACTGAACCGGTACGGCAAAGGCGACCGCACCGTCTCATGACGCGAGGAACGCTTCTGATATTCTTACTGTAGAGGCCCGGCATGGGAAATACGCGGCTGCGCTACACCCGATCGTCCTTTTTCTACGGATATCTGACGCCGGGAGTGAAGTGGCTGCTGATCAGCAACGTCGCCGTGTTCCTGCTGACGTACCCGCCTCTGGTCGGATCGGCGCTCAAGCACAATGCCACGGTGCTGTTCGGGCTCTACCCGGAGGGTGCTGTCCACAACCTGATGATCTGGCAGGTCGGCACCTATCTGTTCCTGCACGATGGCATCAGCCACGTCCTCTTCAATATGCTCGCTCTGTGGATGTTCGGCTCGATGCTGGAGCAGGACTGGGGGACGCGGCGCTTCCTCAAGTACTATTTCCTCTGCGGCATCGCGGCGGGACTGTGCGTTTTGGCCGCGAATGTGGCCGTGGGGGACTGGGTGAGGCCGACTATCGGCGCCTCCGGGGCGATCTTCGGATTGCTGCTGGCCTTCGGCGTCCTCTACCCCAACCAGACCGTGCTGATGAATTTTTTGTTTCCGATCAAAGCCAAGTACATGGTGATGATCTATGCCGCCATCGAACTGTTGATGACGCTTGGCCCCAACACCGGCGTGAGCACCGTCGCCCATTTGGGCGGCATGGCGTTCGGGTATGCATACTTGAAGGGCCGCTGGCCGCAGTGGAGTCTGGCGGATGCGCGGTCGGCCTATCATCAGTGGCGGCTGCAACGGGCCAAGCGGAAGTTCCAGGTTTACATGCGCAAACACGGCAAGGGCGGGGGGCCGTGGGTGAACTGAGGGCGCAACCCGGGGCCTTGGGGAAACGTCCCTTGCTATAGTGACAGCGGGAGAACGTCTATGCGATCGTGGCTAGTCGTCATTCTGTGTGCCGTCGCACTGGGTGTGCCGGTCGGATTGTTGATCGGTCAGGAGCAGGGGCCGAACCGCGAGCCGGGCGCCACCGTGGCCCGCCCGCGCAAGAAGGACACCGGCAACACGCCCGACGATTCCGACCTGCCCAAGATTCCGTCGAAGTTGAGCAAGAAGAGCGAGGTCGATTCCACCGGCCTGGCCAACTTCCAAAGCGACGTCTCGATCGTGACGGTGGACGTGGCGGTGTTGGACAACAAAGGCCACTTCATTCCGGGCATCCCCGCGGGCAACTTCCGAGTGACTGAAGACAACGTGCCGCAGCCTCTCAAGGGAGTCAATCTGGGGGAGGCGCCGATGACGGTGGCGATGGTGATCGAGTTCAGCAACCTGTTCCAGCAATACTATGGCGACACGTGGTTTCAGACCCTGGCCGCGTCCTGGGGCTTCCTGGAAAGCCTGAGGCCGGAGGACTACGTGGCGGTGGTGGCTTACGATATCCGGCCGGAGATTCTCACCGATTTCACCACCGACAAGGACAAAGCGCGCGATGCCATGCAGCGCCTCAACATCCCCGCCTTCTCGGAATCCAATCTCTACGATGCTCTGACCGACACCGCGGACCGGATGTCGGGGATCGAAGGGCGCAAGGCGATCGTGCTGATCGCTTCCGGTATCGATACTTTCAGCAAGCTCAATTACGGAGAGACCCGGAAGAAACTGCAGGAGGCCGGCGTGCCGGTATATCCGATCGGGTTGATGCAGGCGCTACGCATCATGGCTGAGTCGTACGGGGCGCTGGGGCCGATTCAGCAAATGGACTTCCTGCAGGCGGACAACGCCATGCGGACGTTCGCGACGGAAACCGGCGGCATTGCGTTTTTCCCGCGGTTCATGGGCGAGTTCCCCACGATTTTTCAGAACATCCATCAGGCTCTTCGCAGCCAGTACGTACTCACCTACGAGCCCACCAACAAGGCGCACGACGGCAGTTTCCGCAAGATCAAAGTGGAGCTGGTGAATCCCGCCACCAACGAGCCGCTGCGCGTCACCGATCAAAAGGGCAAGCCGATCAAATACCAGATCATCGCCAAGAAGGGGTATACCGCGCCGCGGGCAGTGGAATGAGCGCTGGAGTCCAATCGGCGGCCCGGTTGTCAAGAACTAAATGCGGCGTTGTTCCAAGGCGATGCAAATCCGTTGACAGGCCGATGACAGCTCTGTTACTCTCGCTCGGTTCCCTAGATGAAAGCCACGCCGGTTTTGAACGCAACAATTCTCCTGGTCGACGACAATCGTGACGGGTTGATGGTGCGCCGATCGCTGCTCGAAGAGATCGGCTACCGAGTAGAGGTTTCAGCCAACGCCGAAGAGGCCCTGAAGCTGTTCACGGGCTCGCGATTTGACGTGGTGATCACGGACTACAAAATGCCGCGGATGAACGGCGCTGAGTTGATCGAGCGAATCCGCAAGGTGGACCCGCAGGCGCGCGTGATCCTGCTTTCGGGCTTCGTGAATCCGCTTGGTCTGACCGAGCAGAACACGGGCGCCGATACGGTGGTAGAGAAGAGCGCGCGCGAGCCAGTGTACCTGCTGCGGGCCGTGAAGCGATTGCTGAACCGGCCGCCGCTGCGCAAGCCGCCGGGCCGGCAGACTGGCGGAACGTCGCGGCCGGCTTCCCGCGGGAATCTGGCACACTAGGAGCGTGGCGTCCCGTCTTCTCTGCGCGGCCCTGGCCGGGCTGATGGCCGCGTCCGGCGCGCCAGCTCCGCGGAGCCGCAGGCCGCCGGTGCGGACGCCGGCGCGAACCTCCACCGTCAGAACCCTGTCGGCGGCGCGGCGCTGGATGCGGACCATGACGCTGCGCGACGAAGTGGCGCAGTTGATCTTCATTCCGTTCTCCGGCACGTTTCCGAACTCCCGCTCGCGTGAATACCGGAAACTGGTGCGGCTGATTCGCGACACCAAGGTGGGCGGGCTGATTCTGGTGAACTATGCGAAGGGGCGGACGACGCCGAAGGCGGAGCCCTACGCGCTGGCCGCATTTCTCAACCGCATGCAGCGACTGGCCCAAACGCCGCTGCTGGTGAGTTCGGATTTCGAGCGCGGAGCCAGCATGCGGGTCAATGACACGACGTTGTTCCCGCACGCCATGGCCTTCGGGGCCGCCGGTGACCCGGAGTTGGCGCGTTACGAGGGCGAGATCACGGCGCGGGAAGCGCGGGCGTTGGGAGTGCATTGGGTTTTTTCCCCGGTGGCTGACGTCAACAATAACCCCGACAATCCCGTCATCAATATTCGCTCCTACGGCGAGAACCCGCAGGCCGTCGCCGCTCTGGTGAAGGCTTTCATCGAGGGAGCGCACTCCGACCCAAAAAATCCCGTGCTCACCACCGCCAAGCATTTTCCGGGGCACGGCGATACGGCCGACGACACGCACTTGAACCTGGCGGTCGTGTCCGGCGATCGCGACCGGCTCGAGCAAACCGAGCTAACGCCGTTCCGCGCGGCCATCGAGGCCGGAGTGGATTCGGTGATGACGGCTCACGTGGCCGTGCCGGCGCTGGCGCCGCCCGACCTGCCCGCGACGCTCGCGCCCCAGATCCTGACGGACCTGCTGCGGCAGGAGCTTGGGTTTCAGGGGCTGGTGATCACGGACGCTCTCGATATGGGAGGAATCTCCAAGGGCTACAGCACCGGAGAAGCGGCCGTGCGCGCCCTTCAGGCCGGCGCTGACACCTTGCTCATGCCCCCGGACCCGGACGTGGCGCTGCGGGCCGTGGTGGCGGCGGTGCAAGACGGCCGGCTCACGCGCCGCCGCATTCAGCAAAGCGTCTTGAAGATTCTGGAGGCCAAGGAACGGCTGGGGCTGGACCGCCAGCGGCTGGTCAAAGTGGATGCGCTCGGCGACCTGCTCGATTCTCCGGAAGCCGAGGAACGGGCGCAGGAGGTGGCCGACCGCGCCGTGACGCTGGTTCGCAACCAGGATAGCTTGGTGCCTCTGAAAGCGCCGGAGCGCGCCTGCTACCTGGTGCTGGCGGAAGGCCGGTATTCTTCCGAAGGCGAAGTATTCGCACAGGACGTCCGCAAGCGCGCTCCCGGAGCGGCCCAGGCTACACTCGATGCCACGATGTCGGTGGCGGCGATGGATGACACGGTTCGCAAGTTGCCCGCCTGCGAAGCCTACGTGGTGGCGGCCTTTTCTTCGGTGGCGGCCTACCGCGGTTCGGTCGGCCTGGCGGGCGACCTGCCTCAGTTCGTTCAAGACCTGATCGCTTCCGGGAAGCCCGTGGCGTTGGTGGCGCTTGGCAATCCTTATCTCTTGCGCAGCTTTCCAGGGGTGGCCGCGTACCTGGCCACCTTCAGCACGGTGGTTCCCTCGGAAACGGCGGCGGTGCGGGCTTTGTTCGGAGAATTCAATATCCGCGGCCACTTGCCGGTGACCATTCCGGGCGTAGCCGCCTATGGGGAAGGCATCCCGGTGCAAGCCACTCGGGCGGTACAGATAGTTCCCCAACCGCAGTAGTGGGGCCCCGCCGGTCACACGGTATACTTGTCCATGAATGAGCCTGACGCTTCCACCTCCGGGAGTGGCGGTGTTTCTGATGGTCATGGTCCTGACCGCCGCTGTCTATGACGTTCGGTTCCGGCGAATTCCCAATTGGATTACGGTGAGCGGTGTGGTGATCGGTCTGGGACTGAACACCTTCCTCTATCGCGGCCTGCCGGGGCTGGTCTTCAGTCTGAAAGGCCTGGCGCTCGGGTTTGGCCTCTACTTCCTGTTGTACGCCTTGCACGCCATGGGGGCGGGCGATGTGAAGATGATGGCCGCCGTCGGAGCCCTGGTCGGATGGGAGGACTGGTTCGCCATCTTTGTTCTAACGGCTCTTCTGGGTGGAATCCTGGCTGGTCTGGTGATGCTCCTACGGGGACGCGTCAAAAAGACCATCTGGAACCTGGGGTACATTCTCGGTGAGATGAAGCACGGTCGAGCGGCGTACCTGACCCGGGAAGAACTCGACGTCAAAAGCCCCAAGTCGGTTGGACTGCCGCACGGCGCCGTCATTGCGGTGGGAACCATGTTTTTCTTGGCGATCAGTGCCCATTTCGTGAAGTGAACCGGGGCCAGGAACCGCGCAAAACCCAAATTGAGACACCGGAGAAAGTGTTAAACCCTGTTGCATGCAGGGGCTAGCTCTTGACACGGAACCATCCGACTTATATAATCCTCAACCAGGATCACTAAATCCGGACAGGACCTGCTCCTCGCTTGCAGGCTTGCCGGGAGACGAAATTTTAGGGAGTGCAACGTTGCAGCAGCCGGATTCCGGCTTGGCCGCATCAGTTGGGGCTAATCGTTGAGCGAATTTCCAGCACGGTATTTGCATGCTCCATCTGCTGGCGCACGTCAGCACTTCCATGCCCAGCCACACAGTGGCGTCTTGGCTGGCCCTTCCAATCCAACCTCACGGAGAACAACCTCAATGAAGTCTCTTTTGGTCACATTTTGTCTGCTGTTATCGGCGTCCGCGGCGTTCGGCCAAGCGGGTTCGGCAACCATTACCGGCGCCATCGCCGATCCAGCCGGGGCCGTAATTTCCGGCGCCAACATTGGCGCCAGAAACCTGCAAACCGGCGTGAACTATCCGGTGGTCAGCACCACCACGGGAAACTACACCATCTCCCAGTTGCCGGTCGGCCAGTATGAGGTTTCCGCCACGGTACCGGGCTTCAAGAGGTTTGTGCGCTCGGGCATTACCCTGGACGCCGCGCAGGTGGTCCGCATCGACATCGGCCTGGAAGTCGGCCAGGCGACGGAGTCGGTCACCGTCCAGGCCGATGCTTCGCTGCTGAAAACCGAGACTGCCGATGTGGTGCATAACATTACTCTCGAGCAGTTGGACAACCTGCCCATTCTGGGAATCGGGAACTCGAATGCCGGCAGTTCCGGCGTCCGCAATCCGTACAGTTCGGTGCAATTTGTTCCGGGCGTGGCGTACGTCGCCAACTCGTCGATGGTCATCAACGGAGCGCCCACCAATACGGCGGCGTATCGCGTGGAGGGCATGGACAACACCAACCATACGGTCGCTTTTGCGTTGCAGGAGAATCAGCCCTCCGCGGACGCGATCCAGGAGGTTGCGGTTCAAACCAGCGACTACGCGCCCGAATTTGGAACGGCGGGCGGCGGGTTGTTCAACATCACGATGAAGTCGGGCACGAACCAATACCACGGCAGCGGATACGATTATTTCGTCAATGAAGATTTGAACGCGGCGCAGCCGTTCAGTAACAACCCAGCCGGAACCGGCAACATCCGGCCGCGCAACCGCCGCAATGATTTCGGCGGCACGCTGGGCGGTCCGATCGTGATTCCGAAGGTCTACAACGGCCATGACAAGACCTTCTTTTTCTGGAGTTACGAGCAATTTAAAGAGAGCTCGCTCATTCCTTTCAACCTGACGCTTCCCACCGCCGCCTATCGCGG
The DNA here is from genome assembly GCA_020073145.1 of Terriglobia bacterium. Classification (GTDB taxonomy): domain Bacteria; phylum Acidobacteriota; class Terriglobia; order Bryobacterales; family Bryobacteraceae; genus PSRJ01. The sequence continues at coordinate 78,580 of JAIQFS010000009.1, forward strand.
CGGCGATTTTTCAGGGATCTCGGTGAATGGCGGGGCGTCCCCAGCCGCGCTCCAGGCCCTGGGCGTTCCCACCACGCCGCTGGCTTCGACCGACTCGCTGGGCCGTCCGATCTACGCGAATACCATTTACGATCCCGCTACCGTTCGCGCTGGAAACGGCGGGATTCCGGTGACCGATCCCTTCCCGAATAACATGATTTCACCGGCGCGCTTCGATCCGATGGCCAAGGCCGTCCAGGCGCTGATCCCGAATCCGACGAGCACCGCCCTGAACTTGAACGGGCTCGGTTCCAACCTCAGCCAGCGGGACACGACGATTCCGTCGCTCAAATTGGACCAGGTGACGGGCACGAAAGGCCAGTTATCATTCTATTGGTCAACCACACAGACCGACAGCCAGTTTTCCACGCCGAATGGAAACGCGGACGGGTTGCCCGACGAGATCTCGCAGAATCGCGGCACGTTCATTCACGCTCAGACGCTGCGGTTGAACTATAACTACACCCTGAGTCCGACCGTGCTGCTGCACGTGGGAGCGGGCTACTCGCGCATCAGCTTTATCGACGATGCGGCCTTCAAGACGTTTAATTGCGCCGCGGCAATCGGCCTGCAAGGCTGCCAGAATAACTTCAACTTTCCCACATTTACGCAGATGACCGGCGGCCCCCTCACCCTGCTCCCCGGCGGAGGGAGTGTCGGCAGTCTGGGCGGCATGCAGCAGATGGGCAATGCCCAAGCACATACGCATACCCGTACCGAAAGACCGGCGTATAACGCCAATGCCACCTGGGTCAAAGGAAACCACAGCTACAAACTCGGTGGTGAGGTCTGGTTCCAGGGCAACATCACCGCGCCGCCTTCGGGCGTTCTTTTCAGCGCCACGACGTTTGCGCCCATCACCAACGTGATTACCAACGCGGGTGCAACCGCGCTCCCCTTCACCCCGCCGCTCGGGTTGTCCGGACAGCAAGTCGGATTCCCCTACGCCAACTTTCTGCTCGGCGACTACACCCGGATTAGCCAGAGCGCGCCGACCGACACCCGGATGGGCAAGGCCCAATGGGCGCTCTATCTGCAGGATTCCTGGAAGGTGAGTCGCAAGCTGACTCTGGACTACGGCCTACGCTGGGATTACGCGACGTTGCCGGTGGAGCAATATGGCCGGTCGGCCGATTTCTCCGCGACCACGGCGAATCCGTCAGTTGGAGGGCGTCTCGGCGCGCCCGTTTTCCAGGCGACGTGCAATTGCTCGTTCGCCGGAAACTACCCCTATGCGATCGGCCCGCGGGTCGGAGCCGCTTACCAGATCAATCCGAAGACGGTGCTTCGCGTCGGATGGGGCTATGTCTACGGATTTGCCAACGATATTGGCGTCTCCAGTTCGGCCATTGTGAACAATGATGCGGCCGGACCGAACGCGTTTTCCAATATTCAGACGAGCGGACTACCGCAACCGGTTTGGCCGAATTTCGCTGCCGGCCAAACGCCTCTTCCCGGTGCGATCTCCAGTTCTTTCACGCTGAATGCGATCGATCGGAACGCCACCCGGCCTCCCCGCCAGAACCAGTGGAGTATCGGGTTGCAGCGGGAGATCACGTCGAACTTCTCGCTCGAGGCAGCCTACGTGGGCAACCGTGGCGTGTGGTGGAGCGGTCTTGGCCAGGGAGCCAATCTCGGGTTCGTCAATCAAGTCTCGCCGGCTGTGTTTTCGCAGTATGGGCTGGATCCATTCCACAACCCGAGCGATGCGCTGCTTCTGAGCCAGCCGATTTCCAGCGCGCAAGTGGTGGCCAGGATTCCGAACCTCCCGTTGCCGTACGTGGGTTATCCGACGAACAGCAGCCTGCTCAACGCGCTGCGGCCCTACCCGCAGTTCAGCACGCTGACCGTCACCAATGCACCTACGGGAAAGACGTACTACGATTCCCTCCAGGTCAAAGTCACCAAGCGCATGTCGCACGGCCTGTCAGTGAATAGCACGTTCACGTGGTCGAAATCGCTCATCAATACCCGGGAGAACTTCTTCGACGCGTCGAGTTCCAGCAAGACGTTCCAGACCACGGACCAGCCGTTTCTGTTAAACGCCAACATTCTGTACACGACGCAAAAGGCAGCCTTCCTGGACAACGTCAAGTTCGCCAACACAATCGTGAAGGACTGGCAACTGGGCGCCTTCCTGCAATATGGCAGCGGATTTCCGCTGACTCCCCCGACCGCCACGACGGCCAATCCCCTTACCTCAGACGTGGGGGTGACGAACTACATGATCCGCAACCCGAATGTGTCCCTGTATAACAAGGATCTGAATTGCCACTGTATCAACCCCTATACGGATCAGATGTTGAATCCGGCCGCCTGGTCGAATCCGGTAGCGGGCACGTACGGTCCGAATGCGCTGTACGGCGATTTCCGCGGACCGCGCCATCCCAACGAAAGCTTTAACATCGGGCGGAACTTCCGGATTAGAGAACGGATGAATCTCCAGATCCGGGCCGAGTTCGTGAACATTTTCAACCGGACCTACCTGGGGAATCCGAGCACCGTGAATCCTCTCGCTGCGCCTTCCCACAACCCGGCAGGACAGATTACCGGCGGGTTTGGAACGGTCAACGCCACTGCGATCGCGGGCGCGTACCCCTCCATCGGTGGTCTTCCGCGCACGGGCACTCTGGTCGCCCGCTTCACGTTCTAAAGCCTGCATAACACGAATCAAAAGGCCTCGTCCCTTACCGGGGGCGAGGCTTTTTTCGTTTTTCGGGCGCGTGATACAATCACCGGTGTTCATCGGTTCGGAGGAAACATGCGCGCGCTTCGTCCGATTCTTCTCGCTTGCTTGCCTGTGACCGCTGCGTGGATTTCCGCGGCTGCCGCGGATAAGATCGACTCCAAGCACCTGGTCACCGGGCCGGCCGCGTTCGGAAATGCGCCCTCGCTGAAACCCGGAACCTACCACAAGATCACCGCTGCCGATCTTCCGGCGCCGTTCGCCACCGAGTCCAGCCGGAACAACGCCAAGATGGTGCCGCGGCCCAATAACGCGTGGCCGCAGGCGCCGGCAGGCTTTCAGGTAGATCTCTACGTGACCAAGCTGGATCAGCCGCGCAAGATTCTCACGGCGCCCAATGGCGATTTCTTCGTTGCTGATAGCCGCCAAGGCGCGATCCAGATTTTTCGCGGCCGTGACGCGGATGGCCGGCCGATGCGGACGTCCACGTTTGCGAAGGGCTTGCGGCAGCCCTTCGGGATCGCGTTCTATCCAGCCGGAGCCAATCCGCAATGGGTCTACGTCGGCAACACCAATTCGGTGGTCCGGTTCGCGTATCGGAACGGCGACATGGAAGCCGCTGGGCATGCGGAAACCGTTGTTCCGGAGTTGCCCGCGGGAGGTGGGCACTGGACGCGCGATCTGGCTGTTTCCAAGGATGGCAAGAGTCTGTTCGTGGCAGTCGGCTCGGCGTCGAATATCAATGATCCGGATTCCAATCCGAACGAAACGCACCGCGCTAATATTCTCGAATACACGCCCGATGGAAAATTCGTAGGCGTGTACGCGTCGGGTATTCGCAACCCAGTGGGGCTGGGTATCAATCCGGCGACCGGCGAGCTGTGGTGCTCCACCAACGAGCGCGACGCGCTCGGCGATAACCTGGTGCCCGATTACATCACCCACGTGCAACGCGGCGGTTTCTACGGCTGGCCGTATTACTACATCGGCAACCATCCGGATCCACGGCTCGAAGGGAAGCATCCGGAGTTGAAGGATAAGGTGATTGTCCCCGACGTCCTGATGACGCCGCACAACGCCTCGCTCGCGCTGACGTTTTTACGACGGTACGCAGTTTCCGCAGGAATACCGCGGCGATCTGTTTGCGGCCGAGCACGGGTCCTGGAATCGGTCGACGCGGTCCGGCTACGAAGTGGTGCGCGTGCCTCTGGAAGGCGGCCATGCCAGCGGCGTGTATCAGGATTTTCTGACGGGTTTCGTGCTGCCGAACGGCGATGTGTGGGGCCGGCCGGTGGGGGTCGCAGTAGCCCAGGACGGCGCGTTGATGGTGACCGACGACGGATCCGGATCCATTTGGCGCATCACGTACGCCGGGAAATAAGGAGTTCGCATGGCTGAGGAGAAGCCCTCTTTCGAGATTACGCGCCGTACCGTCATCGCCAGTGCCACGCTGGTTCCGGTGACGGCGCTGACGGCGTCCGCGCAGAGTCCGCCCGCGGCGCTGACCGCAGCGCAGAGGCAGATTCTGGAAGCATTCGTCGACCGGCTGTGTCCGAAGGACGATCTGGGCGCGGGCGCGGTCGAGTGCGGCGCGGCCAACTATATCGACCAGCAACTCGCGGGCTACCTGTCGTCGGAGAAGGAGGCGATGGTCGCCGGGCTGGCCGCGGTGGACGCCTACGCGCGCAATTCGCAGGGCGGCCCTTTCGCCGGACTCTCAGCCGAGAAGCGGGATGCCATTCTGACCGCGGTGGAGAACGGCTCGGCTGCTGGAGTACCCAACGGGCGCGCGTTCTTCACTCGCCTGCGTCGTCTCACGTTGGAAGGCATGTTCGGCGATCCTTACTATGGGGGCAATACCAACTTCGCCGGCTGGGATTTGATCCAGTATCCGGGACCGCGGTTGGCGGTTGGGCCGGAAGAACAGAAGATGAGCAAACCGGCGACGCCCTACCATCGGTCGGCCTGGGGGACCGAGCACAGTGGCCATTAATCTGAAGCCGGTGGACGTAGCCGTCGTTGGGCTGGGCGCGGCCGGCGGCGTGGCCGTGCTGCCTCTGGCGCGCGCCGGTCTGACGGTGGCCGGCATCGAAGCCGGCGCGTGGATGGACCCCGCCAAGGATTTTCACGCGGACGAAATCTTCAACAATGTCCGCGGAATGGTCACCACCGGCAATAAGATCCGGCGCGAAGCGCCCACGTTTCGAACCAGCGCGGATCAGCCGGCCCAGCGGGGCGGGCCGAGCCCCATGATGAACGCTGTAGGCGGCACTTCGATTCACTATCACGCCCAGAGCTGGCGTCTGAAGCCTTGGGACTTCAAGACCGTTTCGGAAGTGAAGAAGCGCTACGGGGCCGGTTATCTGCCGAAGGGCTCGACCGTGGAAGACTGGCCGCTGAGCTATGACGACCTGGAGCCGTACTACGACACCGTAGAGCACGAAGTGGGTGTGTGCGGCAAAGCCGGCAACCTCAAAGGCGTGCTGGATCCGGCGGGTAATGTCTTCGAAGGTCCGAGGGCGCGCGAGTATCCCATGCCGCCGCTGCGCACCACCGATTACCTGGAGCACATGAAGGAGGCGGCGCGGTCGCTGGGCTGGAAGCCCTTCCATTCGCCGGCTGCAATCAATTCGCAGCCGCGCGGCGGCCGCCCCTCCTGCGGCTATCACGGCTACTGCGACCGCGGCGGATGCCATTTGCGCGCCAAGAACTCGACCTGCTTTTCGACCATTCCGGCGGCGCTCAAGACCAAGCGCCTGACCGTCTTCGACCGAGCGCAGGTGACCCGCATCCTCTCCGACACCAATGGAAGGGTGACTGGCGTCCAATACATCCGCGAAGGCCAGGAATATTTCCAGCCGGCTAAAGCCGTGCTGATCGGTTCCTACACCTATGAGAACGCCCGGCTGCTGCTGCTCTCGAAATCCAAGGCCTACCCGAACGGTCTGGCCAACAATCACGGGCAGGTGGGGAAACACTACTTCGGGCATTGGGACGCGCAGGCCGGGTCCGGTGTCACCGCTCTGTTTCCGATGGACCTGAACATCTGGTATGGAGCGATTCTTTCGCAGGGAGTGGTGATCGACGAATGGGCCGATGATAGTTTCGATCACTCGAGCCTCGGCTTCATCGGCGGCGCCAGCATGACGGTGAACACGGAAAAGCATCCCATTGCCGCGGCTTCGACCGCAACCTTCGGGCAAGCGCCGCAGTGGGGCTCGCAGTGGAAAGCCTGGATTCACGAGAATGCCGGGCGCACGGCGTCGGCCTATCTGCAGGCCAATAGTTTTCCGTACGAGAACACGTATCTCGATCTGGACCCCGAGGTGAAAGATCCGCTGGGCGACTCGGTGATTCGCGTGACCAGCGGGCCCAAGGACAACGAACGCCTGGCGTCCCTGCACGCTCAGGACAAGATGGAGGAGTGGTTCAAGGCGGCGGGCGCCCTCATGGTGACTAAGGGCAATCCACTCGGCCCCCGGCTGAGCACCCACACGTATGGCGGCACGCGCATGGGCGACAACCTCGAGACGAGCGTGGTGGACCGGTGGGGCATGGCGCACGAGGCGCCGAACCTGGGGATGCTGGGCGGCTCCGTATTTGGAACCAGCGGCGCTCGCAACCCCACGCTCACCATCCAGGCGCTGGCCTGGCGCACCGCCAGCCATCTGGTGAAGAGCTGGAAATCGATCGCGGGGTAATCGCGCCGCGGCACGATCTTGAGGAAATCCCTGGCCGCCGTGCCCATGGCGGGATGGAACACGCAGTCCTTATCACGCTCGAAGTGGGTGCGGCTACCGAGTCGGTCACGGTGAGCGCGGATGTCAGCCTGTTGAAGACCGAGAGCAGCGACGTCAGTCATAACGTTACCGGCGACCGCCTGACGAGCCTCCCGATCCTGCCCATTGGGAACGGATATTCGAGTTCCCACGGCGTGCGGAATCCGATGGCCATGGCCAACCTGGCCCCTGGCACCTATTTCGATCCCAACCTGAACATCCGCGTCAATGGCGCGCCCAGCAACACCGAGAGCGTCCGCCTGGACGGACAGGACGCCACCAACGGCGTGGTGACGTTTTCGCAGGCCCAGACGCAGCCCAGCGTAGAGGCTCTGCAGGAGCTTTCGATTCAGACCAGCAACTATGCCGCGGAGTATGGACAAGCCGGCGCGGGTCTGATCAACTACACCACCAAGAGCGGCACAAACCAATACCACGGCTCGGGCTACGACTACATCGCCAACGAGTTCTTCAATGCGTCGCAAGCTTACAGCCACCTCACGCCGAAATTGCGGAGACAGAATGGCGGCGGCACGCTGGGCGGTCCGGTATATATTCCCAAGATCTACAATGGGCACGACAAGACGTTTTTCTTCTTCAACTATGAGTTTTTCAAGGAAACCGGGCTCCTCTCCAGCCAATTCCCCACCGTGCCGACCGACGCTTACCGCAGCGGCGACTTTTCGTCGCTGCTGGCTCCCCCGCTGGCCCGGGCACTGACCGGCACCGGCGGCGTCACCCAAGACGTGGCTGGACAGCCCTTCCTCAATGGTCAGATTTTCGATCCCAGTTCACAGTTCATCGGGTCCGATGGCCGCCGTGTCTGGTCTCCGTTCTCCGGCAATCAGATTCCGCAGCCGCGCTTCGATCCGTCGGCCGTCAAGGTGCTGAACCTGATTCCGCACGCATCCCTTTCGGGCCTGCTCAGTAACTACAACAATCCCTATCTCACAGACCGGTGGACTTCGATTCCGGCGGTCAAGATCGATCACTCGTTCAGTTCCAAGATGAAGCTGTCCTTCTATTGGTCCGCGACGGCGACCGCAGTGCAATATTGCACGCCGCTGTGCGGATCCGACGGCCTGCCGAACCCGATTACGGCCACGCGCGGCACTTTTATTGAGTCCCACACCGAGCGCCTCAACTTCGATTACACCCTGACACCGACCATGCTGTTGCACATCGGCGCGGGCTATCAGCACAACGACTTTAAGGACACCGCGCCCACCACGAACTTCGATCTGGCCGGTCAATTAGGGATCAAGGGCGCTACCGTGGGTCCCAATCAGGGCGCGCGGTTCCCGGTTTTCCAGGGAATGTTGGGCGTCAACAGCACGGGCGGTATGAACACCATGGGGCCCGCAGCCGGACAGACCCGCAGCATCGAGATCAAGCCGACTTTCAACGCCAGCGTGACCTGGGTTAAGGACAATCACACCTTCAAGTTCGGCGGCGACGGACGCACGGAGGGATACCCACAGATCAGCCCCTTCAATACCACCGGCAATTTCACAATCGGAGCCGACCAGACTGCCAACCCCTGGCTCTCTGACGCTGGAATCACGCTGTCGGGTGGAGCCCAGGGATTCCCCTTTGCGAGTTTCCTGCTGGGCCGGGTGAGTTCCTACATCATTGCGCAGCCTACGGACACACGGGGCGGACGAAAGTTCCTCGCATTTTTTGCACAAGACACCTGGAAGATGAGCCGCAAGCTGACGTTGGATTACGGCCTGCGATGGGATTACTTCGGTTATTCCCGCGAGCAGTACGGCCGGACCCCGGATTTCTCGGCCGCCGTGGCGAACGCCAACGCGGGCGGACATCTAGGCGCCGTGATTTTCGAGGGGAATGGGCCGGGCCGGTGCAACTGTGACTTCGCCCACAATTATCCCTATGCACTCGGACCGCGCCTCGGTGTGGCGTATCAGATCGACGCGAAGACCGTGCTTCGGGCCGGCCTTGGCGTCACCTATTCCAGCAGCTCCGGCGGAGCGCAGGGAGCAGCGGGCGCCAGCCAGACCGTCAATGTGCCGGGTGCCGGAATTCCCGCGATGGTTCTTAGCCAGGGCATTAATGTAACGCCGGTTTGGCCCGATATCCGGCCGAACCTGTTTCCGTTGCCCGGTCAGACTCCAGCAGTGAGCATTGTCGATAACAACTCCGGCCGTCCGGCCCGGCAGGTGCAGTGGAGCGTCGGACTGCAGCGCGAGATTCTCCATGACCTGGTGGTCGAAGCGGCCTATGTCGGCAACCGGGGCGCGTGGTGGCGCACCTCTTCGCTCACCGACTACAATCTGCTTTCACCGGCGATCCTGGCGGCGAACGGGCTAAACGTGGCCAATGCCGCGGACCGCAATATCCTGAAGGCCCAGATTTCGCAACCGGCGGCAGGCCGTTTTCTGAACCAGTTGCCGTATGCCGGCTTCCCGGCAACGGCCACCGTGGCCCAGTCGTTGCGGCCGTTTCCGCAGTTCGGCAGTATCACCGGTCCGGGTCCCTTAGGTAGGACCTGGTATGACTCGCTGCAAGTGAAAGCCACCAAGCGCCTCTCCCGCGGTCTGGACCTCACCTATACCTTCACCTGGGCCAAGGAACTCATGCTGGGCGCCGACAGCGATACGGGCGGAGGCGTAATTAACGACATCCTGAACCGCGATACCAACAAACAGCTCTCCAGTTTCTCGCGGCCTTTCTGGCATGTGCTGGCAGTGAACTACACGCTCCCCAAGTGGGGACCCAACCGGTGGGTGAAGTCGGCTGTCTCCGACTGGACGATTGGGTCCGTGGTGCAATACGGCAGCGGACAGCCAATTCAAGTTCCGAACACGGCCGCCAGCGACCTGAATACCGCGCTGCTGCGGGCGGGAACACTGCACGCCCAGCGCGTTGCGGGTCAACCGCTGTTCCTGGCGGATCTGAACTGCCATTGCTACGATCCATCGAAGACTCAGGTGCTGAATCCAGCAGCCTGGACGGATCCGGCCGCCGGCACATTCACAACTTCGGCGATGTATTATGGCGATTATCGGTATGAACGCCGGCCCAAGGAAACGATGAGCTTTGGCCGCCTCTTCCGAATCCGGGAGCGGGTCAGCCTGCAAATCCGCGCGGAGTTCCAGAATATCTTCAACCGCACCCAGGTCCCGAACCCGCAGATGGGGGTCCCAGGATTCGGAGCGCCACCCATCAGCTACGCCACTCCGTTGAGCAAGACTCCCACGGGTACCTACAATGGCGGCTTCGGATCCATCTTTACGACGCCGGGCAACGCCGTGATTGGCGAGCGTTCTGGTTTGCTCGTGGCCCGCTTCTCCTTCTAGGCACAAGTCCCCTGGTTAGTTCAGAAGCCTCGGTGCCTTCGGGCAGCGAGGCTTTTTTCGTGGGGGACCGTGCGTGATACAATCGCGCTGACTCCCCGGTATGGAGCAAGTTAGGAGTGTCGCATGGCCATCAACCTGAAACCCGTCGACGTCGCGGTGATCGGGTTGGGGGCGGCCGGCGGGGTGGCGGTGTTGCCTCTGGCGCGCGCCGGACTCAAGGTCGCCGGTATCGAAGCCGGCACCTGGATGGACCCACGCCAGTTCCGGCCGGACGAGATCTACAACAACGTGCGCATGCAGGTGACCTCCGTTCCCAAGACGAAACGCGAGGTGCCCACCATTCGCGAGAGTCCCGCGATGCCCGCTCGGCCCGCGCCCAGCCATCCCATGATGAACGCCATCGGCGGGACTTCGATCCATTATTGGGCGCAGAGTTGGCGGCTGAAGCCGTGGGATTTTGCGGCGCGCACGGAGACCATCCGGCGTTATGGGACGAGCGCGCTTCCGGCGGGTACGACGCTCGAAGACTGGCCGCTGCGGTATGAGGACCTCGAGCCGTTCTATGACCGGGTGGAGCGCGAGATTGGCGTGTCAGGAAAGGCCGGCAACATTCAAGGGAGGCTCGACCCGGCCGGCAACGTGTTTGAAGGCCCGCGCCAGCGGGAATACCCCATGCCTCCGCTGCGCGGCACCGAGTTCACCGAACGCATGGCCGAGGCCGCACGCAAGCTGGGGTGGCGCCCCTTCCGTCCCCCGGCTGCGATCAACTCGCAGCCTTATCGCGGGCGTCCCAGCTGCGCCTATCATGGCTACTGCAGTTTCGGCGGGTGCCACATCAGCGCCAAGAACTCGACCGCGGTCACCACCATTCCGGATGCGGTCAAGACCAAGAACCTGACGATCTTCGACCGCGCTCAGGTGACGCGCATTGCCGCCGGTTCCGATGGCCGCGTGACCGGCGTCCACTATCTGCGTGGCGGCCAGGAGTATTTTCAACCCGCGCGTGTGGTGTTGGTGGCGTCGTACACCTACGAGAACTCGCGCCTGTTGCTGCTGTCCAAATCGAAGCCTTATCCCAAGGGGTTGTCCAACCGCCACGGCCAAGTCGGCCGGCACTACTTCGGCCACTGGTCGGGAGTGGCGGCGGGCAGCGCCATCGCCCTGTTTCCCTTCGACATCAACAACTGGTACGGCACGCCGGCGCAGGGCACGACGGTGGACGATTGGGCCGATGACCACTACGACCATGTCGGCGTCGGCTTTATCGGGGGCTCGTCTCTCCACGTGCATACCGAAACCCATGCCATCGACGCCGGCGCCATGGAGACGTTCGGCCGCGCGCCGCTGTGGGGCTCGCGCTGGAAGGCATTTGTCCATGCCAACGCCGGACGCTGGACCTCCGCTTATCTGCAGACTTCCACATTCCCGTACGAGAGCACGTTTCTGGATCTGGACGATAGGGTGCGCGACCCCGTGGGCGATCCGGTGTGCCGCATCACGTCCGGGCCCAAGCAGAATGAGCTGCGGGCCGTGGCGTTCGCGCAGAGCAAGATGGCGGAATGGTTCCGGGCGGCCGGCGCCATCGAGGTGGTGAAGCCCGCGGCTACGGTTCCCGCGGTGAGCACGCACGCCTATGGCGGCACGCGCATGGGCGACAACCCCGAGACCAGCGTGGTGGACCGTTGGGGCTTTTCGCACGAGGCGCCAAACCTGGGCGTGCTGGGCGCGTCCGTCATGGGAACCAGCGGGGCGCGCAATCCGACCCTCACCGTGCAGGCGCTGGCGTGGCGGACGGCGGAGCACCTGGCGAAGAACTGGAAGTCGATCGCCGGCTGACGGCGTAACCGCTCAAGCCAAGCGCCATGCGGCCGATAAGTTCGATGAGGACTTGGGCCCATGAGCGGCGCGCCACGCACGGGAGCGTGCATCCTGGTTGTGGAGGATCACGCGGGCATTCGCGCCATGGCCGTGCGGACCCTCCGGGCCCGCGGCTATGAGGTTCTGGACGCGCACGACGGCCGGCACGCGCTGGAGGTGGCCGCGGCCTGCAATTCCTCCATCGACTTGTTAGTGACTGATATGGAAATGCCGTACATGGGCGGACTGGACCTGGCGCGTGAACTGGCCGAATTGCGGCCGGGCCTTCGTGTCCTGTTTGTTTCAGGGAATCGACAAATCGAGCTGCCGGCCCAAGTCCATTTCCTGCAGAAGCCCTACACGCCTGCTACCCTCGCTGCCGCGGTGCGTGACGTCCTGGACGCGCCGGCGTGAGTGGGGAACTCTCCGCTTGGCAAGGCGGTTCGGGCTGGCGCGTTTCCGAGGGATTGTGGCGGGTTAGCAACCCGATGCAGGTCACTAACCTGCCCCACGATTCGTGCGAGTCCCCACTGGTACAAAACAAGTGGCACCGTCGCCACCAGCATGGGCCTCTTCTTTGGCATCTAGCCGGCCGTGAAGGCCGCGCGGCTCGACCCCATCGCCGCTTTACGATACGAATAAGCCGCGCTCCAGCGCTTAGACGACTTCCAGAATGACGCACTTGAGATACAGCGTCTCCGGCACGGTGAGCAGGATGGGATGATCCTGCGCCTGGGTGCGCCGCTCGAGGATACGCAACGTGCGCCCGGCATCGAGCGAGGCTTGCGCCACCAGTTCGAGTAAGGCGGCTTCGCTGACGTGATGGGAGCAGGAGCACGTGACCAAGATTCCGTCCGGAGGCAGCAGCTGCAGCGCGCGCAGGTTGATCTCTTTGTAACCACTGATGGCGGCTTCCACGTCGCGGCGGGATTTGGCGAAGGCCGGGGGATCCAGCACGACGAGCGAGAACTGGCGGCGGGCCGCGGCGGAGGAGGCCAGGAAGTCGAAGACGTCGGCCTCGCGAAACTCGATGTTTGCGATGCCGTTGGCTTCCGCGTTGGCGCGAGCCGTCGCCAGCGCGGGGCCGGAACTGTCGATCGCCTCGACCTTCTCGCATTTCGCGGCCAGGTGCAACGCGAAGCCGCCGGTGGAGGCAAAGGCATCGAGCGCCCGGCCGCCCCGCGCGTACCGGGCGGCTGCGACATAGTTCTCGCGTTGATCCAGGTAGATGCCGGTCTTTTGGCCGCGCTGCAGGTCGGCGCGCAGAGCCAGGCCGTTCATGTGGATAGCGGCAAACTCCGGTACCTCACCGCACACCACCGCGGATTCCAGAGGCAACTGCTCTTTGGCGCGCACCGCTACGTCATTGCGCGCCACAATGCCGCGCGGCTGAAAAATCTCTTCCAGGCAGGAGACAATCTCCGCTTTGGCGGCGTCCATGCCCTGGCTTAAGGTTTGAATCACCAGGCAATCGGCGTAACGGTCTACCACCAGGGCAGGGAGGAGGTCAGCCTCGCCGTGCACCACGCGGTAGGCGTCGCTGTGGCGGACGACGGCGCAACGGTGCTGCTCGGCGGCGCGCAGGCGGCGCAGATAGAAATCACGGCCGATGGCTTCCACTTGCGTGGAGAGCATTCGAACCGCGATCTGCGAAGTGGAGCTGTAGTGCGCGGTGCCCAGCGGCCGGCCTCGCGGATCCGCCACTTTGACGGCTTCTCCCGGCTGGGCCCCGTCCCGGTCGGTGAGGTCGCTCGAAAAAACCCACGGGTGGCCGGAGGCGATGCGGTCGGCCCCCTTCCGGTTGACCCGGACTTCGTTCATCGCAGGCCCTGCAAGCGGGCGATCCGGTCTTCGGTGGAAGGATGGGTCGAGAACATGCGCATGAAGGACTCGCCGGTGAACGGCTTGATGATGAACATGTGGGCGGTAGCAGGCGAAGCGTCCATGGGAATCTGTTTGGAATACGTTTCCAGCTTTTGCAAGCCGCCAATCAGCGGGTAGGGAGAGCCAACGTACTTGGCGGAAGCCGCATCGGCGTCGTATTCGCGGGAGCGCGAAATCGCCATCTGGATCAGGAGCGCGGCAATGGGCGCGAGAATGGCCATGAAGAGCATGGCCAGCGCGCCGCCACGATCGTCATCGTCGCTGCGGGATCCGCCGCCGAAGATCATGCCCCAGCGGGCCATGCTAGCCAGCCAGGTGATGGTGCCCGCAATCATGGCGGCCACCGAGCTGATGAGAATGTCGCGATGCAACACGTGGCCCAGTTCATGGGCCACCACGCCTTCGATCTCGGAATCGCTCATGAGCTGCAAGATGCCGGTGGTGAACGCCACCGAGGCGTGCGACGGGTTGCGGCCGGTGGCGAAGGCGTTGGGCGAGTCCTGCGGAATGAGCCAGAGCCGCGGCATGGGCAGCCCCATGCGCTGGCTGAGGCTCCGGACGATGGGCGCCACGCGGCGGTAGACTTCCGGGTTCTCGGCTTCCGTGACGGGTTGTGCCGAGTACATCGACAGCGCGATCTTCTCCGAGAAGAAATAGCCGCTGAAGTTCATCGCAACCGCGAAGAACAGGGCGATGTAAAGCCCCTGCCGCCCGCCCACCGCCTGCCCCCCGATCAGGAGGACGGCGGTGAGCAGGCCGAGCAGCAGGGCGGTCTTCAATGAGTTGGTGGTCATAGCACGTCCTTTACGCGGTGACCGGCACCGGCTTGGCAAACGTCAGCTCGCCTTCGGCGGGACCGGCGTCCACCACTACGGTGTCGCCGTCGGCGAAATCGCCGTTGATCAGCTTGAGCGCCAGCGGATCTTGAATCAGCCGCTGGATGGCGCGTTTCATCGGCCGCGCGCCATACGGCGGGTCGTAGCCTTCGGAAATGAGCCGGTCCTTGGCGGCCGGCGTCACTTCGAGCGTGATCTTGCGGTCTTTTAAGAGCTCGGCCACGTTGCCTAGTTGGATATCCACGATGAGCCCCAGATGTTCCCGCGTCAACGTATTGAAGACGATGATATCGTCCACGCGGTTCAGGAATTCCGGCCGGAACTGCTGGCGCAGCGCTTCCAGAAGCCGCGAGCGCGTGCTATCGCTCTGTTTGTCCTTGCCGTGCACTGAGAATCCGATGGTGTTCTTCTCCACCATGCCGGTGCCGACGTTGGAGGTCATCACGATCACCACGTTCTTGAAGCTCACGGTGCGGCCCTGACCGTCGGTCAGCCGGCCGTCGTCCAGAATCTGCAGGAGCATATTGAACACTTCGGGATGGGCCTTCTCGATTTCGTCGAACAGGACCACCGAGTAGGGGCGGCGGCGCACCTGCTCGGTGAGCTGCCCGCCTTCTTCATAGCCGACGTAGCCGGGCGGTGCGCCGATCATACGGGCGACCGCGTGCTTCTCCATGTACTCGGACATGTCCACCCGGATCATGGCCCGTTCGTCGTCGAACAGATATTCGGCGAGCGCACGCACCAACTCGGTCTTGCCCACGCCGGTCGGCCCGAGAAAGATGAAACTGCCGATCGGACGATGTGGATCACCCAGCCCGGCGCGGTTGCGCAGAATGGCGTTCGACACCAGCCGCACGGCTTCGTCCTGCCCGATCACGCGGTCTTTGAGCCGCTCGGGCATCTGGACCAGTTTTTGGATTTCACCTTCCAGCATGCGCGTGACCGGGATGCCGGTCCACTTGGCCACGATGCGGGCGATATCGTCTTCGCCAATCTCTTCCTTGAGCAACGCGTTTTCTTTGACGGATTCCATTTCCTGCTCGGCGGTCTGAATGTCCTTCTCAATTTGGGAGAGACGGCCGTAGCGCAATTGCGCGGCCTTTTCCCAATCGCCGGCGGCCCGCGCCTTGTCCTCTTCGTTGCGCAGGTTCTCCTGTTCTTCCTTGAGCTCGCGAACGCGGGAGATGGCGCCTTTTTCGCGGGTCCAGCGCTCCTTAAGGCCGGCCGCTTTGCCGCGCAGCAATTCCAGCTCATTCTCGACGTGCCGGAGACGCTCCCGCGAGGACGCGTCCCCTTCCTTGGTCAAAGCGAGGCGTTCCACTTCGAGGTGCGCGATGCGCCGGTCGATCTGGTCGATTTCGATCGGCATGGAACCGATCTGCAGACGCAGAGCGGAGCCGGCTTCGTCGATCAGGTCGATGGCCTTGTCCGGCAGGAACCGGTCGGCAATATAGCGATGCGACAGCACGGCGGCCGCGATGATGGCCGAATCCTTGATGCGCACGCCGTGGTGGATCTCGTATTTCTCCTTGAGGCCGCGCAGAATCGCGATGGTGTCATCCACCGTCGCTTCGCCCACCATCACCGCCTGGAAGCGGCGGGCCAGCGCGGCGTCTTTCTCGACATGCTTCTTATACTCATTCAACGTCGTGGCACCGATACAGCGCAACTCGCCGCGGGCCAGGGCCGGCTTGAGCAAGTTGGCGGCGTCGATGGCGCCTTCGGCCGAGCCCGCTCCCACCAGCGTGTGCAGCTCGTCGATGAAGCAGATGATTTCGCCATTGGAATCGATGATCTCTTTCACCACGGCCTTGAGACGGTCCTCAAACTCGCCACGGAACTTGGTGCCGGCGATCATGGAGCCCAGGTCGATGCCGACCAGACGCTTGTTCTTAAGCTGGTCGGGCACGTCGCCGCGCACGATCCGCTGGGCGAGGCCTTCGACGATGGCGGTTTTACCCACGCCGGGCTCGCCGATGAGCACGGGATTGTTCTTGGTGCGGCGGCTGAGCACCTGCATGACGCGGCGGATTTCATCTTCGCGGCCGATGACCGGGTCGAGTTTGCCCTGGCGGGCGGATTCGGTGAGGTCGTGGGCGTAACGTTCGAGCGCCTGATATTTCGACTCCGGGTTCTGATCGGTGATTCGCTGGGTGCCGCGCACCGAAACCAAGGCCTTCAAAATGGCGTCGTGGGTGGCGCCGGCTCGGTCGAGCAACTGGCCGGCGGGGTCGCTGCGCCGCTCGGCCAGGGCCAGCAGCATGTGCTCGGTGGAGACGAATTCGTCCTTAAAGCGGGTGGCCTCGTCGAAGGCGTGCTCGAGCACCTCGTTGAGCGAAGGCGCCAGGTACATGCCCGGCTGCATGGGGCCGGTCTTGGGGAGAGTCGTGACCAGCCGCTGGGCCTCGGACAGGATGGCATCGGGCCGCACGCCGCACTTCTCAAGTACGGGGCGCACCACCCCTTCCTTTTCTTCGGCCAGGGCGATGAGCAGATGCATCGGAAACATCATCTGGCTCTGATTCTTCTCCGCCACGCCCTGCGCCTGCTGCAGGGCTTCTTGGGCTTTCTGAGTCAGTCGGTCTAAACGGAACATGTTCGTCCTTAGATACAAATAGGGCAGGCTACCTTTTACCGGCTGCCTGCCCTCCTTTCTCATGGCCGGGATGCGCGCGGCCCCCGCCTCTATTATCTGATGCGCCAGGTCTCTCGTCGGCTACGCTTTGACTTCGACTTTCACCTGGCGCGGCTTGGCGGTTTCCTTCTTGGGGAGCGTCACCGTCAGCACGCCATTGTGGAACTCAGCCGAGATCTTGTCGGTGTCGAAGAGGTTCGGCACCGCAAAACTGCGGACAAAGTTGCCGTAGCTACGCTCGATGCGGTGGTAGCCTTTGTGGGCCTCCTCCTGCTCGAACTTGCGCTCGCCGGAGACGGTCAGGGTCTGATTTTCCACGCGCACGTCGATGTCCTTCAAGCTCACTTCCGGCAAATCCGCCTTCAGAACCAAGTCGTTCTCGGTTTCATAGATGTCGACGGCTGGTGACCAGGGACGGTTCGAAGCGGGCTCGCTCAGAAAGCGGGTGAAAGCATCCTCGAAGAGGCGCAGGTTGGCTAGGGGATCGAAGTGTGTCAGAGACATAAGGTTGAAACTCCTTATCGCGATGTCGGTTGGGGAGGCGTCGATAACCTCACTCAATGACGATGATAAAATATGAGTGCATTTATGTCAAGTAGTCTTAGCGAAAATTTTTAGGGGCTATCGAATGCCCGCATCAACTCGATTAATCGGTTTAATTTCAGTGGATTATGGCCACCGAGCGGAGTGGACAGTCCCAGGAGGGGGGAGGTCGAGGGGCTTGGCGAGCGCGCCTATCGCAAACAGGATATGGCTGATTCGTTTCTCCAGGCGGGGGGACAGCCCGACCATGCCGACCCGCTGGGCGGCCAAGCTGGCAGCGACCTCCAACACTGGGGAACTATCGGCAGTGGACCGCATCTGGAGACCTCATCGGCGGAAACCGGGGTTTTCTGAAGCCCGGAGCGGATGCGGCCTCCGAGTCCTGCTACTCCGGTAAGGCGGAGGCCATGAATTTGGCGATATCCTGCTTGAGCTTTTCGAGCGACTGCAATTGCGTGTACATCATGTGGCCTGCCTCATAAAAGCCCAGAGAGACGTGATCTCGCAGCTTGGGGTCGAGCTGCAGGTGGTTCACGGTGTACTCGGTGGCCAGGAACGGCGTTGCCAGGTCGTAGTACCCGTTGGCGATAAACACTTTCAGGGCGGCATTTTGGGTCATGGCGTCGCGCAGGGTTTCGGCGACGTTCACGTAACGGTTTTCGTATTCCTTGAAGCTCCACGGCTGGACGCGCTCGGTGAGCACCTCGTAGGGCAAGTCGGTTTCGAACTTCAACTCGGAGCGGGCGTATTGATTCCAGGCGGCGGTGAAGGCGCCCTGGACGGAGGCATAACTGGCGTCGTAGTCGGGGCGCTCACTGGCCCCATCCTCATCCAGGCCTTCCAGGCGGCTGTCATAACGTCCCAGGGAGTGACGCTGGTCGCGCAGCAGCTCTTTGCGGAAGCGGCCCGGTCCGACGCGCAGGTTGCACTCCTCGATGAACCTCGGCGACAGTCCCGTGAGCCGGGCCAGGTTCTTGACCACGGTGGCGTGTTCTTCAGCAGTGAGGGAATCGCCTTTGAAGAGCGCCAGGGTATAGGGGCCAGAGGCGAACCGCTGGGATTCCTCGATGGCTTTGGACAGGCCGGCGGCTTGCAGGTCCTTGGACAACTTCTTGTGATACCAGGCGGCGGCCGTATAGGTCGGCACATACAGAACGTACGGCAGGTCATTGCCGGGGTCGAGACTGATGGTGGCGAAGTTGAGGACCGCGGAGAGCAGAACGATGCCGTTGAGGTTGATTCCGAGCTTGTCCTGGAGGTGGCCGGACAAAGCGGCGGCGCGGGTGGTGCCGTAGCTTTCGCCGGCCAGGAATTTGGGCGACATCCAGCGCTCGTTGCGCGACGTATAGAGGCGGATGAATTCGCCCACCGAATCGACGTCGCCGGTGAAGCCGTGAAAGTCTTTGGCGTTGGCTTCGACGGCGGCGCGGCTGTAACCGGTGCTGACGGGATCGATGAACACCAGGTCGGTCTGGTCGAGCAGGGTGTAGGGATTGTCGGCGAACCGATAGGGCGGGGGAGTGGGCTTGCCATCGGCGTCCATCACCACGCGCTTGGGCCCCAGGGATCCCAGATGCAGCCACACCGATGAGGAGCCGGGCCCGCCATTGAAGGCAAACGTCAACGGACGTTTGGAAAGCTCCGTGACGCCCTTCTTGGTGTACGCCGTGTAGAAGATGCTGGCCGTGGGGGTACCGTCTTCTTTCTTGAGCACCAGAGTACCGGCCACGGCCGTGTACTCCAGGGTCTGGCCGTTGATCCGGATGGAGTGCTCGGTTTTGGAGGTCTTTTCCTCCAGTTTCGGAGGCGTGGCCGCCGGAGCGGCGGCTTCGCTGGGCGGGGCTCCGCCGCGGGCGTCTGCCCGTTGCGCGCACACGGGCAGCGTGAGGGCGATTCCCAGAGATAGCAGGACGAATTTACGCATTTCCTTCGATTCTATCCCGCGGCGGTACGGCCGTGTCTGGTGCTTCTATACTGAAAGAAGTCATGAACTTGGGGCTGGCACGCCGCTTACTCTCACTGGCGCTGGGCTATTTGTGCGCCGGCGGCGCCTGGGCCCTCGATCCGCACAAGGGGCTGACTCAGTATTCGCGGACCGTCTGGACGCAGGAACATGGTCTGCCCCAGGACACCATCCGCGAAATTGTCCAGACCGAAGACGGCTATTTGTGGCTGGGCACGGATGAAGGGCTGGCGCGGTTCGACGGCTATGACTTCGTGGTCTTCAACAAGGACCAGGGGCATTTGCCGGCGAACTCGATCACCGCGCTGGCCGCCGGCACCGACGGGTCGCTGTGGATCGGAACGGCCAACGGTCTCACCCGCTACCGCAACAAGGAGTTCTATACCTACACCACCAAAGACGGGTTGCCCGACGATTCCATCGCGGACCTCTATGTGGACCACGCCGGCGACCTCTGGGCCGTGGCGGGCGTGGACCTGGCGCGATTCGCAGCCGGTCGGTTTACGGTGTTCCGGGCCGGCAAAGACATTCCGGTGATGACCGTGCAACGGGTGAGCGAGGACCGGCATCACGTCCTGTGGGTCGGAGGATTCGGCAGCCTGATCAAACGGGT
This sequence comes from Terriglobia bacterium, assembly GCA_020073145.1. GTDB lineage: Bacteria > Acidobacteriota > Terriglobia > Bryobacterales > Bryobacteraceae > PSRJ01. The sequence continues at coordinate 98,738 of JAIQFS010000009.1, forward strand.
AGGTACCCGCTTTATCAAGGTGCTGGACAGCGACACGCTGGGCAACACCTTCGTCACGCAATTGGTCGATGACGATAAGGACAATCTGTGGATTGCGGGAAGCCAGGGATTGATCGTGCGCTCGCCCGATGGCAAGACCCGGCGCTACGACACGCGCGACGGGCTGCCGGACGTGTTCATCCGCGCCCTCTGGCGGGACCACGACGGCAACGTGTGGGCCGGGACCAATTCCGGATTGGCGCGCTTGCAGAACAACCGGTTCACCACCATGACGGGGCCGGGAGGACGCGATCGCGACCAGGTGCGGTGTCTGTTCGAGGACCGCGAGGGCAATTTGTGGGTGGGGGCCAACACCGGGCTCAGCCGTCTGCGGGATGATGTGTTCACGGTCTACGGCAAAAGCGAAGGGCTGCCGAGCGATGACCCCAACACGGTCTATCAGGATCGCAGCGGCCGCATCTGGGTGGGGTTTCATGACAGCGGCCTGATGTTGTTCGAGCCGGACGGCTACCGGCTCTTCACCACCCGCAATGGGCTGCCGAACGATGAGGTTTTTTCCATTGGGGAGAGCCGCAACGGCGATCTTTTGGTGGGGACCCGCGGCGGGCTGGTTCGCATCCGCGACGGCCACCTCAGCACCTACCGGCCCCCGGACCTGTTGAACCGCGGACTGGTGTTCGATTCGCTGGAAGATTCGGCCGGCCGCCTGTGGCTCGGCCTTCCCGGAGGCCTTGCCGAGTTGCGCGGCAATCAACTGCACATCGTGATTCAGGGCGGCCCCGTGCTGAATTACGCCGTGGTCTCGCTAGCCGAAGGCCGCGACGGGGGCCTCTGGGCGGGAACCTACGGCAAGGGACTCTGGCGCGTGCATGGGGACGAAAGGAGGCAGTTCACCGAGGCGGATGGACTGTCGAGCGACCAGATTCGCTCGGTGCGCGAAGATCGCGACGGCACCTTATGGATTGCGACTTTCGGCGGAGGCCTGAATGCCTTTCGCGACAACCGGTTCACCAACTTTACGGAGAAAGACGGGCTCTTGAGCGACAACATCTCGGATGTGGCCGATGACGGAGAATCGCTCTGGTTGAGTACCACGCGCGGTATCTGCCGCGTCGCAAAGCGGCAGTTGCGGGATTTTGCGAATCACAAGATCAGCCGGCTGGAGCCGACCAACTACGGGGTGGCGGACGGATTGCGGAGCGCGCAGTGTGCGCCGGGGTATCCCATCCCGGGCGGCGGACGGCGCACACGCGACGGCCGCCTGTGGTTCCCCACCAGCCGCGGGTTGGCGGTGATTGACCCTAATGCCCACCGGCCCCTGGGGCCGCCGCCGGCCGTGGACCTGGTGGCCATGACCGAAGACGACCGGCCGGTGGACCTCACCCATCCGGCGCGGCTCCGCCCCGGCACCCAGAGAATTCAGATCCGGTACACGGCCATTCACTTGGGCGCGCCCGACCGCGTGCAGTATTCGCGCAAGCTGGAAGGGCTGGATGCCGGCTGGCTACCCGTGGGCAACCGGCGTGTCGCCGACTACAACAGCCTGCGTCACGGGTCGTACCGGTTTCTGGTGCGCGCCGAATTACCGGGCCTGCCGGCCACCGAGCAATCCTACAGTTTCGAACTGCTCCCGGAGTTTTACGAGACCACGTGGTTCCAGATCCTGGCCGCCTTGGCGGTGATCGCCGCGGCCTGGGGCTTGTATCAATTGCGGCTGCGCCAGTTAGGGTCGCGATTCGCACTGGTGCTCGACGAGCGGGCGCGGTTGGCGCGCGAAATTCACGACACGCTGTCGCAGGGATTTGTAGGGATCTCCTCGCAACTCGATGCGGTGGCCATGGCCATGCCGCAAGACCGCAGTAAAGCCCGAGAGTTTCTGGACCTGGCGCGCAAGATGGCGCGGCACAGCCTGACGGAAGCGCGGCGGTCCGTGATGGACCTGCGCGCGTCGGTGCTGGAAGGGCAGGATCTGGCCGCGGCGCTGCAGTCCGGCGCGCAGATCTGGACCGCGGGGTCGGGAGTCAACGTGGAGGTGGATGTATCCGGCGTCCACGACCCGCTTCCGCAGGAGTTCGAACAGCACCTGTTGCGCATCACCCAGGAAGCCGTGACCAATGTGCTCAAGCACGCCGGCGCCAGCCGGATCTGGGTGAAACTGCATATGGAAGGTCGCCAACTCGACCTGCGCATTGTGGACAACGGCAGCGGGTTCGAACAGCAGGACGTGTTCTCCTCGGTGGGCGGCCATTTTGGACTGATTGGCATGCGCGAGCGAGCCGAGCGTCTGGGCGGCGAATTGCACCTGGCCAGTCATCCCGGAGAAGGTACAAAAGTGGAAGTGACGGTTCCTCTCCCGTGAGCAATCCCATTCGCATTCTAGTGGCCGAAGATCACCTGGTGGCGCGGGTGGGCGTGAGCACTATTGTCAACATGCAGCCGGACATGACCGTGGTGGCCGAAGCCGCCAACGGACAACAGGCGGTGGAACTCTACCGCAAGCACGCTCCGGATGTCACGTTGCTCGACATGCGGATGCCCATCATGTCCGGGGTGGAGGCGGCGCAGGCGATTCGCGCCGAATTCCCCAATGCGCGCATGATCGCGCTCACCACCTATGGCGGCGATGAAGACATCCGGCGCGCGCTGGCGGCCGGGGTCCAGGCGTATCTGACGAAAGATGTTCTGCACGATGAACTGATCAAGTCGATTCGCGCGGTGCACAGCGGCCAGACTTATCTACCCGCGGGAGTGGCGGCGGCCCTGGCGGCGCAGATGCCGCGCCCGGATCTGAGCGCCCGCGAAGTGCAGGTGCTCGAGCTCATCGTGCGCGGGCTGGCCAATAAGCAGATCGCTTATTCGCTCAACATTGCCGAGCACACGGTGAAGAACCACGTCAAAAACATCCTGAGCAAGCTCGGCGTGCAGGACCGCACGCAAGCCGCGACGGCGGCGATTCAGAGGGGGATCGTGCACTTGTCGTGAGGGGGCCGAAGAGCTAAACGGGACTCGCGTGGAGCCTCAGCTTCGCGCCAAGAGGAACCGACCCCCGGGAAGGGCGGCATGCCGCCGCCCTCTCATTTATTTAATGCTTTTGATCCACTTCAGGATCGGGCCGGAGACCGTCTTGTCGGGGGTGTCGATCGAGAACACCTCCGACATATGGCTCTCACCCTTTTCGAAAAGCATGGTGGGGCAATGATCCGGGCCCGCCTTGCAGAGTTCGTCGTGCAGGGCCTGGTTGAAGGCGCTATTCGTTCCATTGATGCCAGGGTCCAACTCAGCGGTGGCCAGCATGATTTTGACGGTGCTGGTTTTCAGCGCGGGCAGGCTGGAGCGCGCCAACTGCGTGGCGGCATCCACTTGCGGACCGCGGCCGAATCCGCCGGCGCCTCTGCCGCCGCGAGCCGGAGGAGGATCGTCCGCCCGGCTCGGTCCGGCGATGGCGCCGGCGTTCGAGAACGCCGCTCCGGCCGGAAGGCCGCACGTTTTGCCCGCTCCCGCCAGAATGTCGGGGCCTCCGCGTCCACCGGCGGGCGCGGCCGGTTGGATGGGCAGAATGTTGAACTGGCCGGACATGAAGATCGCGCCCTTCACCCCAACGCCCTTCGGGCCCCACAATTCAGGGCGCCCGATGTACACACCCAGCGGCCCATTGCCGGCGGATTGCGCCCAGATGAACATGCGGTCGGGATTGCCTTTGTATTTGCCAATGTTCGCTTCCACCCACTGGATCATGAGTGAAACGTCCTTGCCGCCGTCGTCCCAGTTTGCCCCCTGGTGACGCTGCATGTTCACGCCCACCATGCCGTTCTTGGTTGCCCAGCGCATGATGTTGTCGTAGAACGCGTTCGCCTCGCGGTCTTGCTGTTCGATCTTATTGCCCGCGCCGCCGGCGATGTACATCAGCACCGGGCGCGACGCGCCGCCCTTATCGGCGGTGAAGATATCGACCACATCCTTGGGATTGGGGCCGAAGGAGACGTCGCGCGCGATGGTGATGCCCGGGTAGAGAGGAGTCACCGAGCTGTTGACGTCGTTGACCGGCATCAGAGGCCGGTAGAGCTTCGCCGTGCAGGGGGGATCGACGATCTGCCCGATCTTCCTCAGCTCGGCTTCAATCTTGGGCGGGACCTGAGCCTGCAGGGTCACCGCCGCCAGCGCCAAGAAGCCGAGGCCGCAGCACAAACATCTCACGTTCTGGATTCTCATACCGCTGAACAACATATCATGATTCGCGCCGGCCGGATCGTCGCCCCGCTCGCGCGCTCATCTCCAGCACCCGCGCCCGCTCATAGCTCAAAAGGGCTATCAGGCGCTGCTCCCGTGGCGTCACATCGATTTCAGCACCGTCCGTTATCATGAAAATACCCATCTCCTCGGCATGTGGATCGTCCAAGTAGCCCTCAAGCGCCCTTACACCTTCGTGGTGGTGGCTCTGCTGATCGCCTTGTTGGGAGTGGCCGCCATCGAATCCATGCCGGTGGACATCTTTCCGTACATCGATATTCCCGTCGTGAGCGTGGTCTGGCAATACGGCGGCCTGTCGCCGGAGGAAATGGAAAAGCGCATCGTGGTCAGCAACGAGCGCGCCATGACCACCACGGTCAACGATATCGAGCACACCGAATCGCGTTCGTACAATGGGGTCGCGGTGATTCGCGTTTATCTGCAGCCCAGCGCCCAGGTGGATCTGGCGGTGGCGCAGATCACGGCTCAGGCACAGTCGAATATCCGCGCCTTTCCGCCGGGCACTACGCCGCCCAACATCCTGAAATATGACGCTTCCGCCGTACCCATCCTCCAACTGGGGATGGAGAGCAAGGTGCTCGCGGAGCAGGAGCTGTTCGACCTCGGGCAGAATTTCATCCGCACCCAGTTGTCCACTGTGCAGGGCATCTCGGTGCCGCTGCCCTATGGCGGAAAGTTCCGCGCGGTGGAGGTGGATCTCAATCCCGACCAGATGTACGCCAAGCAGCTCACCGCGTCGGATGTCTCGAATGCGCTAGCGGCGCAGAACCTGATCCTGCCGGCGGGCACGGCCAAGATCGGCGATAAGGACTACCAGGTGCGGCTCAACAGCAGCCCGCGCTTGCTGGACGACATGAACAATCTGCCGGTGAAAGTGGTCAACGGTGCTACCGTGTTCCTGAAAGACGTGGCCCAGGTGCGTGACGGGAACACGGTGCAGACCAGTATCGTGCGCACCAATGGCAGCCGAGGCGCGCTCCTCACGGTCATGCGGAATGGCAAGGCGTCAACGCTGGCCGTGGTGGATGGAGTCCGGCGAGAGCTACCCAAGATTTTGGCCGGCCTGCCGGATACGCTGCACGTCCGCGAGTTGGGCGATCAATCGCTGTTTGTGCGGGCGTCGGTCAACGGCGTGGTGCGCGAGGCGGTTATGGCCGCGGTGCTCACCGGTTTGATGATTCTGCTGTTCTTGGGGAGCTGGCGCAGCACGCTCATCGTGTGCATCTCCATTCCGCTTTCGATTCTCACTTCGCTGTGCGTGCTGAGCTTGCTGGGCGAGACCATCAACGTGATGACGCTGGGGGGAATGGCCCTGGCGGTCGGCATCCTGGTGGACGACGCCACCGTGGCCGTCGAGAACATTCATCGCAACCTGGCGATGCGCAAGCCCGTGGTGCGCGCCGTACTCGATGGCGCTCAACAGATCGCGGCGCCCGCGTTTGTCGCCACGCTCTCCATCTGCATCGTGTTCGTCCCGGTCCTGCTGCTCACCGGCGCGGCGAAGTTTCTGTTTACTCCGCTGGCGTTGGCCGTGGTATTTGCCATGCTGGCTTCGTATTTCTTTTCGCGGACTCTGGTCTGCACCATGTCCCATTACATGCTCCGGGCGGAGTTGAAGAACCATCGTCCAGCCGCGGAGACGCGGGGCGGGGGTATTTTCCGGGCGTTGCACCGCGGTTTCAACCGCCAGTTTGAGCTGATGCGCGCCTCTTACACCTCGCTGTTGCACTGGGTGCTCGACCATCCGGCCCCGGTGTTGACGGCGTTTGTCGTGTTCGTGGCGGGCTCTCTCCTGCTGGCGGGCTGGGTAGGAAGGGATTTCTTTCCTACTGTCGATTCCGGACAGATGCGCCTGCATGCCCGCGCGCCCAGCGGCACCCGCATCGAGACCACCGAGACTATTTTTGCCGATATCGATCGCGAGATTCGCCAGGTGATTCCGCCGGCGGAGATCGAAAACATCATCGACAACATCGGAATTCCCAATGGCGGCTTCAACCTGGCCTTCGGCGACAACCCGACCATCGGCCCGGGCGACGGCGACATTCTGGTCTCCCTGAAATCCGGCCAGCACGCGCCGACCGAGGAATACACCGAGATCCTCCGCAAACGTCTGCATGAGCGGTTTCCGGACGTCACCTTTTACTTCGAGGCCGCGAATATTACCAACCAGATTCTGAATTTCGGGCTGCCCGCGCCCATTGACGTGCAGGTTCTGGGCCGGAACGCCGCCGCGAATTATCCCATCGCGAGGCGTCTGGAAGGGCGCATCGCCCAGATTCCGGGAGCCGCGGACGTGCATGTGCATCAGGTGGTGGATTACCCCGAGATCCGGCTCGACGTGAATCGCGACAAGGCCGGGCAGATGGGATTGACCGAGCGCGACGTCTCGCAGAGCCTGCTGATTTCTCTCAGCTCCACCAACCAGATTGCGCCTTCGTTCTGGCTCGACTGGAACACCGGAGTCAGCTACAACGTCAACGTGCAGACGCCTCAGTACCGCATCGATTCCATGAGCGCGCTGCTGCGAACTCCCATCGGGTTTCCGGCTGGCAACATCGCCTCCAACACGCTGACGTCGCTGGCCGGCACGGCCAATGCGGGGAATAGCTCGGTGGGTGCGACTCCCAACCAGGCCACGGCGGCGTATGGCAATCCGGGCACGGCCGCCCTCAATCCGCAGTTATTGGCCAATCTGGCTGTGGCCAGCCGCGGTGTGGCTCCGGAAATCGTGGACCACTACAATACCCAGCCGGTGTTCGACGTTTACACGAATGTCGACCGCCGCGACTTGGGCAGCGTGGGCTCGGCGGTGGAAAAGATTGTCGCCGATGAATCGCAGCATCTTCCCCGCGGCACTACCATCGAGGTCCGCGGTCAGTACCGCACCATGCAAAGCTCCTTCTACCGGCTCGGATTGGGCATGGCCTTCGCGGTGGTTCTGGTGTATCTGCTGATGGTGGTGAATTTCCAATCGTGGCTGGATCCTTTCATCATTCTGATGGCCCTGCCGGGAGCCATAGCGGGCATCGTGTGGATTCTGTTTATCACGCAGACCACGTTCAGCGTGCCGTCCCTGATGGGTTCCATCATGTGCGTTGGAGTGGCGACCGCCAACAGTATCCTGGTCGTCGTGTTTGCCAACGATCAACGCGCGGAAGGGTTGGACGCGCGTTCGGCTGCGCTGGCTGCCGGGCACACGCGCATCCGGCCGGTGTTGATGACCGCCGCCGCCATGATCATCGGGATGATGCCAATGGCCCTGGGGATGGGCGAGGGCGGGGAACAGAACACGCCGCTGGGGCGGGCCGTCATCGGCGGCTTGCTGCTGGCCACGGTGACCACCCTCTTCATCGTGCCGCTGGTATACAGCTTGCTGCGCAAGAAGCCGCCGGTAGAATTCGGGCACAACTTGGAGCGGGAGGAACAGGAATATTTCCGGGATGAGATGCGGTTTCGTGAGGACCTGGCATGAAGAACAGCGGGCCGACTGAGGAACAGTTGCGCGCGGAAATCGAGGAACTGAAGCGCCGCCTGGAAGAGCAGCGGGTTCTGCAACAGGCTGGTGTGCCCGCGGCGCAGGCAGGGCCTTCGCCAGGCAAGCTCCTGTTCCTCGGATTGTTCATGATCGCGTTGATCGTGGCCGGCTTCTTTGCGGGTTATTTGCCGCGGCAGCGCCGGGAGCAGGTCTTGGCCGCCGAGACCAAGACCGATGCCGAGAGTCTTCCCGCGGTCACTGTGGCGTCCGTCACGCGCAGCGCCACCCGCACCGATCTGGTGTTGCCGGGCAACATCCAGCCGGTCACCGAAGCCCCCGTGTTGGCCCGCGCTTCAGGGTATGTCCGGAAACGGTATGCCGATATCGGCGACCGCGTGATGGAGGGGCAGGTGCTGGCGGAGATCGAGGCTCCGGAGCTCGATCAGCAGATCCGGCAGGCCCAGGCGACTCTGGACCAGGCGCAGAGCTCCGTCCAGCAGGCCGAGGCAGCGCTCCAGCAGGGGCGCAGCAACGAGGACCTGGCGCGCATCACGGCGGGACGCTGGGCGAATCTGGTGAGCCGCGGAGCGGTCTCCAAGCAAGAGAACGACGTCTACCAGGCGCAGTTCGCGGCCCAGCAGGCCAACGTACAAGCCCTGGGGAAAGCCGTGGCAGCCGCCCAAAGCAACGTCGGGGCGGTTCAGGCGAACATCGCCCGGTTGACGGACCTGAAGGGCTATCAGACGGTCCGAGCGCCCTTTGCCGGGGTCATTACCGTGCGCAATGTGGATGTCGGGGCGCTGATCAATGAGGGCAACACGCTGCTGTTCCGCATCGCGCAGACCGGGAAAATGCGGACCTACATCAACGTGCCGCAGTCGGATGCGGATTCGGTGCGCACCGGCCAGACGGCCAGCCTGGAGATCGTTGATCTGCGCGGCCGCCGGTTTGTCGGGCGCGTGACCCGCACCTCCAAGGCTCTTGATCCGGCCAGCCGGACCCTGCTCACGGAAGTGGAGGTCTCGAACCCGGACGACGCTCTGTTGCCGGGCATGTTTACTCAGGTGGACCTCGAGGTACCTCGGAAGAATCCGCCGCTGTTGATTCCCGGCGATACGCTAGTGGTGCGCGCCGATGGGCCCCAGGTGGCGGTAGTGACTGCCGACGGCCAGGTGCATTTCACACGCATCCAGTTGGGGCGCGACTATGGCGACCGTCTGGAGGTGCTTTCGGGGTTGGAAGAAGGGCAGCAACTGGTGGTGAATCCGAGCGACTTGGTGCGGGAAGGCGTCAAGGTCAAGCCGGTGCCGCAGTCCGGCCCGGCGCCGGCCCGCCGCTCCTGAAGAAACGATCACGATGTCCAAATCAGGTTTGAGTTTCCTAATTGCAGGCCTCTTGTGCGCGGGCCTGGGCCGGGCACAGACCGGCGGCACTCTGGCGGGAATCCCCCGGACCGGACCTCCCGTCCGCTTTCAGAATTCGCCGCGCGTTCACGAGTTGATCCGTGCCGGCAGCCTCTATCTCTCGCTCCAGGATGCGCTGGCCCTGGCCATCGAAAACAATCTCGACGTCGAGTTGCAGCGCTACAACCTGCCGTCGGCCGATACCGACGCATTGCGCGCCAAGGGAGGCGGCGTCGTGCGCGGCCTGAATTTCACTCTTGCGGAAGTGCCCACCGGCGTGGGGGGGCCGCTCAGTCCGGTGTTGACCAATCCGGTCGCCACCCTCAGCGCCACGGGTGGATCTTCGGTCACGACGAACGGCTTGGAATTGGGAGTGCTCGCCGGCCCGGCCACCAATCTTTCCATGCAGGGCCCCCTCCCTCAATCCAATGGAACGCTCATTCCCAATTACGACCCGGCCCTGGTGGGGCTGTTGAACTGGACCCATCAAACCACGCCGCAAAGCAATAGCGTGACCAGCGGCACTCCGTCACTGGTGGCCAACACCACCCTGGCGAATGCCGGGATTCAGGAGGGCTTTGCCACGGGAGCCTTCGCCGGCCTCACCTTCAACAATAGCCATCAGTCGGTGAATTCTCTGCGGACAGCCTACAACCCCTTCACCGGATCGAGCCTCGGCCTCAACGTCACTCAGCCGCTGCTGCGCGGATTCGGCTTGAGCTTGAACCGCCGCTTCATCCGCATCGCCGGCAACGAACAGCGGATCGGGAGCCTGCTGTTCCGCCAGCAGCTCATCGCGACGGTTTACGGAGTGATTCGGCTCTACACCGATTTCGTCGCCCTGACTCAAGATGTCAAGGTGAAGCAGGAATCGGTGATGCTGGCCGAAAAACTCCTTTCCGACGTCCAGGCTCAGGTGGAGGAGGGAACCCTGGCGCCGGTGGAACAGACGCGCGCCAACGCGCAGGTGTTTTCCACGCGCCAGGATCTCGCCAATTCCCAAGGCCTGCTGGAAGAACAGGAAGCCATTCTCAAGAACGTGCTGACTCGCCAGGGAAATGAAGACCCCGACGTGCGGGCGGCCCACCTCATCCCGACCGATCCGCTCGAGATTCCGCCCCAGGACAATATTCAGCCGATTCAGGATTTGACGGCCCAGGCGCTGGCCAATCGTCCCGATCTGGGGCAGGCCCGGCTGCAAATCGACAACTCCCAGATTGGGTTGCAGGGTTCCCGAAACGCGACGAAGCCCGAAGTCGATCTGGTGGGAACCCTTCAGAACAACGGGCTGGCGGGCGCGCTCAACCCCCTGTTGCCCACCGCCGATCCGGCCCTAATCGGTGGCTATGGCGGGGTTCTCGATCAGATCTTCTCGCGCCGGTACCCGACCTATGGCATCGGGCTGCAGCTCACTCTGCCGCTGCACAACCGCGTGGCGGAGGCCGATCTGGCGCGCGATGAGATCCAGGTCAAGCAGTCCCAGATCCGGCTGCGACAGCTCGAAAACGAGGCCCGGCTGGAAGTGGAGGACGCGGTCATCGCCATGCGGCGCGCCCGCGCCTCCTCCCAAGCCGCGGCCCAAGCCCGGGCCCTGCAAGAGCAGTCGCTCCAAGTGGAGCAGGCCAAGTTCGAAGTCGGGGCCTCCACCAGCTTCTTCGTGATCCAGTACGAGAGCCTTCTGGCGCAAGCGCGCTCCACCGAAGTCGCCGCCCAAAGCGCTTACGTCAAGGCGAGGGCCGCCCTCCAACGAGCCATCGGCACCATCCTCGACGAGAATCATGTCTCGGTGGCAGCGGCTGCGAAGGGCTCGATTCGGTAGGCGCAGTCCCGCTCCTACTGGGCCTGGATCGAGTCGATGTAGCGCATTAGAGCGGTGACTCGAAGCTGGCTATCCTCCTTGCCTCGCAACGATTTGAACAACTCTCCCCAGATGGGCATATCCCGGGAGCCGTGCGCTCCCACCACGTCGTCTCCCTGGATGATGCGCTGGACGTGGACCTCGGGGAACTTCCCTCCGGCTCTGCGGGCGATTTGAGTGAGGTCGGCGGGCGTCTTCTTCAACGCTCCGGCGGCGGGACCGGTTCCTTTTGCGTCGTTGCCATGGCACACGGCGCAGTAGTGGGTGAACATTTCATGTCCATCCATCGTGGAAGCGGCCTGCACGGGAACCCGCTTAATCGTCGTGGACGGCTCTTGAGCGCTGATCGTCGAGACGCCAAACGCCAAGGCGATTCCAATAACGAGATATTGGGGTGTTAATATCCTCATAGCTCGATCATAGCTCCAAAGAGCCGTGAGGGCAATCAAATTCCGGGCGAAATGTAACAATTTTCTACAGTCGGCCTGGGAGGAGCGGGGGATTTCCCAACAGGAAGGATCAGCGACTGTCCCAGCCCAGATGGAGATGGGTTTGGCCGTCCGTGGCGTCGAGCGCAATGTGCGACACGTCCCCACGCGAATTTCGGGAAAGGTGCAGAGAGCCGCGGAGGCGGGCGGAGTCCTCGGTGGCGACGTCAGCCTTCAGCGAATCCCCCTCCGACCCGATGACGGACCCCGAAAGAGTCAGTCGGCGCCCGCCGTCGGCGCGGAAGGATACCAGAATGCGGCCGCCGCGGTCGATGTCCACGGTGACGTCGGAAAGCCTCTGCACGGCGTCACCGCTGACGGCAGACGTGCCGTGCCCGCGCCCCTTAAAGTGGATTGCGTTGTTCCACACCAAGCCGCCCGGCCCATTGTCAACGCCGCCGGTCGGTTGGTCTCCGAATGAGTCTTCGCGGCCGGTTGACGAATAGTCAGGACTATCCATCGTCAGCCAAGTGACCCGGAAACGATAGGCTTCTTCACCGCCCCGGATGCGCACCACGGCCACATAATCGTTGGCACGCGACGGTTTCGATACCAATTGGACCGCGCCATGGCTGTCGCGGGCCTCGAATTTGAACCCCTGGAGGTTGCGGTTGGGCAGCGCAGCGTTGCATTCCGAGCCATCGTCCCGGCCTTCCCGGCCGGTATCCGTACGGATTGAGACGACGTCACCGCGCAGCGACACTTCGCCCTCGTGGTCGATCCGGACACGGATATCACATTCGCCTCTGCCGATCGGCACGTCCCGGCGGGTCATTTTGCCGACGCGGAACTGTGTGTCTGCGCCGGCCGGCAGAATGGCCAGAATCGCCAAGAATGGGACCGAAACGCGAAAGGAGAATGCAGCTCTCACTCTCTTCAGGATATGTCGGAACAGACCGGTTGTGGGCACTCGGTCGAACGGGGAATCCAATCTTGGCGATCATCCTTTAGCCGCGCCTGCTAAACTGAGAAAAAGGTCCTCTATATGAACACGCCCCTGGAGCGGCAACGGGAGCTCGAGGACATCCTGGAGCACCGCGTCCTGGTGCTGGATGGCGCCATGGGGACCATGCTCCAACAGCGAAACCTCACGGCCGGGGACTTTGGCGGCGCTGCTCTGGAAGGCTGCAACGAGAACCTGGTCCGTACGCGGCCGGATGTGGTGCTCGATATCCATCGCGCCTATCTTCGGGCGGGCGCCGATGTGGTCGAAACTAATTCCTTTGGCGGCACAGCGTTGGTGCTGCGCGAGTACGGATTGCAGAACGACGCCTACGCCGTGAATCTGGCCGCAGCCCGGCTGGCTCGGCAGGCCGCCGATGAATTGTCCACCACCGGCAAGACGCGGTTTGTGGCCGGCTGCATGGGTCCTACGACCAAAGCCATTACGGTGACCGGCGGAGTGACCTTTCCGGAGTTGACCAGCAACTACTATGAACAGGCTAAGGCGCTGATGGAGGGCGGAGCGGACTTGCTGCTGGTCGAGACTTGCCAGGATACGCGGAATGTCAAAGCGGCGCTGCTGGGAATTGAGCGACTGACCCAGGAGTTGGGGCGGCGCGTTCCGATCATGGTCTCCGGGACCATCGAGCCGATGGGCACCATGCTGGCCGGCCAGACCGCCGAAGCCTTTTGCGCGTCGATCACGCATGCGCCGCTGCTGTCCATCGGGTTGAATTGCGCCACGGGCCCCGAGTTCATGACGGACCACCTCCGAACTATCAGTGAGATGGCGCCCGTTCGTGTCTCCTGCTATCCCAACGCCGGGCTGCCCAACGAGGAAGGGAAATACCTGGAGACGCCCGATTCTCTGGCTTCCCAGCTGGAGCGTTTTCTGGACAATGGGTGGCTCAACATCGTGGGCGGGTGCTGCGGAACCACCGATGCGCACATCCGGGCCATCGCGCAGATGGCCGAACGCAAGCGGCCGCGGCTGCTGCAGCCGCGCTCACGCCGCGCGTATTACTCCGGCATCGACCTGGTGGAGGCCGACCCTGCCAGCGGCACGCTGATTGTGGGCGAACGCACCAACGTGATTGGCTCGCGCCTCTTCAAGAATATGGTGGCGGAAGAGAAGTGGGACGAAGCCACTGAGATTGCACGCTGGCAAGTCAAGAATGGCGCGCACATCGTGGATGTCTGCCTGCAAAGCACCGAGCGCGACGAGCTGCAGGATATCGCGCCGTTTTACGAGCACCTGATCCGCAAGATCAAGGCGCCGGTGATGATCGATACCACCGATCCCAAGGCGGTGGAACTGGCGCTCACCTATTGCCAGGGCAAGAGCATCATCAATTCCATCAACCTGGAGGACGGCGAAGAGAAGTTCGAACTGGTGTGCCCTATCGCGAGACGCCACGGCGCGGCCCTTGTGGTGGGCTGCATTGACGAAGACAAGATCCAGGCGCAGGCGTTCACGCGGGAACGGAAGCTCGCGGTGGCCGAGCGCTCCTATCGTCTGTTGACGGAGAAATACGGAATTCCGCCGGAAGACATCATCATCGACCCGCTGGTATTTCCGTGCTCTACCGGCGACGCCAACTACATCGGCGGGGCGGTCGAGACCATTGAGGCCATCCGCCAGGTGAAGGAGAAAATCCCGTACGTCAAAACGGTGCTGGGGATTTCCAACGTTGCTTTCGGATTGCCGCCGGCCGCGCGCGAAGTGGTGAACTCCGTCTTCCTGTATTACTGCACCAAGGCCGGGCTCGACCTGGCCATCGTCAACTCCGAAAAGCTGGAGCGCTTCGCGTCGATTCCGGAAGATCAACGGCGGCTGGCGGAAGATCTGTTATTCAACCGGCCGGCCGTGAATGCCGAAGAGCTGTCTCTGCGCACGGCGCCGGAAGACTGGCGCGCCCAGACCGCGGAACAGAAGATCGCCATCAACCAGTTCCACATCGCCGCTATCACGGAATACTTCCGCAAGACCGGCGCCCGTGAGAAGCGCCGCGCCGCGGACCTGCCGCTGGATGAGAGACTGGCCCGCTACATCATCGAAGGAACCAAGGACGGACTGATCCCCGATTTGGATCGCAAGATGGCGGAAGGGGCCGGACCGCTGGCCATCATCAACGGGCCGCTGATGGCGGGCATGGCCGAAGTGGGCCGCCTGTTCAACAACAACGAGCTGATCGTGGCCGAAGTACTGCAGTCGGCCGAAGCCATGAAGGCCGCCGTCAACCACCTGGAGCAGTTCATGGAGAAGACCGAGACCGCCACTCGAGGCAAGGTGATTCTGGCCACAGTCAAAGGCGACGTTCACGATATCGGAAAGAACCTGGTGGAGATCATCCTGTCGAACAATGGCTACCGCGTGATCAACCTGGGGATCAAGGTGGCGCCCGAGGTTCTCATCGGTGCTTTCCAGGAACACAAGCCCGATGCCATCGGCCTATCCGGCCTGCTGGTGAAGAGCACGCAGCAGATGGTAACCACCGCCAGCGATTTCAAGGCCGCGGGCATCCGTGCGCCCATCCTGGTGGGCGGCGCGGCCCTGTCTGAAAAATTCGCGCGCAATAAAATCGCCCCGGCTTACGGAGAAGCCGTTTGCTACGCGAAGGATGCCATGTCGGGCCTGAGCCTGTTGAACCGGATCATGGACCCGGTGCAACGCGAGGCCACGCTAGCCGCCAACCGGTTCCTGGAGGCCCCGGCGGAGGTCCCGCGCGAGAAAGCCATCCCCGTACCCGTGACCAGCCGGCGGAGCGCCAAGGTGCGCCTGGATCTTCCGATTCCACCGGCCCCTTACCTGCATCGCAAGGTGCGCGACGTGCCGCACTTGGCCGACGTCTGGAGCTACATGAATCCGTTCATGCTCTATGGACGTCACCTGGGATACAAGGGCAATTTCGAAAAGGACCTGGCGGACCACGAACCCAAAGCCCTGGAGCTGTTCCAGAAGGTGGAAGCGGTGCAGCGGGACGCCGCGCGCTTCATGAAGGCCAAGGCCGTCTGGCAGTTTTTCGAGGCCGAGCGCGACGGCAACGCCATTCACCTGTTCGCGCCCGGCGGCTCTTCGCCCATCCACACCTTTCAATTCGGCCGCCAGCTTCGGGATAACGGGCTGTGCCTGAGCGACTATATCCTCGAGGCCGAGGAAGGGCGGCGAGATCATCTGGCGCTATTCGTGGTCACCGCGGGGTCCAGTATCCGCGAGCAGGCCGAGGAGTGGAAGCAGGCCGGCGAATTCTTCAAGACTCACGCCATTCAGGCGCTGGCGCTCGAAACCGCGGAAGGCTGCGCGGAGTGGCTGCACCGCCGCCTTCGCGAGGACTGGGGCTTTCCCGACCCGCCATCGATGAGCATGCAAGACCGGTTCACGTCGCGGTATCGCGGCAAACGCTATAGTTTCGGATACCCCGCGTGCCCGAACCTGGACGACCAGCAAGGCCTCTGGAGACTGCTGCAGCCCGAGGAGATTGGCGTGCATCTCACCGAAGGCATGATGATGGACCCAGAAGCCAGCGTCAGCGCAATGGTGTTCCATCACCCCGACTGCGTGTACTTCACCGCCGACGAGACCGAGCCGGTGCCGGTGGGGTGAAGCGCATCTTGAGACAACCGCAGTTGACCGTCGCGCTCTGCATTCATTCCAATTCATTCCAATTCATTCCAAGGCGTGTTGAACACACCTAGCCTCCGTGGTAGCGTAGTATCACTCCAGGGCTGAATTCTGCGTTCGAGGGAGCGCCGGTGAACATGCGCACTTTCTGTTTGGCGATGGCAGTATTTCTCGAGTTGGTTTATTTCCAAACGACGCCCGGCGCTGCGCAAACTCCCGCCTCGGTTGCCCTTTCAGGGCGCGTCAGCTCGGTAGAAGAGGGGCCCCTGGAAGGAGTGCTGGTCAGCGCCAAGAAGGCGGGCTCGACGATGACCATCACCGTGGTCAGCGATGCCGAGGGCTGGTATCGGTTCCCTTCGTCGAAGCTGACCCCGGGGCAGTATGGGCTGCGCGTTCGAGCCGGGGGATACGATCTGGATGGCCCAGGCACGGTCGATGTGGCCGCAGGCAAACCGGCCACCGCCAATCTGAAACTTCGTCCGGCCGCCGATCCGGCCGCGCAACTCTCGAATGCGGAGTGGTTCGCGAGCCTGCCGGGCACCGAGCCGCAAAAGGCCTCGATCCGGAACTGCACGCACTGTCACACGCTGGAACGCATCATGCGGTCGCGTGCGGATACGGACGCGATGGTGAAGGTCATCGAGCGCATGTCCACCTATCCACAGCTTTCGTTTCCCTTGATGCCGCAGAAGCTGGTCGCCCCGCGAGTGGGTGGCGGCGAAGATCCCTTGGAGCAAAGGCTGGAAAGCTGGCGGCGGCAGGCCCAGTATCTGAGCACCGTCAATCTGAGTGCCACCGACCGGTGGAAGTACTCCTTTCACTTTCATCCCCGGCCGAAGGGGAGGGCGACCGAGGTCATTTACACCGAATACGATTTGCCGCAGCGCACGCGGCAGCCGCACGACGTGGTGGTGGATTCGGAAGGCATGGCTTGGTACGCCAGCTTCGGCGAGCAGATTCTCGGCAAGATCGACACGCGCACGGGCAAGGCGACGGAATACCCGATTCCCCGCCTGAAGGCGAACCTGCCCACCGGTATCCTGGCGCTGCGCTTCGACAAGGACGAGAACCTGTGGATGGGGATGCAGTTCCAAGGTGGCATCGCCAAATTCGACCGGAAGACGGAGAAGTTCCAAACCTGGAGTCTGCCGCCGGAGTTGAACGGTGATTACGTTCAGATCAACCAGGTGAGCCCGGAGCATTCGTACGTGGACGGGAAGGTCTGGTTGCAGGATGCAGGCACCTACACAGTGCTTCGTCTGGATCTGAAGTCGGGCAAGTTCGAGGTCTTCACGCCCTATGCGATTCCGAGGCCCAACATTTACGACGTGATCTCCGATGCTCAGAACAATGTGTACTTCACGGTGATGGGAAAAGAGCATATCGGGCGGATTGACGCCCAGACGGGGAAAATCACGCTCCATCGAACGCCCACGGCCGGTTCCGGACCGCGCCGGGGAATGATCGATCCGGAGGGCCGCCTGTGGTTCGGCGAGAACCGGGCAGACCGTATCGGGATGTTCGACACCAAGTCGGAACAATTTAAGGAGTGGGTGGCTCCGACGCCCGGGTCCTGGCCCTACGATGTGACTGCCGACAAGAACGGCGAAGCCTGGTCCGGCGGTGAGTTCACCGATACGGTACAACGCCTGAATCCAAAGACCGGTGAGTTTGTGGAGTATCTGCTGCCGCGGTTCACGAATATCCGGCGCGTGTTTGTTGATAACTCGACCACGCCGGTTACGTTATGGGTGGGGAACAACCACGGCGCCTCCATCGTGAAACTGGAACCGCTGAACTGAGGAAGAATGATGGAGAAACGGCCGATGCGTTCGCGAATTTTCCGGACCTGCGTGATTCTGGCAACAGCCGTGCCCGCATTCGCCGCGCCGAAGGAGTGCGACCGCGCCTGCCTCAAGAGCACGCTCGATCAGTACCTGAACGCGGTCATCCAGCACGACCCGGCCGCCGCGCCTTTGTTTGTCGGGTTCCGGCAAACCGAGAACGCGGTCGTGGTCCGTCCCGGCACGGGCGTGTGGAAGACGGTGACCGCGCTGGGCAAACTCCAGCGGCGCTACCTCGACCCGGTTAGCGGCCAAGCCGGCTACTTCGGTACGGTCGAGGAACAGGGCGAACCGGCCATCGTCACCGTGCGCTTGAAAGTGGAAGACCGCAAGATCACCGAAGCCGAATGGTTCCTGGTGCACAAAGGCGATCCAGGCCTCAACGGCCCGCCGGCACCCGGTCAAAATGCCGGCAATTTCTTTGACCCCGACAACGTGACGGCCCACCCGCCGCCCGACCGGATCGTGCCCAAGGATTCCCGCACCTCGCGCGAGGCCCTGATCGCGATCACCAACAGCTATTTCGACGGCATCACGACCCACGACGGCTCCCTCATCATGGCGCACCCCGGATGCACGCGAGTGGAGAACGGCAACACGGTGACCGGCCGCCCCGCAGGGGGCCGCGGACGAGGCCCGGCGCCGGAGGCCGCGGCCGCGCCAGGCGCCGTCACCGACTGCACCTCCGGCCTGGCGACGATCAACATCCAGAATGTGGCGGCCCGCCGCTACCCGATTGTGGACGAGGAAGCCGGCGTGGTTCTGGCGATCGCCGTTTTCCTGCGGAAGCCCGGCACCCCCACGCGGAGAAATGCGTTCAGCGAGTGGTTCGTGATCGACAACAGCAAGATCCGCAGCATCTATTCGGCGATGTTCTATCCACCGCCGGAGGCGCCGGTCCCCAACTGGCCTCCGTACGAGGGAAACTGGCCCCTCCCGCCGACCCTGGCAGCGCCGCCAGCGGCCCCGAACCGGTAGCCGATCCGCGCGAGGCGGGCTTTGCGGGCCCAGCCGCGTGCACGGGCATTTGATGTAACCTAGGCGACGAAGGAGAAACGGAGTGACGACTCGAATCGCGCTGGGGACGGCAATCACTGTGTGCGGCCTCATCTTTCTGGCTCCCCAAAGCGGAGCCCAGCCCGATGCCGGCGGGCCCTATACCGCCGAGCAAGCGGCGGTGGGACGGAGTGCGTACCAAGCCAACTGCGCCGCCTGCCATGCGCCGGATCTCTCCGGACGCGAAGGGCCGCAACTGGCCGGCGCCAATTTTATAAGTCAATGGGGCGGGCGGACCGCTGGCGAGCTGACCGGTTATCTGCGTGCGGCCATGCCTCCCGGCGCCGGCGGCTCGCTGCCGGACCAGGCTTATGTCAATCTCACCGCATTCATTCTGGATGCCAACAGCGCGCGGCCCGGCGATCGAGCGCTCACCGCGGAATCCACCGTGGCGATCCGCAGCGTCGCATCGGGGCAGCGGGCGGCGTATTTGCGGCCGGGGGCGGCGCCTCCCGCCACGTCTTCAGCCCCACAGCAGGCTTCGGCCCGGCAGACACCTCGCGGCATCACGGTGGCGGGCGAAGTCAAGAACTACGTTCCGGTCACCGACGCCATGCTGCGCAATCCCGATCCCGGCGACTGGCTCATGATTCGCCGCGACTACAAGGCTACCTACTACAGCCCGCTCAACCAGATCACGTCGCAGAACGTCAATGAGCTGCGCCTGGTGTGGAGTTGGTCGATGCAGGATGGCGCCAGCAACGGCAACCAGCCCGCGCCCATCGTGCACAATGGCGTGCTCTACGTGAACAATGCCGGCGAGGTGCTGCAGGCCCTGAACGCCAAGACCGGCGATTTAATCTGGGAGAACCACTACGGAACGATTCCCAACGCCCCCGCCATGCGCGGTATCGCCATCTACCAGGACAAGATTCTGGTCGCTACCCCGGATGCGCACCTGATGGCCTTTGACGCGCGCACCGGCAAGGGGATCTGGGACACCACCATCGGCGACCGCTCCAAAGGGGAATACGCCGAAACCAGCGGGCCGATCGTGGTGAAGGGCCGGGTGATTGAAGGGCTGGGCCGCGACTCCTGTGCGACGTACCGGGATGAGAAATGCTTCATCAGCGCGTACGATGCCCAGACCGGCAAGGAAGCCTGGCGGTTTCGCACGGTGGCGCTCGAGGGCGAACCCGGCGGCGACTCCTGGGGAAGCCTCTCGAACACCTTCCGGGCCGGCACGGAGAGTTGGATCACCGGAAGTTACGACCCCGACTTGAACCTGACGTACTGGGGTACGGCGCAAGCCAAGCCGTGGATGCGCGTGAGTCGAGGCTCGGGCAACGGATCCACCTTGTATTCCAACTCCACCCTGGCGCTCGATGCCGATACGGGAAAGCTGGCCTGGTATCACAGCTACGTGCCGGGCGAGACGCTGGACCTGGACGAAGTGTTCGAACGCGTGCTGGTGGACGATCAGGGTGAGCGCTACGTCTTCAGCGCGGGCAAGACGGGCATTTTGTGGAAGCTTGACCGCAAGACGGGAAAGTATCTCGGCCATCACGAAATGGTCTATCAGAATGTCTACGATTCCATCGACCCGCGAACCGGTGAGCCGCACTATCGCAACGACATTGTCGAGCAGCGCATCGGCGAGTGGGTGACGGCGTGCCCGTCGACCGAAGGCGGAAAGAACTGGCCGTCGATGACTTACTATCCGCCGGGGAACCGGCTGATCATTCCCTTGAGCCAGAGCTGCCTGGAGATGCAGGGCCAGCCCATCGAAAAAGTCGCGGGGGGCGGCAGTGGCAATGGCGCGCTGCGGCGCTTCTTCGAGATGCCCGGGACGAACGGCAACGTCGGCAAGCTGGCGGCGTACGATGTGCGGACTATGCGCGAGCTCTGGAAGTACGAGCAGCGCGCGCCATTCCTGACGGGCGTCGTCTCGACCGCCGGAGGTGTGGCCTTCGCGGGCGACCTGGACCGCATGTTCCGCGCCTTCGATGCCGGAACGGGCAGAATTCTCTGGGAGACGCGCCTGCCGGCCGCGGTGCAAGGCTTCCCGCTGACGTTCACCGCGGGCGGCAAGCAATATGTCGCCGTGACCACGAGTAACGGCGGCGGCAGCCCGCGCAATGTGCCGTCCGTGGTTGCTTACGACCTGCACTATCCGACGACCGGCAACGCGCTTTACGTGTTTGCGCTTCCGGAGCGGAGATAGGGAGTTCATCGCAGGCGACGAATGCGCCTGCACTCATCTCGTCCCGGTCGCCGGACTTTCCCGGGTTCCGTTAGAATAGGAATCCCGACGGGAAACTTTGAGGAGACGTTTATGAAATGGATTCTGACGTCGTCAGTCGCTCTGGCTGTGCTGGCCGCCGCGCCGGTGCTGGCCCAGCGCAAGGCATCCATCGAAAATGTGCCCGAGATTCCGTTCACCTCGGCGTCGAACCTGCTGAAACTTCCGGCAGGGGAGTATCTGGGTGAATCGGTTGCGGTGGCCACCAACTCCAAAGGCCACATCTTCGTGTATCACCGCAGCGCCCAGACGCGGCTGTTTGAGTTCGACAAAGCCGGTAACTTCCTTAAGGAAATCGGCAGCGGCTATTATGGCTTCGAATTCGCGCATTCGGTGCGCGTCGACAAGGACGACAACATCTGGACCGTTGACGAAGGCACCAACATGATCACCAAGTTCAGCCCGGAAGGGAAGGTGCTGATGGTGCTCGGCCGCCGCCCGCCCGCGGTCGATGGCGCTGTGGCCTACCCCGCCGGTCCTCCGGGCACGCCCAACGTCCCCGCAAAGAAGTACATCTTCTGCCGGCCCACCGACATCGGCTGGGACCCGCAGGGCAACATCTTCATCTCCGACGGTTACTGCAACAACCGCGTCGTCAAATATGACAAGGATGGCCGCTTCCTGGCGCAGGCCGGCAGCGAGAAGCCGGGCAAGGCGCTCGGCGAATTCAATCTGCCGCACGGCTTGCAGGTCGATGGACAGGGCAATGTCTGGGTGGCCGACCGCTCCAACAATCGCTACCAGGTGCTCGACAATAATCTGAAGCCCATCCGCGAAATCACCAACCTGGGCGTCGGCTGGACCGTGTGCGTTTCGGCGGGTCCTCACCAATACGCGTTCCTTTCCAACTCGAACCCCAACGGCAACATGCCGGGCACGTGGGAGAACACGGGCGAAATCTACAAGGCGGAGCTGGACGGCACTGTGCTCGGCAAATTCGGTCACCCCGGGAAGCTGGCGCCGGGATTCCAGGTGGTGCACACCATGGATTGCCGCAATCCGAATGAGATCGTCGTCGGCGAAATTGAATCGTGGCGCGTGCAGAAGCTTCTGCTCCACGCCACCAACGGCAGTGTGGGAGGTGCGCGGTGAACCGAACTCTGCTAGCCGTGGCCGCCGCGATGATTTCCAGCATTCCGGCTGTCGCCCAGAAGGACGCACCCGAAATCCGCTTCGACTCCGTCCCCAATCCGCTGCAGCTTCCCGCCAACCTCTACCTGGGCGAAGTGGGGGGCGTGGCCACCAATTCGCGCGGCGATATTTTTGTCTACACGCGAACCGGCCATCCCACTATCTCGATCGGCACCGCGCGGCCTTTCGCGCACGGCGGCTCGCGCCTGTTCGAGTTCGATCGCACCGGCAAGTTCGTCCGCGAAATCGGCAAGGATAGCTACGGATTTCTGTTCGCCTCGCAGGTCCGCGTCGATTTGAGCGACAACATCTGGGTAGTCGATCAGATGAGCAACATGGTGATCAAGTTCGATCCGCAGGTTCACGTCGCGATGCTGCTCGGCCGCAAAGCGGAGAATGTCAACGTTCCTGTGCGGCCGGGGCGTGGCGGCGAAGGCGCGGGCCAGCCGACCGACTTGTTCGATCGCCCGACCGACGTCGCCTGGGATGCGGCCGGCAACATCTTCGTGGCCGATGGCCTCGGCAACGCGCGCATCGCCAAGTTTGACAAAGACGGCAAATTCATCAAGTCATGGGGCAAGAAAGGAACCGCGCCCGGCGAGTTCGCCAATGTCCGCAGCATCGCGGTGGACTCGCAAGGCAACGTCTACGCGGCGGACGGCGGCAACAAGCGCATCGAGGTCTTCGACAGTGACGGCGCCTTCAAGACCGCCATCGCCGATGTCGGCAACGCGCAGGCGCTGTGCCTGACCAAGGGCGCGAGTCCGGTTCTATACGTTTCGAATTCCAATCCGCCCGACGACATCGACCGCGACGGTGAAATCTACCGCCTGCGCCTCGATGGAACCATCACCGGCAAATTCGGCCGCGCCGGCAAACTACTCAAGGAATTCGGCACCGTCAACGCCATCGACTGCCGCGCCGAGAACACGCTCTACGTTGGCGAGATCGGCAATTTGCGAGTGCAGAAGCTGGTGCTGCACTAGACCTCACCGCAATTCCCTGTAGCGGTAGCAAGTGAGTAGGTGATCGTTGACCATTCCGGTGGCCTGCATGAAGGCATAACAGATGGTCGAACCGACGAAGGTGAATCCGCGTTTGCGCAGATCCATGCTCAGCGCATCGGACTCAGCGGTGCAGGGCGGCACTTGGCCGGGGCGGCGCCGGCGGTTCACGATCGGGCGGCCGCCGACGAACTGCCACACGTAGCGATCGAAGCTGCCGAATTCCTTCTGAACGCCAAGGAAGGCCCGGGCATTTTGAATGGCGCTTCGAACCTTCAGGCGGTTGCGGACAATCCCTTCGTTGGCCAGCAACTGCGCGACTCGCGCGGCATCGTACCCGGCAATCTTGCGCGGGTCGAAGCGATCGAAAGCGCGGCGATAGGCGGGACGCTTCTTGAGAATGGTGGACCAGCTCAGGCCGGCCTGCGCGCCTTCGAGCACGAGGAACTCAAACAGGCGGCGATCGTCGTGCAGAGGTACGCCCCATTCGGTGTCGTGATAGGCGATGGAGAGAGGGTCGCTGGCCCAGGAGCAGCGTGGGAGATCCGCCAGTGGTTTCATGGCGGTCGCCCCGGCCTTGTTTTTAGCGAGCGACGATCTGGCCCCGACGCGTGGCGGCTGCGATTTCATGGCGCAGGATCAGTGTACTGCAAAAGTGGCCCCGGTGCGCCCGCGGGGAGCGCCCATTTCGTCCGGATCGCGAAGACGGTATCTTGAGGGCATGACCACCTACGACGCTCTGATCATCGGAACGGGCCAGGCCGGGCCTCCGCTGGCGCGGCGGTTGGCACAATCCGGAATGAAGGTCGCGATCGTCGAACGCGATCGGTTCGGCGGTACCTGCGTGAACACGGGATGCATTCCGACCAAGACGATGGTGGCGAGTGCGTATGCCGCTCACATGGTCCGGCGCGCCGCCGAGTTCGGTGTGGAGATCGGCGGAGCCTGGCGCGTCGATATGAAGAGGGTGAAGGCGCGGAAGGACGCGATCTCGGGACAGTCGCGAACCGGGCTGGAGAACTCGCTGAAGCACACAGAAAACATCACGGTCTACGAAGGCCACGCTCGCTTCGAAGCGCCGCACGAAGTGGCGGTGGGCGCGGACCGGCTGGCGGCCGAGCGCATTTTCATCAACGTGGGAGGGCGCGCCGCGGTTCCGCCGATGCCGGGACTGGACCAGGTGGAGTACTTGACCAACAGCTCCATGATGGAGGTCGATTTTCTGCCGCGGCACTTGATCGTGGTGGGTGGGAGTTATATCGGGCTGGAGTTCGGACAAATGTTCCGTCGTTTCGGGAGTGACGTGACGATCCTGGAGATGGGGGCTCGCCTCATTCCGCGCGAGGATGAAGATGTGTCGGCCGCGGTTCAGGAGATTCTGGAAGGGGAGGGGGTTCTAGTTCGGCTGAACGCGAAGTGCATCGGGTTTTCCAGGTACGGGGAGGAGGTCGGCGTGCGCGCGGAGTGTGTCGAGGGCTCGCCCGAGGTTCGCGGATCGCATGTGCTGCTGGCAGTGGGGCGGCGGCCGAATACCGACGATCTGGGGCTGGAGAATGCTGGGGTGTCGACGGATGCGCGCGGGTATATCAGCGTGGACGATCAACTGCGCACCGGCGTTCCGGGGATCTGGGCGGTTGGCGACTGCAATGGCAAAGGCGGATTCACGCACACCTCGTACAACGATTTCGAGATAGTGGCGGGGAATCTTCTGGACAACGATCCGCGCCGCGTGAGCGACCGCATATTGGCGTATGCCCTCTACATCGACCCGCCGCTGGGCCGTGTAGGTATGACGGAGGCCGACGTGCGGCGGAGCGGGAGGCGCGCTCTGGTGGGCAAGCGGCCCATGACTCGGGTGGGCCGCGCGGTGGAGAAAGGCGAGACCCAGGGGTTCATGAAGATCCTGGTAGAGGCGAAGACCGGCGAAGTCTTGGGCGCTGTAATTCTAGGAACGGGCGGGGATGAGTCGATTCACTCGATTCTGGATGTCATGTATGCGAAGGCTCCCTACACCACCATTCAGCGCGCTGTGCATATTCATCCGACGGTGTCGGAGCTGATCCCGACTATGTTGAGCGAGTTGCAGCCGTTGGCGGACCCGGCGAGCGCGGGTTCGGTCACCCCCTGAGGTCGCCAGAATCCCGGCGCGGTTCACAACGTCCGAAAGTCGTCTACCGCACCGTCAATTCGACCCAGCCCGGCAGCGTCGCCGGCTGGTTGTTGAGGAAGACGATCCGGCGGGTCTTGGGAAAGGGCAGGTTGGACGCCAGGGCGCGGTTGTAGAGCGTGAACTGGTTCAGAATCTGGCGGTACTCGGGGTTGGTGGTGTCGAGCCAGGAACTCTTGGCCAGCAGGCCGCCGCCCCAACCGAGCGCCAACAGACACGAATCGTTTTCCTTGGCTTGGGCCAGGCGCTGCTCCAAGGCGGCGAGGTTTTTGTCGAGCAAGCCGAGGCCGGCCATGGCAGCGTATTGGCGCTGCAAGGCCAGCAGGCCTGCGGCGTAGACGTTGACCGACTCGAAAATCTTGGCCCGGTTCAGTGACTCCGGCCAGCGCACCATGCGGCGGACTTCCGGCGCCAGGAGGAAACTCTTCTCGCTCCAATCGCCTTCAAACGTGGAGCCGGGAACGGCCATTTCGGCGAAGGCCGGCGTGCTGTCGTCGGGGCGGCTGCCGTCCACGGCGCCGCGGGGGCTCTGCTTCCAAGCGAGGGCGTATTGTCCGGCGCGCGGCTGTAGGGTGGAGGTACGCAGCAGATAGACCTTGAATTGCGAAACCGGGACGGTGGAGGAATCGCCGGCGCTGATGAAACGCATGCGGTTGGCGCCGGAAGAGCCAAGGGCATGGTCTTCCACAATTTCGGCGGGACGGCGCGGCAAGCGGTCGCCTTTCACACGTTCCAGGACTTCCTGCAACATGCCGTCGCGCCAATTGGCGAACAGCATGCCGGTGCGCAGCGCTCCCTTGAGGGCTGCGGCCGGCAAGTACGGGCCGGAGGCGCCGCAGGCGAAGGTCGGAATGTGCAGGCTCTCTCCCATGGCGCGGTTCCAATAGTTGGCATAGGCCGCGTTTTCAAAGGGAATGCGGCGGCCCGCGAAATTCTGCGCGAAGCCGCCCCAGGAGGCGAAGTCCAGTTTGTCGGCCTTCTTGAGTTGAGCGAGATAGCCGTCCAGACGCGGGCCCCTGGCCAGCAGGCGGAAGATGCGCCATTGATCGAGGACATTGACGTGGTCTTTCCAGACCATGTAGTCGATGGGGCTGAGCTTGCGGCCGTCGCCGACCAGCAGCGGGGTGAGACAAGTGAGGCGATAGCGCATCAGCTCACCTCGGGCAGCGGGATGGAGAGGGCGAAACCCGAGCGGAAAACGGGATGGGCGAAGCCGTCGGGAGCGACGTCGGGGGCGGCGCCGCGGAGCGCGGAGCCCGAGACCAGCACGGAGCCTTCGGCCACCATGTGAACCTGCTTTTTCAATTCGCCGGAGCCGGCGGGACTCTCCACACGGCCGCCGCGGGCCAGGACGGTGTAGTCGCCTCGGCTCCAATCGACGATGTCGGCGGGTGCGGGCGAGAACAGGGAGAGGAGCCAGTGGGTATTCCCGTGAGACCGAACATCGGCTTCAGGAGATTCGGTGTTTTCGGCAACCTGACGTCCGTTCTCGGGCCCCTGGCCTCCGAGGATCATATCGGGCAGCGTGCCTTCGGTGAATTCAGGAGATTCAGAGCGACCCCATCCGCGGGAGCGTTCGCCCCCGAAGCCGCTATCCGCCAGCCAGCGGAAGGCGGCTTTGACGGGCTCCTGCCATCGAGCGCGCGCGTCTTCATCGGCAAAGGAGACGACAGCCCACAAGCCCGCGCCGGGGCGGAATTCCAGGCAGGCGGTGGAATGGCGTTCGGTGGAGCCGGACAACCGGTCGACGGCGGCGTTCCACCTCACTCCGGTACGAAACGGGCCGGAGCGGCCGGCCGGGACCAGGCAGCCGCTCACACCATCCACTGCCCAATGATTCTCATCCAGGGGGCGGCCGGCGAGCAGAGCCTGCACGATGCCCAGAGGGACGAAGCGGGCGCTTTTCCAACGCACGCGCGTGGCCAGCAACGCCGGGGCGGCGGGAGGCCACAGGGTGCGCGGCGGAACCACGAAACCAATTTCTTCGATAAACGGGAAACAGGAGCTGAAGCAGACCGCGGGCGCTCCGTTGCGCGCGGTGGCGGTAAGCCACTCATCGAGCGAGCCAAGCCGGGCCAGCGCGGATGTGACGGCGCCGTAGAGTGAATCGCTGTGATAGATGAAGTCGACCTGGTTGCGGGCGCCGGAATCGGGGCCGATACGCCACGGACCGGTGGGCCGCAACTTGACGACCAGGCCGGGGCTCATGACTCCTCGTGCAGGAACCCGAAGGCCGCTTCATTGACTGCGGTCTGGATGGCGGCGAGGGTAGCGCCGGCGGCAATCTCTTTTTCCGCGGCGCCGGTGGCGTAGTAGTTCTTGCCGCGCCAGACCAGGCGGAGGCCGGAGAAACTGACGCGCCCGCTGCCGCGCGCGCCGCCTCCGCCAAGCGAATCGTCTTCGAGCAGGCGCAGGCCTTCCAGCACGCGGAGGAACAACGGGGCGTCCTCATCGCAGAGCACGTCCATGACCAAGCGGGTTTTGAAACGCGCGCCGGCGGGCACGCGCTCCAGGGTGCGGGGATTAGCCTGGGAGGTGATGCGGTCGATGGCGTTCTCGCTCTTGACTTCGGTCAGCTCGTCATCGAGATTCTCGCGCATCTGCGCGGTGATGCTCTCGGGATCGAGGGGCGCGTCGAAAACGGCCAGGCGGGCCGGCGTGGCCTGCGACGTTTCCAGCGTCTCGCCTTGCACTCGTTCCATGCGGCCGGGGCTACGGCCGAACAGGAGGCAGATGTCGTCGTCGGGGCGGTCGCTCTGGTGGATGCGCACTTCCTGGCCTTTGCGGCGCGACAGGTAGACCAGCTCAGCGGGCACCGCCATGCCGGAGGTCTGCTCCAGCAGCGCGCGGATCTTGCCGCGGAGCGAGCTGCCGGGAACATAAGGCCGGCCGAAGGCATCTTTGACGACGGGATTGTCGGAGCCGCCGATTTCCAGCGAACCCTTGCCCGCGCCGACGTGCAGGCCGGTTTCGCAATGCAGCTCGCCTTCCAGGATCAACTTTCCGATCAGTTTCAGCTCAGTTTGAGAGGTGTGGGCGCTCATCGTTTACTCGTTGTAGGCTACGTTTACTCGTTATAGGCTACGATAGCCTCGAATAGATCTTTGAACCGCTCATAGCCGCGGTTGTCGTTCTTGCGCGTGACCTGCAGCAGCAATTTCTCAAGCTGGTCGAGGCTGCGCAGGCCGTGACGCGCGATGGTGTAAGCCAAGCGGGCGCGCAGCATAACGAACTCGTGCTGGCGCTCGTTTTCCGGCGCGCGGACGGCGCGGCGCACCGCGCTATAAAGGCGGCGGAGCTGGCTCTTGGTGCCGGAGTCCATGTCGCGCATTCGGCTCACGATGGCGTGGGCCTGGTTATCCAGATATAAGCTGTCATGGATCAGCTTCTCCAGTTCGATTTCCGGCGGACCTTCGGGGCGGAAGCGGTCGCCCCCGCGACGGTCGCCGCGGTCTCCCCGGTCGCCGCCGGGGCCGCGGGGCCCTCCTTCGCGCGGTCCCCGGCCTTCCCGCGGGGGCCCTCCCTGAGGCCGGTTTTCGCGGTTCGGCCGTTGCTCCTGCTCTTGTGTCATAAACTCATCCTTCTGTAACCAGTCTGGCCCATTCCAAGGCCACCAGGCCGGCGGGCCGCAGCTTCACTTCGGCGGATTTGCGTCCCACCAACTCGCTGATCAAGTGGGCGCGCAGCTTCTGGAATTCGCGATCGCGGGTGCCGCTGAGAATGCGGTTGAAGCGGCGCTGGAAACGCCACGTGCGTTGCACCTCGCTCCCGGATTCGCCATAGGCCTCATGCCGGTAGATGCTGCGCAATTGATACAGGAACTGCCGCGACATGCGGAAGTCGTGAATCAGACGGGTGACGGTGTCTTTCAGCTCGGCGGCGTCGTTGAGGTGTCGCCATTCGAGAATCCGGCCCAGCAGGTAGATGCAGTCCTTGTCGGCGGCCTTGGCCAGGTCGAGATTGCGTCCGGCCTCTTCGTAGACGGCGGCCAAGGGGTAGAAGGTTTCGGGCGCCAGCGCGATGGCCATGGAAATCGTCTTGCCTTCGGCGCCGGGATATTCCTTCAGATTCTCCTCGGTGAAGCGGTGGAAGAGGCGCTGGACTTCGCGCGCCAGGGCGATGAGAGCATCCCAGGAGCCGTACACGGCGAAATCGTCGCCCCCGGAATAAAGAATGGTGACCTTGCGCCAGAACTCGGGCATGGAGCAGAGCACTTCCAGCTCTCCGGCGAAGAACTGCTTGTAGAGGACGGAGAGTGGGACGTGTTCCTCGATGCTGTGGACGCGGCGCAGGCGCAGTCCGAAGTGATCGACGTCGCCACGCAACACGCCCCAGATGGAGCGGCCCTGGGCGCGGCGCGCCAAGGATTGCACGGGCGCGGCCGACTTGCCGTCATCGGACGGCGCGGCGTGGCGCGCCAGCATGATGGAATCAGGAGAAAGGTTGGAGCTGAGATGCCAGGAGTATTTGCCTTCGCCGGCCGTGATCTTGCCCGGATCCTCGGGGGACCAGCCCACCTGCGATGCCTCGCGCACTTTGGCGCCCAGTTCTTTGGCGAAGTAGATGTCGGCTTGCGGGTTGGTGGCGCGGGTAAAGGGCTGAAAGGCGGTGGAGCTGGATTCGCCCAACGGGGCGTTCCGCTTGCTCTGTAGCTCGTCCTGCAGCCGTTTGCGAATGATGGCCCAATCTCCCAGGTTATCGGTCACACTCCAGATCAGGCTGGCGCTTGCGGAGCTGAGGTCGGCGATCTGGCGGGCGGCGGCCTGTAAGAAGGTCTGGGCGGCCTGACGGGCTTCGCCGGGGAGCACCAGCAGGAACTGGCCGCCGCCGCTCGAACCAAGCAGTATCCGGGCCAGCCCGAGTTCAGCGAGCAGCGCCCTCGGCAATACTTCGCACAGCAGCGTGATCCACTGCGACCGCCCCGCCATCAGTTCTTCGCCCGCGGAACGCGCAGAACGTCCCTCGGCGGAACCGGCCAAGAGGAACTCTTCTGTGCCCAGAATTTTGCCTTGCAGCAGGATTTGTTCGGGCATCGGAAGCAGAAAAGCCTTGAGAACTCCTCACTTTAGCACAGATTTCCTGAGAATCACTTTGCTTCCGCAGGACTGTAGGGGTATGCGTAGACTGAAAGCGATGATCGGTGTGTTTCTCATGGCGGCATCCGCGTGGGGCGGCGCCGGACCGGCGGGTTCGCCGCGGCCGGCCACAGCAAAAGCAGTGGCGCAGCAGGCTAAGTCCGACGCGGAAATTGAGCGGGAAATCCGCGCCCGGCTGGCCAAGTCGAAGATCAGCCAGGATAAGTTTCAGGTTCATGTCCAAGGCGGTGTGGCCACGCTGGAAGGGAAGACCGAAGTCGTCCAGCACAAAGGAGTCGCCACACGGTTGGCCAAGAGCGGAGGCGCCGTGGCGGTGAAGAACCAGATTCAGATTAGCGACGCGGCGCGAGAAAAGGCGGCACAAAACCTGGAGACCGGCCGGCGCAGGGCTCAGATCAAACGCAGCGAGGCCCGCACCGACGCCCGCACGGGACGCTCCGAGCGGTGATCGCCCGTCGGTGTGTCCGGCGCCTACTGAATGTTGACTTGAATCGGGATGATCTGGCCGGTGGGCTCTACCAGAATGACGAGTTTGCCGGGAATGGCGCTGGCATCCGCATGGATGGTCAAGACGGCTTTGGCGCCGGACTTCAAGGTCGCGGTGTCGAGTTTGGCATCCACTCCCTTCACATCGCCTTTGACGGAAATGTCCATGAGGCCCGTTGCCGTGTTGGTGATCGTGACTTGTGCGGACTCTCCCGGCTTGAGGGCGACCGCCTGTTTATCCGCCTTCACCTGAGTGAAGATGTACTGCATCTGCTCTGCCGTTGGAATCGAGATGCCGCCACCGGCTCCCGCCCCCCCAGTCGCACCTCCAGATGGCCCGGCTGCCATCTTCCCAAATGGCGTCTTTAACAGCGCGTCCGAGTCGACATGCCAGTACCACTGGCCGTCGATGAGTTCCCAGTCGCTTCCGATCGGCACCTTGAGAGGTTTATCCGTGAAGCCCGGCATGACCACAAACATCTCACAAATCACCAGGGCCTTCGCCCGGGTGAACGAATTCGAGTAGGTAATCTGCTGAATGTTGAAGCTTAAGTACTTAGGCTTGCCGGTGCTATAGTAATAATCCTTCGTATCCTCGGCCACCAGAGCTTCGGCCTGCCGGAACTTGCCGTCCACGTGATCCTGGAAGAACTCAGTGATGCGCGCGCGAAGGGCTTGGTCCACACCCGGGGGTGGCTGATCGGCGGACTCGTTCAGCGCTTGCGCCAAGCAGAGCCCGGCAGACAGGAAGAAGACGACAGAACGTAGCATCCCTCCTATTTTAAGCGAACGCCGCCAGTCCTGGTGTCCTAGATGGCCGCTACCGGGCAGGGCGACTCCCGAATAATGGCATAGGCGTTGGCGCGCAGGCGCCCCAGGACTCCTGCGTGACCACGGCCGATGACCACCATGTTGGATTGGGACTCTTCAGCCACTGCACGCACTGCGGTGGACGGATCACCGGTCTCGATGCGAATCTGGGCGGAGAGGCCGAAGTCTTCCTGGAGGAACCCGATGCGCTCCCGCGCTTCATTGACCACGTGAGTCCGCCATTCCGGGTCGAAGTAAAAGCCACCGACGGAAACCGTGGAAGCTGGGATGGCGTGAACGATGTCCAGGTCGGCGCCGTATTCGCGGGCGAATCCAGCTCCCCATTCCAGGACCGCGCGGCTGTGCGGGCCCAGATCAATGGCGCACAGAATCCGGCGGAAGCTGATCTTGGGATAAGGGGGAGCCTCCTCCATGTGCGGGCCGGTCCAAACCGGGCAATCGGCGTCGTGAAGAACCTTGGCGGTGACGGAGCCCAGCAAGAAGCGGCGGAACGGGCCGTAGCCGTGGGTCGGCATGACAATCAAGTCGAATTTTCCCTCGTGGGCAAACTCAACAATCTGCTGCGCCGGATCGCCCTCCTGAACTACTCGAGATACCGAGATCCCTTTGAGACTCCCTTCCAGAAAGCGGCCGAGCTCGGCTTTGCTTTGTTCCACGGCCTCGGCGGTCACTTCGGGGGACATCACTACGGCATCGGGACACCAGTACGTCGGAACCGGAGCCACGACGTGAAGCAAGACCATCTCGGCATGGAAGTGGCAGGCGAGTGCTTCGGCATATTGCACTGCGCCCTCACAGCGCGCGGAGAAGGCCACCGGTACCAGGATCTTGGAGAACATCGGCATGAAGGCACCTCCTTTTCGTCAACGGGATCAGCCGCTCCCGTACTGATTATATCATTAACTTCGGCAAAAAGGACCTTTTTATTCCTTTTTAGGATACAGAAATGCGGCACGTAAGAGTCGCCGGGCTTTATGCCATTGCGGCCGTGGCAGCGAGTGCCGCTTTGTGCCAGGCGGTTTCGTACCCACGCGCCAGGTGGATCACCAGCAGATCGAAGAAGCGCCCCACCCGGTACCCGAGTTCCTCTTCGGCGTACAGTTGCAGCGCATCGGGCTGGAACCCCTGCTCGCTAATGAAATCGAGCATCTTCTGCTTAATGAGACAAAGGGCATGAATGCATTCGTGCAGGGGGATGGACTCTCCGAAACGAGTCTTGCCGATGGTTTCGTATTTGGAGGCCAGTTCCTCCTGGTTGCCGGCGGCCAGCCAATAGCCCAGGTTCTCGAGAATGGTCTGGCCGCGTTCGCGGAGCTCCGCCTCAGGCAACTGGCGGAGATGGATGAAATCCGGATGGAGGCGGATCTCCCGAAGTAAACGATCGGTGATTTCCGGCTGATGAGTCTCAATCAGGCGGATGAGTTTACCAGAAAGCATTGCTCCTATCCTCCGTTATCATGGTAGTCCTGTTTGGTTCCGTTGCCAATGGGTTTAGATGGAGATACGGGGGCCGGGGAGGATTCTCCGGCCCACCAAAGTAGATGGTCCGCCGGGTACCAATGGGCATCTATTCCAGGGGGATGGGCAGCGATAGTCTTCAAATTGTCATGTGGGGCGCTCTGATATTCATGCTGTTCTTCCTGGTGATCGGCCCGACGACACGGGCAATCATCCTGGATTTTATCGAGCAGACCCGGCTGCGATTCGCGGTTTCAGCCCCGCTGTCCTACTTCCTGGTCGTCATCATCGCGGGCTCGGCGCTGGTATCCGCTTTGATCATGACATGGTGGCCGAAGGTGGAGGTGGAGACTCCGGTGTACCGCGTGACCCGGCACTATCTGGGACCGGCGGATGACGACGTACGCCGCGCGCCGGCTACCCTGGGACCATGGCTCCAATTAGCGCTGGCTCTGGCGCGGTGTGTGCTGTCCGTTCGCATGGCGGCATCGTTGGAAGTGCGTCTGCGGGACCTCGCCGCCAGTACGGCTCTTAAGCGTCAACTGGGAGCCTAGTCCGAGCCTCCAGCGAATTCCAGGCGATAGCTGTCTGGGATTGGCCGGCCTTGCGTTCCTCAAACCGCAACCTCAAACCGCAACTGACGGCGCAGCGGCCAACGTCGATGCCGCGTGCGCATCCTGCCTGGACGTATTTTGTAACCAAGTGTCGGCGGCGCGCGTGCGAAAATAAAAGCGAGTGATTGTCAAAGACGGTATCTATTACGGTGCGGGTCTGGGAGCGGCGGGGATCCTGGTGGCGTGGCTCGCCGGCCCGTGGGTCTCGGCGCCCCTGTGGCTGCTGGCGGCGTTCTGCCTTTACTTTTTTCGCGATCCGGATCGGCAGATCCCCGCCGGCACAGTGGCGGTGTCTCCGGCCGATGGCAAAGTGGTGGCGGTGAAGCCGGAAAGCCCTACGGCCAGCCGCATCAGCATCTTCCTGAACATCTTCGACGTTCACGTCAATCGCGCGCCGATCGGCGGCGTGGTCTGCAACGTGGAGTATCGAAAGGGCCGGTTTCTGGTGGCCAGCCGGGAAGAAGCGTCGTCGCGCAACGAACAGAACATCGTCACCGTGCAGGGCGACGGCACTTGCGTGATCTTCAAACAGATCGCCGGGCTGATCGCGCGGCGTATCGTGTGCACCAAGAAGACGGGAGACCGCGTGGCTGCGGGCGAGCGCATCGGGTTGATCAAGTTCGGCTCGCGGGTGGATGTGCTGCTGGGGCCCGAGTGGGAGATCGTGGTGAAGCCAGGGATGCGGGTGGCCGGCGGTTCGAGCATTCTGGCACGCCGCCTCGACCGGGAAGAGGGACATGGCGCTTAAAGACCGTTTCGTAGATCCGCATTCGCCGGACCGCCGCCCGCGGCGCGCGGCCTACGCCCTACCCACATTATTCACGGCGGGCAACATTTTTCTGGGGTACATCTCGATCTTGCGGTCGTTCCGGGGGGCGATGCTGGCAGCCTCGGGCGCGCCGGATGCCGCCGACCACTTCTCGATTGCGGCCCGGGCCATCGGCGCCGCGGTCTTCCTGGACGGCCTGGACGGGCGCATCGCCCGCATGACCAATACGGTCTCCGATTTCGGCCGGGAGATGGATTCTCTGGCCGATGTGATCAGTTTCGGCCTGGCGCCGGCGGTGCTGGCCTTTGCCTGGGGCGTTCAATTCATCGATCCGACGATCCCGGCCAACATCCGCAGCCAGATCTTCAACGCCGGGTACTTCATTGCGTTTCTGTTCTTGTTATGCGGTGCCGCGCGGCTGGCGCGCTTCAACATCCAGAAGAACCCGATTCCCAAGAATCCCGGCCGCCCGGACCGCAAGTATTTTGTCGGCTTGCCGATTCCAGCCGCGGCGGCCATGGTGGCGGCGGTGGTCTACACTTCTGATTCGCAGCCGCTGGTGTGGTGGCCGGTGTCGGTGGCCTGGCTGGCGCTGCTGCTGCTTCTGGGATTCCTGATGGTCAGCACGTGGCGGTATTACAGTTTCAAGGGCATCAACCTGAACAAAGCCTATTCGCCGCTGATCATCATCCTGCTGGGCGGACTGATCTACTTGATCTGGAATTATTCCCAACTGGTGCTGCTGGTGCTGGCGACAGGGTACGTGGGCAGCGGGATTGCGATCCGGCTAGGCGGCATCGTGCGGCGGCGTCTGCGGCACGCGCCGCCGCCTCCTCCCGAGCCGGAGCACCAAATTGGTTAGCCGGGCTACCATCGCGCTGGTGGGCAGCGATTCGCTGCTGGGACGGGAGATCCGCGACATCGTGGCCACGTCGGCGACGGGGTTGAGTCTGCGCCTCATCGGCGCCGATGAGGCGGAGGCCGGCCGTCTGACCCGAGTGGGCGATGAGCCCTCTCTGGTCAACGTTTTGGAAGCGGAGACGCTGGTGGGTGCGCAGGCCGTGTTTCTGGCAGGCTCGTCCGAGTCCGGGCGCAAGGCCCTGGAGCTGGCGGGCGACTCGGTGACCGTCATCGATCTGACCTACGCCGCCGAAGAACACCCGGAGGCGCGCCTGCGGGCGCCCTTGGTAGAATCGGAACCGGAAGAAGACGAGGGGAGGGTGCACGTGATCGCGCACCCCGCCGCCATCGCCCTGGCGCTGTTTCTGCGCAGGCTGCAAGCGCATGAGCCGGTGCGCCGCTCGGTTGTCCAGATCTTCGCTCCGGCCAGCGAGCGCGGCCTGGCCGCCGTGGAAGAGTTGCAACAGCAGACGGTCAATCTGTTTGCGTTCAAGCCGCTGCCGAAGGCGCTGTTCGAGACGCAGCTCAGCTTCAACCTGCTGGCTCGCTACGGGGAAGAAGCCCCGGTTTCGCTCGAGGAATCGGAACTGCGCATTGAGCGTCACCTAGCCACCTTGCTGGCTTTTCCCGGCGAGGGCGCAGGCGTGCCCATGCCATCGCTGCGGCTGATCCAGGCCCCGGTGTTCCACGGATACAGTTTCTCGGCGTGGGTGGAGCTCGAGACCAACCCCGGGGTGGAGGCGCTGGAGAGCGGCTTGGGCACCGAGACGATTGACGTTCGCGACGCCGGCCTGGAGCCGCCCAACATTGTTGGTCAGGCGGGGCAGGGAGGCATTTCGGTGGGCGGCATCGTGCCCGACCGGAATAACCCGGAAGCGTGCTGGTTCTGGCTGGTGGCCGATAATGTCCGCCTGACCGCTCAAAACGCGGTGGCGGTCGCAGAGCAGTTGCGATGAAGATTCCGGGTCTGGTGGCCGCGGTCTGCGGAGTCTTGGCTGGAACGGGCTGCGGCTATCACGTGGCGGGCCGCGCCGATCTGCTGCCCAAGAACATCAAGACCATCGCCGTGCCGGCCTTTGGCAACCTCACCACGCGCTACCAACTGGCCCGCCTGCTGCCGGAAGACATCGCGCGAGAATTCCTCTCGCGCACGCGCTACCGGGTGGTCGCGGATCCGGCGCAAGCTGACGCCGTGCTTTCGGGGGCGGTGATCAATTTCGTGGCCTTGCCTACCACCTTCGATCCGGCAACGTTTCGCGCCACGGGCGTCCAAGCCGTGGTGACTCTGCGGCTCCAACTCACCAATCGAGCCACCGGCGCGCTCATCTTGAACCGCCCGGCCGCGGAATTTCGCCAGAGCTACGAGATTTCGCTCGATCCGGAGAAGTACTTCGACGAGAGCAGCACGGCGATGATCCGGCTGAGCCGGGACGTCGCCCGCAGCGTGGTCAGCGCGGTCCTGGAGAATTTCTAACGCATGACGCCCCCGCAACTGTTGGCGCGTCTCAAAAAAGGAGAGATGCCAGCGGCCGTTTTGCTGCTGGGCCCCGAAGCCTACCAGCGCCGCCGTTTGAAGGAGGCCCTGTTGGCGGCGGTTCCCGAAGGCGCCGCCGCGCAGCACGACCTTAGCGAGATCGCGCTAGCCGACGTGCTGGACGACGCCCGATCGCTCTCGCTATTCGCCTCCGAGCGCCTCCTGTGGGTGGTGAATGCGGAAGCCGCTCTGCCGCGCGGCCGCTTCGAGGAAGAGAGCGATGCAGAAGGCGGTTCGGGCGACGCCACCGCGCTCGCCGGCTATCTCCGCGACCCGACTCCCGGTGTAACCCTGGTTTTTGAAGCCATCCGGTACGACTTCGAAGGCGACGACAAGAGAAAGCAGGAGCGGGTCCGCAAGTTTTTCGCCGCGATTCCGGACGTGGTGGAGCTTCGCCGGTTCTCGATCCATGAAGCGCGCGGAGAAGCCGAAGCGCTCATCCGGAAGGCCGGTTTCCGCATGGAGACGTCCGCGCTGGAGTTGCTGGTGGAAGCGCTGGGCGCCGACATCGCCCGCATCGCGGTGGAGATTGAAAAGCTGGCGCTCTATGCGGGAAAGCGCGAAGTCAGTGTGGACGACATCACAGCCCTGGTTCCGGACGCGCGGGCCACCACCATCTTCGCTCTGGTCAACGCCCTGGGCCGCCGCGACCGCTCAAAGTCGCTCGAAATCCTGGACACCCTGACCAAGGAGGGGGAGTATCTGCCGTTGGCGCTGGCCTTCCTGTCGACGCAGTTCCGCATGGCCCTGGTGGCGCGCGAAGCGGGTCTGAAGAGCTCCCAGCAGATTCAGGGGCACTTTTCGCGGATGGGGGTTCCGATGTGGGGATCGCGCGCCGAACAGGTGCATCTGACGGTGTCGAAGTTCAGCAAGCCGCAATTGGAGAGCGCGCTGAAGCTGATCTTCCAGGCCGACCGGGGGCTGCGCGACGCGCGCCCGGACGACCGCGTGGTCATGGAGCGATTTGTTCTGGAATTGACCGCCTGACTACTTCTTCGCGAGCTCTTTGACGCGCAGATGCAGCTTGGACTTGTACCGGGCCGCGGTGTTCTTCTTGATGAGGCCGGTCTTGGCCGCGCGGTCGATCACGGAGAAAGTCTGCGGAAGCAGGGTGCCCGCCTTCTGGGCGTCCTTGTCTTGAATGGCGCGGCGCATGGCGCGAATCTGATGCCGCAGCCGCGATTTGTTCTTGCGGTTGAATTCCGTGCGCCGTTCGGTCTCGCGCACCCGCTTGAGGGCGGAATAAGTGTTTGCCATCTTTGCTAAATCGATTCCTTACAGTCGGTTCGAGACTTTAGAATAGCGCACACCCGGGTCCCGGGGCAAGCGCAAGCGCAATCCATCCCGTGCCGTTGGTGATGCCACCTGGACTTCGGGATTGCGAATCCGGTGCCGATCGCTTCGGGACATGGCAGTGCCGGCTACGGCAGGAGGCGCAACTTAACCAAAGCAGCCACCTCCCGGAGGCGGGCGTCTGTTGCCACGACCGAACCCGCATGAATCGTGAGGGCGGAGGCCACGTGAATCAGGTCGAGACTACGCAAGAACAGCGGCCGGGATCGATGCAGGGCGACCCGCATCACGGCTTGCGCCACTTCCAAAACCTGGGTTCCATAGGGGATCGGAACGATCCGACCCTGATCACAGTCGGCGACAAAGCGCCGAAAGGCGGCTGCGGCGCCTCCTCGTTTCAGATCGCCTGCACGTTCCTTCCGGTTAACCGCGCACAGCACTTCAGCGGTCGCTATGGCTGAAGTGGCAATGGGCTCATCGGATGCAGCGATCAGATCTAAGAACGCCCCAGAATCCTCCTCCGGGACATAGAGTTTCAGAAGGGCGGACGTGTCCCAATAGTTCACCGCTCCTCTCGATCTTCGGCCAGAATCCGGCCGGTGCTCAGGCGCGGCGTCCCGCGGGCCGCAATCCCGCGCTGGAACGTACGTAGTTGGCGAGCCCAGTCAGCGCCCCGAAGTTGCTCGTGCGACGCTTCCGCTCGAGTCAGGCGAGCCTTAATCTTGCCTCGCACGGTGATCAGGACGTCTTCGCCCCGGC
The DNA here is from genome assembly GCA_020073145.1 of Terriglobia bacterium. Lineage (GTDB taxonomy): Bacteria > Acidobacteriota > Terriglobia > Bryobacterales > Bryobacteraceae > PSRJ01. The sequence continues at coordinate 137,961 of JAIQFS010000009.1, forward strand.
TGGCTGCCTCCACAAGCTCGGAGAGTTTCGCCTTACTTTCCCGCAGCGACCGCACCATGTAACTATTGTAGTCTCTTCGGGGGTTGGAGCGCCACGAGAGGGTAATGTGGTCATAGCGGGGAGATGAGATTTTCGAGGTCCCACACCCGATCTGTAATTCCAGCAGCCATCGCGGGCGTCACTCGCAACGTCTGGTGAATCCGAACGAAATTGTACCAGGTGAAGTAGAGGCATAGCGCGGACCACAGATTCTCCCACTTCTTGCTGAATGCATTGGTCAAGCGAGTGAGGCGGCGGATCTGCATCCTCATGGTGAGATTCGACCGCTCAACGTGAGATGTGCAAATCTTGTCGGGGTCGGGGTTGCCGGTGATGGTCTTCCGTATTATCTGTGTCACATCGGCTGGCGAGTAACGGCGCTCATCGCTGGAAGCTGCATACACTTTGATAATTTGCGCGAAGTCCACGCGATGCCCGAGCGTGGCGTCGATGGCTTGCACATAGGGCTGGAATCCATCGGTGCTGATCTGGAAGTCACCGGGTGCTACTGCATCCCGAAGCCCTTCAATGAAGGCATCCGTAGTCCGCTGATCGCGCCGTCCTAGTGCGAAATTGAGTACCAACTTGGAATGGCGCTCAATTGCCACGAAGGTATAGGCGTCGCCGACGGAATTGTCGTGCGCTTCATGGGGCCACTTGTGGGATTCCTTCTTTTGGACGAAGCCCCAAATCTCATCGCATTGCACGTCCTGAACTAGAACGTTGCGGACCTGTCGGCCCATGATTTTCTCGCAGTTCTCGCCTGCCAGTTTCAGCATGGAGAGCACGGTCCTTGGCTCAACTCCACAGAGCCGAGCCGTGGCCCTTACCGAATTGCCTTCCACGAGGCAATGTAGGATCATGGCGACTTTCTCTTTGGGTAGCCGGACATCAGCACCGAAGGGTTTGTCGCGTGGTTCTGTAAATCGTTTGCCGCACTGCTGACACTTGTAGCGCTGGACCTGGTTGCGACCTCTACCGGCCTTGACCGTCTCACTTCTGCACGAATGGCACGTCACTGTGAATCTCCTTGAGATCCACAGCCAGAAGCCGGATAATGGAGATGCGACTCTCTGCGGCTTCGGCTGTAGGGATAACAGCCCCGATTAGCGCGTCAACGCTGATCGGGGCTTTGTGTTTCATGCTCTTATTATACGTGACCCCCTCTCGTATTGTCAAGTCCTTTATGCTATTGACATTCGTGACGGGGTTACGTATGATTGTGTCATGGCCAAAAAGAAGCAACTGTCCCCGGAAGCTTTGGAGTATTTTGCGAGGATGGGGAGAAAGGGCGGCTTGATTGGAGGCAAAGTCCGGGCTGGAAAGCTCACCCCGGAGCAGCGCACGGAAAGCGCACGTAGGGCGGTTCTCGTACGGTGGCAAAAAGAAAAATCGAGTCACGGCCGTTTGACGTCTGAAACTAAAGGAGAAAACCGCTGAGCGTTGAGTGTGTTGTGCTAATGTTAACCTTGAACAGAGTCGATTGGATTCGATAGACTGGTTGGCCCCTAGGTTTGGGGGTTCTTTTGCATGGACCCTAAGGAGGCTCCCATGACGAATGCGACTAGGAATACACAATCCGCAACAAACGACGAAGGCATCGAGCAGATCCGACGGATTTATGAACGATACGGTCCAGATCTATTGGCCTTTTTGTCTGATGTTCAACGTCAGTTAAAATTGGAGCGCTCTGTGGAGCCGCCCGCACGACCCAGGCGAGTCTCCAAGCAGCGGGCATGAATCCTTGCTAAAGCCGAATGCCAACTACAGGGCAAATGCAGATCGTGCGATTTATATCCAGGGTAGAATAGACCAGCAACTCATCGACCGTCTCACTCCAGCGATAGTCTCACTTCAGAATAAGGGCCGTGATCCTATAACGGTCTACATTGACAGCCCAGGGGGAAGCACAGCGAGCGCAGACGCCCTTGCCCGTCTGCTACAGGCATCAGATCAAGACTACTCCATGGGATGTAGGCTCATTACAGTAGTCACTGGTCGAGCAGCAAGTGCGGCTGCTGACCTCCTCTGCTCAGGATCGTATGCGATGGCGCTCCCAGAGAGTGTCATATTCTTTCATGGCGTCCGCCGTCTCTCTGATGATCCAATCACCGTTACCGAAGCCTCAGCCATCATGGAATCGCTCAGGTTGACGAATGACCGATATGCTCGCGCCCTCGCCGAGAAGTCATTAGCGCGATTTGGATTCCGTTATATCTCCCTGCGAAGTAAATTTGACGACTACAGACAAAAAATCGACAACCCAACGGAGCAAGACCTCACGTGTTTTGTGGGGATGATTTCCGAAAACCTGTCTGGGCGAGCCATCAAGGTTGTGCAACGAGCGCTAGCACGAAATCAGAAACATCGACTTCTCGCTGATCGGGTTGGCAGAATCGTTACGAAACGCAAGCGGTTTACTAACTCCAAACGCTATGACTCTATCTGGAGTGACCCGGCGCGCGAGTGCTGGGGAGCGGCGGGATCTGGACCGCCGGGTCACTTCGGATAGAGACGTTTGAAGGAAGCCGCCCGCGTTTGCGGCGGACGCGGCAGGGCTATGGGTA
>JAIQFS010000040.1 GCA_020073145.1 Terriglobia bacterium
GTTTTCCTTGACGAAGCCGAACACTTCCTGCACAATCGAGGGGCCAGCGTCGCTACGCTCCGAGAACCGTTCGCCTTCGGCCCGGAATGCCGTTCGCGTTCCCTCCGGAATCAGTGTTCGCCTTCGCCGGAATCCGCAAGATGGCCGGTGCGGCCCGCTCGGACATTGAAGTACTGCGCGTAGCGTCCGTGTACGCGGCGCAGCAGCACGCCCAGCGAGTCTGCCTCCTCCGGCAGGACGATCAGATGAACGTGGTTGGTCATGAGGCACCAGCCGAGCAAACGGACTGGCGCGTCAGCCAGGTTGTCGCGCAGCAGTCGCAGGTAGGTGTGACGATCGAAGTCGGCTTGAAAAACGGGACAGCGGTCGACACCGCGTTGCGTGACATGGTGCGGGACGCCGTCGAGGACGCAGCGTTGTCGTCGTGGCATAATCTGTGTGTCCGGTGAGGCAGTGGGCGGAGGCGGGAGGAATTCTCGGAAAATGGCGCGGATCAGGCTGTCCCTGTTTTCCCACATCTTTGTTAAGGCCAAGAGTGGAGTTGGGGAGGCAATCCCAACTGGCTTGAAGATGAAGTAACTATGAGTCACGATTTCGATGATCGTGTAACGATCTATTTGGCGATCGAGAGTGCGGAACTCGCGCCGTCGATCTTGACGGAACAGCTGAGAATGCGGCCTGACAGACAATGGATCATCGGGGAGGCTCGGGGTAGGACAGGGAGGGTCTGGGAGTGCCACGGTTGGGTTGTCGAGACGACAGTGAATTCCGAGGAACACGGCGGAAAGTCGGCTTCCGAACTCATCCCGATCGCAATTGAACGATTTCAACAGAAGGTGGCTCACTTCACAGACGCCGCCAGTTTGTTGGGTCCCTCAGCACAGAGATACACCGTGCTTGCCATTCTTGCAGATGAAGTGCCGGGCATAGAGTTAAGTCATTCGTTCTTGCAGCTACTGACGGATCTCGGAGGAACGTTCCGGGTCGATATCAGTGCGCCGATTCCAGCCGGCAAAACCCGGCCAGCCTGATCCTCAGCCGCCTGTCCTGCGGGGAGCCAGGTGGCTTGCTCTTAGGAAAAACAGGGACAGCCTGATCTGCGCATATTTTTCTACTCCGCGAAGAGGCCGGCTTGTCCACCCGGAGGGAATGCCGGCAAACTCGCCGTCTTCTTCGGACGTCCCCGCGTCCACTGGCGGCCGAAGCGCTCGCCAACCTGTGTCACGAAGTCAGGATCGCCAAAGGGTCGGCCGGCGTACGTGCACTTTTCCAGTTCCACGTCCCGCTCCGCGCTACGAAGGTAGTCGCGCCACTCGATGGCGATTCCGGCCGCGCGCTGCCAATCCCCATGCAAGAGCCCCGCCGGGTCTGCACCACTGGCGTGCGGCATCGCACTGGACCACGGATAGTCGGCCGCCAGCTCCACCATACGGGCGCGCACGGGATTGCCGTCCACGTAGGCGAGGGCCCGCCCCACATGCGTCGGACCCAGCGGACACGCGAAGTACCGGTTCTGCCAGAGGTGGCCGGTGCGGCCCGAACGGACGTTGAAGTACTGCGCGTAGCGCCCGTGCACGCGGCGCAACAGCTCACAGAGTCGGTATCCTCCGGCAGGACGATCAGATGACGTGGTTGGTCATGAGGCACCATCCGAGCAAATGGACAGGCGCCTCGAGGAGGTTGTCGCGGAGCAGCCGCAGGTGGGGAAAACGGGTCAGCCTGGCTGACCCATTTATCCGGCCGTGTGGTCGCCACCAGTTTCGACGGAGCCGGGCGGCCCTCGGGAGTCTCGGGCGTTTTCAACAGCGTCACCACGCCCTACGCCAGCGGGGTCACTTACGCCGCCCATGGCGGGCTGGAGGCGCTGACCACCGGCGACGGCCTCAGCCGGGCGATCGGGGCGGCTCCGCTCGATGGACCGGCCACTGGCGCACCGACCTGCCCAGCCGGATTTACTTCGAGCTCATCCCGAACGCCAGCCAACTGGCGCATCCGTAGCGTACGCGATGCGTTTCATTAGCCCGAGAGGACAGTAGATTTTCATAGCTGAAAGTCCTAAACTGAGAGTCGTGCGCAGCTTGCGGTGGACTCCGGAAAACTCCGTGTACGTGCCTGAGATTGATAGCCAGCACCAGGAGATGTTCCGGCTGGCCGGGGAGCTCCGCCAGGCGGTACTGGAATCCGAAAAAGCGGAACGCCTGGCGCTCCGGGCGCGCCTTCTGGCCGACTGCCTGGCGGGCCATCTTACGTTCGAAGAGCGCTTGATGCGCGACGCGGAATACCCCTCGCTGGAATGGCACGAACGCCAGCATCGCACGGCGCGCTCCAAACTGGCCGCGTTGCGGAGCAGTATCGAAGACGCTCAGCGGCAGTCCGTTTTCGAAGCGGTGGAATCCCTTGCCGCGTGGATGCGCGATCACACCGCCGTCGCCGACCGCATGGCGGGCGCGTATCTCCGCAATCACTGGCGGGCCAGCGCCTGCACCATCTGTTAGCGTCTACGGTTTAGGAGCAGCGTTGCTGCGGCTGTCGAGCACTTCCCTGACCTTGCGCGCCAGCATGTCGGGCAAGAACGGCTTCTGGAGGAAGGCCGCTCCCGATTGCTCTATGCCGTGGTACACCATGGCCTCTTCGGTGTAACCGGAGATATACAGCACTCGCATGTTCGGCTTCAAGGGCAGGATCTGACGGATCAGGTCGGGGCCGCTCATCTCGGGCATCACCACATCCACCACCGCGAGATCGATGGACTCCTTGCGGATGCGGCACAGCCGCAGGGCCTCGGCGCCGCGCGTGGCTTCCAGGACCCGATACCCGCGCGCCGACAACACATCGGCAATCAGCTTGCGGACACGGGTTTCGTCTTCCACCAGCAGGATGGTCTCGGCCCCGGTCAGGCGTTCCTCGGAGGCGATGGCTGCGGGAACGGTCTCGGCGCGATCTTCCGCCAGGGGCAGATAGATACAAGCGGTGGTACCCCGCCCCAGCCGGCTGGAGAAGCCGATGGCCCCGCCGCTTTGGCGGATGATGCCGTAGGCGGTCGCCAGGCCCAATCCGGTGCCGCGGGCCGCAGTCTTGGTGGTAAAGAACGGCTCAAAGAGATGGCTTTGGGTTTCCGGGTCCATGCCGGTGCCGGTATCCGAGACCGAAATGGTGACAAACGAACCGGGCTTGACGCCCAGCTGCTGGGCCTGGAGCGCGCCATCCATTTGCTCAATTCCCGTCTCGATGGTGAGTTTGCCGCCATCCGGCATCGCGTCGCGGGCGTTCACCGCCAGATTCATGATCACCTGCTCCAGCCGGCCGGGGTCGGCCACAACCGCGTCGCGGTCGGCGGCGGGAACCGTGATCAGCTCGATGTCTTCCCCAATCAGCCGGCGCAGGAGTTTTTCGATCTGGAGAACCAGTTCGTTCAAGTGGACCAAGCGAGTCTGCAACGGCTGGCGGCGGCTGAAGGCCAACAGTTGGTTGGTAAGCGCACCGCCGCGCTCGGCCGAGCGGCGGATCTCCTGCAGCGCGCTACGCTGCGACTCCTTCAAATCGCGGCCGGCCAGCAACAGGTCGCTATATCCAGTGATGACGGTGAGCAGGTTGTTGAAATCGTGGGCTACGCCGCCGGCCAGACGTCCCACCGCTTCCATCTTTTGGGCTTGCCGGAACTGCTCTTCCAGGCGATTGCGCTCGCGGCGGAGGCGGGCGGCACGCAATTCGCGTTCCACTGCCGCATTCAGCCGCATCAGGTTCCGGCGCGTGAGGTGATCGGCCGCACCGGCTGCCAGGACCGACAGCACTTCGCCATCCTTGATCGGGCCGGTGACCGCAATCAGGGGCAGGTCCACGCCTCGCTCCTGAATCAGGCGGAGCGCCTCGATCGCTCCAAATCCACTGATCGAGAAATCCGAAATCGCCACGTCCCAACTGCTGGCGAGAGCGTCGATCAGTTCGCCGGCGGACGAAATTGCCTCAAAGAGCGGCTCATATCCGCCGCGCTCGAGCTCAGCCGAGACCGATTCTGCGCCGCTATCGCTGATGAACAGTACCCGAAGAGGGACCGCCATTACTTTTTTCCGGGGGGGCAACACCCTAGGGTACTGGATCTACGCCATGCGTCAACTGAAAAATTCGCGCGCACTGTGTGTTACCGAACAGTTACAACGAGCCAAAAATGAAGAAAGCATAACGATACACTGGAGTGAATGGAAGAAGAGGTCCTGGGCAAGGCGTATGACTCGCGGTTGATGCGCCGTTTGCTGGTCTACATGCGCCCGTACTGGAAGCTGGTAGGGCTGTCGCTGGTCTTCCTGCTCGCGCAATCCGGGTTGCAGGTGATAGGGCCGCTGCTCACCAAGATCGCGGTCGACAAATATGTCGATCCCAGCAGCGCCGCCACAGCCCGCACGTTTCTGGATCCATGGCTGCCCGCCGATCCGTGGAACGGACTGAGCCGCGTAGGACTACTATACCTTCTGGTGATCTTGGGAACATTCGCCTCCGAATTTGTACAAATGTACTTGATGCAGTACATCGGACAGCTTGCCATGTTCGATCTGCGCCGCGAGTTGATGGAACACCTGCAGCGGCTCGACCTGGCGTTCTACGATCGGAATCCCGTCGGCCGCATGGTGACGCGCGTCACCACGGACGTCGACGTTCTGAACGACCTGTTTTCCTCGGGCCTGGTCACCATCCTGGGCGACGTGCTGATGCTCGGCCTGATCGTGGCGGTGATGTTCCAGATGAGCCCGCTGCTCACCGCCATCATGCTGGCCGCCATGCCGTTCGTGATCGTCGTCACCCTGGTTTTTCGGCGGACGGTGACCCAAAGTTACCGGCGAATTCGGGTGGCCATCGCCCGGATCAACGCCTACCTCCAAGAACACATCACCGGCATGGCGGTGCTGCAACTGTTCAACCGTGAGCGGCGCAGCCGGCAAGAGTTCCAGGAGATCAACCGCCAGCACATGGAGGCATATAAGGACGCCATCATCGCCTACGGCTGGTTTTACCCCGTGATCGAGTTTCTCTCGATGCTGGCGCTGGCGGGAATCCTGGCGTACGGGGGATTTCGGGTCTCGTCCGGACGCCTGACCCTCGGCGTGGTGGTGGCGTTTCTGCAATACGGGCAGCGTTTCTTCCGCCCCATCCAGGATCTCAGCGAGAAGTACAACATCTTGCAGTCGGCTATGGCGTCGGCCGAGCGCATCTTCAAGCTGCTCGATACCGAAGCAACCATACTGCCGCCAGCCGCGCCGCACCCCGCGCCGGAGCAAATCGAGCCGATCGAGTTCGACCGCGTCTGGTTCGCCTACAACGGCGAAGATTGGGTGCTGCGCGACGTCAGTTTCACGATTCATCCCGGCGAGACCGTAGCCGTCGTCGGGCATACGGGCGCCGGCAAAACCACGCTCATCAGCCTGCTGCTGCGTTTTTATGACGTGCAGCAAGGCGCTATCCGGATTGGCGGAGTGGACCTGCGCGATTTCGATCCGCTGATCTTGCGGCGGCAGTTCGGTGTAGTCTTGCAGGATCCCTTTCTGTTCACGGGCACGCTGGAGGAGAACATCCGTTTGGGCACCGAAGCCATCGCCCGCGAAGAGGTGGAGTCCGCGGCCGAACAGGTGAACCTGCTGGAATTCATCCGCGGCCTGCCGGAGGGTTTCGGGCACTCCATCCGGGAGCGCGGCAGCGGCCTCTCGACCGGCCAGAAACAACTGATCAGCTTCGCGCGGGCGCTGGCGCACAATCCGCGGTACCTGATTCTGGACGAAGCCACGTCGAGCGTGGACACCGAGACCGAATTCCGCGTACGCGACGCGCTTACCCGGATGGTGGAAGGCCGCACCTCCGTCGTGATCGCGCATCGTCTTTCCACCATCCAGCGCGCCGACCGCATCCTGGTGATGCACAAAGGCCGCCTCCGCGAATCGGGCACGCACCAGGAGTTGCTGGCCGAGCGCGGCATCTATTGGAAGCTCTACCAGCTCCAATATAAGGACCAGGAGATCCGGGCGCCGCAGGCGGGGGATTAGGCAGATCGCCCCGCAGATCCGTTAACCACGTTGGGGGCCCCGCGTAGCACCGAACGTTTGCCATTGCTTGAGTAACTGGGAACTGCCCCGGACTTGGACGGGCTGATGGGGTAGAATTATTCGATCCAGGTCTCTCTCCGCGGGTGAGAAGCTCGGGCCGTATGAAATTCTGGCGCGGATCGGCGTGGGAGGGATGGGCGAGGTCTACCGGGCCCTGGACCCGCGGCTGGGGCGCGAGGTCGCCATCAAGGTGTCGGCCGAACAGTTCAGCGAACGCTTCGAACGCGAGGCGCGTGTGGTCGCTTCGCTCAATCACCCTAATATCTGCCAGCTCTACGACGTCGGGCCGAATTGCCTGGTGATGGAATATATCGAAGGCGAGGAGCCCCGGGGGCCCCTGCCGGCTCGATGAAGTCTTGCGGCTCTCGCAGCAGATCGCCAGTGCGATCGAGGCGGCCCACGAAAAGGGCGTTGTGCACCGCGATCTCAAGCCCGCCAACATCAAGATCACGGCGAACGGCACGGTCAAGGTGCTGGATTTCGGGCTAGCGAAGATTGGCGGGCTCCCCCGGCCAGCGGATCCAATCCCGACGCGGCTGCCACCATTTCCATGGCCGCCACGCAGGCCGGCATGATCCTCGGCACCGCCGGATACATGGCACCGGAGCAGGCCAAGGGGAAGCCGGTCGACAAACGCGCCGACATCTGGGCTTTCGGCGTGGTGGTGCACGAGTTGCTGACGGGCCAGCGCACATTCTCTGGAGAAACCATTGCGGATTCGCTGGCGGCGGTGGTTCTCAAGGAGCCGCAGTGGGACACCGTACCAAGCCAGGTGCAACGGCTCCTGAAGCGCTGCCTGGAGAAAGATCCGCAAAAGAGACTACGCGACATTGGGGACGCCATGGCGTTGGTGGATTGTATCTTTCGGATGAATCCGGCAAACAGGAATTGTACGTGCAGGCTTTCAGTCCGGGAGCCAAGGCCGGATCCGCGCCGGTTTCTGGAAAATGGATGGTATCGAAGGGAAGCCTGGGGATGGCGCGATGGCGGTCGGATGGCAAGGAACTGGTGTTCATCGGGGCGGATTGGGGCGTGATGTCGGTGGATGTTGCGGCGGATCCGGTATTTCGCGCCGGCCCCGCGAAACTCCTATTCCAAATGCCGAGGAACATTCAGTCACTCTCGAATACGCCGGGCGCGCTGGCTGACGCGACGCGCGACTTGCAGCGGTTCCTGGTCACCGTGCCTGCGCAGAACGCCGCCCGGCCAGAGTTTACGGTGGTCTTGAACTGGCAAGCCACGCTCAAGAAGTGACGTCAGGGGATCGGCCGGCATCCGTGCTTCGATCCGGTGCGCCAACCGCTGCCCTTAGGGCGCCAGCTTGTAGCGGTCGCGCGGATAGCGGCCTGCACTCGAAAAATGTCGCCCACTGCCGGATTGCGAAGGGCCAGAGGCCGGTATTGCACCAGCGTTTCCAGACCTACCGCCTGGATCTCGTCCGCCGATTGGAACGGTAGATTGTGGGCGGCGCGCTGCAGCACAAGGATCTCGGCGATGTCGATTTCATAGCCGTCCGGCGCACGAGGCTCGGCGCGCACCGTGCCGCGGACCTCAACGGTGTCTTCCACCTTGAGGCGCAGATTGCGGATCGATTCGGTGGCGGCGACGCACTGGGCTTCGCCGGAACAATCGCGCAGGATCACGAAGGCCGTCTTGCCCAGGATGCGCAGCCGGTAAATCCATCCTCTCAACCGCACTGCGGCGGGAGTGGATTCGGGAAGGTCTTCAATGAAAACACGGAGTGTGGTGTCCATGCAAATGCCTCGAACGGGATTTGCTGGAACCACAGTAGCGGCGGTGCCATCCAGCTTCCGGCTTACGCCGGCGCTCACTTGGCGCGGTGTCGTCGCGCGCTGACGTTTCTCTCTACTCAGGCCTGCCGCAGCTTCCGTTTCGAGAGAACCTCTCCGAGGGGTCTATCCTCTTCGACGAGTTCCTTACTTTGTAGCACTGTGGCGAGTTCGACGGCAACTGGCGCCGTCAGTCCGAGCGTCCTGGTTTGCGGCCCGCGGAACACGCACGGCTATTCGCCGGGTCCGAGGCTCGGACAGGCCCCGGCCGCCGCAACGAAATCCTCCTTGGCCTTCCTCCTCCCGGCGGACGTGTGCCCGCACGCTCAGCCCGACTTTCGGTAAAATCAAATTCAGCACAGAAAGCGAGCCTCGGTTGTTACGGAAGCCCAGGAGTGTCGTCGCCATCTACCCTGGATCGTTTGACCCGATTACGAACGGGCATCTCGACCTGATCCAGCGCGGCTCCCGGTTGTTTGACCGGCTGATTGTCGCCATTTTGCGCAACGCCACCAAGGCGCCGTTGTTCTCGGTGGAAGAGCGGATGGAAATGCTGACCGAGGTGGTGGCGGGTTATCCCAACGTGGAGGTCGATTCGTTCAACGGCCTGCTAGTGGATTATGCGGCGCAGCGCAAAGCGCAAGTGTTGCTGCGCGGCATCCGCGCCATTTCGGATTATGAATATGAGTTGCAGACCGCTCTGATGAACCGTCGCCTCCGGCCCGACCTGGAAACGGTGTTTTTGCTGGCCAACGAGGCCCATTCGTTCATCAGTTCGCGGCTAGTCAAGGAAGTGTTCGGGCTGGGCGGAAAGATTTCCGGCCTGGTGCCGCACTCGGTCGAAACGCGGCTGCAGCGCCGGCTGTCGAAAACCAAACGTAAAGGGGCGGAGTGATATTGACATGCAGGCAGTAGCCAACGCGATTGCGGACCGGATCTCATTAATCAGCGTGTCTTCCACGATGAAGGTGGCGGCGGAAGCCGAGCGCCTGCGAGCCGAGGGCGCCGATATCGTGGATTTTGGCGCGGGCGAACCGGATTTTCCAACTCCCGACAACATCAAGAAGGCCGCGATCCGGGCGCTCGACGACAACTTCACCAAGTACACCGCGGTCGGCGGCACGGCCGATCTGAAGAAGGCCGTGTGCGAGTACCACGCCCGCCACTTCGGCACCGAATACAAGCCCAACGAGTGCCTCATCACGGTGGGCGGCAAGCACATCATCTTCAACGCCGTCCAGGCGCTCATCAACCCCGGCGACGAAGTGGTGATCCCCGTGCCCTACTGGGTCACCTATAAGGACGTGGTCAACTACGCCGGCGGCAAGTGCGTGTTCGTCGACACCGACGAAGGCAGCGGCTTCGCGGTCACCGCCGCCATGATCGAGCCGCACCTCACCGCGCGCACCAAAATGGTGATCGTCAACTCGCCCTCGAACCCGAGCGGCGCGCTGGTGGATCGCGGCGAGTTCGAAAAGATCCTCAAGCTGACGGCGGAGCGCGGCATTTATCTCATGACCGATGAGTGCTACTGTTTCTTTCTGTACGACAGCAAGCCATATTCAATCGCTTCGCTGCCGGGCGCCAAGGAATCGGTGCTGGTGGTGGGCTCGCTCTCCAAGACCTATGCCATGACCGGGTGGCGCATCGGATTCGGGCTAATGCCCGCGCCCATCATCAGCGCCATGACCAAGCTGCAGAGCCACTCGACATCCAACCCCACGTCAATCGCGCAGAAGGCAGCGGCGGAAGCGTTGCGCGGGCCGCAGGAATCGGTCCAGATCATGCTGGCCGAGTACCGCAACCGGCGCGATTTCGTGATCCAGCGCCTGCGCGCCATTCCCGGCGTGACGTGCGCCGAGCCGCGGGGCGCCTTCTACGCCTACCCGAACCTGGGGGTCGTGCTGGGCAAGAAGAGTGGCATCCAGAACACCCTGCAGCTTTGCGAGCGGCTGCTTTCCGAAGCCAAGGTCGCGGTGGTTCCGGGCGAGGCTTTCGGCACCGACCGGCACATCCGGCTCTCCTACGCGACATCCATGAAGGAACTGGAGCGCGGCATCGAACGCATTCACCAGTTCGTCGTTCAACATTCGTAACCAGGGCGCTATGGCCAAGCCCTTGCGCCTCACATCTTCCCTGCGGGAGAAGGTGTGGGGCAAGACCCGCCTGACACCCTGGTTTCCCGATTCGGCGCAGCCGATCGGCGAGGCCTGGTATCTGGCGGATCACGAACTGCCGCTGCTGGTGAAGCTGATCTTTACGAGCGAACGGCTTTCGGTGCAGGTGCATCCGGACGACGGAGAGGATGGGCCCCGCGGCAAGAACGAGATGTGGCACATTCTGGAAGCCGAGCCGGGAGCCACCATAGCGCTGGGGTTTCGCGAGCCCATCACGCGCCGGCGCCTGCTCGAAAGCACGCGCACGGGCGAAGTCGAGCAACTTCTGCACTGGATTCCCGTCCAGCCGGGAGAGACCTACTACACTAAGGCGCACACGGTACACGCGATCGGCGCCGGAATCGTCCTGTGCGAAATCCAGCAGCATTGCGACATCACGTATCGGCTGTGGGACTACGGCCGGCCGCGCGAGATCCACGTGGACAAAGCGGTGCCGATTTCGGATTTGGGAGTGCATCCCGGCGCCGCCCGGCCCGCGCCGCTCGGCGAAGGGCGCGAACTGCTGGTGCGTTCCCGGCACTTCAACACGGAGGCCGTGCGGTTGAAGCCGGGCGCGGCGTTCACTCCGTCCGCCGAAGACTGCCAGTTGTGGATCTGCCTGGAAGGCGGTGCCGAGATCGGCGGCGCAGCGGTTCGCCCGGGAGAAGTCTGGCTCTTGCCGGAAGCGGGTCCACAGCCCGAGGTCCGCGCGGAGCAAGCTTCGCGCTTTCTCCGCACGTACGTTCCACGGCCTACTTGACCTTCACCGGCTCCCAGAGTTCGATCTTGTTGCCGTCCGGATCGTAGATCCAGGCGAAGCGCCCGTAGTCGTACTCCTCACGCTTGGGGTCGATGCGGACGCCGTTGGCGGCGAGATTGGCCAGCAGAGCGTCCAGATCGTCCACGATGTAATTGAACATGAATGGCGCCGCACTGGGATCGAAGTACGTCGAGGCGCTGGGGAAGATGGACCAAGCCGTGATCTGCTCGATTTCCGGGCGATCCTGGTCGCGCCACCGGAAGGCCGTTCCCTCCGGCCCGGACGGCATTCCCAGATTCTGCGCGTACCAGGAACGCAGGGGATCGGGCTGGGGAGATTTGAAGAATACGCCGCCGATGCCGATCACGCGCCCTCGCTCCTGCTGTAACGGAATAGCCATCCGATGATCGTACCCCAAGCGGCGATTCTGCGGTACACTCCGTCTCAGAGGCGCCATGCAAAGACCAATCGCTTTTTCCATTGGACTTTCGGTGCTGCTCGCCGGCGCGGCGTTCAGTCAAACCATAACCGCAACCACCAGCGCTACTACCGCGGGAAGGATCTCGGGGAGTGCGACCTTTGGAATTGCGAGCGGAATGCCGATTCCGTCCGTCGCCGGCGCACCCTACTCAGGGGAGCAGACTCAGGAGCAGGTGCAGACACTCTTCGACGGGACGCACATCACGCGCTCCATGGGAAGCATGAAACAATACCGGGATTCGCAGGGGCGGACCCGGACCGAGCGGGCGATGTTCATGGCGCCAGACGCTCCCGAGTCGCCGATCATCGTCGAGATCAACGATCCGGTGGCAGGCTTCCGCTACACCCTGGACACGCAGAACAAGGTGACGCATCGGATGGCAGCGCCCGCGGCCGGCGCTCTCCCTCGGGGTTTCGCGGTGGGCGGCGGGAGCGGGGGCGGGACCGGAGCGAATGCGGCGCAGACGGCGGGCGTCCTCGGCGCTCTCCTGACTTCGAAGCCCCCGCTACCGGGAGCCAACGGCGCCACGTCGCCGAATCAGCCAGTGCGTCCGCAGATGGCATCCGAGAACCTGGGCACCCAGGTCATCGAAGGCGTGCTTGTGGAGGGACACCGCCAGACCACTACGTTTCCCGTGGGTTCGCAAGGCAACGACCGGCCCATCGTGGTGACGTCCGAGCAATGGATGTCTCCCGATCTGAAAATCATGATCGTGAACAAGACCAGCGACCCGCGATCGGGCGAGCACACGACGAAGATGATCAATCTCAACCGGTCCGAGCCGGACCCGGCATTGTTCCAGCCGCCGCCCGACTACACGATGACCGACGAAACGGGCCCCTTCACGATTCAGTTTTCGCGGTAGTGGAGCTCAAAGCGGCTGCGACTCGGATCTTCACTCCCCACGCAGGGCGGCCGTCGGATCTAACGCCGCCGCACGGCGCGCCGGCAGCCAGCAGGCGGCGGCCGCGATCAGAAAGAACAGTGCGGCCATGAATGCGAACGTGGCCGGATCGGTGGCCTTGACGCCCACCAACAGGCTGGCCATCCACCGGGTCAGCCCCAGGGCGGCGAGCAGCCCGAGGGCGATTCCGGCCGCGCTCAAGCGGATGCCGCCCCCTACCACCAGGCCGAAGATGCGGACAGGCGCGGCTCCCAGCGCCATGCGCACGCCGATCTCCGCTGTCCGCTGCCGGACCACCGTCGAGAGCACGCCGTACAAGCCCACGGCGGCGAGCAGCGCCGCAATCACCGCGAACACGCCGATCAGCAGCAGAGAGAAGCGTGTCCCGGCCTGGGCTTTGGCGACCAGCATATCCATCGGCTGCATTTCCGCAACCAGCAATTTCGAATCGAATTGTGCGATCGCTGCGCGCACCGGGCCCGCCAGCGACGCCGGGCTCCCGGCGGTCCGCACGGCCCAGGTCCCGACCGCGCCATAACCCGCGAACCCGTCGGTGAAATAGATCTGCTCCCTCCCCGGATCGGCCAGCGAGGACTGGCGCTGATGCTCGACGACACCCAAGATCTCCACCCACTCCGGCTGAGGGGTGCGGAGCCGAATCAGAATCCGCTTGCCCACAGCCGATTGATTCGGGAATGCCTTGGCGGCCAGCGCCTGGTCCACGAGGACTCCGTTCCGCTCCGGCGCGTTGTCGGCGTCGGTGAAGGCGCGACCGGCGATCAGCCGCGTGCGCAGGGTGTCGAAGTAGCCCGGCAGCACCAACTGGAAGTCCACCGCCTGAAAGCGAGTGGGATCGGTCAGGGCCGGCTCCAGTCCCCAACGGATTGGGCTGAATCCGCCGGCCAGTGGGAAGGGACCGGATGCGGTCACACTCTCGACGCCCGTCAAAGCCTGGAGCCGGGTCTGGATTGCGCGCACGAACGCCTTGCGGCTGGGCGGAGTCGTTCCCCCGTCACCTCCCAACAATTGGAAGGTCAGGAGGCCATGCGGGTCGTACCCCGGCGCGATGCGCTGCAAGGCGAGAAAGCTGCGGACCATCAGGCCAGAGCCGATCAACAGAACGAACGACAGCGCCACCTCCGCCACCACAACCGCGCTGCGGAGGAACCCGCCTCCGCCCAGACCGGCGGTGCGGCCAGCGCCGCGCAGGACGTCCATCACGTTGGGCCGCGAGGCGCGCCACGCGGGGGCCAGGCCGAAGAGCGCGGCGGCAGCCAACCCCGCCAGCGCGGCGAATCCCAGCACGGTCCTGTCGATGGCGATCATCTGGAGGCGCGGCAGATTGGCGGGCGCAATCGCCAGCAACTCGCGGATGCCCGCCGCTGCCAGCGCCACGCCCAGCGCCGTGCCGGCGGCGGCGAGCATCAGCGCCTCCGCCAGCATCTGGCGGATCAACCGCCAGCGACTGGCGCCCATCGCGGCGCGCACCGCCAACTCCCGCGCTCGCAGAGAAGTCCGTACCAGAAGCAGGTTGGCCACGTTGGCGCAAGCGATCAGCAACAGGAAGATCACCGCGCCCGACAACGCCAGCAGGGCCGGCCGGACTTCCTCGACGACATGGCGGTGCATCGGCTCCAGCCGGATCTGGAAGCCCGCGGTGTTTTCGATGAGGAAATTCCTCCGGATTCCGGCCGAAACCGCATCGGCGACGGATTGGGCCTGTTCCAGCGAGACGCCGTCCTTGAGCCTGCCGATGGCGCGCAGCGAAACGTTGTTCCGGGTGGCGTTGTCATAGTTGAGCCTGGCGGCGAACCAGACGTCCGGCGACCGCTCGATATTGGCATCGGCCGGGAAGAGCAGGTCGAAGCCGGGAGCGAGGACGCCGACGATTTCCGTGCCGGCTTGCGCGGCGCCGGGAAGGGCCCGTCCGAGGACCTGGGGGGCACCGCCGAAGCGCCGCTGCCAGTAGTCGTAGCTGAGAACCGCCACCACGGGTAAGCGGCGCGGCGCGGCGGCAGCGCCGGGAACCGGAGGCGGAGCGGGCTGCGGCTGCTCGTCGGCGTCGGAGAAATCGCGGCCGAGCACCATCCTGCCGCCCATCAGGCGGAAGAAGTTCGCGGTCACGTTGGCAAAGCGGATTTGCTCGGGCGATCCGTCCTCTCTCGGAACCACGTTGCGCCCGGTGAACGCCGCGCCGAGCTGGTCGAAGACGCGCGCGGTCCCGGTTCGGACGTCGAGGAAGTCCGCGTTCGACAGCGGAAAGTCCTTGACGTTGCGTTTCCGCATGTCGGAGATGGCGAACACCAGCCGGTCCGGGTTCCGGTAGGGCAGGGGCCGGAGGAGCACCGCGTCCGTGACGCTGAAGATGGCCGTGCTCGCGCCGATGCCGAGCGCGATGGTCACGACGGCGGTCACGGCGAATACGGGGTTCTTCCGCATCATCCGCGTCGCGTAAACAAAATCTCGAAAAGACAAGAATCCGCCCCCTCTCGACCTTTGGACCTGCCTGAATCTAGAATAGCTCGCGCGGACCCACCATCAGCGCGGATGGTGCGCGTTCACGGCGCCGGGGATATGGCCGCAGGCGCCACCTGGCCGTACCAGGGCAGGCCGAGCCGTCCCCATGTGAAGCCGCCAATCAACCGAGGCCAGGAGCTGTTTCTCTGTTGGGATGGAAAATGACTTCGCGCGTGGCCGGGGAGATGATGGCGCGAGGACTCCGCCAGCGGAACGCAGGGCACACGTCACCGTCAGGACTGCCGATGGTATCTCGGAGTCAGCCCCTAGCCGCTCATCGAGCCCAGGAACTCGCCGTTGCTGCGGGTCTTGCTGAGCTTGTCGAGCAGCAGCTCCATGGTCTCGACCGGCGAGAGCGGGTTCAGCACCTTGCGCAGAATCCACACCCGGTTGAGCTCTTCTTTGGGCAGCAGCAGCTCTTCTTTGCGCGTGCCGCTCTTGTTGATGTCGATGGCGGGGAAGACGCGCTTGTCCACCAGCTTGCGCTCCAGGTGGATTTCCATGTTGCCGGTGCCTTTGAATTCTTCGAAGATCACATCGTCCATGCGGCTGCCGGTGTCGATCAAAGCCGTGGCGATGATGGTGAGCGAACCGCCTTCTTCGATGTTGCGCGCGGCCCCGAAGAAGCGCTTGGGGCGCTGCAAGGCGTTGGAATCGACGCCGCCCGAAAGGACTTTGCCGGAGGGCGGGACGATGGTGTTGTAGGCGCGGGCCAGGCGGGTGATGGAATCGAGCAGGATCACCACGTCGCGCTTGTGCTCGACGAGGCGTTTGGCTTTCTCGATGACCATTTCCGCCACCTGCACGTGGCGCGTGGCGGGCTCGTCGAAGGTGGAGCTGATCACTTCCCCCTTCACGCTGCGCTGCATGTCGGTGACTTCCTCGGGGCGCTCGTCGATGAGGAGCACGATGAGCGAGACCTCGGGATGATTGGTGGTGACGGAGTTGGCGATGGACTGCAGCAGCATGGTCTTGCCGGTGCGCGGCGGCGAGACGATGAGGCCGCGCTGGCCTTTGCCGATGGGGGTGAGCAGGTCCATCACGCGGCCGGAGTAGTTTTCGCGCACGGTTTCGAGCTTCAGCCGCTCGTTGGGATAGAGCGGGGTGAGGTTGTCGAAGAAGATCTTGTTGCGGGCTTCCTCGGGCGGCTCGAAATTGATCGCGTCCACTTTGATGAGGGCGAAGTAGCGCTCCCCTTCCTTGGGCGGACGGATCTGGCCGGAGATGGTGTCGCCGGTGCGCAGGTCGAAACGGCGGATCTGCGAAGGCGAGACATAGACGTCGTCCGGGCCGGGCAAGTAATTGTACTCAGGCGCGCGCAGAAAGCCGAAGCCGTCCGGCAGGCACTCAAGCACGCCTTCGGAGAAGATGAGGCCGCTCTTCTCCGCCTGGGTTTGCAGGATTTTGAAAATGAGCTCCTGCTTGCGCAGACCGGCGGCGCCGGCGATGTTCATTTCCTTGGCGACGTCGTTGAGTTTCTGGATGCTCATGTCTTTCAGGGCAACCAGATCCAGCGTCGGCGTACCGTTCTTCACGGCCTGGGCCAGCTGCGGCTTGTGACGCCGCTGTCCGGGGCCCCCGGCCTGCGGCAACTCCGCGGGCTCGGCGGCCGGCACCTCGGCAACCTTTGCCTCCGCCTTGGGGGGAGAGGCAGCGGCCTTAGCGGCGCGTTCCGGGCGTTCGGTCTTTTCTGGTTTTTCGTTCTTTTCCGCTTCCGCGGTGGCGGGAACCGGCTCTTTGTCAGCCGGCTGTTCCTGTGGCGGGACGTTCCCTAATGAAGTGTTTTCGATATTGCTAGCCAAATTTCCCTCGCTCCCCGGCCCGTCAGGGCCGAGAATGGCAGCGGCTCCACGCCTTCCTCGCGGATGGCGCGCAAGCCGCGGTCCGATTCCGATCGGTTCAGTTTGTCCGTCTTGGTAGCGACTACCAAATACGGCCTGCCGTGATGTTCAAGCCACCGCCTCAGGTCCCGGTCCGGGTCCATCCATCCGCGGCGAGTATCCAAAATCAGACAGGACAGTTTCAGGTTCTCCCTCTGCTGCAAATAGTGCTCAACCAGTTGCTTCCATTGCCGGGCTACCGGCAACGGAACCCGGGCGTATCCATACCCCGGAAGATCGACGAAATAAAACGCGTCGTCGATCCGATAAAAATTGATCGTTTGTGTGCGACCCGGTGTGTTGCTAGTGAAAGCCAAGCCCTTCCGACGCGTCAGGGCGTTGAGCAGGCTCGACTTCCCTACGTTACTTCTCCCTAAGAACGCAATCTCCGGCAACCCGTCATGGGGGAATGTTTCCGGGTTGGCCGAACTCGTTACAAATTCTGCTTTCAAACCATCATAACCGCTCCCCACGGTCTCAGCCCGGCGGTGCGCACCGGGCCGGGGCCGCAGGCAGCGGCGCCCAGGGTCAATGCGTCCGGTTTTCTTCGGCCGGCTGCACTTCCACCGGAGCCGTTGCCGGGAGCGGCAACGCCACGATCTCGCCATCCATCGCGATCTTCAGTACTTCATCCATGGAGTCCACGAAGTGCAGCTTCATGGTCTGCTTGATGGCGTCCGGAATGTCCGGGAGGTCCTTCTCGTTCTCCCGGGGCATGATTGCTTCCAATATGCCATGCCGGTGAGCCGCCATCAACTTTTCTTTCAGGCCGCCGATGCCCAGCACTTTGCCGCGGAGGGTGATTTCGCCGGTCATGGCCACGTCGCCCCGCACCGCAATGCGGGTGAGCGCGCTGGCGATGGTGGTGGCGAGGGTGATGCCGGCGGAGGGGCCGTCCTTGGGGATGGCGCCCTCGGGGATGTGGATGTGGACGTCGAGGTTGCGATAGAAATCGCGCGGCAGGCCAAACTGGTGCGCCCGGGAGCGAATGTAGCTCATGGCGGCCTGCGCCGATTCCTGCATCACTTCGCCCAGCTTGCCGGTAATGGTGAGCTTGCCCTTACCTTCCATCAAGGTGCACTCGACGGAAAGGATCTGGCCGCCCACTTCGGTCCAAGCCAGGCCGACGGCCGCGCCGATTTCGTTCTTCTTTTCGGCTTCGAGGTCGCGGAACTTCCAGGGACCGAGCAACTCCGGCAGCTTGGCGCCGTTGATCAGGGCCTTGGGAAGCGGCTTCTTATCCTTGCCGCCCTCGTTGTTGACCACCTGGCGCGCCACCTTCCGGCACACGTTGCCGATTTCGCGCTCCAGGTTGCGAACGCCGGCTTCGCGGCTGTAATACTGGATCAGCCCGCCGATTCCATCCTCTGTGAATTCGATGTGATCCGGGCCCAGCCCGGTGGCTTCAGTCTGCTTGCGCACCAGAAACCGCTTGGCGATTTCCATCTTTTCCAGCTCGGTGTAACCCGAAAGCCGGATCACTTCCATGCGGTCCTGCAGAGCGGGCGGAATGGTGTGCAACACGTTAGCGGTTGCGATGAAAAACACCTGGCTGAGATCGTATTCGACGTCCAGGTAGTGGTCCACGAACATGAAATTCTGCTCGGGGTCGAGCACTTCGAGCAGAGCGGCCGAGGGATCGCCGCGGAAATCCATGGACATCTTGTCGACTTCGTCCAGCATGAAGACCGGGTTGCGGGTCCCCGCCTTCTTCATCATCTGGATGATCTGGCCCGGAAGCGCGCCGATGTAAGTACGGCGGTGGCCGCGGACTTCGGCTTCATCGCGGACGCCGCCGAGCGACATGCGGATGAACTTGCGTCCGGTGGCCTTGGCGATCGACATACCCAACGACGTCTTGCCCACGCCGGGAGGCCCCACGAAGCAGAGAATGGAGCCCTTGGGGTTCTTCACCAGGCGGCGCACGGCGAGAAACTCGAGGATGCGCTCCTTGATTTTCTCCAGGCCGTAGTGATCGGATTCGAGCACCTGTTCGGCGAACTTGAGATCGCGGATTTCCTTCGACTTTTTTTTCCACGGCACCGCCAGCAGCCAGTCGAGGTAATTGCGCGAAACGGTCGATTCGGCGGACATGGGCGGCATGTTCTCCAGCCGCTTGAGCTCTTGGGTGGCTTTGTCGAGCGCGTCCTTG
Source organism: Terriglobia bacterium (assembly GCA_020073145.1). GTDB lineage: Bacteria > Acidobacteriota > Terriglobia > Bryobacterales > Bryobacteraceae > PSRJ01. Next base: position 18,730 of record JAIQFS010000040.1, read on the forward strand.
GTCATGCCGGAGGTTTCGATGCGCTTCTTCAGCTCATCGATTTCGCTTTTTTCGCCACGGCCCAGTTCCTTCTGGATGGCCTTGATCTTCTCGTTGAGGTAATACTCTTTTTGCGCCTTCTCCATCTGGCGCTTCACGCGGCCCTGGATGGTGCGGTCGACATTGAGCTTCTCGATCTCGATGTCGAGCATCTCGGCCACGCGCGTGAGCCGGTCGATGGGATCGAAGATTTCGAGGAGTTCCTGCTTCTCCTCGATGGTGAGTTGCAGGTTGGCGCCGACCGTGTCCGACAGCTTGCCGGGATCGTCCACCCGGATGGCCGCGATCATGGTTTCGTAGTTCAGGTTCTGGCTGAGCTTGACATACTGCTCGAACAGACCAGTCACGCGGCTGATCAGCGAGTCGAGTTGGGGCCCGGCTTCTACCTTGAACGCCGCGGTGCGGACCATCGCGCGGAAGAACCCTTCGTCATCGGAGACCGAAACCACCTTGGCCCGCTCTACGCCTTCCACCAGCACCTTGATGTTGCCGTCGGGCAGCTTGAGGCTCTGGACGATGTTGACGATGGTGCCGACATTGTAAATCTCGTCGGGCTTGGGCTCGTCAATCGACGCGTCGTGCTGGGTGGCGAGGAAGATCTTTTTGTCGCCAGCCATGGCCTCTTCCAGGGCCCGCACGCTCGATTCCCGCCCCACCACGAACGGCGTCATCATGTACGGAAAGATGACCACGTCCCGGATGGGCATCATCGGCAGACGTCTTGTATCGGATTTTTCCTTTGAAGTAAGCATTATTCTCCGCACGGGGAATTCCGGCCCCTCGATTCCCACCTAGCATGCCGGATGCCGGGAATTCGCCGGCTCTGGCCTCTTAGCCAGCCTTTTCTAATAGTGTAAGACTGATCTTTTGCGAGAGCACCATCTCTTTGGTAACCTGAAACTCGCGAACCTTCTTATACGAAGGCAAATAATACATTAAATCGAGCATCAGGTCCTCGAGAATCATGCGCAAACCGCGCGCGCCCACTTTGCGTTCCATGGCCAAGTCGGCAATGGCTTCCAGGGCTTCGTCACCGATTTTCAGGCGGACGTTTTCGAACTCAAACAGCTTCTGGTACTGCTTGACGATGGCGTTCTTCGGTTTGGTCAGGATCTGGATCAGGGCGCTCCGGTCCAAGTCCTCCAATACGGCATTCACCGGGAGCCGGCCGATGAACTCGGGGATAAAACCAAACTTGATCAGATCGAGCGGCTGCACCTGCGACAGCAGGTCGATGTCGCGCCGCCCGCTCATGCCAGCGACCTTGGTGCTCTTGTCTTCCTCCTGCAGGAAGCCCATGGACTTCTTGCCGGTGCGGCGTGCGATGACTTTTTCCAAGCCGACGAAAGCGCCGCCACAGATGAACAGGATGTTGGTGGTGTCGACCGGGGTGAATTCCTGGTGGGGATGCTTGCGCCCGCCCTGGGGCGGAACATTCGCCACGGTGCCTTCCAGGATTTTCAACAGCGCCTGCTGCACGCCTTCACCCGAGACATCGCGGGTGATGGACGGGTTCTCGTCTTTGCGGCAGATCTTATCGATTTCATCGATATAAATAATACCCTGCTGGCACTTCTGCACGTCGCCGTCGGCCGCCTGCAGCAGCTTCAGGATGATGTTCTCGACATCCTCGCCGACGTAGCCGGCTTCGGTCAGGGTGGTGGCGTCGACGATGGCGAAAGGCACGTCCAGGATCTTGGCCAGGGTCTGCGCCATTAAGGTCTTGCCGGTACCGGTCGGGCCGATGAGCAGAATATTGGATTTCTGGAGCTCCACCTCGGCGTTGCGGGTGCGGTTCATATGAATCCGCTTGCAGTGGTTATAAACCGCGACCGCCAACTTCTTCTTGGTGGCTTCCTGCCCAATCACATACTGATCGAGGAATTCCTTGACTTCGAGTGGCTTGGGAATTTTGTTGGGGGCACCCGAGGGAGGCTCGGCTTTATCGTCTTCCAAAATCGAGTTGCACACGGCGATACATTCATCGCAAATGTAGGCGCGAGGATAGTCGCTCGGGGAGGAGATCAGCTTGCCGACTACATCCTGGCTCTTGTGGCAAAACGAACACCGTAACGCGTCATCAGATCCGGTACGCTTCACGCGCTCTTCTCCTCGTCCGGCATGGCCGGGAGACACCCCAGGTCCCTCCGACCTCCCGGACGGGGACCTGCCGTCGATTCCAGTTCCATTATCACCTGAACTCCGGTTCCATAGCAATGTATGCCATCGGTGGACGGGCTATTGGTACTGCTGAGACTGGACTTAGGCCGTTTTTCGTGCATGTTCGAACAAAAAAGTTAACGTCTTCTCGGTCTGGATATGAGAGGCGATTCGCCCGAGGGTGCCGTCCTTTTCAAATTTCATTTGGAGGGCCGCCACCGGTTCCCGCTGCTGGCGGGCGAGGCGCTCGACTTCCCGGTCGACCTCCTCGCGGGTGACCGCGACGGCTTCGCGCTCGGCGATCTTGGAAAGCAACATCGACGCCTTGACCTCGCGGACGGCCTTGTCGCGCTGCGATTCCTTCACTTTTTCCCAATCGAGGTTGAGGGAACGCGGGTCGACGCCTTCAGAGGTCATGGCTCGAAGAGTCTGCTCCACGCGGGTGCGGATCTGGCGGTCGACATAGGTTCCCGGAACCGGAAACTCGTGCTGGTCCACCAACTGGTCCACAATCTTGTTCTTGGCCTCCTGCTGGGAATCCTGCTGGCGCTGGCTCAGCAGGGCCTTGCGCACGGCTTCCTTCAGCTCGTCGACGGTGCGGTAATCGCCCAAGTCCTGGGCGAATTCGTCGTTCAGCTCGGGCAGCTCTTTTTTGCGGACGCCCTTGACGGCAGCGCGGAAGCGGATGGTCTTGCCGGCCAGGCGCGCGGCCCCGTAGTCGGCCGGATACGGAACGTCAAATTCCTTTTCGTCACCGGGAGAAAGCCCGCGGAGATTCTCGCTAAAGGCCTCGAAGGTGTCGGCTCCGCCGATTTCGAGCACCATTTCATCCTGCTTCACCGGGTCGCCTTCCACGCCGGCCAGGCTCTCCAGCGCCACCACGGCGAAATCGCCGTTTTCGAGCGGCCGCGGATCAATGTTGGCGTAGGTCGCCTTCTGCTCACGGATTTCGTCGATGCGCTTCTGGATATCTTCGTCGCTCACGACGGGATCCAGATACGGCACCTCGATGCCCTTGTACTCGTTCAACTCGAATTCCGGGATGACGTCGAATTCGGCGGTGAAGCGCAGCGGTTCGCCCTCGTGGAAGTGGACGTCCTTGATGTCGGGCGTGCCCACAACATTCAAGCTATCGGCCTCGAACTGTTTCTGCAGGAACTGCGGGATGAGGCTTTCGAGGACCTTCTGCCGGATATCGCCCGCGAACTGCTTGCGGATCAAATTGGCGGGCGCCTTGCCGGGACGGAAGCCGGGCAAGCGCGCGCGCTTCTGAACGTCGGCGATGACGCGACCCGTCTCGCTCTCCACGGCATCGGCGGGGATGGCAACTTCCAGCGAGTGCCGGCAACCTTCAATTACAGCCAAGTGGATTGTACCTCGGGAAAGAAGTGATGGTGTAAACCATAGGATACCACGTACAATGGACCCAAACAGCGTGTTGACGGCGGTCGCGGTTCTCGCAGTGCTGGCGCTGCTGGGTCTCTGGGCGGCCGTAGCGCGGCGGCGCTAGTCCAATGTCTCTCCATTTTCAAACAGCCCTATTGAACGTGCTGCTGTTGTGGATCCTCACGGCGCCGCATGAATTCGCGCACGCCTGGTTGGCCACCCGGTTGGGCGACGACACACCCCGGCGGGAGGGCCGGGTCACGTTGAATCCGCTGTCGCATGTGGACTGGCTGGGCACTGCGATTCTCCCGTTCCTCACGTCTCTGCTCGGTGGCGGATTCCTGGGGTGGGGCAAGCCCGTCAACACCAACCCTTCCAAGCTGAAAGGGGGGTTGAACGGGCTGGCCGCGGTGGCCTTGGCGGGACCGGTCAGTAATGTGATTCTGGCGGTCATTCTGGCGATGGCGGCGGTTCTGACGGTTCACGCCAGCCCTGCCTTCGCTCAATTCGCCGCCCAGGGCGTGCGCCTCAGCCTCTACCTGGCGCTCTTCAACCTGCTCCCTGTGCCGCCGCTGGATGGCTCCAAACTGCTGCTGGCGGCGCACATTCCGATGAAGATCTACGTCGAGATCGCCCGCGTTGGATTCATGCTGCTGATCGTGGCCGTCTCGATGTCCGATCTCGGCCGCTGGCTGAGCGAGTGGAGCTACACGGGAGCGGAAGCCATTTTCGCCGTGTTGCGGTAGGATCAGCGATCCGCCCGCGGGGCCTCGCGGGCCGCAAGCCAGCGCTGGAGCGATTCCTGAGACTCCCCGGACCTCCGCCCAGCCAGCAGGCTGCGTAGGCTGATGTCTTCGTCGAGGTCGGGCCAATGGATTCCAGAGCCCGCGCCAATCAAACGCCAATGGGAGCTGCTGCTGAGGCGTACCGGGCTGAGCCAGAACTTGGCTGCTGAATCCTCCCGTTCCCCGTGAACGTGTGGGGGCTCGTCCCGATCTGCCGAATAAAAGAAGAACCGGTATGGTCCGGACCGAAGAACAGTCGGCAAACGCCATCAGTTTACATAGTCGGCGGTCTGCGCCGGAACGCCCCGCCGGCGTCTCATGCAGTGGCGGCCCACGTGGAGCTACGCGGAGAGCAATCGGCGTGCGCCCACTTTTGGGAACCCGCTTTCCGGCCCCTGTGGTGACGGAAACGGCCGCGCCGCGTCCAAAGTCTAATGGGGTTCGCCCCGCCAGCTTCATGCTACATTCCTCAAGAGGAGGTCCGATGCGTCGCTTCCGGTTCGCTTTCCTGCTTCTCTCCTTACCGGCCTGGGCTCAGAACATTGACATTCCCTTTCAAAAGTTCGTTCTGCCGAACGGCCTAACGCTGATCGTCCATGAGGACCACAAAGCGCCCATCGTCGCGGTGAATGTGTGGTACCACGTCGGGTCGAAGAACGAGCGCCCCGGCAAGACCGGCTTCGCGCACCTATTCGAGCACCTGATGTTCGGCGGCAGCGAACACTTCAAAGGGCGCTACATCGATGCCATGGAGCGGATCGGCGCCACCAACCTGAACGGCACCACCAGCGAAGACCGCACCAACTACTTCGAAACCGTGCCGGTGTCGGCACTCGACTACACGCTGTGGATGGAATCGGACCGGATGGGCTACATGGTGGGGGCGATCGATCAGCAGACCCTCGATCTGCAGCGCGGCGTGGTGCAGAACGAAAAACGGCAGGGCGAGAACGAACCCTACGGACTAGCCGATGAAGTGGAACAGCAGGACACCTACCCGGCCGGGCATCCGTATTCCTGGAGCACCATCGGCTCCATGGACGATTTGAACGCCGCCTCCCTGACGGACGTGAAGACCTGGTTCCAGACCTATTACGGCCCGGCCAACGCGGTGCTGTCGGTGGCCGGCGACGTGGATGCGCAGACCGTGCGGCAGAAGGTGGAAAAGTACTTTGGAGAGATCCCTCCGGGACCGCCCGTGATCCACCAGCGGGCCTGGGTCGCCAAGATGTCCGGATCGCACCGCGCGGTGATGCAGGACCGGGTGCCGCAGGCGCGCGTGGATATGATCTGGAACATCCCGGAATACGGCAGCGAAGACGCGGATAACCTGGACCTGGTCAGCGACCTGCTGGCGGTGGGCAAGACCTCGCGGCTCTACAAGCGGCTGGTGTACGACGACCAGATCGCCACGAACGTGGCGGCCTATTTGAATCCGCGGGAAATCGGCGGCCAGTTTGAGATCAGCGCCATGGTGCGCCCGGGCGTCGACGTGGCGTTGGTGGAAAAGGCCATCGACGAGGAGATGGCGCGCTTTCTGGCGCAGGGGCCGACGGAACAGGAAGTCAACCGCGTGCGCACCCAATACCTGGCCAACTTCGTGCGCGGGATCGACCAGATCGGGGGGTTCGGCGGCACATCCGATGTGCTGGCCCAGAGCCAGACGTACCTGGGCGATCCGGCCGCTTATAAAATCAAGCTGGACCGCGTCCGGGCCTTGACACCGGCGAAGATGCAGGAAGCTTCCAAGCGGTGGCTTTCCGATGGCGTGTACACGCTGGACATTCTGCCGTTCGGAGATCCGAAGGAAACCTCGGAGCGCACGGACCGGTCGAAACCGCCGGAGATCGGCCGGCCCCCGGAGCCGCGCCTGCCCCAACTGCAGCGCCTGACCCTTGCCAACGGTCTGAAGGTGGTGCTGGCCGAGCGGCACGAGATTCCGCTGGTCAATCTGAGCCTGTTGGTGGATTCGGGGTTCGCCGCCGATCAGTTCGCATCGCCGGGGACGGCGCGTCTCACGCAGGGGATGCTGGACGGAGGCACCAAAACCCGCGCTTCGCTCGAAATCAGCGAGCAGCTGGCCCAGTTGGGCGCGCGCCTGACCACGGCGGCATCGATCGATACCATCATGGTGCGGCTCTCTTCGCTCAAGACCACGCTGGATGCGGCGTTGAGCGTGTACGCCGACGTGGTGATGAACCCAATTTTTCCGGAGAGCGATTTCCGCCGGCAGCAACGGCTGCAGCTCAGCTCGATCGAGCGAGAAAAGGCTACCCCTGTGCAGATGGGGTTGCGCGTGCTTCCCGGCCTGATCTACGGCAAGGGCCACGCCTATGCCGAGCCGTTCACCGGCACAGGGACCCCGGACAGCGTCTCCAAGCTGACGCGCGACGACCTGCTGAAATTCCACGCGACGTGGTTCAAACCCAACCACTCGACGCTGGTTGTGGTGGGAGACACCACCCTGGCCGAACTGCGGCCGGAGCTGGAAAAAGCGTTTGCGGCGTGGAAGCCGGGGGACACCCCCAAGAAGAGCATCCCGAAAGTCGCGCCGCCCGCCAAGCCCGTGGTCTACCTGGTAGACCGGCCCGGTTCGCAGCAATCGCTGATCCTGGCGGGCAATGCCGCGCCGCCCACCAACAACCCGGACGAGATTCCGATCGTGGCGATGAACGATATCCTGGGCGCCGACTTCGGGGCCCGGATCAACATGAATCTGCGCGAAGACAAGCACTGGTCGTATGGAGCGCAGACCCTGCTGATCGGCGCGGTCGGGCAGCGCCCGTTCCTGGTGTACGCGCCCGTCCAGACCGATAAAACCAAGGAATCGCTCGAAGAACTGTCCAAAGAACTGCGCGGCATTCGCGGCGATCGGCCCGCCACCGCGGCCGAACTGACGCGCATCAAAAACAGCGAGACTCTGCGGTTGCCGGGTTCGCGCGAGACCATCGGACAGGTGGCCGGATCCATCGAGGAACTGGTGGAGTACGGGCTGCCGGACAACTACTACGACACCTACGCCTCGAAAATCCGGGAGGTGAGCCTGGCGGAAGTGGCTAAGGCCGCCAGCGAAGTGGTCGAGCCCGATCACATGGTGTGGGTGGTGGTGGGCGACCGGGCCAAGATCGAGGAGGGCGTGCGCGCGCTCGGTCTGGGCGAGGTGAAGGTGCTCAACCCCGAATAGGTTCCGGGCTCGCTTCGCGGGGATCCGGAAGGGCCGGGACCTAACAAAAGAGAAGGTGGACGCGGGCCCCACCGCCCCGCAGAATGGGACTGGTGCATCCCGCCAGCGTTGTCGGCTCTCGCAAACCGTTGTGGGAACGGATCCTCCCGGAGAAGCTGCTCTCCCGGGAATTTCCCGCACCGTCGCTCGGGATGTTTGTCGTGTTGCAGACCCTGGACGTGCTGACGACGCTGATCGGGTTGCGGGTGGGCGCGCAAGAGGCGAGCCTCTTCGTCGGCCGGCTGATGAGCATCGGCCCAGTGGCGGGCCTGCTGATTTCCAAAATACTGGGAGTGGCGCTGGTGGCCTTGGCACTCAAATTCAAGCGCACGCGCGTGATTGTGTTTCTCAACTACTGGTTTGCCGGCGTCGTGAGCTGGAATCTGGCGACCATCGTGTGGGTCGGCTGGCACGCCAGCCCATAGGCGGCGCTCCCTCCTCGAAAGAAAGTATCGACGATCCCCGCGCCTTGACCGATGTGGGTTACAGCCTATGCTACGGCTGTGGGTCTGGATCGTTAAGTCGATTGTCGGCGTCGCGCAATTCGCCGTCCTCAACCGCGTGGCGGAGCGGACGGGGCTGCGGAGCGCCTGGCTGCTTCCCGTGGCCAGAGCACTTTCGCCGATGACGGGGCTGAACGAGAACCTCCTGGAAATATTGCTGCTCGCCACGGTGACATGCTGGCTGGTGTGGTTGTTTTCGAGCCTGTGTTCGTGCCTGACGGCCTCCCTCGGCCGGGTAAACTGCGCGGGCGGATTTTCCGCGCCGGGCCCCCTCTCAGGCCGGCCGCGGGGCTAAGCCGGCGATCGACTCTGACGGCGGAATGAGCGCCCGATTTCGGAGGGCCGGGAAACGTGGGCTCGATTGACATTTTCGCCCCCGCCGCGATAGGATACCGCCAACGCAGCACGAAGGGTGCGTTCTCCCCTCATGGAGGTCAGCGACATGAAATTCAAGGTCTTGGGAGCTCTGGCGGTTGGGATCGGCTTGCTGGTGAGCGCAGCCCCGGCGTGGGCGCACCATTCCTTTGCGGCCGAGTACGACTCGAACCAACTCATCACGTTGAAGGGCGTCGTTACCAAGGTGGAATGGACCAACCCCCATATCTATTTCTATGTCGACGTGAAGGACGCCGGCGGCAACACGGTCAACTGGTCTCTGGAAGGTTACCCTCCGAACACCCTGAAACGCACGGGGTTTTCGCGAGACCTGCTGAAAGTCGGCAATGCCATCACAGTGACGGCCTATAAGTCCAAGGACGGGACCAATACCGGGGCGGGACGGGAAGTGACGTTTTCGGATGGTTCCAAGAAGTTCGCGGGCCCGGCCGGCCGGTGAGGAGGTTCACCATGAGAATTCTCATTGCCCGATGGATGGTGACGGTAGCGGCGGCTGCGGCCCTGGTGTGCGGATCGGCCGCAGCGCAGGCCCCTCGCGCCGGCCAGGCCGCCGCCGGTGCGGCCCCCACGAAGCCGATTCCGCGCACTGCCGAGGGGAAACCGGACTTAACGGGCACCTGGCAGGCCGGCGGCGTGAGCATCACGGGCGAAGCAGGCGCTCCTCCGCTCCATCCGCTCCCTCCGACGAAATATCGCGCGCCGCGCCGGGAGCCGATTCCGTATCAGGAGTGGGCAGCCGCCCAGGAGAAGACGTTCACGGTGCTCGATGACCCGACTTCCCAGTGCCTGCTGCCCGGGGTTCCGCGGATCGTAGGAATGCCCATGCCGCTCGAGATCGTGCAGACGCCGAAAGAAGTGGTGATCCTGTACGAATCGTTCCGCGCCTACCGGCGCATTCCAATCAACGACAAACTCGAGCATCCCGACGACCTGACGCCGACCTGGATGGGAGATTCGGTGGGCCGGTGGGAAGGCGACACCTTCGTGGTGGATGTGACCGGCTTCAACGATAAGACGTGGTTGAGCGGCCTGGGCAGCATTCATACGGAAAAGCTGCACGTGGTGGAGCACTACCAACTGAACGACGACGACACGCTCTCATACACTGCCACGGTGGAGGATCCCGGCGCGCTGACCAAGCCGTGGGTGACCGGCTCGGTGTTGCGGCGTCCGATTGACGTCCGCGTCGAGGAATACGAGTGCATCGAGAACAATCCCGATAACGAGCACATCCGCAAGGCAATGGAGAAGGAAAAGAAGTAAGGACCGGCATGCGCAGGTTTCTCATTGGCTGGCTGGTTGCGGCAGGCGCCATCGCCTTTGGGCAAGAAGCGCCGGAAGCGCCGACGCTGCTGCAGGGAGGCGGCGTTCTGAATCACCGGCCCACTCCCAACGGGCCGGCGCCGCGCGCGCGCGACGGCAAGCCGGACCTTTCCGGTATCTGGAATCCGGACCGCCACTTCATTTACGATATTTCCACCGCGCTGAAGCCCGGCGAAACGCTGCCGTTGCAGCCGTGGGCAGCGGAAGCGACCAAGAAGCGGATGTCGAAGGACGATCCGGAAGCCAACTGCCTGCCCACGGGCGTGCCGCGTCTGGCGCCGTACCCCTGGAAGATTGTGCAGACTCCGACGTTGGTCGTGTTTCTCTTTGAGGGGAATATTCACAGCTATCGCCAGATTTTTCTCGATGGCCGCGCGCATCCCAAGGATCCGGACCCCACCTGGTACGGCGATTCGATCGGCCATTGGGAGGGCGACACGCTGGTGGTGGATAGCGTCGGCTTCAATGACAAGTTTTGGTTCGATTTCGCGGCTCACCCGCACACCGACAAACTGCACATTACCGAACGCTACCGGCGTCCCGACTTAGGCCATCTGGAGAGTGAAGTGACCATCGACGATCCGGGCGCTTACACCAAGCCTTTCACTCTGCATGGCCAGTTCCCGCTGCAAACCGATACCGAAATCATGGAATACGTGTGCAACGAGAACAATCAGGACGTTACCCACATCGTCGGCAAAGACAACCGGAAGTAACCAGTTCGCAGGTCTTGGCGCGACTGTCGCGAGACCGGAAACCAGGTTCGGCATCGGGATTGTTTCTGGTTTACCCGTCTGCCGGTATTTTAAAGATGGCTCCCTGCTAGAATCGTTCAGATTCTATGGCGCTGGCGACCGGTGACAAGCTCGGGCCGTATGAGATCCTTGCTTCCCTCGGCAAGGGCGGCATGGGCGAGGTCTATCGGGCACGCGACACGCGGCTCCATCGCGAAGTCGCCCTTAAAGTTCTACCGCAAGCTTTCACCAACGAAGCCGCCCGGGAACGTTTCCAGCGCGAAGCGCGCGCCGCTTCGGCGCTCAATCATCCCCATATCTGCACCGTCTACGACGTTGGCGGGTCTGAGGACCATCCCTTTCTCGTCATGGAACTGCTGGACGGCCAGACGCTTCGCGAGCGCATTGCGGAAAAGGCTCTCGATATCCCTACGATCCTGGCCTTGGCCGTTCAAATCGCCGACGCGTTGGACGCGGCACACGCGAAAGGGATCATCCATCGCGACATCAAACCGGCCAACATCTTCATCACCGAACGCGGCCCCGCCAAGGTGCTCGATTTCGGCCTGGCCAAGTACGCCCAGCCCACCGATCCGAACGCATCGACGGTGGAAATGCTGACCGAACCGGGAATCGCGATGGGCACGATGGGGTACATGTCGCCCGAACAAGCGCGCGGTCAGAATGTCGGCGCGGCCACCGATCTGTGGAGCCTGGGCGTGGTTCTGTATGAAATGGTGACCAGAGTGCGGCCGTTCGACGGGCCGACCTCTCCCATCATTTTCGACGCTCTTCTGAACAGGGCCCCCCAGCCGGCCCACGAGCGGAATCCGCAGGTCCCGGCCGAGTTGGAGCGGATCATCGGCGAGCTTCTCGAAAAGGATCCCTCCCGGCGTTATGCATCCGCCGCGGAACTGCGTGGCGATCTGGAGCGGCTCCAGGCGGGATTGAGTTCGGGGGCGCCACGCCACAGGCGCAAGCCTCTGCTGAAGTATGCCGTGGCTGCCGCGATTCCGATCGTAGTTGCCTCTGGCGGTTTCTTCCTGTGGCAGCAGCGCGTTCGTGCAACTCCTCTCACCGACAAGGACACGATCGTCCTCGCCGATTTCAAGAACGCGACGGGTGACCCGGTTTTTGACGAAACATTGCGCCAGGGGATGGCCGCGCAGCTGGAACAATCCCCGTTCCTGAGCCTGATTTCCGACCAGCGTGTCCGCAAGATGTTGGCGTTGATGAAGCGATCGCCCGATGCAAAACTCACGCCGGAGATTGCCCAGCAAGTGTGCGTGCGAAGCGGCAGCGCGGCCATGCTGGAGGGCTCTCTTGCGGCCGTCGGCAGCCAGTATGTTTTGGGTTTCCGCGCAAGAAACTGCCGGAACGGGGAGATTCTCGACGAGCAACAGGTGCAGGTAGCCAAGAAGGAAGAGGTCCTGAACGCACTCAGCCAGATCGCCGGCAGATTCCGGGAGCGGGTGGGCGAGTCGCGGACAATGGTGAAGGAACATGAGATTCCCCTGATCGAGGCGACGACCTCTTCGCTGGATGCCTGGCAAGCCTTCAGCGCGGCCCAGGCGGTGAACGTTTCGAAGGGCGGAGGAGCGGCGATTCCACTGTTTCAGCGCGCCGTCGCGCTGGACCCGAGTTTCGCGCTGGCCTCTGCCCATTTGGGTGTTGCGTATGCGGTCATCGGCGAATCGGTCCTGGCCGTGGACAGCCTGAAGAAAGCTTACGCCATGCGGAATCACGCCAGCGATCCGGAGAAGTTTTTTATCTCGCTCAATTATGAGCATAGCGTGACCGGCAATCTCGAGAAGGCGGCTCGGATTGGCGAGTCGTGGGCACAAACCTATCCACGCGATGTGCGAGCCCATTCGCAATTGTCAGTGGTCTTGCGCGGAGCCGGACGTCATATCAGATCGCTGGAGGAGGCATCGAAGGCGATCGCCGTCGATCCGGATTTTGTCTTCGGCTACATCAGTCAGGCGAGATCCTACCTGATTCTGGATCGTCTGGAAGAGGCGAGGAAGACCCTTCTTACGGCGTCCGACCGCAAGCTCGACGCGGCCAACCTCATTCTCCTGCGCTACTACGTCGCGTTCTTGGGAAGAGACGCGGCCTCCATGGAGAGCCAGGTTGCGCTGGCCCGAGACCGGCCCGACAGTGAAGACTGGATGACGAACTCCCAGGCTCTGGTGGCAGCCTACTCAGGGCGCTTGCAACTCGCACGAAGCCTATCGCGGAGCGCCGTTGACTTGGCCCGGCAGTCCGGCCAGCATGAGAGAGCGGCCGCATTCGAGGGCGCAGCCGCATTCTATGAGAGTTTCCTGGGGAGTGCGGCGGACGCCAAAGCGCGAGCAGGGGCCGCTCTGAAGTTGTCCCGCGGCCGCGACGCAGAATATGCCGCGGCATTTGCGCTAGCGAGGTCCGGAACGACCGAGCAGTCCAAAGAACTGGCAAGCGATCTGAATCGGCGGTTTCCCGAAGACACCTTGGTTCAATTCCAATACCTGCCGGTGCTTCGCGCGCTTGCCGCTCTCAAGGAGGGTCGCCCGGCCGAGGCCATCCAGGAGCTCCCATCTGCCGAGAACTATGACCTCGCCATGAACGTGGAAAGCCTCGATGTTCATTCTGCCGGCGCAATGTACACGGCGTACGTGCGCGGCGAAGCACTGCTCGCGCAGCCCAATAAGGGGGCGGAGGCCGCGGCCGAATTTCAGAAGTTGATCGATCACCGTGGGATCGTCTTAGCGGATCCGACGGCAGCGCTGGCGCGCCTGGAAATCGGCAGAGCCTGGCATCTAGCGGGAAACGACGCCAAAGCCAAAGCCGCCTACCAAGACTTTCTCACCTTGTGGAAAGACGCCGACGACCTGCCGATCCTCCACCAAGCCAAGACGGAACGCGACAGGTTGCGCTAGTTCGGCTGTGCCGTTTGGTTTTTCTGAGAGAAACGAACGGCCCCAACACCTGGCTGGTCCGGAAGGAAGGCGGACGTGTTGCCCGCCTTCCACCGTGCGGTTCGGGTTCAGTCGCGGTCGTGGCCGTGGCCGCGATCGTGCTCGCGGTCTTTGTCGTGCCCGCGGCCGTGGTCGTGTCCGCGGTCGAAATCGCGCTCGCGGCCCCGGTCCCAATGATGATCGTGCTCGAAGCGGCCGTGGTCGCCGTCCCAATAGCCGGCGAAGTAACGTCCACCTTCATGACGGGGGGCAACCCACAGAGCCCCCTCGTAGGGGGGGCGCGTCCAATAGCCTGCGTGCCACCGGTAGTGGCCGGCCAAGGGATACCAGTAGCCTTCGATCCAGAGCCACCCTGGCCCGGGACCCACGGGACGCACCGCGAACACTCGTGGGGGAGGCGGCGCGCCGATTTGAATTCCGATTGAGACGTCGGCCGCCAAGGCAGATCCGGCGGTCAGGATAACCAAAGCTAACAGTAGGCTTCTCATCAACGTCTCTTCGAGCACGATTCGGGCCAAAGGCGGTTGGATGACGATGTGACATGCCATCAACGGATTTGTGACTAACGACACCCTACGGGCACCGAACGGGACGATCAAATCTACATGGCATGGAACGGCGGCCGCCCCGGGACGGGCCCGGTCCCCAGGCGGCGACTAGCCAGAGAATTCGTTCCCAGACAGGATCACGGTAAAATGACCGATGCGAGGAATGCATGCAAAGTGAACCGATCATGGACATCGCCCATTTGGGCCATCTGGAGTTATTGACACCGAAGCCGGAGGAGAGCCGGCGCTTCTTCATCGACGTCATGGGCATGACCGAGAGCGGCCGCGAGGGCGATTCCGTATACCTTCACGCGTACGACGATTATGAGCGACATTCGTTGAAACTGACCGCCTCCAAGCTGCCCGGTATGGCGCATGTGGCGTACCGGACGCGCAGCCCGCAGGCGCTGGAGCGCCGGGTGGCGGCACTCCAGGGTTCGGGTTTCGAGATCGGCTGGAACGACGGGGACCTGGCGCACGGGCCGGCGTTCGTCTGTCAAGATCCCGACGGGCACAAGATCGAGCTTTATTACGAAACGCAGTGGTACCAGGCGCCGCCGGAGCTGCGGCCGTCCTTGAAGAACCAGGCGCAGCGGTTTCCGGCGCGCGGCGTGAACGTGCGCCGCCTGGATCACTGGAACGGGCTGGCGGTGGACATCGAAAGCAATCGCAAATTCTTCGAGCAGTATCTCGGGTTCCGGCTGACCGAACAGATCGTGCTGGATGACGGGAGCGAAGCGGCTTTGTGGATGACGTGCACCAATAAGAGCTACGACTTCGCCTACACGCGCGACCACACCGGCACCAAGGGGCGGTTCCATCACATCACGTACGCGGTGAACAGCCGCGAGGAAGTACTGCTGGCGGCGGACATTTTTCTGGAGAACGGGGTGCACATTGAAACCGGGCCGCACAAGCACGCCATCCAGCAGACGTTCTTCCTTTATGTCTACGAGCCGGGCGGGAACCGGGTGGAAGTGGCCAACGCCGGGGCTCGGCTGATTTTGGCGCCGGACTGGAAGCCGATCCGCTGGTCGGAGGCGGAGCGCAAGAAGGGGCAAGCCTGGGGACTGAAGACCATCGAATCGTTCCACACGTACGGCACGCCGCCGGTGGAGGCAGTGACCAAGAAATGACGGCGAAGCGGGAAGCACTGGTGCTGCTTCCCGGGTTCCTGTGCGACCAAACGGTTTGGGAGGGCCAGATCGCGGCGTTGTCCGGCGTGGCGGCGTGCACGTGTGCGGACTACGGGACGCTGGATTCGCTACCGGCGATGGCGGCGGAGGTGCTGCGCACGGCGCCGGAGCGCTTTGCGGTCGCCGGCCACTCCATGGGCGGACGGATTGCGTTGGAAGTGTTCCGCCAGGCGCCCGGCCGGGTGACGCGGATCGCGCTGTTCAACACGGGCGCACGCGCGCGGCCGGCGGGGCCGGCGGGCGAAGAAGAGGAGCGAAAGCGGAGGGCGCTCCTGGCCCTGGCGCGGAGCGGCGGTATGCGGGCCATGGCGCTGGAATGGATCCAGGGCATGATCGCGCCGGACCGTTTGTCCGACGGGGCTTTGGTGGAATCCATCGTGACGATGTTCGAGCGCAAGACGCCGGATCTCTTCGAAGCCCAGATGAACGCGCTTCTGGGGCGGCGGGACGCGACCGGGCTCCTCGGCCAGATCCGGTGCCCGGTTCTGCTCTTAAGCGGCCGCGAGGACAGTTGGAGCGGACCGCCAGCGCACCGGGAGATGGCGGCGGCGATGCCCAATAGCCGGTTGGTAGTCGTTGCCGAATGCGGGCACATGTCGACGATGGAGCAGCCCGCGGCGGTGGCTGCGGCGATGCGCACATGGCTGTCGGGAAGCCCAGCGGCGGCCTAGTCGTGCTATGCTCTACTGAGGCGCTAAGATCAAGACGTCCGGTACTACCGGCTGTTAAGCCTGAGACTTTCGCGGCCCACTCGTGCGATGGCGGCGGAAGGCGTACCGGTGAGCGCTTCGCACCTGGGTGAAGGAAGACGGCACCCGGAGAAGCAGGGCACCGCGCAGGGTTTCGAAGTCGCGTGGTGTATACTCAACAGGGCAGTCGAGGCCAGGCGGATCCAGATTCAGGGCCAGAGAAATCCACGTCTTCAGTGGGCCCGGACAGGATGTTTGGGCCGGTATTAAAACTAAAGTTTTTTTGTAAAGGGAGGATTACTAGCAAAAATGAGTTCCGCAACCAGGAGTTCCCAGAACTTGGAAGCTCTGCTGCAAAGTGCCGGGAATCCGGTGAACCTGCTCCGCAATTCGCAGATCGGGGCCTATGTCTATCCGGTGGTCCCCTACGAATACTCAAACTGGCGCGACGAACAGCGCGCATGGCGCGACAGCTGCGTTCTTTTCGATCAGTCTCACCACATGGTGAATCTGTACATAGAAGGTCCGGATGCCGTGAAGTTCATCTCGCATCTGTCGACCAATAGTTTCGAGAAGTTCCCGATTGACCGGGCCAAGCAGATATCTCCTTGCAGCTACGGCGGGCACGTGATCGGCGACGGTATTCTGTTCCATCTGGAACCGAACCGGCTGGTGTTCGTCGGCCGCGCGCCGGCAGCCAGCTGGATCGAGTTCCAGGCCGAGACCGCGGGCTTCAACGTCAAAACGACGAAGGATGACCGCTCCCCCTCGAACCCGAAGGCGCAGGCCGTGATCCGCAGTTGCTACCGCTATCAGATCCAGGGGCCGAATGCCTGGAAGGTGATTGAGAAACTGAACGGCGGGCCTCTGCCCGAGATCAAGTTCTTCAACATGGGCTACATGAACCTCGGCGGGCGGAAGGTGCGCGCGCTGCGCCACGGCATGGCGGGCGCTCCTGGGCTGGAGATCTGGGGACCGTACGAAGAACGGGAAGAGATCCGCGGCATCATCGTCGAGGCCGGAAAGGAGTTCGGCATCGTCCAGGTGGGCGCGCGCGCATATGCGACCAACACCCTGGAGTCGGGCTGGATTCCGTCGCCGCTCCCGGCGGTGTATACCGGCGAAAAGATGAAAGCGTACCGGCAGTGGCTGCCAGCGGCGAGCTACGAAGGCACGGGCTCGATCGGCGGCAGCTTCGTCTCGAATAACATCGAAGACTACTACATGAATCCGTTCGAACTGGGCTACGGGTCGTTCGTCAAATTCGACCACGACTTCATCGGACGCGAAGCCTTGGAGAAGATGGACCAGACAACGCTTCGGAAGAAGGTGACGTTCGCCTGGAACAAGGAAGATGTGAAGAAGGTTCTCGACTCGATGTTCGAAACAGGCGACCCCTACAAGTACATCGACCTACCGCTTTCCAACTACACGTCGGCTTCTTACGACAAGATTCTGATCCGCGGCAAGGCGGCCGGCCTCTCGATGTTCGCCGGCTACAGCTACAACGAGCGCTCGATGCTATCGCTCGGCGTGGTGGAGCACGATGTCAAGATCGGCACCGAGGTCACGCTGGTTTGGGGCGAAGAAGGCGGCGGCACGAAGAAGACGACCGTCGAACGCCACAAGCAGATGGAGATCCGCGCGGTGGTCAGTCCCGTGCCGTATTCCAAAACCGTACGCGAGACGTACCACGAAGGCTGGCGGACGGGAAAGAGCTAGGTTTCGGCCGGGATCCCGATCCAGCCGGTTGCGGTGGACCGGGACGGGCAGGAAGTTGGCGGAGCCACGAGGGGCAGGCGTTGCAGCCTGCCCCTTGTTTTTTTGGGAGTGGCTTGGGCCCAGCGGACGCCGGATGGGGCGGCTGGGAACAGGACGGCGGCGGGGCGCCCGCCAGGCGGAGTGCCGGGCTTGGTAAATTAGTAGCGTAAGGATTTCACCAACATGCTTGTCAGGTCTCTGATGCTCATAGCGGCGACTCTCCCTCTAGCCGGTGCGGCCGATGTCCGGATTGTGGAGGAGATTGTCGCCAAGGTTAACGGCGACATCATCACGCGCGGGGAACTGGAACACGCGCGCCAGCAAGTGAGCGAAGCTCTCGCCCAACAGGGCGTGGCGGGCGCCAGGCTGACCGAGGCTGCGCGAGAACAGGAGAAGAACGCGCTGCGCGATCAGATCGATCAGCTGCTGTTGGTGCAGCGAGGCAAAGACCTGAACCTCAACGTGGATGCGGATTTGACCCGCCGCCTGGCTCAATACCAATCGCAGAGTCAGATCACCGACCCAGACAAATTCCACGACTACATTCGCCAGCAGACCGGGATGACGTACGAAGACTTCCGTGACCAGATGAAGAACTCGATGCTCACGCAGAAGGTAATCGGTGAAGAAATCAGCTCGCGCATGTCGGTTCCGGAAGCGGACCTGAAGAAATACTACGACGAGCACCAAAAGGAGTTCGTGCGCGAGGAGCAGGTCTTCCTCAGCCAGATTGTGATCTCGACCGATGGGAAGACTCCAGAACAGGCGGCGGCGGCGCAGAAGAAAGCCACCGAGCTGGTTGCCATGGCGCGTAAAGGGGAGAATTTCGCCGATCTGGCACGCAAGAACTCAGACGATCCAGTCACGGCCAAAGACGGCGGGCAATTGCCACCGTACAAGCGAAGCGAGCATTTGCTGGACAAGGAGCTCGAGGATCTGGTGTTCCAGCAGAAGAAAGGATACGTCACCGATCCCATCAAGAGGCCCACGGCGCTGCTGATCCTACGCGTCGATGAGCGCTTCGAGGCCGGGCAAGCGACCTTCGAAGAGGTGAAGAACGACATTACCGAGAAGCTGGAAGCGCCGAAGATGGAGCCCAAGGTGCGGGAGTATCTCACCCGACTTCGCGAGGACGCCTACCTGCAGATCAAGGATGGGTACACCGACAGCGGGGCCGCGCCGGGCAAAGATACGCGATGGCAGGATGCGGCGCAATTGAAGCCGGAGACCACGACCAAGGAAGAAGTCGCCGCTCGGAGGAAACGAAGGCTCCTCAAGATCATACCGCTTCCCGGCGGCAGAAGCAGTGTCGGCGCGGCGCCGCCGGCCGCCGCTGCGCCGCCGGTCAAACCATGAAATCTCCGTACGTGAATGAGCTCGAACCCAACCAGGCGATCACCGCCAGTTTTCTGGTGAACGCCAAGGAGATTCGCCAGAAAAAGAGCGGCGAGCTGTACCTTTCGCTGATGCTGGGGGACCGCACGGGCGAAGTTGACGCCAAGATGTGGGACAACGTCTCGGAAGTGATCGACAGCTTCGACCGCGACGATTTCGTCAAGGTGAAAGGCCTGATCCAGGTCTTCCACAACCGGCCGCAATTGACCATTCACAAGATGCGGCGGATGGACGACACCGAGATCGATTACGCGGATTACTTCCCTTCGTCGCGGCGGGATGCGGGCGAGATGTGGAGCGAGCTGTGCGGCCTTGTCGGTCAGATGAGCAATCCTCATCTCAAGGGCCTGCTGCAAACGGTGCTGGGCGACCCGGAGATCGCGGCCCGCTACCGGCGCGCGCCGGCGGCCAAGCAAATTCACCACGCGTATCTGGGAGGGCTGCTGGAGCACGTGCTTTCTCTTTGCACGCTGGCCCGTTTGACGGCACCCCACTATCCCATTGTCGACTGCGACCTGCTGCTGACCGGCGTGGTGCTGCACGATATCGGCAAGATCTACGAACTGCACTACGAACGCGGGTTTTCGTACTCGACGGACGGGCAGTTGCTGGGCCATATCTCGATCGCGATGCGGATGGTAGGGGACAAGCTGCGAGAACTTCCGGATTTTCCGCCCCTGCTGCGTTCGCTGGTGGAGCACATGATCCTCAGCCATCACGGCCATCTGGAGTTCGGCTCGCCCAAGCTGCCGCAGTTCCCGGAGGCGCTGCTGCTGCACTACATCGATGACATGGATTCCAAAATGGAATGCATGCGCGCGCTGATCGAAAATGACCGGCAGGTGGAGGGCTGCTTCACCACCTATAGCGGCGCGCTAGAGCGCGCGGCGCTCAAGAAGGACCGGTATTTGAACCCGCCGGAAGAGGCGAGGCCGCCGCGTCCGGCGTCGTCCAACGGGACGGTTCCCCCCACGCCGGCTGCGGCCGCCGCGAAGAGCGATGCCGCGGCGCATCCCTTGTTTGCTTCCAGGCCGGAGTCCGCATTCGCCGGCAAGCTGAAACAGGCGCTGGGGCCGGGCGAGACGGAGCCGGGGAGCTGATGCACCGGACACCGCGCGACATGCCGCCGCCGCTGGAGATGCTTTGTTTGAAGGCTCTCTGGTCGCTGGGAGAAGCCAACGTCAGGGAGGTGCAGACGGTGGTCGCGCAATCGCGCCCGCTGGCCTACACTACCATCATGACGGTGCTGGAGCGGTTGGTGCGCAAAGGGAGGCTGGGGCGCCGCAAGGCGGGCCGGGCCTTTGTGTACTCGCTGCAGGCGTCGCGCGAGGCCATGCGCCGGGCGGCGATCCGGGAGTTGGTGGACGGGTTCTTCGACGGCTCAGAGGCGGACCTTGTGCGCTTTCTGTCCGGTTCGGAGACGGCCGCCGTCGCCGACGCTGGGGTTCCGGATCCTCCAGCCCCCGTTCCGGAAGCCACCATCGACACTGTGTTGCTGTAGCGCCGTCGTTGTCCACTTGCAGGCGCGCGGGGTCATAATGGAGAAGGTGCAAAACATTCTCCCGGTTCTTTGTTTCATCGCCGGCATGGCTGCGGCGTGGCTGCTGCTGCGCTCGCGGCTCGAATCCGAGCGCCGGGCGGCCGCGACCAAACTGGCGCTTTGGGATGACGCGCAGCAGAAGCTGTCGGACGCGTTCCGCGCACTCTCGGCCGACGCCCTGACGCGCAACAATCAAGCTTTTCTCGATCTGGCGAAGGCCACGCTCGGCCAGACCCAGGAGGCGGCACGCGGCGATCTGGAGAAACGCCAGCAGGCCATCGCGGAGATAGTGGCGCCCGTGCGGACTTCGCTTGAAAAAGTGGATACGAAAATCCAGGAGCTGGAAAAATCGCGCGCCGGAGCGTATGCCTCCCTCAACGAGCAGGTTCGCAGCCTCATCGAAACGCAGGAACAGTTGCGGACGGAAACGGGCCGGCTGGTCACGGCCTTACGCTCCCCGAGCGTCCGCGGCCACTGGGGCGAGATTCAGCTGCGGCGCGTGGTAGAGATGGCCGGCATGCTGGAACACTGCGATTTTTACAGTCAGACGACGGTCCAGTCCGAAGAAGGCCGACTGCGGCCGGACCTGCTGGTGCGGCTGCCGGCCGGAAAGACCATTGTGGTGGACGCCAAGACGCCGCTCGACGCCTACCTCCGCGCGATGGAAGCCGGCGACGAGGGCGCGCGCAAGGCCCGGCTGGCCGACCACGCCCGCCAGGTGCGCACCCACATGACCGCGCTGGCGCGGAAATCCTATTGGGAGCAATTCGACCAGGCGCCGGAGTTCGCCGTGATGTTTCTGCCCGGCGAGAGCTTCTTCAGCGCGGCGCTGGAGCAGGATCCGTCGCTCATTGAAGTGGGCGTGGATCAGAACATCATCCTGGCCACTCCCACCACGCTGATCGCGCTGCTGCGCGCGGTGGCTTACGGCTGGCGGCAGGAGAAGCTGGCGGAGAACGCGGCCGAGATCAGCGCGCTGGGCAAAGAGCTGTTCAAGCGGCTTTCCGACATGGGGGACCACTGGAGCAAGGTCGGCAAGAGCCTGGATCGCGCGGTAGAGGCGTACAACAGCGCCGTGGGGTCCCTGGAAAGCCGGGTGATGGTGAGCGCGCGCAAGTTCGCCGATCTGAAGACCGCGCCGCTGGGCGTGGAAATCGAGGTCTTGGAGCCGGTGGAACGGGCTGTGCGCGCGGCCGACGCGGAATAGTCGCGCCCGCCGAAATTTTCTTTTTTTGAGGGAACCAGGGCGTCCCTCCTTGCGTACCATTTCCTGACTATGCATAATCTGGACAGGGGTACACATGGGACACGACTCACTGCAACTGCTTCCCGGCACGCTCTACCTGCTGATCTTGCGGACGTTGGCCGCGGGGCCGCGGCACGGGTACGCCATCGCGCGCCGGATCAAGGAATCCTCGGCGGAGACGCTCGCCATCGAAGAAGGGTCGCTGTATCCAGCCCTGAACCGCATGCTGGTCAAGGGCTGGGTGAAAGCGGAATGGGGCGTCTCCGAGACCAACCGGAAGGCGCGTTTTTACCGACTCACGAGCGAGGGCCGCAAGCAGCTCGCGAGCGAAGCGGGTGAATTCGACCGCCTCGTCAATGCCATTCAGATGGTGATGAAGACGGCTTGAAAGGGGTGTGTCAATGGCATACGGAAAAGAACTTTGGCGCCGGTTGCTGTACCTGGCGCGCGGGTCGCGCTTTCACTCCGAGCTGCAGGACGAGATGCAGTTTCATGTCGAATCGCGGGCCGAGGAACTGCATCGGGGCGAACTGCCACGCGCGGCGGCGCTGGCGCAGGCGCGGCGCGAATTTGGCCCGGCGGCCCGGGCCGCCGAAGACACCCGCGGCGCCTGGCAGATTCGATGGCTGGAAGACCTGGCTTCCGACGTTCGGTACTCCGCCCGCGCGCTGCGGCGCAATCCGGGGTTTGCGCTGGCGGCCGTGTTCTGCCTGGCCCTGGGAATCGGCGCGAATACCACCATTTTCAACCTCACGACGAGCTTTCTTTTCAGCTTGCCGTCGGCCCGGGATCCGTCGTCCCTGATTTCGATCTGGGAAGGAGGAAACAGCGCTGCTTCGATTGCCGATTACAAATTCCTCCGCGACGCGCACATCTTCGAGGGTACGGCGGGGCTTAATCTCGAAAGCGAAGTAAACTGGCGCAACGCCGACCAGACCAGCCGGCTGTACGCGGGGTTGGTGACGGACGACTATTTCAGCGTGCTGGATGTGCCGTTCCATTTAGGCCGCGGCATCGCGCCGGGGGAAACGGCGACCGCGGTGCTCTCGGATCGTCTGTGGCGCGGCCGTTTCGGCGGGGATCCTTCGATTCTCGGCCGGGAACTGATCCTGGACGGGAAGCTCCACACGATTGTCGGCGTGCTGCCCGCGAATCACCGAACTGTTTTCGGCTTCGGATATTCCCCGGACATCTACGTGCCGGCGGTTCGTGATGACCAGATGGTGAACTTCTATGCCCGGATGCCTGTTGGTATGACGATCGCGGTGGCCCGGGCACGGCTCGAGAGCGTGCTTCAGGAGCTCGATCGCCTGCATCCCAAGCAGAGTTGGAAGCGAACCTCTCAAATCCAGGTGACGGCCGTCACCGGGGGGATCGCCTCCTTCGGACCCGGGCCCCTCCAACAAGCCCTGGCTGCATTCTTCGGATTGATCCTGGCCGTCGCCGCGCTGGTGCTGCTGATCGCCTGCACCAACGTAGCCAGCCTCTTGCTGGCGCGCGCCTCGAGCCGCTCACGGGAGCTGGCGATTCGCCTCTCCCTGGGCGCCGGCAGACTGCGCCTGGTACGCCACCTGCTGGCGGAAAGCTTGGTGCTCACCGTGCTGGGGGCGGCCACCGGTCTTCTGATTACCTTCGTCTGCGGCCGTCTGCTCTCCAGCCTGACGCTGCCGCTCCCGGTACCGATCCAAATTGTGGCGGAGCCCGATCGGCGTCTCCTGCTGTATGCCATCGTTCTGGTCATGGTGAGCGCGCTGGTATCCGGCCTGATGCCCGCCCTGAAAGCTGTCCGAAGGGATGCCAACGGCCTGCTGAAGCGCGAGCAGGGCCAGACCGGGGGTGGCGGGGGCCTTCGCAGCGTGCTGGTTGCCGGACAACTGGCGGTCTCGATTGTGCTGCTGGCCACCGGGTTCCTGTTCATTCACAATCTGCTCCGCGCGACCTCCATCAATCCCGGATTTGATCTGGACCACACGATCTGGACATCGATGCGGCTGGTGCCCGAACGCTACCCGGACCAAGCCACCGAGAGACGACTGGTGGACCAGGCGCTCGAACGCCTGCGCTCCCTACCCGGAGTGGCGGCGGCGGCCATCACCCAGCGAGTGCCGCTGAATGACAGTTGTGGGATTGTTACCGCGGCGCGCACCGATCTGGCGCCGCAACTGGTGCCGATCAGCTACGAATGCAATGCGGTGGGCCCGGACTATTTTCGTGCCATCGGAATTCCGATCTTGCGCGGCCGGGAGTTCGCTTCGCAGGATGGGAAGGGCGTCCCGGCGGCGGCCATTATCAACGAGACCTTCGCGCGAATTGTCTTTGGGAATCAGGATCCGGTAGGACACTCGGTTGTGATGGGGGGAGGATTCACCATGCGGGTTGTCGGGGTCGCGAAAGATAGTAAGTACATCACGCTCGGCGAGAACCAGCGCCCGGCCTTGTACGAGTCCTACTTCGCTCGCGACAGACCGATGAACCTGCAATTTATCGTCCGGATCGCCGGCCCTCCAGCCGGACTGGTGAAGCCGGTTCAGGACGCCTTGGGCCAGCTCGATCTGACCGCGGCGATCGAAACCAAGCCGATGATTCGCGCGCTCGGGTTGGCCTTGCTTCCCAGCCAGGCGGGTGCGGCGCTGCTGGGGGCGATGGGGGTGCTCAGCCTGGTGCTGGCGGCGATCGGATTATATGGAGGCCTGTTGTATACCGTGTCGCGCCGCAACCGCGAGATCGGAGTCCGCGTGGCGCTGGGAGCGACGCCCGCCCAGGTGCTGCGGGTCGTGTGCCGGCACAGCCTTGTCCTGGTGGGCGTGGGGATGACGATTGGGCTGGCGCTGGCATTGCTGGCCACCCGCCCTCTGGCATTGTTTCTGGTTCCGGGTCTCCGCACGTACGATCCGGCGGCGTTCCTGGCCGTGGTGGGCGTGCTGATTGGGGTCGCGCTACTGGCTACGCTGGTGCCGGCTGTGCGGGCGCTGCGCGTGGACCCGATGACGGCGCTGCGGTGTGATTAATCAGTTCGTTGCCGGCCGCACGTCGCGCAGCACAGCGGCCCAGCCGGGATAGCCGCGGGCCGCCGAGTAGGCATCTTCTTCCAGGGAAAATACGGCGTCCACACGGGTGCCGGGTGCCAGTTCGGCCGCACGCGCCGCGAAGTTCCATGCCTTCAAAGCGAGGCTGCGGCCGTTCTGGCGCAGCATGACTCGCAGGTGTTTTTCCTTCAAGACCGCGGGCGGTCCCCCCACTTCCGCGCCGGAAACGACGAAGAGCGGCGGCGGGTTGCCATGACCGAAGGGGGCCAGCGCAAAGACTTCTGCGACGCTGCCATCGGTAACGTCGCACAGCCGAATTGCGCCGTCGATGCGCAGCTCGGGCTGAAAGTCATCCGGCCCCAGGCGGGCCGCTGCGTAGGTGTCGAAACGCGCGCGGAACTCGTCCACGCGATGGGCTTCGAGAGTGACTCCCGCGGCATGCTGGTGGCCGCCGAAGCGCACGAACAGGTCCGGCATGGCTTCCAGGGCCTCGAGCAAATGGAATGCGGAAATGCTGCGGCCGGAGCCTTGAGCCAGCCCGTCCGCGGGATTGCGGCCCAGCACAAAGACCGGGCGATGGAGCCGCTCGACCAGGCGGCTCGCGACGATGCCCAAAACGCCCCGGTGCCAATCCTCGGAGTAGTAGACCAGCGCCGCCGCCGATTCGTCCACCGGTACCTGTTCGCACGCCTCCCGGATTTGCGCTTCGGCCTGCTGCCGCTGGGCGTTCTGCTCGTGGAGTTGCCGGGCCAGCGCGCGGGCGCGCTCCGCGTCGGAAGTGAGGAACAGCTCGATCACGGCCTGCGCGGTGTCCATGCGGCCGGCTGCGTTCAGGCGCGGGGCAATCTGAAAAGCCACTTGGCGCGCGCTGGGCACGCCGTTTCCGGAGAACCCCGCTACGTCCAACAACGCCCGCAGGCCCGGATTGCGCACTTCGCGCAGTCCATCGAGTCCGTACTTCACAATGATGCGGTTCTCGCCGGTGAGCGGCACCACGTCGGCCACCGTGGCGATGGCCACCAGTTTGAGAAGCGATTCCGTGACGCGGCGCAGCTTGTCCGGCGGCCAGCCGAGGCGCGCCAGCAGAGCCTGCGCCAGTTTGAACGCGACTCCTGCGCCGCACAGGTTCTTCTCCGGATAACAGCAGTCCGGCCGATTGGGATTGAGAACAGCCACCGCCGGGGGTAACGCGGCCTCGGGGAGGTGATGGTCGGTCACGATGGCGCCGATCCCGAGTTCGTTGGCGCGCGCCACCACGTCGCCGGCGCGAATGCCCGTGTCGACGCTCACAATCAGCTGGACGCCTTCGGCCGCGGCCCGCTCCACCACTTCCGGGCGCATGCCATAGCCGTCTTTCAGACGGTGCGGCACGTGATAGCAGGCCGCGCCTCCCGCCAGTTCGATGGCTTTGATCAGCAGGACCACCGCAGTAGTGCCATCCACATCATAGTCGCCGTAGATCAGGATCCTCTCGCGATCCCGGATGGCTTGTTCCAGACGCTCCACGGCGGGCTGCATATCGCACATGAGAAAGGGATCGAGTAATTCGCCGAAGGAAGGATTCAGAAAGCGCCGCGCGGCCTCGGGGGTACCCACGCCGCGATTGAGCAACACCTGGGCAGCCGGCGCCGCCAGCCCGAGCGCCGCGCCGAGAGAGTCAACCGCGGACGGCTCCGCCGCGGGCAGCGTCCAGCGGGCGCGCTTTGCCATGCAGTCCCGTTAGTTCTTCGAAAAATACCCGCCCAGCGAGTCGCCCCGGTCGACGTCGGGTTCGTCGGCGAACCGTGAGGTGATCTCTTCTTCCAGGTTGAGGAACTCCTCGTACCAATCGGGCTGCACTTCATACACGAAGAGGCGGGAGTGGTGATCGAAGGCGATTTCGATGGAGCACGTCACGCCTTCAAAGATGCGCAACTCGCGCAACCGCGATTCGTACTCGCGCCGCTCCTCGCGGGTGAGTTCGCAGTCTTCGAGCTGCTCGATCAGTTCGTCCAGGTCGGCGCTTCCAAACTCCGCCGCCGCGAAGAGGATGAGCTTGATTCCGGCCTGGCGCGCGACATTGAGAAATGCCTGATAGTCCGGATGGTGCTCGACGTCCCAGAGCACCATGGGAAGGCCTTCCAGCCCGCCGGGGCTGCTGCGGAATACGGCGAATCCGGCCGTTTCGAGATACTCGAGGATCTCACGCTTGAGCGTATCTAAATTTAAGTCCACGGATTACCTCAGCCCTGCGCCACCATTAGAATATCAGAGGGCGCGGCCAGCTCGCGGGCGGACGGGGTGACGATGGTCTTGGGCGAGATGTAGATCCGGCGATTGTCGCGGATGGCGGCGCGCACATCATCCTCACAAACGAAGTCCACGGTCTGGGGCGCCGGCTCGGCGGGAGGAGCCGCCGGCGTTGCGGGAGGAGCCGCCGGCGCCGCCGAGCAGGACGCGCCCGCGCCCGTTTTGGTCAGTCAACTGAATCCGGTCTTCTCGCCGGCGGAACGCCGCGAGAGAAACCGGTCCACCACTTCCGTCGCCACATTCGAAACCGTGGACGAGGTCACAGACGTATCCGTAAAAACACCGCGTGCGGCCAAGTACCGGTCCACCGCGGCGGCCACGGTGCGGCGGTCGATGGGCCCGCCGCCGGCGGCCACGGCGCTTGCGGCGATCGGCGTTTCGAAAGCGTCCTGAGCTTCCCGCACGGCATAGGCCAGGCGCTTGATGTTGATCAGGTTCAGGGGCCCGACATTGTCGGAAGTCGAGTTGCCCGCGATGGCGCCGCAGCCCAGGGTCATGGCCGGAAACACATTGGTGGTGATGCCGGTGGAGCCTTGCGGCGAGGACGTGTTCACCAGCACGCGCATGGAGGGCATGCGCAGCGCAAACTGGCGGATGCGGGCGTCATCCTTGGCGTGAATCACCGAGGTGTGGCCGAGACCGCCGAACTTCAGCAGCGCGTAGCAGGCCTCGACAGCGGCGGAGAAATCCTTGACGAAATGCAGCGACAGCACCGGCGAGAGCTTCTCGGCAGAGAGCGGGTGCTGTTTGCCCACGCCGCCTATTTCCACGCAGATAATGGACGTGTCCGGCCGCACCTCGAATCCCGCCATCTTGGCAATCTTGCCGGGCGACTGGCCGACGCACTTGGGATTCACGGTCCAGTTGGGCATGATCAGCAGCTTGCCGAGCGCTTCCTTCTGGGTGTCATTCGCGATGTGGGCATGCTGCGCCTGGAGGGCGGCGAGAATGCGGCTGCGCAGAGACTCTTCGGCCACGATGGCCTGCTCGCTGGAACACACCGTGCCGTAGTCGAAGGATTTGCCCGCGACGACCTTAGCCACGGCGTCTTCCAGGTCGGCGGAAGTATCAATCAGAACGGGGACGTTGCCCGGCCCGACGCCGAAAGCCGGCTTGCCGCTGGAATATGCAGCCTTGACCATACCCGATCCTCCGGTGGCCAGAATCACGCTGGTGCGTTCGTGCCGGATCAGAGCCTGGGTGCCTTCCAGCGTAGCGGTGTCGACGCACTGGATGAGATCTTCGGGCGCTCCGGACGCCGCCGCAGCCTCAGCCAGCACCGCAGCGGTTTCGCAAGTGCAGCGGTGAGCGCGGGGGTGCGGGCTGATGACGATGGCGTTGCCCGCTTTGAGAGAAATGAGGGTCTTGTAGATGGCGGTCGACGTGGGATTGGTAGTAGGCAGGATGGCCGCCACCACGCCCACCGGAACCCCGATCTCGACGATCTTCTCCCCAGGCAGTTCCCGCAGGATGCCGACGGTTTTTACGCCGCGCATGCGGCGGGGCAGAATATCGCACGCCAGCAGGTTCTTCAGGTGCTTGTCGCGAGCGTTTCCGTATCCCGTTTCTTCCACCGCCAATTCAGCGACGCGCTGGGAGTGGGCGCGGGCCGCGGCGGCCATGCGCTCCACGATGGAATCGATCTGCTCCTGGGAATAGGCGAGATACTTCTGCCAGGCCTGGTAGGCTTTTTCGACTTTGGTGCGGACCTCCTGAACCGACAGGAGATCTTGATCGTGAAGCATCGGCCCCTACTTCTTGAGGCCGCCTGTGGGGAGCACGCGCTCGACTTCGTCGTGAGGCCGCGGAATCACGTGGACGCTGACCAACTCGCCAACGCGCCGGGCCGCGGCCGCACCCGCGTCCGTGGCCGCCTTGACCGCGCCGACGTCGCCGCGGCAGGTGACCATCACCAGACCGGCTCCGACAAATTCCTTGCCCGTCAAAACCACGTTGGCGGTCTTGACCATGGCGTCGGCGGCCTCAATGGCGCCTACTAAACCCTTCGTCTCAATCAGCCCTAGGGCCTCCATGCATCCTCCAGCGCTTGCGAATTCCTTACGCTATCACAATTGCGCCACTGCGGCACACCGCTGTGCCCCGAGTGTTCCGTTTCCTAATCTGGTCTGGAAGAGCCGGGCAGGCGCAGGCAGAACCGCTACGCCCCAAAAAGAAATGGTTCCAAGTGACCTGATTTCCAGCCTGACTCACCGCCGGCATGCACGGCATTGAGCTCCGCGGCCGAGAGCGCCGGACGTTTCGCCCCTCGGCTCCCCCGTCCCTGGTTTCTCCAGGAACCGGATCAATGCCTCCGGGCACGCCGCAGCCTAGTGCTTCTCCCGTCCGGGACCGGACGCTCGTAACGGCCTTTCCCTCGCCCGCAACGGCTCCCGCTTTCGCGGACTCCATTCCGGGGTCGATGTTCCCGGCCTGCTACTTCGCTTCCTGCGCCGCAGTTCCCAAGTCCGTT